>CANMWT010000001.1 GCA_947501635.1 uncultured Roseobacter sp.
GGCGAAGCGGGCAGCGACACCTTTGTCTTCGAAGACGGGTTCGGTCAGGACACGATCTTTGACTTCAACGAGTTCGATAGCGCCGAAAAGATCGACCTGACTTCAGTGTCGTCGATTGTCGACTTTGCCGATCTCGTGGCCAACCACATGGACACGTCGCTGTCCAATGCCAACGACGTGGAGATCGACGCCCTGAACGGCGACGTGATCACCATCAAGAACGCGGCACTCGGCGATCTGGGCGCGGACGACTTCCTCTTCGGGTTGTAAGCGGCCACAAACCGCGACGAAAGGGACATGACGTGGGGCAAAGACTTGCCTCACGTCGTGTCATTTGACAGGGATGGACCCCAAACGCCCCCGATCGGATACCCCATGACGACCCAACAACAAGAGCTGATTGTGCTGATCCATGTGCCCAAAACGGCAGGGTCAACAATGAACGCGCGGCTTGCGGCGACGTATGGCGAAGGGCTGACCCATATCGAAGGCCACCTTGGCAAGAACACGCTGACACCAGATAAGATCAACAGTGTGCCGTGGCTGTCGGGGCATTTGCCGTTTGACCGGTTTCGCGCTCTTGTCGAGCCCAAGAGCACCCGCCCCGTCAGGTATCTGGCCGCCATGCGCGACCCGTTGTTGCATGTGGCCTCTCACTACAACTGGCTGATCGAAATCGGCCACAGGTCACCTCAATTCTTTGAGGGCCACCCCGAGCCCGTCAAGGAAATGCACCGGATCATTGCAAGCACCGACAATGGCGATCCGCAAAGTATCATCGCAAACCTGAGCCGCTTTGGAGACATGTTTCTGAACTGCCAGTCACGGTATATCATTGGATCAAAAGGTGTCGGACCTGCCACCGACTATAGCCGCACGCTTACAGCCTATGACCAGATTATCACGCCGCAGAACCTGAAAGACTTCCTGACCGACGGCAACCGGTGTGAACCGCCGCCACGCAAGAATGCGGCGACCTATCATTTTGATCGCAGCATTTTTTACCATCCGGCGCTGGTGGCCTATCTGGCCGAGGCCAATGCGGAAGATGCGAGGTTGTACGACTTGGTGACAAAGAAAGAAGCCGGATCAGATTAGACCGCGCAGAAAGGCGGACCGTTTCCAGCCCATGAGAGTGTTGCCGCCGTAAGGGCGGGTCAGCAACAAGGGCAGTAGCGCTTTTGCATCTACCTCTTCCAGCTCTGCTGCGATTTTGGTCATATCCTCGATGTTGAACATACCGCGGTAGAGCCCGTCGAGTTTGACAATCGGCAAGCCAAGTTTCAGCAGCAGGGTCTGGTTTTGGTGGATCTGGCTGCCCGACATGAACACTTTAACAATTTCACTTTGCGCAAAACGCCGGAATCCATCGGTATCAATGGTGCTTTTGTCACGGGCGACGCGGCGCAGATACGTCAGACAGTCGTCGATCGTCTGGAAGGATACGGACTCCAGCGGTTCGGTCGTATCAACTTTAAGCTCCATTGCCGATTCATCGCGCTCAAGCACCGACAGCATGCGTGTTTCGATGTAAGCTTGCGTGATCTCTCCCAGCGAAATACGCGGCCAGTCTGTGAGAACGCTCACGCGCGCCGCCGTAACGGCCATGTCCAGATAAGCGTTGTCAGCTTCGCACAGATTGTAAAACCGCCAGGAATCATACAGCGATTTGATCTGATCTTCGCTCGTGACGGCCTTTTTCAGCATCTTGGAAAGGCCCATCTCGCCGCGCCGGATGACGGTCGGGCGGATGTCGCTGTTGCGATAGGCTGTCCAGTACGTTTTGAACTTGGGGTGCCGCAACACATTGCCCGCCATGGAGATACAGAATGATCCCAGGTGGTACTCAATCTCGTAATTCTCTGTACTGCCCAAAACCTCCAGGTCGGTATCTTTCATATCTGCAAGAAACGCGCCGATCCTGTCACGGGTTACAAAGACACTGTCGTTCATCATCAAAAGGCGCGGACAGTCGTCGATAATTTTTTGTTTGAACAGGTGCAGGAACCCGCTTTTGTAACTCCCGAAATCGCGGCCGAAGTTGTAGCGTTCGACATATGCATCGACACTGCCCTTGAGTGCATCGGGTGTGGTCAGCTTGCCGGTATTTACCACCAGAACGTAAAAACCAGCAGCTTTCGCGGCATCAAGCGCCAGCATAGTGTCTGGCCGGAAAGTGCCTTTTTGAAAGGCGGCAAACAGAAAGACGGGCTGCCCGCTATAAGGATCATTCCACTTGACCTGATCGGGCTTTTGCAGCGATCGAAAGCGGTTCAGTTCTGACTTGATCGTCAGTACGAGCAACGCAAAGGGATACATTCCCGTTGTGATGATTTGCGAAATGAATTTGCGCACGCTGTCCAAGAGGCCCTGAAAGTAAAATCCTGAACGGTATAGGAGGTTTGACAGTGACCGACAACACCGATCGCTGCGCGCCGGTGCTGGATCAGTTGTTCAGGATGTGGCGGTTGTATTTCACCAGCAGCGCCATGCCCAGCAGGGCGCATACTGCCGAGAAACCGTAGACGTAAAGATGCGAGACATAAGACCCCTCGTATCCCGGATAGAAGCCGGTCCGCATCTCGCCCACGATGTGCACCAGCGGATTGTAATAGAGAATGTCGCGGTAGGTCTCGGGCAGGTTTTCGGGAAGAAAGAAGATACATGAGATAATAAACATCGGTCTGTTGAGAATTGCCCAGACCCGAATCCAGATCTGAAAAGACGACATGAGAAAGCAGTTCAGAATTCCGAACCCCAACCCGAGGCTGGCCGCCATCGCCGCGCTGGACAGGATGGCTGGCAGATCAAGGATCAGGTTCAACCCGAACAACTGAATGATCCCCACAAAAAGAATCGCCATCACCGAAATGTTGGTGACCAGCGCCAGTACAAAGCGCGCCACGATGGCGTCCAGAAAGGTCACGCGCGGGTAAAACAGCAATTGCCGCGAAAACTGAATTGACTGCATGACCTTGGTGACAAGGTCCGTGTACATCAAAAAGGGCAAAAGGCCGGTGGCGTAAAACAACGCGAAACTTGTGCCCAGAGGCGGGCTGCTAAAGGCCAGCGAAAAGACAAAGGTCAGGAGGGCGGTGCCTAAAACAGGCTCTAACACGGCCCAAACGTAGCCACCGGGCGACCGACCATAGGTCGTGGACATTTCTCGCAGCACCAACGCAGATACCGACCGCACCATCTGGGCCAGATAGGAGGGGAGACTGTGCTGAACAACTTTAACCATTTCTGTCTCTGCCGATGTGACGGATGTGCATACCCTCAAGAACGGGACGGGCCCGCGCATACCATCACCCCACGTCCGGTCCGAAGGCAACCCCTGCTGGTGCAGACCCTCGCGCGCGCTGCCACAAGTGCTTTGCAGTTTGCCAAGACATTTCATAAAACGGGGGTCACAGTCCCGCGCCGGGGCATGATAAGGACAGGCATGGATCAGTCTCACCCTCCACAACCACCCAAACCGGCGCAGGCGGCACCCGCGCCGCAAACGGTCCGCTCTCCGGGCCCGATGCGGTACAAGAAAAGGCATAAAGGGCTGGTTGTCGGATTTCTGCTACTGGTTTTGCTGCCATTGAGTGCCGTGGCGGCCTATCTCTATCTGTTTGCCACCGACCAATACGCATCGCGCGTCGGGTTTTCCGTCCGCAGCGAAGAGATGGCCTCGTCCGAGGCCGATTTTCTGGGCGGGCTGAGGGCATTGTCTTCGGGATCATCCAAGGACTCGGATGTGCTTTACGAGTTCATCGGCAGTCAGCAGATCGTCGAGTTGATAGACGCCGAGCTTGATCTTGTCAGCATCTTCAGCAAACCCGAAACCGACCCGTTCTTTGCCTATGATCCCAATGGCACGATCGAAGATCTTGTCGAGTATTGGGGGCGCATGGTCAAAACCGACTACGATTCGGGCACCGGCCTGATCGAAATACGTGCAAATGCCTTCACTGCCGAAGACGCGCAGGCCATTTCTCGGGCCATCTTTGTCGCAAGCTCGGATTTGGTGAACCGTTTGTCCGCCATCGCGCGCGAGGACATTACCCGCTATTCGCTGGAAGAGTTGAACAATTCTCTGGACCTGCTGAAAACGGCGCGGCAGGCCATGGCACGCTTTCGTAACGAGACCAAGATCGTCGACCCCAGCGCCGACATCGCCGGACAGATGGGGCTTTTGACCAGTTTGCAGACGCAGCTTTCCGAAGCGTTAATCGAACTGGACGTCCTGCGCATCACAACACGTGAAAACGACCCGCGCATCCGGGACCTTGAACGGCGCATTGATGTTATCCAAAAGCGCATAGAAGAAGAGCGGCAGCGTTTTGGTATCAGCAGTGAGGACACCGACGGAGACGCCTTTTCCTCGTTATTGGCAGACTATGAAGCGTTAGCCATCGATTTGAACTTTGCCGAGGAATCTTACCTGCTGGCTCGTGCCGCTTATAACACCGCGCTGGCCCAGTCGCGGCGCCAAAGCCGGTATCTTGCTGCCTATGTGGAACCGACACTCGCACAACGCGCGGAATACCCAAAGCGCACCCTGCTTTTGGTGCTGACAGGTTTTTCCCTGATCCTGGGGTGGGCCATCCTCGTTCTTTGTTTCTACAGCCTGCGGGACAGAAAGTAGCAAACCCGTGCTCAAGCTTGAGAACCTGTGCAAGAGTTTCACTGTGAATGGTTGGACGACCGTTGTTGCCGATCATATCAATTTTGAGATGACGCAGCAGCGCAGCGTCGCCTTGCTGGGTAAGAACGGCGCTGGAAAATCGACCCTGTTGCGGATGATTGCAGGTACAATGGAGCCTGACAGCGGCCGTGTTCTATACGACTGTTCCATCTCATGGCCTGTGGGGTTTTCGGGTAATTTCCACCCGGATCTGACCGGTGTGCAAAACACCCGCTTTATCGCGCGCGTCTACGGCATCGATACAGACGAGCTTATCGATTATGTGGCAGATTTTTCGGAACTGGGCCACCAGCTGGATATTCCATTGCGCAACTATTCCTCTGGAATGCGGTCGCGGCTGGCTTTCGGCATCTCGATGGGGATCGACTTTGATATCTATCTGGTTGACGAAGTCACCTCTGTCGGGGATGCCGCCTTTCGCGAAAAAAGCAGCCGTGTTTTCAAAGAGAAGATGCAGTCGCGAAGCGCATTTGTGGTGTCGCATGCCATGCCGACTGTGCGCGATTTGTGCGACTGCGGATTGGTTCTGAAAGACGGCTGCATCACCTTCTACGAGGATCTGGAAGAGGCGATTGCCGACCATCTGCGCAGCGTGGGGACGTGAGCCTATGGCTGGGTGCACTCCGCTGATCTGTGTCGTGATGGCTGTGCACAACGGCGCGCGCTACTTGCCTGATCAGTTGAAAAGCCTGCGGGATCAAACGCTACAGCCTGCGCATCTGTTGGTTGGCGACGATGCGTCGACCGATGGATCATCTGCCGTGATTTCCCGATTTATGGCCACATGGGACCGATGCGATTTATCCCTACACCCGGGGCCGTGCCGCGGGTATTCGGCAAACTTCACCAAGTTGTTCGCCCATGTGCCGGAAGACGCCAATTACATCGCTCTGTCGGATCAGGATGACGTTTGGCTTCCCGACAAGCTGGCGCGCGCCGTTGCAAGGATCGACCAGCATGCCAAAGCGCACCAACCAGTACTTTATGGGTGCAGTAGCCTGATCTGTGATGTGAACCTTGCCAATCCGCGCCCTGCAGTACGGCACGATCAGCCGCTGGGCTTCGGCCACGCCATCGCCCAGAATTTCGCCGGTGGAAATACGATGGTGTTGAACCGTGCTGCCTTTGAGCTGATCCGCTCGGCGCAGCCTTGGACCCTTGATATTCCGGTGCATGACTGGTGGCTCTACCAGTTGATAAGCGGTGCGGGCGGGGAAATCGTCTACGATCCCGAGCCGGCGATTTACTACCGCCAGCACGACCTCAACATGATCGGGGCGAATGACAGCGTCGCGGCGATGCTACACCGTATCAAGGGCATGTTGCGGGGGGTGTACAAGGACTGGAACGACCGAAACATCGCATCATTGATCGCATGCGAGGCTTTGCTGACACCTGACAGTCGCCAGCTTGTGAGGGAAATGGCCGACCTCGGTAACCGCGACATGATGCAGCGGCTGCGCTTTCTGCGCCGCCACCAGATACGCAGACGCGGTGTTGTGGGCACATGCGGCCTGTGGCTATCGACTGCTTTGAAAAGGTTCTGACTTCCAGAATACTTGAAAAAGCATTTGTTAGTGAAGCTTTCTTCCTGAGCGTATCGCAACTTCGCCGCAGAACGCACGGATGAAATCATTGGTCGATCCGCCAGTCAGAAAGTGGCGGTTATTTGTTCTATCTCAAAGGCACGTTTGTTCGAGCGTTTACAATAGCCGGAAACGAACAAGGCGCGGAGCCTTTGGAGCATTTGCCATCCGCCGCCTGCAAAGGAGAGCCATGATGCCCAATGAAGCACTGTTGGAAAAGCTCAAAAGGATCGTCGGCTCAAGGAACTGTCTGACGTCACCCAGTCAGACCGAACGCTACCGCAAGGGGTTCCGCTCTGGTGAAGGTGACGCAATCGCGGTCGTGACACCGGCGTCGCTGGTCGAGATGTGGCAAGTGCTCAAGGTTTGTGTGGCGGCGAACAAGATCATGATCCTGCAGGCGGCCAACACCGGTCTGACCGAAGGCTCGACCCCCAAGGGAAGCTATGATCGTGACGTGGTCATTCTTTCCACGTTAAAGCTGAAAGGGCTGTATTTGCTTGACGAAGGTCGGCAGTTTGTGTCGCTGCCGGGTGGTACTCTGTTTGAGTTGGAGAACCTGCTGCGTCCCCATGGGCGCCAACCACATTCGGTGATCGGATCTTCGTGCATCGGCGCGTCTGTGCTTGGCGGTGTTTGCAATAACTCCGGCGGGTCGCTTGTGCGCCGCGGGCCCGCTTACACCGAATTGTCGCTCTTTGCTCAGGTCGGGGCGGACGGCAGGCTTGAACTTGTAAATCACCTCGGTATCGATCTGGGCGTTGAGCCTGAAGAAATACTGGCGCGCCTTGATCGCGGCGAAATTGACCCCCAGAGCGTTCACCATGGCGGTGCACGTGCCAGCGCCGAGGGGTATGCGGAAAAGGTTCGCGATGTCGACGCAGATAGCCCTGCGCGTTACAATGCGGACCCGGCTGGTCTCTACGAAGCTTCCGGCTGCGCGGGCAAGCTTGCGGTGTTCGCCGTGCGGCTGGACAGTTTTCCCATCGAAGAAGGGGAAAAGGTTTACTACATCGGAACCAATGACGCGGAACATCTGACAGAGCTACGCCGCCGCCTGCTGACGGAATTGCCCGAACTGCCCGTAAGCGGGGAGTATCTGCACAGGGAATGTTTCGATATCGCGCGAACCTACGGAAAAGATACCCTGTTGATGATCAACTGGTTCGGAACAGACCGTTTACCTCTGTTTTTCGCGCTCAAGGGGGCCATGGACGCGCGCCTGAACAAACTACCACTGCTGCCGAAGAACCTGGTGGACCGGGTGATGCAGCTTTTCTCGCGCTGTGTTCCCGAAGCTTTGCCAAAATGTTTGATGGCCTACCGTAAATCTTTCGAGCATCACCTCATCCTCAAGGTATCCGGCAGCACTGCGACGCAAACAGAGGCGATCCTTGACGGTACAGTGGGTCCGGGCGGGTGGTTTTTGTGTGATGCCAATGAAACGAAAAAGGCCATGCTGCACCGTTTCGCTGCGGCGGGGGCTGCCGTGCGCATGCATGCCGTGAATCCAGATACCGTTGAGGATGTGCTGGCGCTGGACATTGCGCTGAAACGCAATGACCGCAACTGGGTCGAAAAACTACCCGCCGAGATCGAAAAAGATCTGGTTGCAAGGCTCTATTACGGGCATTTTCTGTGCCATGTGTTCCATCAGGATTATATCCTGCGCAAAGGCGTTGATGCCAAGGCCATCAAGGAAAAGATGCTGGCCCTGTTGGATGAACGCGGCGCGGAATATCCTGCCGAACATAACGTCGGCCATCTGTACAAGGCAAAGCCCGTGCTGGTGGACCATTACAAATCTCTTGACCCGACCAACACATTCAATCCTGGGATCGGCAAGACACCGCGCGACAAACACTATGGCTGTGGCTGCAGCGAGGTAAAAACCGCAGCGGAATGATCGCGGATCAAGTCCTTAAAATTGCCTGCATTCGCATCTGTTTTCGGGCAGGATGAGCCTGTAGCGGTCGCAGCACTGCTACTGCGTTTGCGGCGTCCGGCCACGGAAATGCTGGGTCAGAGGGTTCTGTCAGCAGTTGTTATTGCAACGTACTCAAATCAACGCCCTGCAGCCCCGACGTATCAACGCCTTTCATGACTTCTTTGACATTGACGCCGTCGGACCCGGAGGTGTTGCCAATGCCCCCTGCGATCGCGGCGCCCACGATAGCGGCGGTTCGTTCGTTCTGAATCTCGGTTTCGCGGCAGGACAGGTACCCGAAATCCCAGCCGGTCTTGTAGTCGCCGCCAGCCGCATAGGCCGTATCATTGCGTGCGGGTGTTGAAAAACTGTCGCCACCGGCGCGTTTTCCGCTGGGGCATCCATCGTGGTAGCCGGCAACGTAGTTTTGCGAATACCCGTGCTGCAACAACGTGTCTTCGCTGGATTGCTGGGTATCACAGCCTGCCAAGCCCAGTCCGGCAAGTATGATAAAGGGGTAACGCATTTTCTGTCTCCGTCAGTCTGTTGGACCCGTCAGGGCATATCGCGGTGCTCGTTCAGTCGCAGCCAACGCGATTGCCGTCTGTCTGCTGTTTATGTTCCGAGTTGCGATGTTCGATGTATTTACCGCCGTGCGCAACATTAGAATGATTGGCTGACATACAGGTAGAACAGTCTGTCGCTGTCGCTGTCGCTGTTGATGGTCGCGTCAACAGAGAAGTCGACGGGGTAATCTTCTGACAACCGGTAGCGGATGAATCGAGATTCAAGCCAACAGATCCCGCCAACAAAAAGAACCGCCATCTGTTGGAGTTCAGTTTCGTGTGTGATGATCCGCAACAAGGTAAGCACCTCGTTGAAATCGGCACGGCATGCGCCGTGTCATCTGAAACTTATGCCCTTCTGCACACTATACCGGTCTGGCACGACCTATGCGCCCGGGCATGGAAATCACAGCTTGTGCATCTCTGTCTTTCGTTTTGATCGGAGCGGTCTGGCTATGCCGTAGGCACGACGCGATCAACAAAGACGCCCCATCAGACTTTTGCGCGGGAAACTTTTCTTGGAGAAAACCGCGCAGAGCTGGTCAGAACTTGTACTTTGCCCCCAAGTAAGGACCTGAAAACTCCAGATCGCTCAAGGTCGCCGAGTTATCGATTTCCCATTCGGCGTGGCGGTAGCCAACGGTCAAAGCCCAATTGTTGATGTTGTATTCAACACCTGCGGCGACTTGCCACGTAAGGTCACTTTCGCCGGCACCGACGTCTGCGTAGTAAGAGAGGGCCCAGTCGCTATTCAGAGCATAGTTGCCGCGCAGGCCGACGATCGCATCCCAGTTGCTGATCGTGTCTTTCAAACGCCGCGACCCCATGCCAGTTTCAACATTGACCGTCGTTTCCATATCCAGAAAGCGCATCCCGCCAAAGGCATTCAGACGGATCTGGCTGTCACTGACAACGTCGTAGCCGGCAGCAGCAGTGAAAACCAATCCTTCGACTTCGGCATCGACGGATACAGGAATGCCCGGGCCAACGGCTGCGTCCTCATCGTCGGAAATATTGAGGTAGATCGCATCGCCGAACACAGCCCAAGGTCCGTTTTTGGCTTCGAGCGCGCCCATGATGCCAAAATCGAGGTTGTCCACAAGATCACTAAAGCTGACGTCGACATTCTGACCCGTGACTGTCTCTCCACCAATGCCCGCACCCCAAAGATAAAAGTAGCCCGTGTACTCCCACGTATCTTGGGCCGCCGCTTGGGTAGCAACTGTGGTTGCCAGAGCAAAAGATGCGGCATTCAGCAGCCCGGTTTTCCGGCCTTTAAACGGGTTCGGTGTTATGTCGTTTCCTTTATACAAGCGCTTGATCCAATGGCTTACAGGTGATGTTTGTTTCAATTTAGGTCGCCGGGTAACGAGCATGTTTGCGGCTTTGTAACTTGTGCAACTTTACCAATGGCAGTGCGCGCTCCCGGTGCAGCTCTACACTTTAACGAGAATTACGTCGTACACTTGTTGAAGTAAAGCTTCGGCAGAATTTGCCAATCGGGTGTGTTAATTCACATACACGAGGATAAACCGGAGGGCGCATATGAAAAAAGATCATGTTTCCATCAACCGGGATGTTTGGAACGCCGATGCCCCCAACTGGGTTGCTGCAGGCGAGCGTTTGTGGCGTGCTGACCCCCCCGAGTGGGGCAATTGGGGCGAGCCCGAAGAAAAACTGTGCCTCCTTCCGTCGCAGATGCACAACATGGATGCCGTCGAGCTGGGATGCGGCACGGCTTATGTATCGGGCTGGATGGCACGACGTGGCGCACGTGTCACTGCGATTGATGTTTCACCTGCTCAATTGGCCACTGCACGGAAGTTGGCAGCGGCGCATCAGGCCGATATTACCTTTATCGAAGGCAACGCAGAAGACACGGGCCTGCCGGACAGCGCCTTCGATTTCGCGATTTCTGAATACGGGGCCGCGATATGGTGTCCGCCTGACATATGGCTGCGCGAAGCATGGCGCGTGCTGCGCCCGGTAGGGCGGCTTGTTTTTTTGGGAAATCACCCATTGGCGATCATCTGCTCTCCGCTTGATGGGGCGCCTTGCGACAGGACGTTGCACAGACCCTACCGTGGGTTGCAGGGTGCGGATTGGACCGAAGTGCCAATCGATCCCAGCGGCATTTGCTTCAACCTGACTCTTGCGGACTGGATGGCGCTGTTTGCGAACATTGGTTTCAAAGTCCTAAAGTATCAGGAGATCTACGCTCCAGATCATGCAAACGACACGCGCGGGGCAGTGCCGGCAGATTGGGCCAAGCACTACCCGGTCGAGCAGGTCTGGCATCTGGAAAAAGACGGTTGAGCAAGCGCTGGCGGCGCTAAAGTGTATTCAAGCTGACGGCGGGCACAGTACTGCAAAATCTCTGAAGTACTCCACCGGCGTTTTTGGCAACGGCCTACACATCTGACACCTGACCCAAGCCCTGATACAAGGCCTTAAATTCTGGGCATCTGGCTTTTCGCATTATCGGGAAACGCTGGTTTCGACTGCATGAAACGGCCCCCGAATATCCCCATGGATGCGCCAAGCACCATGACCGGCGGGAAAAACAGGGATCATCCAGATCGCCGGTGACCCAAGCAATGCTTCCCAAAAGCCGACAGCGACCATGGCTGCAACCTGGTCTCATCCTAAAATTGGACGCGTGAGCTCTGTGACGAACCTGCCGCTATAGCATGCGCCAACGCAGGGAAGGTCAGAAATCCAGGTTCTCCACGCTCAGTGCGTTTTGCTGGATAAATTCGCGTCGTGGCTCGACCACATCGCCCATCAGCTTGGTAAAGAGATCATCGGCTTCGGCCATATCGTCCACCTTGACCTGCAACAGCGTGCGCGCGTCAGGATCCAGCGTCGTTTCCCACAATTGATCGGGGTTCATTTCCCCCAAACCCTTGTATCGCTGAAGCGACAGGCCTTTTTCGCCCTCTTGCAGGATCGCATCCAGCAGATCCATCGGGCCATGGATAAGTTGCGTGCGGTCTTTGCGAACCAGCGTTGCCGGCAGGTTGTAGACCTCCTGCAGATGCTGGGTAAAGGTGCCGCTGCGGTTTGCTTCCCCGCCACGCAGGATACGCCCGTCCAGGGTGCGTACCTCTTCCACGCCGCGCAGAATACGCGCAAGCCGGATGCCGTGGTCTTGGGTGATGCGCCCCTGCCATCCGCGCTCGTACTCCAATGCGATGAGGTTCAGACGTGCGGCAACCTTGTCCGCGACGCCCTGCAGGTCCGCATCCACAGCACCCGGTGCAAAGGCACCTGCGATGGCGGCTTGCTCAAGGATATGGCGCGGATAATGGGTCGGGAATGCCTCAAGCACCCTGCGCATCTGACGTGCCAGGTCCACTACGCGCGCCAGATCAGCCCCTGTGATCTCTTCTCCATTCCCCTGACGCAGCATGGCTCCATCGATGCCTTGTTCGATCAGATAGTCTTCCATCGCGGCCTCATCCTTAAGGTAGACCTCGGACTTGCCGCGGCTGACCTTATAAAGCGGCGGTTGCGCGATATAGAGATGCCCCTTCTCGATCAGTTCAGGCATCTGGCGGTAGAAGAAGGTCAAAAGCAGCGTTCTGATATGCGCCCCGTCAACGTCCGCGTCGGTCATGATAACGATTTTGTGGTATCTCAGCTTTTCGATATTAAATTCGTCTCGCCCGATCCCTGTACCCAGCGCCATGACGAGGTTCCCGATCTCCTGAGAGCCCAACATGCGGTCAAAGCGGGCGCGCTCCACATTCAGGATTTTACCCTTGAGCGGCAGTATCGCCTGTGTCTGCCGGTCACGTCCGGTTTGCGCAGACCCACCCGCACTATCCCCCTCGACCAGGAACACCTCTGTCTTGGCGGGGTCTTTCTCGGAACAATCCTTGAGTTTGCCGGCAAGGAAATTTACATCCATGGCCGTCTTGCGGCGTGTCAGATCACGTGCCTTGCGGGCCGCTTCGCGCGCATGCGCCGCTTCGATGATCTTGCTGACGACTATGCGCGCCTCGTTAGGGTTTTCTTCAAACCACTCAGCGAGTTTTTCGTTCATCAGTCCCTCGACAGCGGGGCGCACCTCGGATGACACAAGTTTGTCTTTGGTCTGGGATGAGAATTTTGGATCAGGAACTTTCACCGAAAGCACACAAGTTAGCCCCTCGCGCGCGTCATCGCCGGTAAAGCTGACCTTTTCCTTGCGCGCGATACCCGAGGACTGGGCATAATTGTTAATGGTTCGTGTCAACGCGCCCCTGAAACCTGCCATATGGGTGCCACCGTCCCGCTGCGGGATGTTGTTCGTAAACGGCAGAACATTCTCGTGGTAGCTGTCATTCCACCACATCGCGACTTCGACGCCGATATCGTCCTTTTCGCCGGTGATGAAAATCGGTTCGGGCATGACCGCGGTTTTCGACCGGTCGAGGTATTTGACGAATTCTTTCACGCCACCCTCGTAGTAAAGCTCGGACCGCAGATGTTCGGCTGGCCGTTCATCCACAAGGATGATCCGGACGCCGGAGTTGAGAAATGCCAGTTCCCGCAGCCGCTTTTCCAGCGTTTCAAACGAATAGTTCACATCCGAGAACGTATCCGTCGATGCCATGAACCGCACCTCGGTCCCGGTTTGATCGGTATCGCCGACAACCTCCAGATGCTGTGTGGTGAACCCACCCTCAAAGCGCGCGACATGTTCCTTGCCTTCGCGCCAGATCCGCAACTCCAACCAGTCGGACAAGGCGTTGACAACCGAAACACCGACGCCGTGCAGACCACCGGAAACCTTGTAGGAGTTGCTGTCAAACTTACCGCCGGCATGCAGTTGTGTCATGATGACTTCTGCGGCTGATACGCCCTCTTCTTCATGGATACCGACAGGGATGCCGCGCCCGTTGTCGCTGACGGATACCGAACTGTCGGCATGAATCGTCACCGTCACAGCGTCTGCGTGACCGGCCAGAGCCTCGTCAATTCCGTTGTCCACCACCTCATATACCATATGGTGCAGACCAGATCCGTCATCGGTGTCACCGATGTACATACCAGGCCGTTTTCGGACAGCCTCTAACCCTTTGAGAACTTTAATAGAATCAGCGCCGTAGTCTTCGGGGCCTTGCTCGGTGTCGGACATGTCGTCATACCTTCTTATTTTCGCTGATTTATACGATTTTTCAGACAGATTGTCACGCTGCGGACACAATATTTTGTGTCAAACCAAAGGTATTACCACACCGACAAGAATCAGCAGAAGACCTGAAACGATATTGATGCGGCGCAATGTTTCAGGGCGCGTGATAAACCCTCTGATATGCCCCACACAGGCGGCTAGCGCGATGTTCCCGATCAGCGGCACAGCCACCGAAGCGCCGATGATTAGGGCCACATCCATACCCGTTATGCTGCGCAAATCAAAAAATCCCGGAAGTACGCCCATGTAAAACAAAACCGCCTTGGGGTTGCCCAGAATGGCAATCAGGCCGGCTAGAAATCCGGGCCAAAGTCCAGGTCGCGTCAGGCGGCTGTCCGTCGTGACCGCCTGTCTGGCATGGCGGATCAGCAAGACGCCCATGGCAATAAACACACCACAGGCCATCCCGCGCAGCACGGACATGAACACGTCGAAAACCGACAGGATCCAGGAAATACCCAGAATGGCCACAAGCGGCCAGACGATGTCCCCGACCGCCACACCAAAAGCCAGAGGCCAGGCGGCCCGAAATCCCCCTGACAGCGCGCGCGCCATCAAGGCAAGCCAGACCGGGCCCGGTGTCAGAAAAAGGATGACCAAAGCAACTGAGTAAAGCAGCAGATCTGCGCCGGATATGGTCATCCCGGATGAACGACGGACGCACCATCGCTGTCTGTCACTTCAAAGTAGTCTGCACGCGCGCCCAATGCGGCAAAAAGCTCCTTCTCAGTGCCTGTCATCCATGCCTGCGCTCCCAATGCCACAATTTCATCATACAACGCGGCGCGTCTCTCCGCGTCCAGATGCGCGGCCACCTCATCCAGCAATAACAAGGGGGCGGCACCCCATTCAGCGGCCAGCGCCCGCGCATTTGCCAGTATCAGTGACACCAGCAACGCTTTTTGCTCTCCGGTCGAGCATTCCTTTGCAGCGACACCTTTGGCAGCATAAGTGCCGATCAGATCAGCCCGATGCGGGCCGATCAATGTGCGTCCAGCGGCAAGGTCCCGGCTGCGGTAATCTGCGAAAGCCGCCCGCAGTTCCGAAACACTGTCGGGCATGTCCGCTTCACTATGTATCAGCGTCAACGCGGCAGCCGGAAAGGCAGTCGCCGCATTCTCCTGTGCTGCGCGTAACTGCTCCAAAGCGCTCTGTCGGTGACGATGGATCGCAAGCCCCGCCTCTGCCATCTGCGCTTCAAGTGCGAGATACCATGAGGGCTCGCGCACCATGTCTTTCAGCAAACGGTTGCGTTCGCGCATGGCCTTTTCATAAGCCACTGTCGCTTCCGCATGCGCAGGCTCGAAACTCAAGGTCATCCTGTCCAGAAACCGCCGCCTGCCGTCTGCGCCTTCGATCCACAACCGATCCATCGACGGGATCAGCCACAATACCCGTGCAACAGAGCCCAAAGCGGTCTGCGCGGCAGCTTTCCCGTCAATCCGCACCTGTCGGGCTGCCCCTGCTTCCGACCAGGTCTCAATTTCATGCACCACCCCCGGCGCCTGCACCACCGCGGAAATCTTCCAGCCCAAAGCTTCGGGGCGACGCGTCATGTCCTGTGCGCTCGCGCGCCGCAATCCACGCCCCGGTGACAACATTGACACCGCTTCCAATATATTGGTCTTGCCCGCGCCGTTAGGACCATAAAGCGCGACAGGCCGGCCCTCAGGCGCAATCCGCACGACACGATGCGACCGGTAATGAGACAGCGTGAGCGCCGTCACCGCCAGTGCCACAGGCCACCCTTTCTTTGGTCTTTAAATATCCCCGCCGGAGGCTGGAAATCTAAACGCGCATCGGCATGACGACATAAACCGCAGATTGGTCGTTGCCTTCACGCATCAAGGTCGGATCGCCGGAAGAGTTGAACAAAAACACAGCGTTCTCACGATCCACCTGGCTGGCAATCTCCAGCAGGTACTTGGCGTTGAAGCCAATCTCCAGACGGTCATCTCCATAGGCAACTGCAAGCTCTTCTTCGGCGGCGCCGCTGTCCGGAGCATTTACAGACAATACCAGACGGTCTTCATCCAGTTGCAGCTTTACGGCGCGTGACCGCTCAGAACTGACCGTGGCGACGCGGTCGACCGCCTTCGCGAAGTCCGCAGCATCCACTTCCAGCTTGCGAGTATTGCCCTGCGGGATCACCCGTGTGTAGTCGGGGAAAGTGCCGTCAATGACTTTGGATGTCAGCGTGATATCCGGTGTCGCAAAACGGATTTTTGTCTCTGACACCGACACCGCGATTTTCATCTCATCGTCATCCAGAAGTTTGCGCATCTCCCCAACGGTCTTTCGCGGCACAATCACGCCCGGCATGTCGGCCGCCCCTTCGGGCAGATCCGCGTCGATCCGTGCGAGCCTGTGCCCGTCTGTGGCGACACATCGCAATACACGTCCACCATCCGCGTCGGCGACATGCATGTAGACACCGTTCAGATAATACCGGGTCTCTTCCGTTGAGATCGCGAACTTGGACTTGTCGAAAAGCCGGCGCAGCACAGGCGCGGGCGCCGAAAAATTCGACTGGTACTCCGAAGAAGCCATCACCGGAAAATCTTCTTTGGGCAAAGTGGCGAGGGAAAAATTCGATCGGCCGGCTTCTACCGTCAAGCGGGCGGTTGCCGGATCTGCGGTCAGCGTGACAAGCGCACCATCGGGCAGTTTGCGTACAATTTCGTGCAGTGTCGTCGCAGCGACCGTTGTGGCGCCGGCACGCTCCACCTGCGCGGGCGCCTTGTCGACGACTTCAATATCCAGATCCGTCGCACGGAACGTGACATCGCTGCCGTCCGCTTCGATCAGCACATTCGCCAGAATTGGAATTGTGTTGCGGCGCTCCACGACCGATTGTGCCTGAGACACGGCCTTGAGCAGGGATGCGCGTTCGATGCTGATCTTCATTGTGCCACTTCCTAATCCACCGTCGGGACGGGCAAATTACCCTCTTTGACGGACTTCACAAGCATTTAATGGATTTGTCGTAGGTTAAGAGGTGGGCGTCAAGGTCTGCAGCGCCATTCCAGCGGCGCAGACCCTGTTTTCGTTACTCTTCCAGTGCGCGGCGCAACAACTCAAGATCCTCTGCAATCTGGCCATCCTGTACCTTGAGCTCTTCGATGCGTTTCACGCCGTGCATAACAGTCGTGTGATCGCGGCCGCCAAAACGGCGTCCAATCTCGGGCAGGGATCTGCTGGTCATCTTTTTGCACAGATACATAGCCACCTGACGAGGACGGGCATAAGAGCGCAACCGCTTGGGCCCGATCATGTCTGACAGGCGGATGTTATAGTGGTCCGACACTTTTCGCTGGATTTCTTCGACTGTGATTTTCCGTTCCGACGCCCGCAGCACGTCTGACAGACAGTCTTGTGTCAGTTCCATGCTGATGTCACGCCCAACCAGAGACGCAAAGGCGCAAAGTCTGGTCAAAGCGCCTTCCAGCACACGCACGTTGGTCGAAATACGATGTGACAGGAACTCCAGCACGCCGTCTTGAATGACCAGACCGGGGTAGTTCTGACGCTGTTGCTCGACCTTGCTTTGCAAGATGCCAAGGCGCAGTTCGTAGTCGGTCGGATGCAGGTCAACGACTAGGCCGCATTGCAGGCGTGACTTGACGCGTTCTTCCATGTCCTTGATCTCGCCGGGCGCGCGGTCACCTGAAATAATGATCTGTTTGTTCTGGTCGACCAGCGCGTTGAAGGTATGAAAGAATTCTTCTTGCGTGCTGTCCTTGCCGGCGATGAACTGCACATCATCTACCATGAGAACGTCGACAGAGCGGAAAATTTCTTTGAAGTCCATCATCTTGCGGTCGCGTAGCGCCTGCACAAAACGGTACATGAACTGCTCTGCAGACAGATACAGGACATTCAGATCAGGCCGTCTGACACCAAGTTCATGCGCGATAGCGTGCATCAGGTGCGTCTTACCCAAGCCGACGCCGCCGTACAGAAACAGCGGGTTGAAGGTCACCGGTCCGCCCTCTGCCACGCGCTTGGCTGCCGCATGCGCCAGCTCGTTCGGCTTTCCCACGATAAAGTTGTCAAAGGTAAAGCGCGCGTCAAGCGGCGCGGTCGACAGGCTGTTGCG
The DNA here is from genome assembly GCA_947501635.1 of uncultured Roseobacter sp. Classification (GTDB taxonomy): domain Bacteria; phylum Pseudomonadota; class Alphaproteobacteria; order Rhodobacterales; family Rhodobacteraceae; genus Roseobacter. The sequence goes on from CANMWT010000001.1 coordinate 18,057, forward strand.
CGCAACTCTGGGTGCAGGCTGCGGTACTGCGTGCCCATTCAGTTCTGCAGGTTTCATGCCACCGTTGACATGCGCAGGTACGGCAAAGCGAAGACGTCTTACAGACGGGTCTTCGGCCCTGACCTCGTGCAATATAAGGTCGGCAAAGTTCTGGCTGACGTAATTACCCAGAAAGCTGGTCGGCACGTCAAAGGTCGCGACACCGTCTTCCGAACTGCTGAACTCAATTGGTTCGATCCAATGTTTGTAGTTGTTCTGCCCAACTGTATTCAACAAACGCTGCCTCAATTGTCCCCATTTTTCCTTTGTCATTTTTGACCTGCGTTCCTCTCGTATTCCAACAATACGCCAGCGCCATATTTGGATCGCCGACACCCCCAATTTGCGTCAGGCAAACGTCACCGTGTCCCTTCCCGAAAGGAAAAGGAATCGTCCGCCGGACAAATTCACGAAAGAGCCCCCAATCAACATTTACGCGCCATACAAGAATGGCATTATAATTGATCAGATCGGGTCACCCCAAACGTACTCGTATAACGACAGGGCAAATCGGTGCCGGAGCATCGCTTGCAGACTGACGGTATGGTGATGGCACCCTACCCAGTTCCCTACTCTTTGCGACCGTTGCAAACCGGTCAGAGTTCAGGACCTGTCCCCCCATGCGAAATGAATCGCACAGCCTTGGTAGCAACTTCGCGCGCGGCCTCGCAACCTATCTTCATTCTTGACTCTGGGTATTTTGAAAAAGAATCTCTTGAAGGCGTTGGGAGTCTCAAAAAGGCATAAAAAAAGCGCCACTTTCGCGGCGCTTTCTCAAACGATATTCAACTATGCTTATCCCAGCGCCTTCACGCGCGATGAAAGTCGGGACATTTTGCGCGCCGCTGTATTCTTGTGGAAGACGCCTTTTGTCACACCGCGCATCAGTTCAGGCTGTGCCTCGCGCAGCGCAGCTGACGCCGCTTCTTTGTCGCCGGATGCGATCGCTTCTTCGACGCGGCGCAGGAATGTACGGATGCGCGAACGACGCGCTTTGTTGACTTCGTAGCGTGCGGCGTTCTGACGGGCGCGCTTTTTAGCTTGGGGCGAATTTGCCATGCGTGAAAAACCTTTTCTCGGGTCTGTTGTCTCAATTCAAAAGCGCAAAGCAAACCCAATCAGGCACAAATTGCCAAGTGGTCATTCAAGCCTGAGCGGGCTGCACGCGCATGTCTGACGCGGCATATAGGTCAAAGCATATGCAATTGCAAACTCAAAAAGCCGGTAAAAGCGCGATAGAATTTACTCCGTGATGTCTCGGGCAGCCAAGCCTGTCGTGGACTGGCGTTTCGTGTCAATCCGCGTCGCGCTGGGTCAGCATCAGGACAGTGTCGCCGTCGCTGTTCTTGAACGTCAAATCGGTGCCGTCACGCAGAAACATCCGCGTCGACATCAAAGCGTTGATAAAGGCGAACTCCTGCGCGGCAATCTCCTTGGGGCAAGCCATCATCGTCGCGGCGGCTGGCCCCAAGAGAATGGCCGTATCATTTGTGACAAACGCACCGCGAATACTGTTGCAGCCGCCGTTCCCGAAATACCGCCCTTCTGCTTCAAAGCGCAGGAATGTTTCCTGAATGGGTGTGTAAGCCGCCCCGTCGATCCACGATGGTTGCCATTCGCTGCCTGCAAGGTTTTCCGCGGACACCTGTGTCGCTATGCCCAGTGCCGCCATAAGCAGCATTGATGTGGTAATTCTGCGCATCGTACTTCCCCACAACAGCGTATGTTTACCGATCCCGGAACTGCGCCTCGCGCTTTTCGACAAAGGCTGACATGCCTTCGGACTGGTCCTCGGTCGCGAACAGCGAATGGAACATGCGCCGCTCGAAAAGAAGCCCCTCGCGCAGTGTCGTCTCGTACGCGCGGTTGACAGCTTCTTTCACAACCATAACCGAGATCATCGACTTTTCAGCGATCTTCTGCGCTGCGCCATGTGCCTCTTCAAGGAGCTTTTTGCAAGGCACCACGCGGCTGACCAGACCGGAGCGTTCGGCCTCTTCCGCGTCCATGAACCGTCCGGTCAAATTCATGTCCATCGCCTTGGATTTGCCCACGAGGCGTGTCAGGCGTTGTGTCCCGCCAAGCCCTGCAACAACGCCCAGATTAATCTCTGGCTGGCCAAACTTTGCCGTATCCGAACAGATGATGAAATCGCACATCATCGCCAGCTCGCATCCGCCACCCAGCGCATACCCCGACACCGCCGCAATAATCGGCTTGCGCACGCGCAGGATCTGTTCTGTTTCCGCCGTGAAAAGATCACCGGCGAAAACATCCACAAAGCTCTGGTCTTTCATCATCGCAATGTCGGCACCGGCAGCAAAGGCTTTTTCCGACCCTGTAATGATGATGCAGCGCACCTTGTCGTTGTTCTGCGCGGCGGTCAGTGCGTCCGCCAACTCGCCCATCAATTCGCCGTTCAGCGCATTCAGCGCGTCAGGACGGTTCAGTGTGATCTGTGCGACATGGTCTTCCACATCCACGATGATCGTCTCATAAGCCATGAAAAAGCTCTTCGTTGTTGACCTGAGTTGGCAGTGAATACCACTCAATCGCGGCTGTTCAAGCTATCTTTGACACTGCGGACAATAGAAAGACGACCTGCCGGATTGGACAATCCTCGAGATGACGCCACGGCAGTCTGTCGCGCGGCACTGCGCGCCTTCGCGCCCGTAGGCGTCGAAACAATGCTGAAAATATCCAAGCTCTCCATCGGCTTGCCGGAAATCACGCAATGACGATCCCCCTGCTTCGATTGCCTCGCCAAGCACGTCGCGGATGATCGGAACCAACGATTTGACACGGTTTTTTCCAATCCTGCCAGCCTTGCGTGCCGGATGAATTTTTGCGCGAAAAAGCGCCTCGCAGACGTAGATATTGCCCAGACCGGATACAATCCGCTGGTCCAGCAACACGGATTTGACCGGAGAGTTCTTGTTTTTGAAGGCCTGAATCAGGTGCTCCTCATGGAAATCATTTCCCAATGGTTCCGGCCCGAGCACGGCCAGCAGCTTGTGGGTTTCGGCCTTGTCCGTCTCCAAAAGGTCCATGGCCCCAAAGCGGCGCGGGTCATTGAAGGTGATACGTGCGCCGTTGGCCATGTGCAGCACCACGTGGTCGTGTTTTTCGGGGGCAGGGTGCGCATGCACAAACTGCCCCAGCGGATCGCCTGAAACCAGCATACGCCCCGACATGCCCAGATGGATCAGCAACGTTTCGCCACTGTCCAGATCGGCAAGAATGTACTTGGACCGCCGCCTAAGCTGCATGACCCGTTTGCCGGTCAGCCGGTCAGCCATACGCTCAGGGAAGGGCCAGCGCAGGTCGGGACGGTTCACGTCGGCCTGCGTTATGACCGTGCCTTGCATCGCCGGTGTCAAACCACGTCGTACAGTCTCTACTTCGGGGAGTTCAGGCATTTTCCTTAAGCTTTCTTTCCGCAAGTTCCACGATTTCGCGATGGGCGTCGTACCCCCAATAGACCTTCACGCGACGCAACTTTCCAAACTCCAGAAAGGTCGCGCGCCGCTGCATACTGTTATTGATCGCGCTCAGGGTCGTCCACGACAGGCTTTTGCCGCGCCAGAAAACGCCACGGTCATATATCGCACTGGTGTTCCAACAAAGCCGCTGCCGAAACACCCAAACCACGTCATATAGACCGGTCAGACACAACGCGAGCGTCAGTCCCAGCCCCAGACCGCTGTTGCGAACCGTGGCATCAGGGTGCAGCAACAGTACAAGGCAAAAGGTAAGAAAACACGCCGAGAAACACAAACGCAGCCACTTGGCCCATCCGCTGAACCCGGTTTCGCGAAATGCCGGCTGTGTGGTGTCTTGCATTTGCTTTTTGTCCTGACCTGTGACCAAAGGACCGCATTGTACCCAGGTCCCTGCGCTCTATAACAAGGACCGAACGGCGAGGACCACAAGAGCTCATGAGCGACGACAGCAATAAAACCACACATTTCGGATTTGAGACCGTGCCCGAAGGCGAAAAAGCCGGCCGCGTGCAGGGTGTCTTTTCATCCGTCGCCAGCAAGTACGACATCATGAACGACGTCATGTCCGTTGGCATCCATCGCCTCTGGAAGGATGCGATGATGGACTGGCTGGCACCGCGGCAGGGTCAAAAACTGCTCGATGTGGCGGGCGGTACGGGCGATATCTCCTTTCGGTTCCTCAAACGTGCAGGCTTCGGGCATGCCACTGTGCTTGACCTGACAGAATCAATGCTGATCGAAGGGCGCAAACGCGCGGAAGCAGAAGCCATGGCAGACCAGCTTGACTGGGTGACCGGCGACGCGATGAACCTGCCCTTTGCCGATAACACCTTTGACGTCTACACGATCTCTTTCGGCATCCGGAATGTGACCCGCCCGCAAGAGGCCCTGAACGAAGCGTTTCGCGTGCTGCGGCCCGGCGGCAGGCTGATGGTGCTGGAGTTTAGCCAGTTGCCCAATCCCGCAATGCAGAAGGCCTATGACCTTTACAGCTTCAACGTCATCCCGCGCATGGGGCAAGCCATCGCCGGTGATCGCGACAGTTACCAGTATCTGGTGGAATCCATCCGCAACTTCCCTGACCAGGAAACCTTTCTGAACATGGTCCGCGCGGCTGGGTTTGAAAATGCCAAGTACCGCAACCTCAGTATGGGCATCGCCTGCCTGCACTCTGGCTGGAAAATCTAGATGCGCGGTCCGCACAACATCTGGCGACTAATCCGTACCGGTGCGACGCTCGAGCGTACAGGCGCCATGAAAGTGGTGCTCGACGCCTTCGAAGCGCCCCCCGCCCTGCGCCTTGTGGCGCGCGCTCTGGGCCTGCCGTTTCAGTTTCTGGGCTACAAGGGCGACCCGGGCATGCCCCCCGCGACCCGGGCCCTCACGGCACTGGGTCCTGCCTACATCAAGTTCGGCCAGATCCTGTCGACCCGTCCCGATGTGGTGGGTGACGAACTCGCCGTGCAGCTGCGTGTCCTGCAAGACAAGCTGCCGCCGTTTTCCGTCGAAGAGGCAAAACTGGAAGTGCAAAAAGAACTCGGCGTTTCGGTAGACGAAGTGTTCTCGGAATTCAGCGAACCGGTGGCTGCTGCCTCGATTGCGCAGGTGCACAAGGCGAAACTCTCCGCGACGGGTGAATACGTTGCGGTCAAAGTACTGCGCCCGGGCATCGAACGGGCCTTTAACAAAGATGTCGATGCCTTCTACCTCGCAGCGCGTATGGTTGACCTTTTCGCACCCGGCGCCCGCCGTTTGCGCCCAATGGACGTCATCGAACATTTCGACGGTGTTGTGCAGGGCGAACTTGACTTGCGCCTGGAATCCTCCGCTGCTTCCGAATTCGAGGCAAACACGAAGAATGACAAGGGTTTTGACCTGCCCGAAATCAAATGGGACCTGTCCGCGCGCCGCGTGATGACGCTGGGCTGGGCCGAAGGGGTCCCTCTGGGCGACAACGCCGCCCTCGATGCCGCCGGTCACGACCGCGTGGACCTCGGCAACCGTGTTCTGCAACTGTTTCTGAACCATGCCCTGCGCGACGGTTACTTCCATGGCGACATGCATCAGGGCAACCTCAAGGTCGCGCCCAACGGCGATATCGTGGCCTATGACTTCGGCATCATGGGCCACATCGACGAATATACGCGTCGCGTTTATGCGGAAATCCTCTTTGGCTTCATCCGAAAAGACTACAAGCGCGTGGCCGAGGTGCACTTCGAAGCAGGGTACGTGCCGGCCGATAAAGACGTGGACGAATTTGCCCGCGCCCTTCGTGCTGTTGGCGAACCGATCTTCGGCATGGATGCCACCAAAATCTCGATGGGCCGCTTGCTGGCCTACTTGTTTGAAGTCACAGAACGCTTTGGCATGGAGACCCGAACCGAACTCATCCTGCTGCAACGCACGATGGTCGTTGTCGAAGGGGTAGCGCGCTCGCTGAACTCGCAAATCAACATCTGGGAAGTCGCAAGTCCCATCGTGACCGATTACATCTCCAAATCCATCGGGCCAAAGGCCACGCTCAATGATCTGGCCAAAACAGCCCGTGTCATGGCACGCTTCGGTCCCCGCTTGCCGGTGCTGGTGGAAAACGCGCTGATCCGCCAGTCAAATCCGACAGCCCCGCGTAAGCAAAGCGGCTTGGGAAAATGGGTGCTGGGGGCCGTTATCCTCGGGCTCGCCATCGGTATATCGGGTGCACTGACCCTTGCAGCCCTCGATATGATCGTCTTCTAGCGGACCATAATCTTCTTTGGTCTCAAAATATCCTCCGGGGGTCCGGGGGTGGAAAACCCCCGGCACGACGGCTTGTCACAACCGCTCAATCGCCAGCGCAATGCCCTGCCCACCGCCGATACACATGGTGATCAGGCCGCGACGGCCACCGGTCCGCTCCAATTCATAAAGCGCCTTCAGCGTGATGATGGCGCCCGTCGCACCCACCGGATGGCCCAGAGCAATTGCACCCCCGTTCGGATTAACCTTCGCAGGATCCAGTCCCAGTTCCTGCGTCACAGCAAGCGCCTGTGCGGCAAAGGCTTCGTTGCTTTCCACAACGTCAAAGTCCTCCGCAGACAGACCAGTGCGGTCCAACAGGCTGCGCACGGCGGGCACAGGCCCGATCCCCATCACTTCCGGCCGGACGCCTGCATGGGCATAGCCCAATACACGCGCCTTGGGTTTTAGACCGGCCTTCTCCGCCGCATCCGCCGTTGCCAGCACGATCGCCGCGGCACCGTCATTGATACCACTGGCGTTTCCGGCAGTCACCGACCCGTCCTTTTGAAAGACCGCCCTCAACCCGGCAAGCGCATCCAGCGTCGTGGCTTTCGGGTGCTCGTCCACTTCGAAATTCACCATATCGCGCTTCACACGAACCTCGACAGGTGTGATCTGAGAGCTGAAAACTCCCGCTTCAATCGCCGCGGCGGCGCGTTGCTGGCTTTGCAGGGCAAATGCGTCCTGTGCTTCTCTGGTGATGTTGTGCTCGGAAGCCACGTTCTCGGCAGTTACGCCCATATGCCCGGTCCCGAACGGGCAGTTGAGCGCCCCCAACATCATATCAAGCGTTTTGATATCACCCATCTTTGCACCCCATCGTTGCTGCGGAACAATAAAGGGCGACCGGGACATATTCTCGGCCCCACCGGCAAGGCCAAAGGCTGCATCGCCCAGCATCAGAGACTGAATGACAGACACAATTGCCTGCGCGCCGGACCCGCAAAGCCGATTTACATTCATCGCGGGCACGCTGTCCGGCACCCCGGCATCCATTGCCGCCACACGACTCAGATACATGTCACGCGGTTCGGTATTGATCACATGTCCGAAGGTTACGTGCCCGATTTGACCACCCTCCACACCGGCGCGCTCCAATGCCGCCTTGCTTGCCGTTGCCGCAAGATCGATGGGCGGTGTCGCGGCAAGAGCCCCACCAAATGTACCGATCGCAGTGCGCGCGCCGTCTAGAATTACGATATCCTGGGTCATGGTTTCCTCCACAAAATGGCTGTGGGTACTATGCGTGGCGCTGTCGGCCTTGTCGCAGCGACCTGCCGTCACAGGCCTGCCCGGTTGACAGCCTCTCTTATACCGCCGATTAATCCGATATGACGGAAGATGCAGATACAATACTGGGACAACTGCCGCTGCGCCTGAAAGAAGCGCGGCGCGCACAGGGGCTGTCACTGGACGCGGTGGCAAAACTCTCGGGTGTATCGCGTTCCATGGTCAGCCAGATTGAACGGGGCGAAAGCAGTCCCACGATCTCTACCCTGTGGAACCTGACCCGCGCTCTGCAGGTCGATTTCGCGGGTCTTCTCGACACAGCAGCCACGGCTTCACAGATTGAAACCCTGCGCTCAGAAGAAGTGCCAACCATTGATAATCTTGGGAAAAATGTCAGGATTCGTATCCTGTCACCGCCTGAAGAAGCAGGCAAACATGAGGTGTACGAGCTGATCTTTGCACTTGATGGCAGCCTCGACAGCCAACCGCACACACGCGGTGCGCGCGAACACCTGACCGTTATTGAAGGCGTGCTTGACGTGCGCAGCGGCGAAAGCACACGCCGCCTGCAAGCCGGAGACACAGCACGCTATCATGCCGACGTGCCACACTGCATTTCTGCGATTGGCGTCGCGCGGGCGTTCCTCGTGGTTCAAAACGCCTGAATTCCGATATAACAGAAAAAATCCATCATATAATAAATCTGCTATTCCGGAATTATATCCGATATGATAGAACAGCTCGCAAAGGAGACCTTTGCGATGACCCAAGCGTACCTCGATCATATCGCCGCAACCCTCAATCAGATCGCGGCCGACGGTATGATGAAGCAGGAACGCGCCATCACATCGCCACAAGCGGGTAATATCGCCGTCGGTGCCCGAAGTGTTATCAACCTGTGCGCCAACAACTATCTTGGACTTGCCAATCATCCCGATCTGATTGCGGCTGCCTGTGACGTCATGGAACCCCGTGGCTTTGGCATGGCGTCGGTACGTTTCATCTGCGGTACGCAAGACCTGCACCGCCAGCTTGAACAGCGGATTGCAGATTTCCTTGGCAAAGACGATTCGATCCTTTTTGCAGCCTGCTTTGACGCAAATGGCGGTCTGTTTGAGCCGCTTTTGGGGGCGGAAGACGCCGTGATTTCAGACGCTTTGAACCACGCGTCGATCATTGATGGCATCCGCTTGTGCAAAGCAAAAAGATACCGCTACGCCAATTCCGATATGGAAGACCTTGAAGGACAACTCAAACTGGCCCGCGACGAAGGTGCGCGGTTCATTATGATAGCGACAGACGGCGTCTTCAGCATGGACGGCTATCTGGCCAACTTGCCCGAGATCAAGGCACTCGCCGAAAAATATGACGCCATGGTGATGGTCGATGACTGTCACGCGACGGGGTTTATGGGGCCGCAGGGACGCGGCACGCCGGCCCACGCGGGCGTTGATGTGGATATTCTGACAGGCACCTTGGGAAAGGCGCTTGGCGGCGCGATCGGTGGTTATATTGCCGGACCGCAACCGGTTATCGATTTGCTGCGGCAACGCGCACGGCCCTATCTTTTTTCCAATTCCCTGCCACCGTCCATTGTCGCGGCGGGACTCAAGGCGCTGGACCTTGTCGAGGCAGGCGACGGGCTTCGCACCCGCTTGTTCGACAACACTGCCTATTGGCGTGCGGGGCTCGAGGATCTGGGGTTCGAGCTGTTACCGGGGTCTCATCCCATCGTGCCCGTCATGTTGGGCGAGGCGCAGTTGGCGCAGGATATGGCGGCCCGTCTGTTTGACGCTGGTGTATTTGTGTCCGGCTTTTTCTACCCTGTCGTGCCTCGCGGTGCGGCACGCATCCGAACACAGATGAGCGCGGCGCTCAGCCGAGAAGACCTGGATCACGCGCTTGAAGCTTTCGAGATTTCCGGCAAAGCCGTTGGGGTATTAAGATGACGAACCAGATGAAAGCCTTGTCCAAGCTGCATCCTCGCGAAGGTCTGTGGATGGTGGATGCGCCCGTGCCCGAGGTCGGGCCGGATGATGTGCTTATCAAGATCAACAAAACCGGCATTTGCGGCACCGACATTCATATCTGGAACTGGGACGACTGGGCGGCTGCCACCGTACCTGTTCCCATGATAACCGGGCATGAATTTGCCGGAGAAATTGTAGAACTCGGGCGGAACGTCACTGATCTTGAGATTGGACAGCGGTGTTCGGGTGAGGGTCATTTGATTGGCAAAACATCTCGACAAAGCCGCGCGGGAAAGTTCCACCTTGATCCCGCCACACGGGGGATCGGCGTTAATGAACAGGGGGCCTTCGCGCAGTATCTGAGGCTGCCCGCCTTTAATGTGGTTCCTTTGCCAGATGACATCCCTGACGAAATCGGCGCAATTCTTGATCCTCTGGGAAATGCCGTACACACAGCGCTGAGTTTTGATCTGATCGGTGAGGATGTTTTGATAACGGGTGCCGGTCCAATCGGGATTATGGCGGCGGCTGTGGCACGTCACGTCGGGGCCCGACATGTGGTGATAACTGATGTTAACCCGGACCGCCTAGCGCTTGCCCAACAGGTCACCGACGTTGTTGCTGTGAATGTGGCGCAGGAAGACTTGGGGAAAATCGTTTCTGATCTCGGGATGAAGCAGGGGTTCGACATCGGTCTTGAGATGTCTGGCAACCAGCAGGCTCTGGATCAAATGGTTGAGGCCATGACAATGGGAGGGCGGATCGCAATGCTGGGCATTCCTCCCGGCAAATCGCCCGTGGACTGGAGCCGGATCGTTTTCAAAGCCATCACCATCAAGGGCGTATACGGCCGCGAGATCTTTGAGACGTGGTACAAGATGATCGCGATGCTGCAGAACGGGTTGGACGTCAGCCGCGTCATCACACATCAGTTCCCGGTTGACCGGTATGCAGAGGGATTTGCCGAAATGAAATCCGGCAGGTCCGGAAAGGTCGTTCTGGACTGGACTTAAGGCACCAAAGGGACGCGCCCTGCGTTGGTCAAGAGCCAACAGTCGGTGCCTTCGAACACTGCTGCGTTCAAGGGGCGAAAGTACCCCGCGCCACCATCCAGATTGACCCGGTTGCCTGCATGTTCGGGATGATCAAGCGCTGTGTGCCCATGCACTACCAGTTTCTCGAAAGAGCCGCTGTAGTCCAGAAAACCGTCTCTGATCCAGACCAAATCGTCTTCGTCCTGCGCCGCGAGCGTCACGCCGGGCCTGATGCCGGCATGGACAAACACCAAATCGGGCGTCTCATGGTACAATGGACAGGACCGCAGGAACTGCAGGTGATCTTGTGGTACCGCCGCCCGGGCCGCCGCGTGCACGGGCTCAAGCGGTTCGCCTTCTTGCGCGGGCACGCCATAGGAAAGAAGGGTTTTGTCACCGCCCAACCTTGGGTTCAGCCAGACCAGACCAGTGCGCGTTCGCGGATCAAAGACGGTCATGTCGTCCAGAAAGCGTGTCAGATACCGGTCATGGTTACCTTTCAGGCAGGTCCAGTTGCGCCCGCTTTCAACGCCGGCCCGCAGGTGTTCGACAACCGCCTTGCTGTCAGGTCCGCGATCCACGTAGTCGCCCAGAAAAACAACATCCGCCTGTGCGCCGCCGTCTATTTCGATCAGGTCCAAAACGCGATGCAGTTCTTCGTCCTGGCCATGAATGTCGCCTATTGCATAAATGGGGTTTGACATAAAAGCCTCCTGCCTGTGCTAGCCGCGTCTTGGAAAAACACGCCGCGGTCAAGAAAAAAGCGCCGCGAGGGCGCTTTGTATTCTTTTGCTCCGAAAAGGCCTCAGGCGACGTCGAACATCAGGGGTTTGACCTGATTGAACATGCCGGTGGCCTGCAATTTTTCGATGACCGGCGTTGGCACCTGATCGTCAACATAGAGCAGGGCAATCGCCTCGCCTTGGGCCTCGGCACGTCCAAGCGTAAAGTTGGCGATGTTCACGCCGTTTTCGCCCATGGTCTGGCCCAGGGTCCCGATGATTCCGGGAACGTCTGTATTGGTCGTGTAAAGCATGTGCGCGCCGACTTCTGCATCGATCTGGATACCCTTGATCTGGATAAAGCGCGGCTTGCCATCCGAGAACACGGTGCCTGCAATCGAACGCTCGCGTTTGTCCGTCACCACAGTAACCTTGATGTAACCGTCGAAAACGCCCGACTTGCTTTGGTTTGTGGTTGATATCTTGATGCCGCGTTCCTGCGCCACCACCGGCGCAGAGACCATGTTCACATCCGGGTTTGCCTTTTTCATGATGCCGGCAATCACTCCGCAGTTCAGGGCCGATAGGTTCATGTCAGCCACAGACCCGTCGTAGAGAATATTGATTGCCTTGATCGGCTCATCCGTCATCTGACCAATGAACGCGCCAAGATGCCCCGACAGTTTGAGCCAAGGGCCCATGACCTTGGCCTCTTCGGCCGTGACAGACGGCATGTTCAGCGCGTTTGCGACAGCCCCGGTCAAAAGATAGTCCGACATTTGCTCGGCGACCTGCAATGCCACGTTTTCCTGCGCTTCGGTTGTGGCGGCACCCAGATGCGGGGTGCACACAACATTCGGCAGATTGAACAAGGGGTTGTCGGTTGCGGGTTCTTGCTTGAAGACGTCAAATGCGGCGCCTGCCACATGGCCGGACTTCAGCGCGTCGGCAAGTGCTTCTTCATCTACAAGACCGCCGCGCGCACAGTTGATGATGCGCACGCCCGGCTTCATCTTTGCGATGGCTTCGGCGCTTAGGATATTGGCCGTCTGGTCAGTGAAAGGCACATGCAAGGTGATAAAGTCGGCGCGGCGCAGAAGCTCTTCCAATTCGACCTTTTCGACACCCATCTTCTTGGCTTTCTCTTCGCCGAGAAATGGATCATAAGCCACGACTTTCATCTTGAGCCCGCGTGCGCGGTCGCAGACGATGCCGCCGATGTTGCCCGCGCCGATGACGCCCAGCGTTTTGCCTGTCAACTCAACACCCATGAACTTGGATTTTTCCCATTTTCCGGCATGGGTCGAAGCGGAGGCCTCCGGGATTTGACGGGCCACTGCAAACATCATGGCAATCGCATGTTCTGCCGTGGTGATCATGTTCCCGAAGGGCGTGTTCATGACAATAATGCCCTTTTTAGAGGCTGCATCCTTGTCAATATTGTCGGTGCCGATGCCGGCGCGACCGATAACCTTGAGATTGTCCGCAGCGGCGATGATTTTCTCTGTCACCTTGGTCGCAGAGCGGATGGCGAGGCCATCGTAGTCACCGATGATTGCGGCGAGCTGTTCCTTGTCCTTGCCCACGTCGGGCTGGAAATCCACGTCAATGCCACGGTCTTTGAAGATTTGAACAGCTGCTTCTGACAGCTTGTCGGAGATGAGTACTTTGGGGGCCATTTTGGGCTCCATTTCTGATGTCGGTATAATGTCGGTGTAAGGTCGGTATCGCGTCGATGCGATCAGGCGGCGACGGGCTGTGCTGCGATCTCTGATTCGAAAGCCCATTCAAGCCACGGCAACATCGCCTTGATGTCTGTGGTCTCAACTGTGCCGCCGCACCAGATGCGCAGACCCGGAGGCGCGTCACGGTACGCCCCGATATCCAGAGCCACATCTTCGTCTGCCAGACGTTTGGCCACGGCCTTCGCAAAAGCCGCACCATCCGCGATCCGCTCATCGGTGAACTTGAGACAAACGGAGGTATTCGAACGTGTGGCAGGATCAACAGCGAGGAAATCAATCCAGTCATGCGCGGCCACGAAATCGACCACCGCTGCCGCATTGGCATTGGCGCGCCCGATCAGCCCTTGCAATCCGCCTACGGATTGCGCCCAGTCGAGGGCTTGAAGGTAGTCTTCGACACAAAGCATCGAGGGCGTGTTGATCGTGGCGCCGGTGAAGATGCCATCAATCAGCTTGCCACCTTTGGTCAGGCGGAAGATTTTGGGCAAGGGCCACGGTGGTGTGTAGCTTTCAAGACGCGCAACGGCGCGCGGACTGAGGATCAGCATCCCGTGCGCGGCCTCGCCGCCAAGCACTTTCTGCCAGCTGAAGGTTGTCACATCCAGCTTATCCCATGGCAGGTCCATCGCGAAAGCCGCTGAAGTGGCGTCGCATAGGGTAAGGCCCGCGCGGTCTGCCGGGATCACGTCGCCTGATGGGACACGCACACCCGACGTGGTGCCATTCCAGGTAAAGCAGACGTCATTGTCGTAGTTCAGCGCCGCCATGTCCACGATCTCGCCGTATTCAGCCGTGTGGACGCTGTGATCGATCTTCAGCTGCTTGGCCACATCGGTGACCCAGCCTGCGCCAAAGCTTTCCCAGGCGACCATCTCGGCAGGGCGTTCGCCAAGCAAGGACCACATGGCCATTTCAAAGGCCCCAGTATCGGAGGCTGGCACAATCCCGATCTTGTAGTCGGCAGGCACGCCCAACACGTCGCGCGTGGTCTCGATCGCGGCAAGAAGCTTGGCCTTGCCCTCTGCGGCGCGATGCGACCGGCCCAGCGGCGCGTCGGCGAGTTTGCCCAGTTCAAATGTGGGGGGTTTGGCGCAAGGGCCCGATGAAAAACGCGGATTAGCCGGCCGCGTAGCCGGTGTCTTTATAGCCATAGATGCTATCCTTCCAGATAATCGCCCTTCGTTGGGGAAGGGTGTCCCACGGATGCGTTTACGGGGCTGGTCAGTCTGGTGCAACAGATAAAATGCCGCTAGAACGCCGCAACATCGCTTTTTTGCGACATCACTGGCGCGGATCGGAAACTAACCTCATGTATATCGTTACCCTGATGAGCGCGCCCGCAGCGCGGGCTTTGGAAGCCGCTCTGGTCGACAGTCTGCGCAATGCCTGGGGCGGGGGCGATGCGCTTTGGCTGGCGCCCGACATTAGCGCGGAGTTTCCTGTCACGCAGGCGCCGGAAAACTTCTGGGATGTCTGGGAGGAGATACAGGCGCTGGGCATCGACCTGGTGATCCAGCCAGCCGAGGGGCGTCGCAAGAAAATGCTGCTGGCCGATATGGACAGCACAATGATCCAGCAGGAATGCATAGATGAACTGGCGGATGAAGCTGGTGTGGGCGACCGCGTCAAGGATATCACGGCGCGGGCCATGAACGGCGAACTGGATTTTAACGCAGCACTGACCGAGCGGGTCGGGCTGTTGAAGGGCTTGCCGCTTTCGACCATCGACAAGGTTCTGAAAGAGCGGATTACGCTGATGCCGGGGGGGCCTGTGCTGCTGGCGACGATGAAGGCGCATGGGGCCTACGCGGCACTTGTATCGGGCGGTTTCACGGCGTTTACCTCTGCGATTGCGGGCAGACTTGGCTTTGACGAGAACCGCGCAAACACCCTGTGTTCACAGGATGGCGTGCTGACCGGTGCGCCGGGGCTGCCCATTCTGGGCCAACAGGCCAAAGTGGACGCCCTGCAGGAGATCACTGCGCGGCTTGGTCTGTCCCAGCGCGATGTGATCGCGGTGGGCGACGGTGCGAATGATCTGGGCATGCTGAAACAGGCGGGCATGGGTGTTGCGCTGCACGCCAAACCGGCGGTGGCCGCGCAATGCGATATCCGCATCAATCACGGGGACCTGACGGCCCTGTTGTATCTGCAAGGCTATGCCGCGCAGGATTTTGCACATTCGTGAGTGCTGCTCCGGCCGAATCGGGTGCCTGTGTTATCCTGACAGCAGCACAGGGAGGGAACACATGCCAAATTTCATCTTTGCCTATCACGGAGGTACTACGCCCTCGTCCCCCGAAGACGTGGAAAAGGTCATGGCGGAATGGGGCGCATGGTTTGACGGCCTTGGATCAGCCGTCATGGAGCCGGGTAATCCGGTCGGTATGTCCACCACGGTCTTTCACGACCGGGTGGAAGACAACGGTGGGTCCAATCCGCTTTCAGGCTATTCGATCATCACTGCGCAGGACACTGCATCCGCGGTCGCGATGGCCAAGGGCTGCCCGATGGTGCGCGACGGTTCCGGGTCAGTTGAAGTGGCCGAGATCCACGAAATGTAGTGCTACAGCAAGGCGGGTGCAGGTCGGATATAGCCTGTCACAATGTCCCGTCGGTTTTTGATCTCGGCATTCATGATGCGCAATGCTGCGGGATGATCAGGCTCTAACACGCCAAGTTTGACAAGAATTGCGGCCATCGCACATTCCGAGGCGCGGGTTGTCCCATCCGCTATCTTGAGAGAGATGCCCATTTTCAGATCGGGAAGGATGGCGTTAAAGAACCCTTCGGCACCGGTCTTGATCGCCGCCTTGCCGTTACACGCGCGCATCAGTTCCGTACAAGCGTGCCCGTCGCCTGCGACATACTCAGGATGGGCGCGCATCGCCTGATGCAACTGCGCTTCGGCGCTGTAGTCGGGGCTGGCCGCAAAATGCGCCATGGCGCGCGCCATATGATGGAGGGTCGAGGCGAAGTTGGGGGCGGAGCAGCCGTCGATCCCGAAGCCGGGCGAGGGGGCACCTGTTGTGCGCTCGAATGCCTCTAGCACCGCTTTCTGAACGGGATGGTCGGTGTCTATGTATTCCGGCCCCGCGCCGAGGTGTTTGGTCAGTGTCAGAAAACCCGAATGCTTGCCCGAGCAGTTGTTGTGCAACTGATTTGGGGTTTCACGGGCTTGGATCATCGCGACTTCGGTGGCGCGGTGGCTGGGGTAGTGCGGGCCGCACCGCAGGCTGGGTTCGCTTAGTGCGAGGTCCGCCAGCCAGTCGCGGACCATGTTTGTGTGGATGGGCATGCCGGAATGAGAGGCGCAGGCAAGTGCCAGATGTCGCGGTGTCAGGCCAGCTTGGGCCGCGGCACCGCTTTCCAGCAGCGGCAGCGCCTGAATCATCTTGGACGAACTGCGCGACAGCACGACAAGATCGGGATCTCCCCATGCCTGCACGATCTGGCCGCTGTCGTCACAGATCACGGCATGGCCAAGGTGTATGCTCTCCAGAAACGGGCCGCGCCAAATTTCAGCCATGGGAGCTGGTTGCGTCATTTTTTTCCTCACGATTTGGCGAAATCTTGCCAATCGCACTTTCGCCTGATGTAAGGAGTGCGCTACTGTGACATCTGTCGAGACACAAGTGCAGACTTGCAAGAGAGTGCCCGAAACCGGGGCGCCGCGCAGGCTGGCTAAGTTGAGGTTAGGACAGCTGGAGGCTGGAAAAAATGCGAGTATCGAAACGATTTATGTGTGTGTTGGGCGCGTTTGCCTTCGCGGGGCCATTTGCTGTGGCGCAGGAAGTCAGCAACAATCAGGTGGCGGCCAAGACCGACTGGAGCGTTTTCGTCGAAGATAACCCCAAAGAATGCTGGAGCGTATCAACACCGACAGAGACGGTGAATACGCGTGACGGACGCGTGGTTGCCGCGAATCGCGGAGAGATCCTGTTGATGGTGTTCTTCCGCCCCGAGGCCAACGCCAACGGTCAGGTTGCCTTTACGGGCGGCTACCCTTTCCGAGACGGCTCGCAGGTCAGTGTCGAGATCAGCGGCACGGAGTACTCGCTCTTTACTGATGGCGACTGGGCGTGGCCGGCAAGCCCTGCGGACGATGTCAAACTGGTCGCAGCGATGAAGCGCGGCGCGCAGGCGGTGGTGACCGGTGTGTCCAGCCGCGGCACTACCACCAAGGATACGTTCTCGTTGTTGGGGTTCACGGCTGCGACCGAAGACGCCGAGAAACGCTGCGCCGGTTAGGCTCTTTGATCGTTTAGACTTGTGGACACATGCAGCAGCGTGCCGTCATACTTGGGCAATTCGTCCGCCAATGTCAGCCAAGGTAGCTTGCTTTTATAGTTAACATGGAATTCCGGTGCGAAAGCGCCGGGATCTGCCAGGGATGCTGCGTATAACTGCATATCGCCAGAATAGTGCTCTGCCTCAAACCCCATCGGAGACCCGCAGTCTGCGCAGAAATGGCGGAAAACGCCCTGTGAACTTTGGAACGTTCGCGGTGCGTCGCCTGTCCATCTGAATGCGGCCAACGGGACGCCCATCCAGCCTACCACAGGTGCGGCGCAATTACGGCGGCAGTTATCGCAGTGGCAATAGCAAGACCAAGTTGGCGAACCGGAAAATTCCCAGCGTGTCTTGGTGCAAAGGCAGTGCCCGGTTGTTGTCATCTCTTGGTTTCCGTTCTTGCGACGACCGCGTTTTCTGTGGCCATGGGTCATCTTTGACCTGATTTCTGGCGGATCGCTGCGGCACAGTGGACGGATCAAGAACCAATTGCGACACCAGACGCACAGGAGTTTTTACCGCCTTTTCCTTTTGATCCGCGCACGGTTTCCTATATAGAGCGGCATCCGGTCCAATGAGGTTCCCCAGATGTCTGCCACCGCGCCGATCACACAAGACGTACACACCATTCCGCGCAAGCTGCCGGAAGGGCCTGTCAACCTTGTTGGCCTGACGCGCCCCGCGATGCGGGATGCGCTGATCGCCGCGGGCACGCCGGAAAAGCAGGCGAAGATGCGCGTCGGTCAGATCTGGCAATGGATTTACCAGTGGGGGGTGCGCGACTTTGATGTGATGACGAACCTCTCGAAGGTTTATCGCACTGAACTCAAAGAAAAATTTGTGATTGAAGTGCCCGAAGTGGTCACCCGTCAGCTGAGCGAGGACGGCACGCGAAAGTATCTGGTGCGCATCGCGGGCGGCCATGAGGTCGAGGTCGTCTACATCCCCGAAGAAGGGCGCGGCACACTGTGTGTGTCTTCGCAGGTCGGGTGCACGCTGACTTGCTCTTTCTGTCACACCGGGACCCAAAAGCTTGTCCGGAACCTGACGGCAGCGGAAATCATCGGTCAGGTCATGGTGGCGCGGGACGATCTGGGCGAATGGCCCGAGGTGGGCGCGCCCAAGGACGAAACCCGCCTGCTGAGCAATATCGTTCTGATGGGCATGGGTGAGCCACTGTATAACTTTGAGAACGTTCGGGATGCGATGAAGATTGCGATGGATCCGGAGGGCATACAGCTGTCCCGCCGTCGCATTACACTGTCGACTTCGGGCGTGGTGCCGGAAATCGCGCGCACGGCCGCCGAGATCGGTTGCCAGTTGGCGGTGAGTTTCCACGCGACCACCGATGACGTGCGCGACCGGCTTGTGCCCATCAACAAGCGATGGAACATTGACGTGCTGCTGGAGGCGCTGCGGGCCTATCCAAAAGTGTCGAACTCTGAACGGATCACCTTTGAATACGTGATGCTGCAGGGGGTCAACGACAGTGATGAAGACGCGCGACGTCTGGTTCGGCTGATCGACGGTATCCCGGCCAAGATCAACCTCATTCCGTTCAACGAATGGCCCGGCGCACCCTATAAACGGTCCTCCAACAACCGTATCCGGGCGTTTGCGGATATCATCTACAAGGCAGGTTATGCCTCGCCTATCCGCACGCCGCGTGGGGAAGACATCATGGCCGCCTGCGGACAGCTGAAATCGGCGACCGAGCGCGCGCGCAAGTCGCGCAAGCAAATCGCAGCAGAGGCCGGTCTGGCAGGCGAATAATGCGCCGGCGCGACGCGCTTTGGATTATGGGCGCCTTGGGTGTTGCTGTGGCCATTCCGCCTGTACTGCGCCGCATCCCCACCAGTTTTACCTTTGAGCCGATCGCCGGGTTCGACGGTTTCCGGCGCGTTCAGGGCGGCGCTGTTTCAGGTGGTGTTGACCCATTCTTCGGGCTTGGCGCGCGGTTGCCGGATCAGGAAGCGTTACCGCTAGAAATGTCAAAAGACCCTTGTTTGTCTCTTTTTGGGCCCTTGGGTTGGGATGAGAACACCGTGCCTGTGGCAATTTTCAGCGACTTCAACTGCCCCTACTGCAAGGACCTTGAGCGCCGGTTGATAGCCTTGCGCGACGGCGGTGCCCCCATTCGTTTGGTCTGGCATGAAATGCCGCTCTTGGGTCAATCCTCGTACCGGTCGGCGCGGGCGGTGCTTGCGGCAAGGTTTCTGGGGCGTGAAGACGCGGCCCGCCAGTACCTGCAAAACACTCCGTTGCGTCCAGGGCCCACCGCATTGGCGGCGATGGCGGACCACTTGCAGGTGCCCGATGACATGTTGCTGCGCGAATTTGACGGTGCGCGCGTGTCCGCTGCCTTGACCGAGAGCCTGTCGCTGGGCCAGCGTCTGGGCATTCCCGGCACGCCGGGAACGGTAATCGGACGCACTCTCGTGATCGGGGCGATCAAGGACGCAGACATCAAAGCGTTGATCGACCTGGAGCGCGCCACACCGCAGACTGCTTGCGGCTAGCGGCCGGGTATCCGGGACCGCGGCGGCATTTCCTGCCAGTTGTCGATCACGGTCATGGCCTCTGCCGCACTTTCCACAAATTTGAAGAGATCAAGGTCTTCCTCCGAAATGGTGCCTGCATCCGCAAGCGTGTCCCAGTTGATGATCCCTTCCCAGAAGGCGCGTCCGAAGAGCAGGACCGGCACGGGTTGCATGCGCCCGGTCTGGATTAGCGTGAGTGCCTCGAAAAGTTCGTCCAGGGTGCCAAAGCCGCCGGGAAACACGCAGATTGCCTTGGCGCGCATCAGAAAGTGCATTTTGCGGATCGCAAAGTAGTGGAAATTGAAACACAGTTCCGGGGTCACGTATTCATTTGGGGCTTGTTCGTGGGGCAGTACGATGTTCAGCCCGATAGACCGCCCGTTGGCATCTTCGGCCCCGCGGTTGCCAGCCTCCATCACGCCGGGGCCACCGCCGGTGACAATCACATTCTCGCAGCCCTCGGTCTCAAGACTCTTGAGCGTCATCAGACGCGCGAATTCCCGGGCTTCGTCATAGAAGTGGGACAGGGCGGTCAGTGTTGCGGTCCGGGCCTTTTCCTTATCTGACGGGCGCGGGATACGCGAGCCGCCAAAGAGCACGATTGTGCTGTTGATGCCGAGCGCGTCGAGATGCATCTCCGGTTTGAGCAGCTCCAGCTGCAGGCGGACGGGGCGGAGCTCTTCCCGGCACAGAAAATCCTCGTCCATAAAGGCGAGCCGGTATTCCGGCGCGCGGGTCTGAGGTGTGTCTGGTATTTCTTGAATGGTTTTGCGGTCTGCATAGGCGTGGCGCAGAGGGTGGCGGCGGTTCATTTACTATCTCTCCAGAAAGGCGGTTTGGTGCAAGGGGGCCACGTCCCGGCCCGAGATGCAATGCCCATCCGCGCCTGTTGCATTTGGTTTTAGCGATCGTGAACGCATTGCACGGGGCGGACGGGCCTTGTATAGGCGCTGCCAACAGGGTCACCAAAGGGGAATACGGATGTCCAACGCACAGCTTGAAACCGCGATCGAAGCCGCATGGGAAGACCGCGACAGCATCACGCCTGCCACCACGGGCGAGACACGCGACGCCATTGAGGCCACTTTGGCCGCGCTGGACAGCGGCAGCCTGCGCGTGGCCGAGCCAACAGCGAGCGGAGACTGGCACGTCAACCAATGGGCCAAGAAGGCGGTGCTGCTGGGCTTTCGGATCAAGGACATGGAAATGCAATCCGGTGGCCCGCAGGGCGGCGGCTGGTGGGACAAGGTCGACAGCAAGTTTGCAGGCTGGGACGACGCGCAGTGGACTTCGGCCGGTTTCCGTGCCGTGCCGAACTGTGTTGTGCGCAAGTCGGCCTATATCGCGCCGGGTGTGGTGTTGATGCCGTCTTTTGTGAACCTTGGTGCCTATGTGGACGAAGGCACCATGGTCGATACCTGGGCCACGGTCGGTTCCTGCGCGCAGATTGGCAAGAACGTGCACCTGTCGGGTGGCGTGGGTATTGGCGGCGTGCTGGAGCCGATGCAGGCGGGCCCCACGATCATCGAGGACAACTGCTTTATCGGTGCGCGTTCGGAAGTTGTCGAGGGTTGCATCGTGCGCGAGGGGTCGGTTCTGGGCATGGGTGTCTTCATCGGCAAGTCAACCAAGATCGTGGATCGCGAAACCGGCGAGTTCACCTATGGCGAGGTACCGGCGGGCTCCGTGGTGGTAGCAGGTTCCATGCCGTCAAAGAACGGTGTGAACCTGTACTGCGCGGTGATCGTCAAGAAGGTGGATGCGCAAACACGTTCAAAAACCTCGATCAACGAGTTGCTGCGCGACTGAATTTAACGCTTCGTTAGCACTTGGGGCGGTTTCGCCCCAAGAATACCCGCCAATCGCCAGACCGGCGATACAATCCCGCCCGGTTGTCTGCGTACTGCTGCGGGCATGCGAAAGATTGCAGCCCCCATCACCTTTCAAACCATGCAGGTTGTCTCAGACTTGCAAAGTGCGGCGGCGACCGGGTTTTCCGGGCTCGCACCTTTTCTGAGTCCCGGTCTGAAAGCGCCTTTGCGCCGGTTGATCTTTGAACAGGAGTGCAAGATGACCGCAGACGATGCGCGGCTGTTGCATCCCGAACTGATGATGGTCGCATCGATGCCCGACCAGAACCACTCTGCGTTCATGGCGGCCACCATCGTGCTGCTGTCGGACCGGTTGCAATACGGATCCGGCGAGGATGATCTGTTCTGGAACTGGGATGCCTTTCAGGAGCGCTACCGCGAGGCCCCGTCGCCTGTGCGCGCCGCGCTGATGAATGGCTTCCGCTGTGCCCATAGACTGAAATTGGTCAAACTTGACCATTTGCCCGGCGGAACGGATTTGCGCACCTACGACGAAGACGATTTGCGCCGGTTACTCAAGATCATCGCGCGCTCCATGACTGACGAGTTGCGCGAAACGGTTGTCGAAATGGCACCTGAGGTTATCCGCGAGGTGCACCGCAAAGCGCTCGACAACTGTTTGCGCGGCAGCTGCCTGCTGTCGGAATTCGGCAGCTGGTTTCCTGCCGAGGTCGTGGAACAGGTGTCGCTTGATCCGGGGCATCCGGCCTATGCCGCCTGCACGGCGCTTATGATCCTAGATGCCATTGAAACGGGCGACAGTCAGGGCAAGATGGCCTTCCGCTATGAAGAACATGCTGATGGCTACATCCTGTTGCCAACAGAGATTCGTGTGCCGTTGCTGGCCGGTATGCGGCATCTGCACGAAATGGAGAGCGACTGGCAGCCCTATTCAGACTGGTTGCCCGAGCAGCGGCGGGACAAAGCCATTGTGATGCCTTTCGCCAAGCCCTAAGGAGGGAGGATGGCAAAGGACAAGAAAAATTCGCGGCAGCAGGTCTATACGCTGGTTGTTCAGATCGGACGCAAAAAGGGAGACGGGCTGCCCAAAGATGCTTCGGGCGCGGGGCTTGTGGTCTATGCCAGCGGCGTAGACGAGGCCGAAGCGGTGCGTGAAACGGTCGCGATTCTGAAGCAGGCCGATACCGCGCCGCTGGATGTCACCGGCTATGGAACGCTGGACGAACGCCTGAACGAAGGACATGAGATCAGCGCTGAAGAGCGCGCGCTGATGGAGCGGGCGCTGGCAGAGAATGCTGTGATCGTGGCACAGGTCGAGCCGTTCTTCGGCGCGCTGCCCGAACCGTCAGAAGGTTAAGCCGCGCGCTGCCGTGCCAGATGGATTGCATCGTACCATTTAAGCTCTTTGAACGCAGCCTGCCCGTGTTCGGGCAAGGTCTTGCGATCAATTCCACTAAGCAGTGTTGTCGCCAAGACCTGCGGTTTTCGCCGTAAACGCCCGATATAGAGACTTTCCACACTGGTGCCCGCCACGATCATGGCCTGATGCGCCGGTAGAATGAACTGATGGTAGTGCATGGTTGGCTGGGCCCGCTCTGCCCGTGCCGCAAACCCGTTCACAAGGTGGCGGGCGGGGACCAGAACCGCCTCTTGATTGAACAGGTATTCAACTTCGGACCCGTCAATAACCAACCTCTGCTGCGGGGCCACCAAAGTGTCTTGCAACAGGCCAAAGTAGGGCGTGCGCAGACGCACCGGCGCAAAACTGCCGCGCGCCGGCAGGGTGCGTTCAATGCAATGCAGAATCGGCACTGCTTCGCCGTCGCGGGTGATGACCGTATCACCCCGTTTCAGATCGCGTGCGGCCTTATAGCCCCACGGCGTCTCGATCATTGTGTCAGAGCCCAGCGTCGGCGTTGGTCCGACGGGCTCGACCGTGTCTGACAGAGCGGCGAAAACCATGTCCTTGTCGAAAGTCTGGTCGCCACGCCCCATTATCAGATCGCGCAGCGCGCCCAGTGGCACAGGCTTGATGCCGGTGACCGCCACCGTACTGATTTGGTCGGTTTCCGGGCGTTCCACCGTCAGGTGGGCCAGCCCCTTTGGGGCGTCCCAGCAGAAAGTAACGCGCAGAACATCTGTGCGCGCGGAAAGGCTGTGTTGCAGAGCGGCATGCGCGATATGCTCGCCCTCGACCTGTACCAGAGACACCCCGCCACCGGGAATGGCCTGAAAGTTCAGGCTGCGTTGGTCTGGCCAGCTTTGGCTGAAGCCAAACAGCGTGTGGGGCCGCCGGTCGGGTGTCATGCGCGTCTCAAACAGCAGCGATCCGCGCGACAGCATATAGTCGTCGGCCGCAGGGTGTCTGCGACGGTCGATGCGGTCCGCACCGATGCCGCGCAGCGAAAATCGCCGCTCTGTCTGATCCGCAAGGCCCAGCCAGCTCAACGCTGTGGCCTTACGACAGAAAAATGGTGGGTGTTTGCCTGTCTCACCCCGGTGCCCTTGTCATGCCCCACAACCGTGGCGCAGTTACTGCATTTTTGCGCACACCCGACCGGTATTTTTACCGTGTTCTCGTGGATGCATTCGCCTCTTGCGTGAATCTAACATGCAATGGGGGTGACTGTTAAGACTTTCGTAATTCTTTGACCGGTGGCCTTGCAGCTTTTGGCGGGACCTGTAGGAAAGATGGGCACCAACCCGCCCGAAGGAGACATCATGGCCCCTGTTGACCCCGTGGACCTGACCGCCGATCTGGTCCGTTGCGCGTCGGTGACGCCGGCGGATGAAGGAGCGTTGGATATCCTGCACAAACTGCTGAGCGATGCGGGTTTTGACTGTGCATGGGCGGACCGTGGTGGCATTCGCAACCTTTTTGCGCGTTGGGGGCCCGTAGGCCATGCCAGGACCTTTGGATTCAACGGGCACACGGATGTGGTGCCGATCGGCGATCCGACGGATTGGACCATGCCACCCTTCGGCGCGGAGATCACAGATGGTATCATGTATGGACGCGGCACGACCGACATGAAGTCGGGTGTTGCCGCCTTTGCAGCCGCCGCTGTCGACTTTGTCCGCGATACGCCGCCGGACGGAGCGGTTGTTCTGGCGATCACCGGCGACGAAGAGGCGGATGCAATCGACGGAACGCGTGCGCTGTTGGATTACATGGATGCTCAGGGCGAACGGATGTCGGTCTGTCTGGTGGGAGAGCCCACCTGCCCGGAGCGTATGGGCGATATGATGAAGATCGGGCGCCGTGGGTCCATGACCGCCTGGGTCACGGTGACTGGCAAGCAGGGGCATTCGGCCTATCCGCACCGGGCGCTGAACCCTTTGCCTGCGATGATGCGTCTGATGGATCGGCTTGCCAGTCGCAGGCTGGACGAGGGCACCGATTACTTTGATCCGTCGACGCTTGCGATTGTAACGGTGGACACAGGCAATCCGGCGACAAATGTGATCCCGGCGAGCACGCGCGCAGCAGTAAACATCCGTTTTAACGATCAGCATAGCAGCGCATCGCTGTCCGACTGGATCAGGCAAGAGATCGCCAAGTTAGAGACTGAATTTGGCGTCAAAACGGAGCTGAAGATCAAAGTTTCGGGCGAGAGTTTTGTGACGCCACCGGGCGATTTATCGGATCTTGTCGCGGCGGCGGTTACCGCCGAGACGGGGGTGACGCCTGCGTTAAGCACCACGGGTGGCACCTCTGACGCGCGTTTTGTCAAAAGTCACTGTCCCGTTGTCGAATTCGGTCTGGTCGGTCAGTCGATGCATCAAGTGGATGAACACGTGCACGTCGATCATATCCGTCAGCTCAAGCAAATCTACATGCGCATCCTGTCCGACTACTTTGCATGAGGCGCACCCTTGTCATTATGGTCAAGGAACCTCGTCCGGGGCGGGTCAAGACACGTCTGGCGCGCGATATCGGCGCGACGGCGGCAGCGTGGTGGTTCCGTCATCAGGTGGCGCGTCTGGTCCGGCGGCTGCGCGATCCGCGCTGGCGCATTGTGCTGGCCGTCACCCCCGACCGCGCAGGGCTTGCAAGCAGGGTCTGGCCCGATGATATCCCCAGGTGGCCGCAGGGGCGGGGTGAGCTGGGCCAGCGCATGGCGCGCATGTTGCAGGCTGCGCCGTGTGGGCCAGTCTGTGTGATCGGCGCGGATATCCCCGGGATCAAGCGGCGCCATATCGCGCGCGCCTTTCGCGCCTTGGGGTCGGCAGAGGCGGTTTTCGGCCCTGCGCCTGACGGGGGCTACTGGCTGATCGGGCTTGCCAAGAGGCGGCCGGCGCCGCGCGCGTTGTTTGAGGGCGTGCGCTGGTCGTCAGAACATGCCCTGTCGGATACGGTTGCAACGCTCAGCGGCTTTCGGATCGCATACGTTGACTGTCTGCGCGATGTGGACACTGTGGACGATTTGCGCATGACGGCAGAGGGTGCCCGTGCTACCTGAGAGGAATGAGCAGGCTCCCGACAAAATCAGATGTCCTTGAGTGGATCGAACAGAACCCGACCCAAACCGCCAAACGCGATATTGCCAAGGCGTTTGGCATCAAGGGGGCGGCACGCATTGACCTGAAACGTGTGCTCAAAGAGCTTGAGGCCGAGGGGCATCTGGAGAAACGTAAACGCAGCTATCAGGACCCGGACCGTTTGCCGCCTGTTAGCGTGTTGCAGATCACCGGCCCGGATGCGGATGGCGACCTGTTTGCCAAGCCGATGGAGTGGCGTGGCGAAGGGAAGGAGCCGCTGGTTCTTGTTATTCCGCGCGCCTCGGACCCTGCCTTGGGCGCGGGAGACCGTATCCTCGCGCGGCTGACGCAGATCAAGAACGAAGCGCATCACTACGAGGCGCGGCTGATCCGTCGGATCGGGACAAACCCGCGGCGCGTGGTTGGGGTGTTTCGCAAGACGGCCGAGGGTGGGCGTATCCAGCCGATTGACAAGGGTCTCGACAAGGAATGGCATGTCGAGGCGGGCGCCACGCATGGTGCCAAAGACGGAGAGCTGGTCGAGGCGGAACAGGCCGGGCCCAAGGGGCGCATGGGTCTGCCGCGCGCGCGCATCGTGGAGCGTCTGGGCGATCCGTCAGCGCCCAAGGCGGTATCGTTGATTGCGATTCATCAGCACGGCATTCCCGATAGCTTTCCCGATGCGGCGATCGCCGAAGCGGACCGTGCCAAACCTGTGGCGCTGAACGGGCGTGAAGATCTGCGCGATCTGCCCTTGATCACCATTGATCCGTCTGATGCCCGCGACCATGACGATGCGTGCTATGCCCATGCGGATGAGGATCCGAAAAACGCGGGCGGGCATGTGGTCTGGGTGGCGATTGCGGATGTAGCTGCCTACGTCACGGCGGGCAGTGCATTGGACCGTGAAGCACGCAAGCGGGGCAACTCGACCTATTTCCCCGACCGCGTGGTGCCGATGCTGCCTGACCGTCTGTCGGGGGACCTTTGCTCGTTACACGAAGGGGTACCGCGCGCCTGTATTGCCGTGCGTATGGTGCTGGATGCTGCTGGCAACAAACTGGGCCACAGTTTCCACCGCGCGTTGATGCGCTCGCCTGCATCGCTGCACTATGACGAGGTGCAGGCCGCAATTGATGGCCAGCCGAATGATCGTACCGCGCCTTTGTTAGAGCCTGTTTTGCAGCCGCTGTACGCAGCATATCATGCTTTGATGCAGGCCCGCGCACGCCGCCAGCCGCTTGAGCTGGACCTGCCGGAACGGCAGATTGTCCTTGCGGATGACGGCACTGTGACGTCGGTGCGTTTCAAGGAACGTCTGGATGCACACCGGTTGATCGAAGAGTTCATGGTGCTTGCCAATGTCTCTGCAGCCGAAACGCTGATTGCCAAAAAGGTACCGTTGGTTTTTCGGGTCCACGAAGAGCCGAGTCCGGAAAAGCTGGATGCGCTGCGTGAAACGGCCAAGGCCAGCGGATATACGCTGGCCAAGGGGCAGGTCCTCAAGACCGCGCATCTTAACCGGTTGCTGAACGATGCTGCAGGTTCGGACGATGCAGAGATCATCAATATGACCACCCTGCGATCCATGACGCAGGCCTACTACAGCCCCGACAATCTGGGGCATTTCGGATTGGCATTACCGCGCTATGCGCATTTTACCTCGCCGATCCGCCGTTACGCCGACCTTGTGGTGCACCGCGCGCTGATTGCCGCGCACGGGTGGGGGAAGGATGGGCTTCGGGTTGAGGATCACGAAGAGCTGGAGCAGATCGGCACGCATATATCTGAAACAGAGCGCCGGTCCATGGTGGCGGAACGCGATACGACCGACAGGTATCTGGCGTCCTACCTGAGCGAGCGAGTTGGCAATGAATTCACGGGACGCATCAGCGGTATTGCGCGGTTCGGCATCTTCGTAAAGCTGGACGAGACCGGCGCAGACGGGCTTGTTCCCATGCGCTCTATCGGCAACGAGTACTTTCATTTCGACGCTGAGGCGAACACGCTGATGGGGGCGGACAGTGGCCAGATTATCAGCCTTGGTCAACGCGCGACAGTCAGACTGGCCGAGGCAACTCCCGTCACCGGCGGCATAGCGTTGGAGCTTCTGGCGCTGGAAGGAACGAAGCTTGCGCAGGGCAGCCGGTCTCCGGCGGGGCGGTCACCGCGGCGCCGAAGTGTCAAGGCAAAGCGGAAATCCGACAAGATCAAGCGGAAGGTAAAGCGCAGCAGACGTTAACGGTTTGCTGGCTGGCGGATCGACGCGCAACGCGTGGGGTGCCGCATAGTTTACTTTTGTGAAAGCAAAAGTCGGGCTACACTCTGCGTAACAATAAAAATCGACAGTACCCAAATCGAAGCAGGTGATCACATGTATCGCACAGGTCTTTACGCAGGCATTCTGACGGGCTTTTTCATGACCATTGTGGGCTCTGGCCCGGGTATCGCGCAGCCACAGTCGGATACCATGCGCCCGGTCTTGCGGCCTTTGGCGCTGCAGCCGACCAATATTGTCGAGGTGGCAGCGCGCGCGCAGACCCCCTTTGCCTCCCTGCGCCCCAAGCTGCGCACAGATGCGGTTGCCTCTGCCGCCGAGATGGCCGCGCAGCTGGCGGTATCGAAGGCAGGTTTTGATGACTGGGTGGAGGGGTTCAAGGTGCGGGCCCGGCAGCAGGGCATTCGCAACAGTACGTTGGATACAGCCTTTCAGGGGGTGACCTTTGACGAGGATGTCATCAGGCGCGACCGAAATCAGTCCGAATTCAGCAAAACAATATGGCAGTATCTCTCCAGTGCCGTGTCCGACCGCCGGATTGCCAACGGTAAGGAGGCGCTGGCGGAACACGGCCCCACGCTGGAGGCGATTGAACGCCGCTATGGCGTCGAAAAAGAGGTTGTGACCGCGGTCTGGGGGCTGGAAACCGGCTATGGCGTTTTCCGGGGGGCGAATGACGTGGTACAGGCCATGGCAACGCTGGCCTATGAAGGGCGGCGCGGCGCGTTCTTTGAAAAGCAGTTGATTGCCGCGCTGGAGATCGTGCAAAACGGCGATACGGACCCCCGAAACATGACAGGAAGCTGGGCTGGCGCCATGGGGCACACGCAGTTTATCCCCACGTCCTATCTGGCCTATGCGGTTGATTTTGACGGTGACGGGCGACGCGACATCTGGTCCGAAGATCCCACTGACGCATTGGCGAGCACCGCCGCCTATCTGAAAAATTCAGGTTGGACCAAAGGGCAGCCCTGGGGCGTCGAGGTACAACTGCCTGCCGATTTCGACTACACGCTCGCGGACCGCAGCCTGAAAAAAAATCCCTCTGACTGGGGACGTTTGGGTGTGCGGGATATGAACGGACGCAGTGTTCGCGATTATGGGAAAGCGTCTATTCTGCTGCCTGCAGGCGCCAAGGGCGCGGCTTTCATGATTTTTGACAACTTTGCCGCAATCGAGAAATACAACGCCGCCGATGCCTATGTGATTGGTGTGGGCCATCTTAGCGACAGGATCATGGACGGTGATCCGATCCGCGCCAGCTGGCCGTCGGATGACCGTGCGCTTAGTTTCGCCGAGCGGAAAGAGGTACAGGAGCGGCTGACGCAGGCCGGATTTGACACTCAGGGTGTTGACGGGCGCGTGGGGCCAAACACCATTGATGCGATCCGTGCGTTTCAGAAGGCAAAGGGCCTGATCCCGGACGGCTATGCGTCTATGGCGCTGTTGGAGCAGTTGCGCTGATCAGCGAAGAGCGGTCTCGAGCGCTTTGATCCGCGCGCGGGTGAGTTCGATCCGGCAGGACTGGATTTCAATACCGGTACCTGACCCGCCGCCAAAAAGTGCGCCCGCATACTCACATTGTGCGTCGCGGTAGCTTTCCCATGCCGCTTGGGCGGTGGCCAGTGCCGGTGCAGCCATATCCCGTTCCGTGATGCTGTCGAGTTCAGCGGCACTGTTTTGCGCGAAATCCAACATCGTGGCGAGCGCTGAATCAGCAGCCTCTGCCACTTGGCTAAGACAATCGCCGATTTCGACCTGAGAACTTGCGCTGACACTGCATTCAAGCGACGGGTCCGCCTGCGCGCTGCAGGCCCAAAGGCTGGCAGCGGCGGTGACAAGTCGTATTGCCCGTGTCACGCGGGGCTCATGCCGCGCAACCGCTCGGACCGGCGGCGCAGCAACTCGACAACGGTCAGCAGCGCGATGGAGATAATGACCAGTATGGTGGCGACCGCAAGGATCGTTGGGCTGATCTGTTCGCGAAGCCCGGTGAACATTTGCCAAGGCAGTGTCTTTTGCCCGGCCGAGCCGACAAAGAGCACCACGACCACCTCGTCAAATGACGTGATAAAGGCAAAGAGCCCGCCCGAGATCACACCCGGCAGGATCAGCGGCATCTGCACGCGGAAGAACGTCGTGACCGGATTTGCACCCATATTCGCAGCGGCGCGGGTCAGCGAGTTGTCAAAGCCCACAAGTGTGGCGGTGACCGTTATGATGACGAAGGGGATGCCCAGAGCGGCATGTGCCAGCACCACGCCAAGATAGGTACCCTGAAGGCCGATGCGGCTGTAGAAGAAATACATGCCCGCCGCCGAGATGATCAATGGCACGATCATCGGCGAGATCAGGATCGCCATGATCGCGCGCCGAAAGGGCACGTGCGGTTGGCTCAGACCGATTGCCGCCAATGTGCCAAAGGCCACGGATAGCAGCGTTGCCGCCGGCGCAATCTTGACGGAATTGGCCAGCGCATTCTGCCAGTCGGAATTGCTGAAGAAATCTTCATAGTGCTTGAGCGAGTAACCGGCGGGGTCAAACCGCAGCATTTCCGGGGTGAAGGTAAAGAAGTCCTGCGCGTTGAAGCTGAGCGGCATGACAACGATGATCGGCGTAATCAGGAACACCAGTATCGCACCGCATATGACGCGGAACGTATAGTGCCAAAGCACTTGGCCCGGTGTCAGGTAGGGTACGAGGTGCTGGCGGTAGCGCGACTCGTAGAGCCAGAAGCTGAGCCAGCTGAAGAACCAGCCAAAGACCGCGCCGATCAGCGCGGCCGCGATCCCGCCCATGAGGAAGCCCACAATGGCCAGCAATGCGATCAGCGAAAGCATGCTCTTTGTTTCGTCCTTGACGACTTTCGTCAGCACAAAGGCGACCCCCGCCATCACGGCAGCACCTACAATGATGCCCAGCAGTGAGCTGCCTTGCGCCGTGCCGACAAAGAGACCCGCCAGCGCGCCGAAGGCCGCGACAACCGGGACATAGAATGAGGGTTCTGTGCGTTCTACAGGTGTGAGTGCAACCATGTCCTCAGCCTCCCAGTTTCACGTTGTCGATGCCGACGATCTTGTCGTAGGCCCAATAGAGCCCCAGAACGACAGCAAGCAGGATCGCCCCCAGCGCGGCGGCAAGGCCCCAGTTCAGAGAGCTTGAGATGTGATAGGCAATCCGGTTGGAGATGAATGTCCCCGTTGTGCCGCCGACGATCTCGGGCGTGATGTAATAGCCGATGGCAAGGATGAACACGAGGATCGACCCCGCTCCGATGCCCGGCACCGATTGTGGGAAATATACCCGCCAGAAGGCTGTCCAGTTTGTGGCGCCCAGCGACTTCGCAGCGCGCAGATAACTGGGCGGTATCGTCTTCATCACCGAATAGAGCGGCAGGATCATAAAGGGCAGCAGGATGTGCGTCATGGCGATGATCGTACCGGTCTGGTTATTGATAAGCGCAAGGCGGCTGTCGTCGGCCACGATGCCGAGCCAAACCAGCGTATCATTCACAACCCCTTGTTGCTGCAGCATCACCTTCCATGCAGATGTCCGAACCAAAAGCGATGTCCAGAAGGGCAACAGCACAAGGATCATCAGCAGGTTGGCGGTGCGCGCAGGCAGGTTCGCGAGGATCCACGCGACCGGATACCCCAATAGAATGCAACTGAAGGTGATGACCAGTGACATGAACATTGTCCGCCCGAACAGCATGATGTGCAGGCGTTGGTTTTCGGGGCGCATTTCCGGACCGTCAGGCGATTTCTGCATATCGACGGCGTTCAGGAAATAGCCCGAGGTAAAGTTGGGGCTGTAGGTCTGGATCGTTTCCCAGACCTGAATGCTGTGCCAGTCTTCGTCCACATCGGCAAAGGCGGCGGTGAAATCGACTGTTTCAAACGCAGCGACCGCTGCTGCTGCTTCTTGCAGTTCAGCCGCACCGTTGCCAGACAAGCCCGAGACATCTGCGCCATTTGCCAGATCGTCGTACAGGGCGGCATATACAACGGCCCAGGGGTCTTCGGTCAGAACGTTGTCTTCTTCGCTGAGGACAAAGCTGGCGAATTCACTATAGATGGCCGTTGTCTCGGGCAGAGTGGAAGCGATATCGCCACGCGCTTCAAAGATGGGCTGGGCCGCGTCCTTGTTGCCGTTCCAGTCGCCCATCGCCGACAGCCATGAACCGGAACCCATCATCGCGCTCCAGTTTTCACCATCTTTCCAGAAGCCGTTCAAATCCTCGAATTGGTCTTGATAGACCTCGCCCATATCGTCGACACGGCGGCCGGACTTGCGAAACAAAGAAGACACACCGGTCAGTTCGTAGTTCAACCTTGATCCCAGTCGTGTGTGGGCTTTGCGTTCTGTCGCAATGAACATGTCCTTGAACAAGGCATGAAACACTTCTGGCGGGGGGATATCGCCTGAGTTGGCGTCCCATTCTGCCAGTTCTGTCGTGGTCCGCGGCAGCGTGTCAGACACGATCTGGTTCTCGATCGAGCGGAAAAGCATGTCCGCGATCGGCGCGATGAAGGTGACCAGCACAAAGATCAGCAAAGGCGCGATCAGCATCATCGCGCGTAATTTCTGACGCCGCAGCGCACGGTTCAGGCTGGCCTTGAGCGGACGGCCATCCGCTGCCAGCATCGGGCCTGTCGCGGCCTCATCCGCGCGGCGGTGTTCGTCCGGTGTCATTGCGCTATCGGTCATTATACGCCCTCCACGACGATGATCGTTCCCTCGGACGCAGCCTGACGGATCTTCATGTTTTCCTGATATTCAGGGTCGCTATAAAAGGCGAGTGCGTCTGCGTAGGATGGAAACTCAATGACAACATGCCTTGGGTGTCCTTCGCCTTCGAGTATGTCGGATGCCCCGCCGCGGGCCAGAAACTTGCCGCCAAAGCGCGGCAGAAGTTCGTTGTTGCGGGCTGCATAAGGTTTATAGGCTTCGGCATCCTTCAGGGTGACGTGGCCGATAATGTATCCTTTTGGCACGGGAATCCTCCGGTCTTTTGATGGGAAGGCCAGCGCACCAGCCTTCCCGGATTTCAGTCCCTAAACGGGCTTATTGTGCCAGCCAAGCCTGGAACTTCGCGTCGATGTCGTCGCGATAGTCGGCCCAGAACTCGTAGTTATAAAGGAACGTGTTCTTGGCGTTTTCAGGATCGGTTGGCATGTGCGGCGCCATATCGATGCCCAGTTCGGCGTGCTTGCCGACCAGCGGTGCCGATGACAGGCGCGCCGGGCCGTAGCTGATGTACTTGGACTGGTCTGCCAGACGCTGTGTGTCGGTGGCAAAGTAGACATAGTCCAGTGCACGGGCTTTACGCTCGTCGCTGAGGCCGGCGGGAATGATCCAGCCGTCAAGATCGAACACCTGCGCGTCCCACAGCATGCCAACGGGCTGTTTTTGCTCTTCGATCACAGAGAAGAGGCGACCGTTGTATGTGGAGCCCATGACGATCTCGCCATCTGCCAGAAGCTGTGGCGTGTCAGCGCCCGCCGACCACCAAATCACGTCGTCTTTGATCGTGTTCAGCTTGTCCAGCGCTTGCTGCTGGCCTTCGGCTGTTTCCAGAACGTCGTATACGTCGTCCTTGGCCACACCGTCACACAGCAGTGCCCATTCCATGTTGTTGATCGGACGCTTTTCCAGCGCACGCTTGCCGGGATAGGCTTCTGTGTCGAACAGCGCGCAGATGGATGTGGGCGGTGTGTCGCCAACCATATCCGTGCGGTAGCCGACAGTAGTGGAGTACACGATCTGCGGGATGAAGCAGTCGCCAACCAGAAGGTCGCCGAAGTCTTCGGAGGCCGGTGTACCATCAGGTGCCGGTGCCAGCATCTCGTCCGCATCGATTTCCATCGCAAGGCCTTCGTCGCACAGGCGCAGCGCGTCTGCGGCCACAACGTCAACAACATCCCATGTGATGTTGCCCGCTTCGTTCATGGCGCGCAGCTTGGATACCGCTTCGGCAGAAGATTCATCGTTGATGATCTTGACGCCGGTCTTTTCCATGTAGGGGTTGTGATAGGCTTGCTGCTGCGAGTTGGAATATGCCCCACCCCAGCTAACAATTGTCATTTCGCTCGCCATGTGGCCGTCAGCCGAAGCCATTCCTGCGGCCACTGTCAGCGCCGTTGTCGCCAAAAGTGTTTTGGTCAGTTTCATTCAAGGTCTCCCAAGTTATATGCCCGTCTGATGTTCAAGGCTGAAGGCAACGGGCTTGACCTCCACCTTTGTGTAATCGCGCCCCTTGCCAGGCCGCGACAGTTTGTGCGCTTGGACAGTCAGGCGTCCAAAGCGCGGCAATCTTCCGGCAACCAGCCGATTTCGATCATCTGCCCGGGTTTCAAACGCTCAACGTCGGGTGCGTTACGCGTCTTGATGACGAATTCTTCCGCGCCGGCCACTTTCAGGCGGGTCCGGAAGATGTCACCCATATAGATGAATTCCAGAACTTCGGCCTTCAGCGTATGAGCGTCGGGGCTAAGCCGGTCTTTGTTATATTCCACACGTTCGGGCCGGATGGACACGCGGGTGCGGTCCCCCGCGGCCGAGACGTTGATGGGCTTGGCATCAATGACTTCGCCACCGTCCAGCTGTACAAGGCATTTGTCGCCGTTCATCTCTTTGACCACACCCTCGAGGGTGTTGTTCTCGCCGATGAACTGCGCCACGAAGCTGTTCTCGGGCTCTTCATACAGCTTGTCCGGCGGTGCCAGTTGCTGGATGCGACCGTCGTCAAAGACCGCGACGCGGTCCGACATTGTCAGTGCCTCTGTCTGGTCGTGGGTCACATACACCACCGTGATGCCAAGGTCGTGGGCAAGCTTTGTAATCTCGAACTGCAGAGTTTCACGCAGCTGTTTGTCCAAGGCGCCCAGTGGTTCGTCCATCAGAACCAGTTCCGGCTCGAACACCAGTGCGCGTGCCAGTGCGATCCGCTGTTGCTGGCCCCCGGACAGTTGAGCGGGGCGACGGCCACCAAAGGCACCCATCTGCACCATGTCCAGCGCGCGCTTCACTTTCTCTTCGCGCTCGGATTTGCCCATTTTGCGCACCTCAAGCGGGAACGACAGGTTTTCGGCCACCGTCATATGCGGGAAAAGTGCGTAGTTCTGGAAAACCATGCCGATTCCGCGTTTGTGCGGCGGGATGTTGTTGATCGACTCGCCATCAAGGCGGATGTCCCCATGCGTGGCTGTCTCGAACCCGGCCAGCATCATCAGGCAAGTCGTTTTGCCTGATCCGGACGGCCCGAGCATCGTCAGAAACTCGCCTTTGGGCATAAAGAGGTTGAGGTCTTTTACGACGAGGTTCTCCCCGTCGTAGCTTTTTTGCACGCGATCGAATTCGACGAATGCGTCGCTTCCATTTGTATCGGCCAATTTTGGCTCCCCGTCTCTGTGTGGCGGTTTTCCGCACTTCTTGACCGCATGGTAACACCAGAGGGGTGTGACAGTGCAAGCAGTTAGCTTGAACGGGGCGTCAATATTGCTTGATTTGGCCGAATTTGATGAAATCAAGACCTTAGAAGGTGCAAAGTCCGCCGGAATTACATCCGGCGGACCATGCAGCTGTTTTTTCCAGCTTGCCAGAGTTACTTGATTCTGGGGTGCCTAAGATGCCGGTTTAAGCAACCCTTCGTCTTTGACGATCTGATACGTCTCGTCCAGCGCTTTGCGTGCGCGGGAAACGAGCACGTCGATCTCCTCTTCGGTAATGACCAGCGGAGGAGAGACAACCATGCGGTCGCCTACGTGACGCATGATGAGATTGTTGGCAAAGCTCCGGTCGCGCCCGATGGTGCCGACGGTGCCGCGCTCGGCTGCGAACTTTGCGCGGCTTTCCTTGTGTGGTGTCAGCGGCATGGATGCCATCATCCCCTTTATGCTGATCTCGCCCACGAGTGGGTGATCGGCGAGCGTTTCAAGCCCTGCCTTCAGTGCGGGGCCCGCCACATCGCGGGCGTGCTCGACGATTTTTTCTTCCTGCATGATGCGAAGGTTCTCAAGGGCGACTGCGGATGCAACCGGGTGCCCGGAATAGGTATAGCCGTGCATGAACTCGGTCGAGCCCATGACTTCGGCGATCTCGTCAGTGACGATGGATCCGCCAATCGGCTGATACCCCGAAGACAACCCCTTGGCGACGGTCATGATGTCGGGCGAGATGCCATAGGTCTGAGAGCCGAACCAGTTACCTGTGCGCCCAAATCCGCAAATCACCTCATCCGCGATCAGCAAAATGTCGTACTTGCGGCAAATGCGCTGGATTTCCGGCCAGTAGGTGTCGGGCGGCACAATGACGCCGCCGGCACCCTGTACCGGTTCGCCGATAAAGGCGGCGACGTTGTCAGCGCCCAGTTCGAGGATTTTGTCTTCAAGCTCGCGGGCCCGCGCCAGACCAAAGTCATCGCGCGACATGTCCCCGCCTTCGGACCACCAGTCGGGCTGATTGATGTGGTGGATGCCTGGAATGGGCATGCCGCCCTGCGCGTGCATATACGCCATCCCGCCAAGGCTGCCGGACCCAACGGACGAGCCGTGATAGGCGTTCTTGCGGCTGATGATGTGCGTCTTGCTGGGTTTGCCTTTCACACTCCAATAGGTGCGAACAAGGCGAATGTTGGTGTCATTCGCTTCGGACCCCGAGGCGGCGAAGAAAATGTTGTTCATCCCTTCGGGCGCAAGCTTGGCGACTTCCTGTGCCAGCGCGATCGCTGGTACATGCGTGGTCATGAAGAAAGTATTGTAGTAGGGCAGCTCTTTCATCTGGCGCGCGGCCACCTCGGCCATTTCGTGGCGGCCGTAGCCCACGTTCACGCACCAAAGACCGGCCATCCCGTCAAGGATCTGATGCCCGTCGCTGTCCGTCAGATAGACACCGTCGGCGCGTGTGATGACCCGTGCGCCGCGTTTGGCCAGAGCGGCATTGGACGTGAACGGATGCATGTGATGCGCCGCGTCCAGAGCCTGAAGCTCTGCGGTTGGCATGTGATTTGAGATAACGGACATAAGAAAAGCCCCCGGAAAAAGATAATAAAGCGGTAGGAGTGATGGCCGCTAGAATATGATCAAATTTGGCGCTGTCAATCGAATCAATTTACCATAGTGGCAGAGCGGAGCGCCTCACGAATTTGGTTCATGCCCTGATGAACATCGCCCAGCATGGCGTTTTCTGCCGCTTCCACATCCTCGTTGCTCAACGCGTCGAGAAGATCAGCGTGCTTGTCAGGTAGGTTCAATGTGCCGTAGCGCCCGCAGACAACACGCAGCGACGGACCGAACTGAAGCCACAAGCGATCCACCGTTGCGGCCATGATGGGCGCGCGTGCGATCCGGTAAACCATCGCGTGGAAACGGTAGTTGAGCGTCAGATAAGCGCCAATGTCGCCCATTTCGATTGCGCCGTTCAGATCATCATCCAGCGCTTTGAGGGCCTCAAGATCCTGCGAGTTGATGTTCTGTGCCGCGCGGCCGGCTAATTGTGGCTCCAAGGATTTGCGCATGAATTCAAGCTCTTCAACCCCATTTTCGGTAAGCTCGGGCACGATGACGCGGCGATTTCCCATCATGTTGAGCGCGCCATCCGACGTCAGACGCCGAATAGCTTCGCGCACGGGGGTCATCCCCGCATCAAGTTGCGCGGTCAGTCCCTGAATAGTGACCGCCTGACCCGGTGCCAATTCGCCAAAGAGAATCTGATCGCGCAGGTTTTCATAGACCGTAAGATGGGCAGGTTGCTTGCCGGACGGCCTAGCGGCGGCTTGTGATGAATTTTTTAGCATCTGCGTCATTCTAAATTTCCTCGGTCTGCCACCGGCTTGCGCATCTCTTGCACATTGGGATTTGGCTTGAAAGTATAATGCATCTTGCCAAATTGGCCAAAACTTGATCAAATTAAACCGAGCCGGCGTAACCGGACGTGAAAAAACGGGAGTATAGCATGAAAAAATTCTTGATGAGCACCGCGGTGATCGCTTTGGCGGCGACCGCGGCCGGGGCTGACACCGTCCGGGTCTACAACTGGTCGGACTATATCGACGAAGATCTTTTGGCTAAGTTCGAGGCTGAAACCGGTCTGGAGCTGATCTACGACGTATTCGACAGCAACGAAGTGCTGGAAACCAAGATGCTTGCCGGTGGTTCGGGGTACGATGTGGTTGTGCCCTCGGGTACTTTCCTGCAGCGTCAGATCACTGCGGGCGCTTTCCAGAAGCTGGACATGTCGCAACTGCCGAACATTGAAAACATGTGGGACGTTGTGTCGAGCCGGACAGAGCAATACGACCCCGGCAACGAATACTCCATCAACTATATGTGGGGCACGACTGGCATTGGTGTGAATGTGCCGAAGGTTCAGGAAATCCTTGGGACAGACGCGCCGATCCAAAGTTGGGACCTCGTGTTCAAGCCTGAGAATATGGAAAAGCTGGCCGAGTGTGGCGTGCATTTCCTTGATGCCCCTGCCGAGATGATCCCAGCGGCGTTGAACTATCTTGGCGCGGATCCCGACAGCCATGACCCTGACGTGATTGCAACGGCAGAGCCGCTTTTTATGGCGATCCGCCCGCATATCCAGAAGTTCCACTCTTCCGAATACATCAACGCACTGGCGAACGGGGATATCTGTGTCGCAGTGGGCTGGTCCGGTGACATTTTGCAAGCCCGTGACCGCGCTGCAGAAGCCGACAACGGGGTCGAGATCGCTTATCATGCGCCAAATGAAGGCGCACAAATGTGGTTTGACCAGATGGCGATCCCTGCGGATGCTCCGAACCCTGCCGGCGCGCATGTGTTCTTGAACTTCATCATGGATGCGCAGAACATGGCGCAGGCGTCGAACTACGTCTATTACGCCAATGGCAACGCGGCCTCCAAAGAGTTTCTGGTTGAGGATGTGATCGGTGATACGGCCATCTACCCTGATGAAGCCACCTTGGAAAACCTCTTCACAACAACACCATACCCAGCAAAAGTGCAGCGGGTAGTGACCCGCATGTGGACCAAGATCAAATCCGGCACCTGATGCTTTGAACATGACAGGCGGCGCCCAACGGCGCCGCCTTTTTTCGAGAGTTGCCCGGCTACCGGGCGCATAAAGGACATGACGTGAACCAGTCCGTCTTTGCACCGTGGGACGATCCGACCCAAAAGCCTCTGATCCGCTTCAAGAATGTTACCAAGCGGTTTGGTGATTTCACAGCGATCGATGATCTGAGCCTCGATATCTTTGAACAGGAATTCTTTGCGCTGCTGGGTCCGTCCGGCTGCGGCAAGACCACGATGATGCGCATGCTTGCCGGTTTTGAAACCCCGACATCAGGTGTCATTGAATTGGCAGAGCAGGATATTGCCCCGATCCCGCCCAACAAACGGGCGGTGAACATGATGTTCCAGTCCTACGCGCTTTTCCCGCATCTCAGCGTGTATGAGAATATCGCCTTTGGCTTGCGCCGCGACAACATGCCAAAAGCTGATCTGGATGCGCGTGTGGCAGAGATGCTCAAGCTGACGCGGCTGGAAAAATTCGCGGGCCGTAAACCGCATCAGATCTCCGGTGGTCAAAGGCAGCGTGTTGCGCTGGCCCGCAGCCTGGCCAAAGCGCCGAAACTCCTGTTGCTGGACGAACCGCTGGGTGCGTTGGACGCCAAGCTGCGGCAGGCCACACAGTTTGAACTGATGGATATTCAGGAAAAGACCGGAACGACCTTTGTGATCGTCACACACGATCAGGAAGAAGCGATGACTGTTGCCAGCCGTGTAGCCGTGATGGACGAAGGCCGGATCATGCAGGTCGAGACGCCAGAGCGGATTTACGAGGCGCCAAACAGTCTCTACGTCGCGGATTTCATCGGTGAAGTGAATATCATCCCCTGCACGCTGCGCCAAACGGGAGAGGATCGTTTTGCGCTTGACTGGCTGGAGGGGCAGGCCCCGTTCACAGCGATCTCGAACCGCTCATTCTCGGACGGGCAGGCCGGACACCTGGCCCTGCGCCCCGAGAAAGTATCAATCAGCGCGGAACGCCCCGCAGATGCACAGAACACCGTGCAAGGCAAAATTCTGGACATCGCTTATCTGGGGAACTTGTCGACCTATCACGTCGAGATACCGGGGGGACGCATTATCAAGGCGCAGACGGCGAACACACGGCGGATTTCGCGCCGTAGCTATACGTGGGAAGACACCGTTTGGCTGAGTTGGACGCCTACCGCCGGTGTGTTGCTGGAGCAATGACGACTGTTGGGCATAACACGGACGGGACTGCCGTCTGATGCAAAGGTTTATCCTCATAGCAGTGCCTTACGCGTGGCTTTTGGCGCTGTTTTTGGTGCCCTTTGTCATTGTCTTCAAAATATCGCTTTCCGACATCGCGCTGGCCATTCCGCCTTATACGCCGACGCTGAAAGATGGGTTTGCAGCCTTCGTTGCAGGCCTCGATTTCGAGAATTTCGCCTTTCTGGCGTCGGACGACCTATATTGGAAGGCCTATCTGAGTTCGCTGCAGATCGCCATTCTGTCGACATTTATGACGCTATGTGTTGGCTATCCGATTGCTTATGCAATGGCGCGCGCGCCCGAGGAATGGCGTCCAACACTTATGATGCTTGTCATTCTGCCGTTCTGGACCTCGTTTCTGATCCGCGTTTATGCATGGATCGGCATTCTTAGTTCAGAAGGATTTCTGAACCAGTTCCTGCTTTGGACAGGGATCATCAACGACCCGTTGACCATCCTCAACACCAATGCCGCCGTTTATATTGGTATCGTCTACACGTATTTGCCGTTCATGATCTTGCCGATCTACGCCGCGCTCGATCGGCTTGATGGCTCCCTGATCGAAGCGGCGGAAGACCTAGGGTGTTCGCGCCTTCAGGCGTTCTGGCTGGTGACCATTCCTCTTTCCAGGAATGGCATCATCGCCGGGTGCTTTCTGGTCTTTATCCCGGCCTTGGGCGAGTTTGTTATTCCATCGCTCTTGGGGGGCTCTGAGACACTGATGATCGGCAAGGTGCTCTGGGAGGAATTCTTTAACAACCGTGACTGGCCGGTGGCCAGCGCAGTGGCCGTTATTCTGTTGCTGATCCTGATTGTGCCGATTGTCCTGTTCCAACGGAACCAGCAGCGGCAGGCAGAGGAAGAGACATGATGCGGCTCAGCTGGTTCAATGTGACATCGCTGACGCTGGGCTTTGCGTTTTTGTACCTGCCTATGCTGATCCTGATCATTTATTCATTCAACGAGAGCAAACTGGTAACTGTCTGGGCCGGGTTTTCGACCAAGTGGTACGGCGAGCTTTTGCAAAACGAAGCCTTCCTCGAGGCGGCGTGGGTCACCTTGAAGGTGGCCGTGTTGTCGTCGACATTTGCAACTGTACTGGGAACGATGGCGGCCTATGTTCTGGTGCGCGGCGGCCGGTTCATGGGCCGGACGCTGTTTTCCGGCATGATTTACGCGCCTCTGGTCATGCCCGAAGTCATCACCGGCCTGTCGCTTTTGCTGCTCTTTATCGGAATCGGGCTGGACCGTGGGGTGCTTACCATCGTGTTGGCGCATACGACCTTTTCGATGTGTTTTGTCTCTGTCGTGGTGTCATCGCGGCTGCTGACATTCGACAGGTCGCTGGAAGAGGCCGCTTTGGACCTTGGGTGTTCGTCGTTTGAGGCCTTCCGTCTTGTGACGCTTCCGATCATCGCGCCTGCCGTGATATCGGGCTGGCTGCTGGCCTTTACGCTCAGCCTAGATGATCTTGTCATCGCCTCTTTTACCGCCGGCCCCGCAGCCACCACATTGCCGATCAAGATCTTCTCTGCCGTTCGTCTGGGCGTTTCACCTGAGATCAACGCGCTTTCCACGATTATGATCGGGATTGTAACGGTGGGTGTGATTACGGCATCGATCGCCTCAAAGCGAAATGTGCTGCGGCAACAGAACGAAGAACGCGCCGCGGCCCAAAGCTGATGCGTCGGATATTCGACAGTTACGCCTATGGCGAGGGTCCCCGGACGGGGTGCTGGTGGGATGAGACATGCGACGTACCATCGGGCATCGCACTGTCTGCGGACATCACTTGCGATGTAGCTGTTATCGGTGGTGGATTTACCGGCCTTTCGGCGGCGCGGCGGCTTGCGCAGGCGGGGGTATCGGTTGCTTTGTTCGAAGCTGAATCCCTCGGCTGGGGAGCGTCGGGGCGCAATGGAGGGTTTTGCTGTCTGGGAGGCGGGATCGCGACCGATGCTGCATTGGATGCGCGCTATTCGAAAGAACAGCGGCTTGCCTTTCGCGGCGCCGAGAAGGCGGCGGTGGATCACGTTGAGGCGACAATCAACGCGCTGGGGCTAGATGTCGACAGGCATTCGGTCGGGGAGACCGTTTTGGCGCACCGGCCCAAAGACATGACCCTGCTGCGCCGCAGCGTGGACAGCATCGCAGAGAACTACGGGGTCACGCCGGAACTTATCGAAAAGGCTGATCTGATAGATCGCGGTTTCGGTGGCGCGCAGTTCTTCGGTGGCCTTACAATTCCCGTGGGCTTTGGCGTGAATCCCCGAAAATACCTTGCGGGTCTTGCCGCCGCGGCGCTCGATCAAGGGGTGTCGATCTATGAGGGCGCTGCGGTCCGCAAGATTGCGCGCAAAGGTCAAAAGCACGTTCTGACTGTGGCACAGAGCGCGGTTGAGGCAAGCCATCTCATCCTGGCGACTAACGGCTATACGTCTGAGGATGTGCCGGAATGGATGGCCGGTCGTTATATGCCGGGCCAATCCACGGTGCTTGTCACGCGCCCGCTGACCGAGACGGAGATCGAGACGCAGGGCTGGACGACGGCGCAGATGAGTTACGACACCCGAAAATTGCTGCATTATTTTCGGCTGATGCCGGATCGCCGTTTTTTGTTCGGAATGCGCGGTGCCCTGCGGACCGGCGCCGTTGCCGAAGCGGCCGCACGCCAAAAGACCCGTGTCGATTTCGAGAGGATGTTCCCCGCGTGGGCCCATGTAGAAAGTAGCAACAGCTGGTCCG
Organism: uncultured Roseobacter sp.; assembly: GCA_947501635.1. Lineage (GTDB taxonomy): Bacteria > Pseudomonadota > Alphaproteobacteria > Rhodobacterales > Rhodobacteraceae > Roseobacter. Next base: position 61,538 of record CANMWT010000001.1, read on the forward strand.
GATTTGTTGGCCTTGCGCGCAACAAGCTGCCCTTTGTGGGTCGCGTTCCGGGGTATGCGTCGGTCTGGACCGCCATGTGTTATCACGGCAATGGCGTCGCAATGGGTAGCTTTGCAGGGACGCAGGTGGCCGAGCTGGTGTTGGGCCTGCCGGCCGAAGGCTGCCCTGAGGTGATGAGGAACGCTTTGGCGCGTTTCCCATTCGGCTCTGCAAGACGCGTTGTTATGCCGCCTCTCTATGCGAAGTTTATGGCGCAAGACTATTTCTGACACTGGCCTTCGCGGAGGGATCACAAGGACGGGTCGCGCAGTGCGATGACCTGATCGGCTGTGACAGTCTCTCCGCCCGCCAGAACGAAAACCGTTTCCACGCCCTGACGCCGCGCTTCGGTAATGGGTGCGAAGGTTTCTGCAGGTGATATGCCCAGCGATTGCCCGACCGCCATGCTTTCCACAGCAAATCGATAGATGCCGTCGGGCAGGGGCGCGCCGAGATCAGACAATCCTTGCCATTCATATGGCGCAGTGCCCACGGGTATTTGTTCGCGCTGGATTTCCGCTCCGTCGGCGTTGTACGCGATCAGGACGGCTTCATCGGCGCCGGGCTCTGTTCGCGGTAGCACCGTAATTGGGCTGCCGTCATATGAAACGGCGACCGTCGTACGGGCCTCCATGCCAATCCAACCTGCCAACTGCCCGAAAGAGCCCGCGCCCATTTGCGCCCCCAGATCCGCCAGCAGGTCGTTTGACAGAACCTGTTGTTCGACCATCGAAAACTGGGCCAGTTGTGCTGCGTACTCAGAGGAATCTATCGGTTCCAAAGGATCCTGATACTTTGCTTGAGCCGTCAGCATTTGAAGGAAGGTTTCAAAATCAGATGCCAGTGCCGCCGCTGTTTCAGTGCGCGCGGCACTGTTTGCCGCTGTGGCTGGTGCCGCATTTTGCGTGGTCAGAATATCCATATGAGTCCCCTATAGTCTGATGTCTATGCCAGTGCTCACAGCAACAGGAGGCACCAGTGCGGTTGAAGCGTCGGCTTCGTCTTGTTCGATCGTCAGAGTGGCCGTGGGCTGCGCCTGTTCCGTTTCATCCGAAAAATTGTGCTGCGTTTCGCCCTGAGAGAAGGCAAAATTGATGTCGCTGTAACCGATAAGCTCAAAGTCGCGCGCCAATTGGTCGATGTTTCGCCGCATCAGGTCCAGTGTTTCAGGACGTTCAACAATGACGCTGACGGTAATGCCAGCCTCGGCTGCAGAAATACTCATGCGTACACGGCCCAACTCTTTCGGATTGAGTGAGATTTCGACAGGTCGGTCAGGCTGCCGCTGCAACGCTTCTGCCATTTGTCGCGCGATCAGTACCGGTGTCTCTGCGCGCTGTAGGATGTTTAGAGTAACGTTTTGCCCACTATGCTGCGGACCACGCGCATCGAAGGGGAGAGCAGCTTCCATGTCCTCGACGGCGGGGATGGTCAGAATACTGGGCTTGTCCTGAGATCCGAGTGACACCTGCTGTGCCACCGGCAGTGCCGGTGAAAAGATATGTGCCGCTGCATTTGTTGTGCGCGCGCGCGGCGCGGCTATGTCGGGAGGTGCTGTTGGCTCTGACCTCTGAGTTCTCTGTTCCGCCTTGTTCTTCGCGTCCGCAATGACCGTTTGGGGTGTTTGAATTGCTACGCCCGACGCTGCAGTCATCGCAACTGACACTGACGATGTCGCGCCTGATTGGGGGTCGAGCTTAGCCACTTGCACGTCTTTGCCGCGCGAGAGAAGGTCTTTCTCGACACCGGTTTGCGGAGAGTTCTGCAGCCCTGCTGTGCGCGCTGCAGTGTTTTCTAACGCTTTTGTTCTGACGACCGTCTCAGCCGTAGACAACTTTTGTGCTGGTTTGTTTTCTTTAGCACCCGCGTCTATCGGACCCGTGGCCGCAGTTGTCTTAGGCAAGCCCATAGCCGAAGGCGCCGCGTCACCGGCCGGTTTGAGACTGTTTGGCCGGACACTTTTTGTAAAGCTCGATGGCTGAATGGCATCGGCGCGGAGACTGGCACTTGCATCGCTGTCTTTCGCATCAGAACCTGTCGGCGCCGGGGCATTCGGGGCGTCAAATGACAGGCCCAAATCACGCGGTGGCGTATCTGTGGTGAGGTTTTCTTCGGGTGGTTCTGGATTGAGATCGGTAGTTTCCACCACGTCAGTACCCGGTGACGCTTTGGCAGACTTTGCATCTTCGCCATCTGTAGACGCTTTGGCGCTGGCAACGGTGTCATCACCATCTTCCTGCTCCGGTACTGCGTCTTTGTATTCATCCTCAAATCCAGCCGAATCCGCCTTAGCACTTTTGCTTTGGGCATCAGGAGTTTCTTCGCTGGTTTTCTGACGCGCCGACTGTGCCGGAGACAGCGGCATTGGCATTTCAAGCATAGGAACCTCCGGGAGTTCTTCCACGATTTAGACGCGTTATGACATGAGTTGGTTACCGGTTCTTTACCGGTGCTGTGCCATTGTCGAAGAAAGTATTTTCAATTGGAGATAGCGATCATGCAAAATATACACGCGCTGGCGCCCGGTGTGGAAACCAGGCCAATGTCGGATCGGGCGCTGTACGCGGCCGCCCAACAGATTGAAGCCAGTTTTCTTGCGGAAATGCTGAAGTCGGCAGGCCTTGGCAAAACAAGCGGCTCGTTTGGCGGGGGCGCTGGCGAAGATCAATTCGCGTCATTTTTGGTTCAAGAACAGGCTGGAATGATGGTGAAAGCCGGCGGAATCGGACTGGCCGAGGCGCTTTTTTCATCGCTGAAGGAAAAGCAAAATGACTGATCGCAGGACAGGCGATATTCTGGATGATCTGGATGAGTTGTTGGAGGCTGAAAGGCAGGCTCTGCTTAGTGGAAACCTTGAAAAAATTGGGCGCCTTGTGGATCGAAAGGAGGCATTGATTGACGAGCTGTCGCTGGTCGATCTGTCTGGTGCTGTTGAAGTGAAACGGGTTTCAGCCAGTTTGCGACGCAATCAGGATCTGCTGGATCACGCTCTTGCAGGCATTCGCGATGTTGCCCGACGTCTTGCCGCGATGCGGCAGGTTCGGCGCAATCTGGATACTTATGATGCTAACGGCAGCAAGCGATCGATTCCATTTTCGCAAAACGGGTCACTGGAAAAGCGCGCATAGCGCCAGTTTTGTTAAAATGTGAGGCAGAGAGCTCGGCGCAATTTAGGGGTCGTTAGGGATTGCAGGTCATGGTGTAGGTGCATTCGAGGTCGAATGGCGCATTGCCTTAAAGCGGCAGTTGCATTGGTCAGAAAGACAGTTCTTGCCGGGCGGGTGATCGCCGGGCGCAATCCACGCAAAGCGTGAACGATCAAAGGAACATGCTTATGTCAAGCATTCTTACCAACAACAGCGCAATGGTCGCGCTGCAAACACTCAAGTCCATCAACATGGATCTGGGCAAAGTCCAAAGCGAGATTTCTACAGGTAAAACTGTAGAAAGTGCCAAAGACAACGCAGCCGTATGGGCAATCTCCAAAGTCATGTCGTCCGATGTCGAAGGCTTCAAGGCGATTTCCGATTCGTTGTCACTTGGTCAGGCCACCGTGGGTGTCGCTCTGGACGCCTCGGAAAGCGTCACTGACCTCCTGACTGAGATCAAAGGCAAAATCGTCAACTCGCAGGAAGAAAACGTTGACCGCGCCAAGATTCAGACTGATATCAAAGCGCTAAGCGACCAGATTTCGTCGATCGTCGGCGCTGCGCAGTTCAACGGGCTCAACCTGTTGAACGACTCTGGCATTACTCTCGAAGAGCAGAACGCCAACATTCTGTCCTCTCTCGACCGCGCCGGCGACGGCACAGTCAGCGCGAGTGAAATCAGTGTATCTCGTACCGACCTTGGGACGAGCAAGGCACAGCTCTCTGCAACGGTCGCCGTTGCCGGTGGTGCTGAAGGCGGCACAGCCGTTGCTGCGGGAACCACGCTGAATGATACGGGCGCAACCCTCGCGATCGTGGCCGCAGGTGACAACGTGGCAACCGAAGGCGGAACCGCGTTCAGCCTTCGCCTGACGGGCGCATCTGCGGATGGTGTGTTCACGCCTGCTGACTTTACGACCGGCACGGCAACCTTGGCGTCCGATATCGTCTATGTTGCGAAAGAAGGAGATACAGCTCGCGATATCGGAGAGGGTTTGAAAGCAGCCTTTGACGTCTGGCGGCTTGAAAACAATGTGACCACAGATCAAATCGACCTGCAGGTTACCGACACAGGACTGACAGCGACATCCGATATGACGGACGCCAATGACACAATCGCCTTGGGGATTGACACAGTTGCCGCGGCGACAGGTCAGACGAACAAGGGTGCCGGCGCCCTGGCGGCTCTCGGTGCAATTGATGTTTCAACAGATGAGGGTGCAAATCTTGCGCTGGAAGCGATTGAAGGTCTGATCCAAACCTCGATCGATACGGCGGCCGACCTTGGCTCCAGTGGACGCCGGATTGAAACGCAAGCAGACTTCGTCGGTAAACTGACAGATAACCTGACATCAGGCATTGGTGCCCTGGTCGATGCAGACATGGAAGCGGCTTCTGCAAAATTGCAGGCACTACAGACACAACAGCAGCTTGGTGTACAGGCTCTGTCCATCGCAAACCAGGCGCCACAGACCATCCTGTCGCTGTTCCGGTAAAATAGCTTCGGGGGCGCGTTACGGCGTGCCCCCGATCCTTTTCAATACGTTAGATTGAAGGTCGCCACGTGAACATTTACGCCCAAGCACAACGTGCATATGCGCCAACACAGGCACCGGTTCGGACTGCACGCAGCACTGAATATGAAGTCATCGCGCGCATCTCACACCGTATGAAACGTGCGCTTCAAAACGACGATTTTGTTGCTTTGGCAAGTGCTGTCCACGAAAACAACGAGCTTTGGTCAGCATTTGCAGCGGACGCTGCAAACCCCGGTAACATGCTACCGGACGAGCTGCGGGCAAAAATTATCTACCTGGCCGATTTCACACGTCTGCATTCTCAAAAAGTCCTCCGCAAGGTCGAGAGTGCCGTACCCTTGCTCGAGATTAACTCGGCTATACTGAAAGGCTTGAAGAATGAGGGAGGCGCACGATGAGCGGTCTGGTTCTCAAGCTGAGCCCGAAGGAGCGGGTGCTTATCAATGGTGTCGTCATCGAGAATGGGGACCGGCGCAGCAGGCTCGCCATCATGACGCCAGACGCGAATATCTTGCGCCTGCGCGACGCCATTCACCCAGAGGACGCAAAAACGCCTGTTCGCAGGGCTTGCTTTGCTATGCAATTGGTTCTGTCTGGTGACAAAAGCCCGCAAGACGCGCATCTACCGCTGCTTCGCCAGATTGAGCAACTTAGCCAGGTCTTTACAGATCCAGATAGTAGAAACGTCTTGGCTGAAGCGACAAAGGGCCTTGTCGACGGACAACATTATCGCGCTCTCAAAGCGCTGCGGGCATTGTTGCCGCGTGAAGACCGGTTGCTTGCCGCTCGGCCAAACTGATGTTTACACCGGTTATTCCTTCTACGGGGCTTGCGGGCTGGCGGTTTTTGCAGCGTACCTATGATGACCAATTTACGGCGTTCAGCCAGTCGTCGCAATTAACACGCGCGACGGATTACTTCGCTCAGAAAATTGCAGGCATTTCTTCAGCAGAGACTTTGGTCGCGGATCGCCAGCTTCTCGAGGTCGTGTTAGGCGCTTTTGGCTTGCAAGATGACATCGACAACCGGTTTTTCATTCGAAAAGTCCTGGAAGAAGGCACCACAAATGAAGATGCGCTGGCAAACCGCTTTTCGGATACGCGTTACAAGGATCTGTCTGCCGCTTTTGGCCTTGGACCGGGCGAAGTGCCAAAAATTCAGGACAATGATTTCGCCCAGAACATCATTGACCGGTACCGCGCAAACAGTTTTGAAGTGGCGACAGGTGCCCAAGACGACTCGATGCGAATAGCGTTGTATGCGGGACGTGAACTGCCAGAGCTTGCACTCGATGATATGTCGAACGACGCGAAATGGTTCACCATCATGGGTCAGCCACCTCTGCGTGCGGTTTTTGAGAAAGCGCTCAACTTGCCGTCGGCATTCGGCCAAATCGATGTCGACCAACAATTAGTCGTCTTCAAGGAACGGGCCCGCGCGGTATTTGGAAGCGATGAGGTTAGCCAGTTCGCTGCCGCTGACACCATAGATGAGATTGTAACCAAATACGTCGTGCGCAATCAACTGGAGAGCTTCAACTCCGCGTCGTCGTCAGCTTCAATCGCGCTTACACTGTTGCAGGCATAGACAACAAATGTGGCTGGTTTCATATCGGCCAGACTTGCATCATGCTGCCGAGTGCGGCCTGCCTTTGGGTGCGAAAGCAGAGACGTTGCTTCTGCGAAAGGCCAGTTCAAGCTGAGAGAAACTGTTCTCGACACTCTGGTCTTCGGTTTTTGCGAGATACGCTTCTAACTCGGGCCACAACTGCACCGAATCATCAACATCGCTGTCGCTACCAGACGTGTAGAGACCTGCCCGGATCATCAACGCATTCTGTTCATAAACCGATATGTGTTGACGCACTCGTGCAATCATGGCGTTTTCCTCTCGCGTAGCTGCCTTGGGCAGGCTGCGAGAAACAGATCGCAGAACATCAATCGCCGGGTATCTGCCCCTTTCCGCAATTTCACGACCCAAAACAAAGTGCCCGTCAAGAACACCTCGCAAAATATCGGCAATTGGCTCATCCATATCAGATCCCGCAACCAAAACGCTGAAAACACCGGTAATATCGCCCTGACCTCTCTTGCCCGGGCCTGCTCTTTCGCACAAAGACATGATGAGATGGGCCGTTGATGGGGGGAACCCGCGCAACACCGGCGCTTCGCCAGACGCGATGGCCACTTCGCGATGGGCTTCGGCAAAGCGTGTTATTGAGTCTGCCAGCATCAGGACAGATTGACCCTGATCTCTGAAATGCTCGGCTACTGACATCGCAGTCCAGGCGCAACGCCGCCGAATAAGAGGCGACTGATCCGACGTCGCGCAGACAACGACAGCTCTTTTCAGCCCTTCCGGCCCTAAAACGTCTTCGATAAAGTGACGCAGTTCGCGACCGCGCTCGCCAATCAGCGCGACGACGACCACATCCGATACCATGTTTTGTGCGAGATGGCCCAAAAGGCTCGACTTGCCCACGCCTGATCCAGCAAAGAGACCAACGCGCTGGCCGCGCGCGATCGGTAGAATTGTATTTAAAACAGCCAATCCTGTGTTCAACCGCTCGCCCATCGCGCGTCTGGCGGAAGGCTCTGGCGGCGCGGCGCGCAGACTGCGAGCCTGTGCACCACGTAGCAGCGGCTTATCGTCCAGCGGATGGCCGAAAGGATCGATTACTCGGCCGATCCACCCGTCGGATGGCGCAATCCCTCTGGTCTCCAGAAGGGCTGCCCGATCATTGAGGGCAACACCCTCAGGCTCTTGATCAGGAAGAACAATTATGTCTTTGCGGTCCAGCTGCAGAACCTCTCCTGACAGCGGTTCACCATGTCTGTAAACAACGACGAGGTCACCTATCCGCGCTTTCCCGGAAAGCCCGCTGACATGGATGACGCCCCCCTCAACACGGCGAACTCGCCCGATCGAACGCACAGGGTTCAGTTCAGTGATTTGAGCCGTCAGGCCGTCGAATGGAATTGGCTTGTTCATGTCATTCCTTTGTTTGCTGCTCACCCTTTCTAAAGGAATCGGAGTTAAGCCTTGGTGAAATCACATGAGGGAGAATCCCGGATGTTTGAAAATTTGGAAATTTTTAGGATGTCGCATGCGATGGCAGTGCACGCGGGTCACAAGCAGGCCGTTGCCGCGCAGAATGTCGCGAATGCGGATACACCGGAATATAAAGCACGCGATATTGTCGACTTTGCCGTAACTTACGGCGGCAATGGGGCATCCATTGGCACCTTGTCGCAACGCGCCACCCGCGCCGGACATATGAATGGGGCCGTTGAAGGGCAGATGGCAGAGCCGTTTGTCGACCCCAACGGCATAGGTACGCCCAACGGCAATACAGTGTCTCTTGAGAATGAAATGCTGAAGTCCCTCGATGCAAAACGCCAACATGATAGAGCGCTGGCAATATATAAGTCCTCACTTGGCATGCTGCGCAGCACGTTAAGCCGGTCTTGAGGAGTGTGACATGAGCGAGTTTTCAAAATCTCTGGATGTTACAACAAGTGGTTTAAAAGCCCAGGCAACGCGCCTGCGGCATCTTTCTGAGAATATTTCAAACGCTGACACGCCCGGATATCGCAGAAAAACAGTCGCGTTTGAGACGGCGTTCAACAGCGGCAGCCGCGTTACATCTGTTGAAACCAGCCGGGTGCGGCTGGACCGTTCCGCCTTGGAGCGCGTTTATGATCCCACGCATCCGATGGCCGACGAGAATGGGTACTACGACGGCTCGAATGTCGACCTGTTGATTGAGCTTAGCGACGCCCGAGAAGCGCAGCGCAGCTACGAGGCAAACCTCAAGGTTTTTGAACAAACGCGGAAAATGTCCGGCAGTCTCATGGAGCTGTTACGTAAGTAAAAAGTACCACGTGCCGAGGCTAAGCTTTCGGTTTTTAAAGGAGATCCAGAATGGATATGAAAGCAGTATCAGCTATTCAGAACTTCACCAACGCCCGCTCGGCGTCGGCGATACAAAACTATGAAAACGCGCGGCCGGCAACCGAAGCTGAACCGAAAACCGAATCTGCGACGCAAACACTTGTGCAAGTTGCGCAGGATTTTGCGGCGACGCTTGCGCAAACCGAAGAAACCGCAAAAGCTTCGATGATCGGTGACGCTGACCCGCATGCGCTTGTGCAGGCTCTGGCGCAAACTGAATTGGCGGTCGAGGCAGCTGTGACCGTCCGAAACAAAGTGGTTGAAGCCTATCAGGAAATACTCCGGATGCCGGTTTGATATGGCTGACCAGATCGTTTTCTTTGATACGTTGAGGCACGGTTTGTGGATAGCTGTCCTGATCTCAATACCGGTGCTGTCCGCCGCTCTTGTCACAGGCGTGTCCATCGGATTGATACAGGCGTTGACGTCCATCCAGGAAATGACACTGACATTCGTACCGAAACTCGCGGCCATCGTTTTGGTATTCTGGCTGTCAATGGGATTCATGACGCAAACGCTGGTGTCGTTCTTTCAAGAACAGGTTGTCCCTTTGATTGTAGGAGGTTGAGATGGAAAATGCTGGGTATACAACAGTTACAAGGCAATCTGGTTTGCAGCGTGAAATGCGCGTCATCGCAAACAACATCGCCAATGCCGCTACATCCGGCTTCCAGCAGGAAGGCATTGTTTTCTCTGAATATGTCAAGTCGGTCGATGGCGCGTCCAGCATTTCCATGGGTCAGGCAAATGCACGCCATACGTCCTTTTCTCAGGGTGCTTTGACACAAACTGGCGGGCAATTCGATTTCGCGATCGAGGGAGAAGGTTTTTTCCTGGTCGAAACGCCTGCGGGGCAAAGATTAACGCGCGCGGGCGGGTTCTCACCCAATGCCGAGGGCGATCTGGTAACGGCTGATGGCTATCGCGTATTGGGCCCCGATGGGACGCCTGTGTTCATTCCCGCCGGCGCAGATGACATATCGGTGTCTGCAGACGGAACCATTTCAAGCAATGGTGATCCGCTTGGACAAGTTGGAGTTGTGCAACCTGAAAACCCACAAGGTCTTGTGCGCGAAGATGGTGTGATGTTCCGCGCGGACGAAGGTTTCCAGCCGTCGGATCGGGGCCGGATTTTGCAGCGCTTTATCGAAAGCTCGAATGTGAACCCAATTCTGCAGCTTACCCGCATGATTGAAGTGCAGCGCGCTTACGAACTCGGAGCGAGCTTTCTGGAGGCTGAAGACGAAAGAGTGCGTCAGGCGATGCGCGCAATATCCCAATAGTCAGTTTACAGTTTAACGAGGACGAATAATGCGAGCTTTAAAGATTGCAGCCACGGGCATGAGCGCTCAACAACTGCGTGTAGAAACCATTTCAAATAACCTTTCGAACATGAGCACGACGGGCTACAACGCGCGACGTGCCGAGTTTGCGGACCTTCACTATCAACAAATGGCGCGCCCGGGTACGATCAATGCAACAGACGGGACAGTGTTGCCAACTGGTGTGCAACTCGGGCTGGGGGTCAGACCTTCGGCCGTTTCCGTTGTCTTGCAACAAGGGTCGCTGGGCGCCACTGGGGGAGACCTGGATCTCGCGATCGAGGGTAGCGGCTATCTGGAAGTGACCCTGCCTTCGGGCCTTTCCGCATATACGCGTGACGGCGGATTGAAGCGCGACGGTGAGGGGTTGATCGTAACATCAGACGGCTACCCGGTAGAACCGGAGATTGTCATTCCGGATGATGCGCGAAGTATCTCAATAAACGCTTCGGGCGAAGTATTTGCCTATTTTTCGGACGCACCCGAGGCGCAGTTGCTTGGTCAGTTCAACATGGTCGGCTTTACCAATCCAAAAGGTTTGGAGGCCTTGGGTGGCAATCTTTTTGCCGAGACCGAAGCGTCCGGTGCCGCATTGGTGTCAACGCCGGGAGAAGATGGGTTGGGCACGGTAAGGCAGGGGTATCTCGAAGACAGCTCGGTTGATGCGGTACGCGAGATCACGGAATTGATTGAAGCACAACGCGGGTACGAAATGAATGCAAAAGTTATCTCGGCCGCGGATCAGATGATGGGCGCAACGACGCAGATCCGATGATTAAGTTGAGTATGATTTTTTGGGCTCTTTTTTTGGGCTCGGTGGCTTTTGCGGAAAGCGTCGTGCCGACGCGGACGATCAGGGCTGATGCGGAAATTGGTGCAAAAGATGTAACGCTAAAAGAGGTTTCAAATCCTAGCGCTTACACCCGTTTGGCAGATGTTATCGGGCAGGAGGCGCGGGTCACGCTGTATGCAGGGCGTCCCATTCTTTTCGATGACATCGGGCCGCCGGCCGTGGTCGCACGCAATCAAATTGTCTTGCTACAGTACAACTCTGCCGGTCTGCGCATCGTGACAGAAGGCAGATCACTTCAGCGCGGCGGTGTCGGGGACCGGATTCGGATCATGAATCTGGACTCTCGCGCGACGTTGTTTGGTCAGGTTCAAGAGGATGGAACCATCAATGTGTCAAAGTAGAAAGTCTACCAGAACCCCTGGAATTGTGCTCGGGGTAGCCCTTGTGCTTGTGGTGTCCGGATGTGCTCGCTTTGACCACATTGGCAAAGCACCGTCCTTTAGCCCGGCTACCGCGACGAAAGAACACAATGCGATGCTGTCGCCGGGGTTGCCGCTAAGGATTGACACTGGAACACCCACGGAAGCCGCATCTCTGTGGTCAGGAGCGCGCCAGTCTCTACTGGGTGATCGGCGCGCGATCCAGCAGGGTGACATCCTAACGGTCGTGATCGAGATTGATGAGGAAGCCGAAATTTCCAATGCAACAGACAGGTCACGATCTGGAACTGAAAGTCTTGGCGTGCCGGACCTCTTCGGCGTGCCGCAACGACTGGAGCGTGAATTGCCCGACGGCGCTTCGTTTGCGGATGCCGTATCCATAAATTCCAGTTCGTCATCTTCAGGAGATGGCTCGGTTCGTCGCAACGAAAAACTGACGTTGCGCGTTGCCGCCACGATTGTAGACGTTCTGCCGAATGGTGTTTTAGCCATTTCCGGCAGCCAGGAGTTGCGTGTGAACTTCGAAATGCGCGAGCTTTTGGTGTCTGGTTACGTTCGGCCGGAGGATATCTCGCGGAAGAATGAAATAACCTACGACAAGATTGCGACGGCCCGCGTTTCGTATGGGGGGCGTGGCCAGATTACGGATGTCCAGCAACCTCGCATTGGTCAGCAAGTGCTTGATGCGGTTCTACCCTTTTGAGGTGCAGTAAATGCGCAAGATTTTGCCTTTTCTACTCTTGCTTGTCGGCACCGGTGCTGGGGTCGGCGCGGGGGTCTATTTGCGGCCTTCTCCACAAGAGCTCACGGACCAGCATCCCAGCGAAGTTGACGCTGATCTCGTACGTGAATCCTCACAGAACGAACAACCTGTAGACGGCAAAGAATACATCAAACTAAGCAACCAGTTTGTCGTGCCGATTGTCGAAGATGACCGGATTGCATCCATGGTTGTGATGACTTTGAGCGTTGAGACGGGGGAGGGGCAGGGGCAGCAAGTCTATGATCTGGAGCCCAAGATAAGAGACGTCTTCTTGCGCGTGCTTTTCGATCATGCGGCCATAGGCGGATTTCGCGGAGCATTTCTGAACAATGACAACCTGGACACCGTTCGCCGAAACTTGATTAACGCTGCGTTCAAGAGTTTTGGCGAAGATATCATAAGTGACGTACTGATCTTCGAGATTGCGCGACAGGACTACTAGCGCCTTAGGTGGCAGAGGTCATCTGCCCGAAGTGGATTTCACAACCTGTTGTTCCATCGTCTGACTTAAGCGCTTTGTTTGAGCAGCTTTGTTCGCCTGCTTGCGCGCTTTGCCAAGCAAGCCACGACACGCCAGAAGCTTGCCATAGTCCTTTTTGACACGCCCTTTCATAGCTTCTTTCTGCGCCAGAGCCTGAGCCAGCTCGATGTTCAGGCTGGTTCTCGTACGCCCCAGCCAAGCTTGCCACACCACGTCAGCGCCAATCGCTTTCATCTGTGTATGTCCCGACTCTTCCGACGCTTTTGCCATCCGGTCAAGTTTTGCGAGGTCGTCTCGTAACTTCGCTTCCACTGAAGCGAATTTTGCAAAAACACGTTGTCTTTCCTGGAACTTGATTTCGAGAAGCGTTTCAATTGAATTCAACTCATTGCTTTTCATATTCCGCGCCGCCTCGCTTTTTGGCGCATAGCTTCGGCAAATCGGATGGCTGCGGCGACAGCTTTGTAGTGTTCAGGCGCGATCTGTTGGCCGACTTCGGTTGTCGCATGCAGCGCTCTTGCAGTTGGGGGATCACTGTGAATTGGTACAGCATTTTCAGACGCGATCTCGCGGATGCGCAAAGCAAGCGCATCCGTTCCTTTTGCCACGCATTCTGGTGCCTGCCCAGGACGTCGATCCCATTTCAGGGCGACAGCATAATGGGTCGGGTTCACAATGATAACATCGGCGCGGGCAACGTCCGCCGCCATCTGAGAACCTGCGATCTCCTGTGCACGCTGGCGCCGCTCCTGTTTCATATGCGGATCACCTTCGCTATTCTTGGTCTCGTCCATGATCTCCTTGCGAGACATTCTGTTTTTTCGCAGGTGTTCAAAGTGTTGCCAGATCGCGTCGCCCCCACCGATGACAACCGAAACCACAACAACGACAATCAGGAAGTCGATGCAAACTGTGCCCAAGAGCATTGTAACGTTCTGAGGCGTAGCGTTCAAAGCCGCGATCATATCGTCGAGGCGCAGATAAAGAAATACGGCGAGGCACAGCGAGTAGATGCACAGTTTGAGAAAGCTCAAAAGAAACTGAAACAGCCCATTGCGGCCGTATTTGTTTTTTGCATTGGACAACAATGAGATTTTGGCAAGCTTTGGCGCAATTTTTGTTGGAGCAAAAACAATGCCCCGCGTGGCGAAGAGGGTGAGCAGTACCGCAATGGCCGGAAGGGCGAAGACTGGCAAAAGTGAGGCTGCGATAGACTTTAAAACGCCCATTGCCGGTGCAGCTGCGGCCCCGCCGAAAAAGAGCGGTGCGATCTGCGCCGACTGCCCGATCATCACACCCATGGAGCCGCCCAGCTGCAATAATCCGTTGAGTCCAAACCCCAGAAACGCGACGAGAAGGCCGGCGTAGGATGCCGCTGTCAGCAGTTCCGCTGATCTGGCAAATTCGCCTTTCTTTCGGGCTTCCAAGAGCTTTTGAGGTGTCGCTTCGAACGACTTGTCGGTGTCGTCGCTCTGATTGCTCACGGGATGTTCCCGATCGGGTTGGCCATGAAGCTGTCGATTGCATCCAGCCACACGGACAAAATGTAAGGCGCCGACACCATCAAAAGAGCCAAGCCACCCAATGTGATGACCGGTGCACCGACAAATGCGACCATAAGTTGAGGCATCGCACGGTTAATTGCGCCAAGAGCAAAGTTATATAGTACAGACAGGATGACAAAAGGTGCCGCCAGCGTAAACGCGAGGGCAAATGCATTTGATACCTGTGCGACCCCCCAATCCGAGATCGCAGCGGCTTCAGTGAACCGGCCGGGTGGCAAAAACTGATATGAAATTAGGATTAATTGGGCTGCTTTGACATGCAGACCGTTCATTACAGCCAAGGCCATGCCGCCAACGACGAGAATGTATCCCATGGCCGGCAGTGGATCTACCGCAGCGCCACCCAGTACTTGCGAAAGGGACGTGGACTGCGCCGCGATCGATCCTGCAGTTTGTAAAGCGAGGATGAACAGTCTTACGCCGACACCTACGATAAGGCCGGCTGTGATCTCAGCAAGAATAAGCAAGCTCACCTCACCGATGTTTCGCGCGTCTACATCTAATTGCACGGCCGGTGCGACGATCACAGTAAATGCAACGGCAACGGCAAGTTTGACCCTTGCGGGCACAGACCTTTCTCCGAATGCCGGTAGCATGGACACCATCGCGCCAACGCGCAGGAAAACAGCAAATCCATGCCAGATAGCCTCATTTAGAAGCGGTAAAACCTGTTCCAGCGCCGTCACGCTGCAACAACACCCACCAGAGAGGGACGCGCATCCAACCCGATTTCTTCAAAGGACAATACAGGATTCGAGATGCCTTTTGCGCGCATAACCGTACGCAAGAACCGGCGCCTGCGTGTATTGGTCACCAAAGCCGGATGAATTCCGTTTTTGTTTGCAGCCAACAGCTTGTCGGAAACGCTTTCTGCCAGATGATTGAACAGATCTGGAGGCAGCGCAATGTCCAAACCCCGGTCCCCATCCACTTGATAGGTGTTGAAGGTTTCTTCCCATTCGGGTGCAAGTTGGATCAATGGCAAAGTTCCGTCATCACGACGTATCTCCGCGACAAGCTGGAACCCAAGGCGTTGGCGTACGTGTTCGCAAATGGCTTCAATTTGAGAGTTTTGACCTCTTGCTTCTGCTGTGGCCTCCAGAATGAGCGGCATGTTTCGTATGGAGACCTGCTCATCCAGTAAGAGGCGCAACACCGCGTGCAAGATGTCGGTCGGCACTTTGTCGGGGATCATCTCGTCAAGTAGTTTCCGATTTGCTTCGGCGCGGGAAGGGTCAGAAATATTGGTCAATTCAGTAAGCAGGCGGCGCAGGGATTTCAGCGTGAACAGCCGACTGAGGTTCCGCTTCACAGTCTCCAGCAGATGCGTCGCGAGAATCTCCGCTGGCGTTATGAGTGTCAAACCTTCCAGTGCGGCGGCTTCCTGGTCGCGACGGTTGATCCACCTCGCCGGTGCGCCGTAAACCGGTTCTTGCGTATCGGTCCCGCCCGGAAGCTTCACGGGCTCTTCAGGGATGAGCGCGAGAATCTGATCGGGATTGAGCTGAGCGCGGGCCTGTTCGACACCTTGTATATTCAAAACGTAGGTCCCGACAGGAAGTGACGCGTTGTCTGTGAGACGTATTTCAGGAAGTATTAAGCCATAGACTGTAGCGACATGTGTGCGCATGTTGGTAATTCGCGCATCGAGCCCGGTACCCGGGTCCAGTACCATGTTGACAAGATCCGGTGCGAACTCGACGTGGACGTCGTCAATTTCAAGAATATCACCCAGCGCATTGTTGCTTTGAGGTTCTTCTTCGGTGATGTCATTTGGAGTGTCCTGCGCCGATTTTTGATTTTTGAACAAAAGATAGGCCGCAAGGGACAAAGCGATGCTGCCACCAATAAAGGGTAGAAACGGCAACCCCGGAAAAAGTGCAAACAGACCCATCAGAACTGCGACTGTTGCAAGTGCCGCGGGGTGTTTTCCCAGTTGTCCGAATACCGCCAGATCGGTCGCCCCTTGCGCACCGCCACGCGCCAGTAGCAAAGCAGACGCAATGGAAATTACTACCGCTGGAATTTGCGATACCAATCCGTCGCCCACAGTGAGAATCGCATAGGTTTCAAAAGCCTGACCAATTGGCATGCGGTGGACTGCGATTCCCATAACTAGCCCAGCCACCAAATTAAGCAGAGTAATCAGCAGGCCGGCCACCGCATCCCCTTTGACAAACTTTGAGGCGCCATCAAGCGAACCAAAAAAAGTCGTTTCTTGCTGTTCTCGTTCCCTGCGTTCGCGGGCTTCGATATGAGTGATCGCGCCAGCCGCCATATCGCTGTCAATCGCCAGTTGCTTGCCCGGCATGCCATCCAGTGCAAAACGTGCGCCAACTTCTGCCATTCTGGTTGCGCCTTTGGTGATCACCATGAAGTTCACGATGAGAAGAACGCAAAACACGACGAGCCCCAGAAATACATTTCCGCCCATCACGAATTGGGCGAAGCCTTCGATTACTTCTCCTGCGGCGTCGGTGCCTGTGTGACCTTGCCCGATTATGAGTTTCGTTGAAGATACGTTCAGGGACAGCCTGAGCATCAAGGAGGCGAGCAGGATCGTTGGGAACGAAGAAAAATCCAATGGTTTTTCAATGAAAAGTGTTATTGTGAAAATGAGAATTGCCAAGGAGAAAGATGCGGCGAGCCCCACATCGAGAATCCAGGCAGGCATTGGCAGTATCATCATAACGATGACTGCCATGAGAGCGACTGCAAGAAGAATGGTCGGGTTGAAGACCATTTTGACGGTGAGGTTGTTCATTCTAACCGCGCCGATCCAGATTGGCGAACCACGAACGGTTTACTCTGTTCGATTGTGGAAAAAGTGAGCCGCTGCCTGCACTGTCAGAACGTCCTCGCAACAATTGGAAATCGTTCTGTGTTTCAAGCGCTATGATTGCATCGCTCGTCGCGTTTCTTGAGGTTAGATTTTTTACAATCGGGGTGAGCCGCGCCCGATACCGGTCTGCCAATTCCGTTGTGCGGGAATGGTAGGCGCCTACGGCCGCCTGCCAAGACCCCAGCTCTTCGTGGAGCTTTTTAAGAAATTTTGCTGCGTAGTGTGCATTCGCTTGAGGGTCCAGAAGTTGTTCGGCGTTCTTAAAGTGCGTTCCATGCCATTTGAAATTTATCTGAAAGCAGCCGACGTCGACGTTTTGGACACCGGATTGCAGTTTGTGTTCTACAAATTTTGAAGCATCTTCTTTTGTGTTGAAGTACTTCCCTTGGCCTTCCACGTTAACCGTCCACGGCCACGGCAAGAACACACCTTCTACAGTGAGCCCACTTTCGGCTCTTGCAATCGCCTGCAAAACTAAAACTGGTACACCCGACGCCTGCGCCGCGGATTTTGCCGCCGCATCGCAGGCCAATCCGTCCGGATAGCCTGGATCGTAGTTTTGTGCATAGCTTTGATGTGCACTAACCCAGCCAACAATTACCCCAATCACGGCAAACACAGTTAAGTTTTTCCGCATTCCAAGCTCCACAACTACTTTCTGTAGTGGATCAACACTTACGGTTTATTGGTTTATTTTCTGTAACTTCTGTGGGTTTTCGAAGATGATGCTTTTTATTCAGATAACTCTAACTTCTGCAAAAAGTCCGTCAGTTTACGTCGGGCTTGCGCGCTGGCTGAGATGGTGGCGTCGGAAGCCGCCAACATGTTATTGTCGACAGTGATAGAGGTAATGTCTTCGGTTGTCAGCTGTAGAGCAGAGCCGAATGTGGGGTGGTCTGAATCTATCCATTCGGGCCACTCATCGGCCAGCCATTTGGCTAAATTGGCGGAGCTATCTTCGCTCGCTTCCTGAAAGTTTGCGGCTGCCAAGAGATGCTCGTCGAGTGCTTGAAGTACCCGTCCCCGCAATCTGGCAGCATGTTTACCTTGAAGTGTTTCTAGCTGTGCCAGTGCTGCGGGATACTCTTTTCTTTCAAAGTGAATCTTTGCGAAAAGTAGCTTGGATTTTTCCATGTCTTCTCCTGTCATAGGTTGTGCAAGGTTTGTTTCGGCATCATCAAAAAAGCCGAGTGATATCAACCTTTCTGCCAGTTCGAGCGCTACACGAGGAGAAAGTCTGGATTGCTTACCTTGTATCTGATTGAAATAGTTTTCCAAAAATTCGAGGTCGTCGGCATGTGACGTCAACTGTGCAACGACAAAGTTCTCCAAATCGTTCTTTTTTGCTTGCGGCATTTCGCCCGGAGTTTTTTCCAGGGCTTCAAACGCTTTCACGTACTGTGCAGATTTTGCGGCAGCTTGAACATATGCTGCAAACATCTCGGGTCCTTCGCCACTGTTTTTCAACTCGAATGCAAATGCCTCGGCAAGAAGCGCAATATCTGGCGGAACACTTGTGTCATCAGCGATGTGTTGGGAAATCAACGCTATAACCGCACGTGGCGCTTCGGCGGTGTCAGCTTCAATTATCTGATCCAACGTCGTGTTCGCGGAAAAGTCGTTTTGACGTTTTCGCTCGGCCATAGCTCTGGCAATTTTGGGGGTATCAGAGTTGTTTTCCTGCAGTCTTTCTAAAGTTCTGAGTGCTATCGAAGCACTTTCTATTTCATCCATTTCAAGAAAGCGTTCACCCAGTTCTCGCGCAAAAATATACTTTAGATGATCCGGCAGTTTCTCAAGCGCGCGCAAAGCGGCCAAAGACTCCACTTCTTGACCAACTATGGGTTTTTTTGTCGCCAAAATGCCCCAAAGTGCATGGTCTGAGTCGCAATTTGCAAACTGGTGCATAAGAACTGGATTTCGCATGTATCCATGTTCAAGAACCTGAGAAATATCATGCAACTCTGGGAATTCTAACGCCAAGCTGGGTATCAGATTGAGCGTTTGTTTTGCTTCGGCACCAAAGCCAAAATAAATGTACGTACGGGCGCGTTTTACAACTTCTGATGCATTTATACGGCCTAGTTCATCATAAAGTGATTTGTTCGATCGGGCAATTTCTGCACCTAAATCGGAAGAGGTCGACCAACTTGCGATATCTATATCGATTCCTTCTGGGCAAATGCGGCCGTCCAGCGTCATTGGGTTGCTGTGGGATGCGGTGGGCTGGTCCTTGCTGCTAGTTATTCGCAAGTTTTGTTTAATTCCCCCGATTTCGCGAACTTGCTCTTCGGATGAATCAAAAACTTCAGGTTCTTCGCTACCGTTCGGCACCAGTAGAGACGGCTCGCCCGCCGGGCGCGTTGTGGTGACAAGACCCACCGATGCTGCTTGAGAAAATGCGTCCAATAATTGTCTGCGACTGTTCGCAACTTGTGACTTTTGAGACGTAGATCGACCGGTATTCTCGTCGCCGTCATGGGTGACCGGATCAGCTGGTTGCGCAATGCGTGACGGCTGTTGTTCGATGCTCAGATATTGCGACCACAGAAGATCATCTACGGCGAATGATGTCGTCGGTAAGACTGAAAATTTAATGACTGGGTTGGTTTCCGCCAAGCCATTCGAAGCGTCTGAAATGTCCAAAACCAGAAATCGGTTTTGCTCCACGAAACCTTGTACCAGACAGGCGCACCCGAGTTGCAGTTGGAGACGAGAATTCGTCGCCACCAAAGCGTTCAAACGCGTCCGAGGAATTATCGCAAATGCGTCTGTCAGGTCAAATCCGGCTCTATGCCCTTCAAGTTCCAGGATACTATTGAATTCGCCGGACAACAAAGACCACTCAACGCCTTCCGGCAGTTGCATTACCAAGCGTGTGAAAGTGTCATGTTCGCCAGATCGCACCACGATTGCGTTTGCCATTGCGCTTGCCGGAAGGAAAAAAAATATTGCTGTCAAAATGGTAAAAATTTGCCTCATGCGGCACCTTGCTTGACAGTTTTCAATGCATCTTCCAGTTCGGAAAAGCTTGGCCGGTGATGGGATGGTGTGTTTTGGCGACCGACCTCGATGCAGATGTTTGTCGCATGCGCGTGCAGATTGGCGACCAGTACTTCGCGAATAAGCTGATAAAAGTGGCTATCTTCTTCTGTTACGCTTTTTACTTTTGCCGCAAATGGCCCAACAAAACCATAGGCTAGGAATACGCCCAGAAAAGTGCCGACAAGTGCTCCGCCAATCAGTTTTCCGAGAACTTCTGGTGGTTGGTCAATAGACCCCATCGTTTTGATGATCCCCAAGACGGCGGCCACGATACCGAGCGCGGGCAGCCCGTCAGCGACAGTTTGCAGAGCATGGCTAGAATGCATGGCGTGATGCATATTGGCCTCCATGCGTTTCTCCAGAACTTCTTCCACCTGATGCGGATCATCATAGTTCATCGAAGCCGAGCGCATTGTGTCACAGATCAGGGCGATGGCTTCGTCATCTTGCAAAATTTTATCATATTTGGAGAAAACTGAAGATTCGCTGGGCGCTTCGATATGCTCTTCAATCGCTACTGGGTTCTGTCGGGCAAGACGAATAAGCTCAAAAAGCAGACAGAGCAGATCACGATAGTCGGCATGCGCCCATTTTGGACCCTTGAATACCCGTCCGATATCTCTGACGGTCTGTTTGATAGCAGACATATCATTACTGATCAGAAAAGCGCCGATCGCGGCCCCGCCGATCATGGTCATTTCATAGGGTAGTGCCTTGAAGATTATCCCCATCTTGCCACCGGCAGCGAGGTATCCTCCGAACACCATGGCAAATACAGTAACAATACCAATGATACCGATCATATTTTTCCCCAATACTGAACTGGGTCATGCATGCCAGAAGTAAGTTAAGAATCCCTATCGCAGCTCAACCTTTTGGCGCGTCGGCGTTTCTGCCGGCCAGAATAACGCTGATCGAATAAGCGGTCTGTGGAGTAAGACCTGCCATGATGCCTGCCGCCGCATCAGGCCTCATGCGCCCCAGGAAACCGGCAGCAAATGCCGGCTCCATTTCTTCAAAAAGCGCTGCTGCGTCCTGGGGCTTCATATTCTCATATACAGACGTAAGCGTCGTCAGATCTTCTTCTGCTGCCGTATCGGCAATGGCTAACAACGAACGCAAGGACTCCTCTGCTTGTTCAAGAACCAGAAGCCGTTTTGCTATTTGCTCGTCTGCAACTTCGAGCGCTTTTTTGCGAATGTCGATTTCCTGTTCGAGCCGCTCTATGCGCTTTTCACGTTCCTGGAAGGCGGCCAGCATATGTCGCAACCCGTCACGATCGGGTTGCGGTGCCTCAGGGAGATTGTCAGAGGCTTCGTTTAGAACTGGCAATGGGTTTTCGGTCGCAACAGCTTTGCCAGCTTCGCTACCAACGCGAATAGCAGCCGAGCCAAGAAGAAGTGAGCAGATCAAAAGGATCGAACCGCGTCCGCTCTTCCTCATGCGTCTCAAGGCGCTCATTGCTGGCGCACCTCCGTGCCGCGATGGCGCATAAACATAGGCTCTTCGCCCGCCTGAAAAGTGGGGGCAGCTTCGGGTTTTCGAATGGGTTGTGGCGATGCTGGGATATCATGCAAGGAAGCCATCTGAAGCTCCAACCGTTGCGACATACTCTCCGCACGCTCCGTCAACTCAGTCAACGTTTGCGCCGACACCGACGCGGTGCTTTGGGCGGCGGAGAGAGTTTTTGTCAGATCGTCGACTTGCGCAGATAAAACGGCCACCGCGCCGCCTACTCCTTTTTCCAAGTCATTGAACCGGTTCAAGCGGCGACCAAGAACAAAGCAATAGAGCCCCGCGCCGATGGCGCCAGCCGCCAGCAATATATCAGCGATCAAATCCATGCTGCTCTCCTTAGTTGAGTACAAATTCCATGATGAGAAGGTCGTTTACCCGTCCGGGCCCTGAGACGATTTGGACGCGCCGCAACATCTGAGACCGCAATCGGACCAATGATTCAGGCGCTTCTATGTCCGCGAGTTCAACAGCTCTGAGATACCCGTTCAGCACGTCTATGATCCGCGGGGCAACGAGCTCGACCTCGGCTTTATGCTTCTGGACTACTTCTAATTCTCCTCTGAACCGAAGGTGCTTGTATTGACTGCTGCGCGGCATTGAAATCATCAGCGGCTCCAAGGGAACGAAGGCGATTTCGTTAAACTTTTCCGTTGTTTCTGCGGGTTGAACGTCTTCAGGTGCCGATTCGGACGACAGCACTAGCCCTTGATGCGTTGCATAAAATCCGCCAGCGCCTCCAAGTAAGGCCAGCAGAAGGCCTAAAATCAAAGGGCCTTTGCTACTTTTGGGTGCTTCCTGTCCTTCTGAATGTGTCGCGTCGGTCATATGTTTCCCGTCAATGCTTACGAAAATGGGTATAGACGCAATTGCACTAACCGATTGTTAAGGCCGATCGTTCATTGCTGGTGTCACCGTTGAACAGAAAGTTCACTTTAGCGGAGGCACTTGTGCAGCAAATTTTAACAGCTTGGACCGGTTTGCCGTTGCGCAGACAAGTGATTGTCGCGTTGGCAACAGGAGCGATGTTTTTCGCAATCCTTGCCATGACGCGGATGGCGGCGGCGCCGAGTATGACGTTGCTATTTGCGGGTCTCGAAAACGGCGCCGCTGGGGAAGTCGTCCGGTCGCTGGAGCAGCAGGGGGCTGCTTTTGAAGTGCGCGGCAACTCCATTTTTGTAGATGCTCGCCAACGCGATCAACTACGTATGACGTTGGCAAGTGAGGGGTTGCCAGCCAATTCAAGTCGTGGCTATGAACTGCTTGATTCTCTATCGGGTTTTGGCACGACATCACAAATGTTCGACGCGGCCTACTGGCGTGCGAAAGAGGGTGAGCTTGCCCGAACAATCGTGTCCAGCCCGCATATTGCGATGGCGCGGGTCCACATTGCATCAACGGGCTCAAACCCGTTTCAACGGGGCGTTTCGCCTAAAGCATCTGTCGCGGTGACGCCATCAGCCGCCCCGGTAACCACTCAGCAAGCCAAAGCAATTAGGTTCTTGGTTTCGTCAGCTGTTGCTGGTCTGTCGGCGGAAGATGTTGCGGTGATTGACGCCAACGGCGCGCTGATCGGAAGTGCGGACGACGCGACACCTGTCTCGGGTGGCCAGGACAAAGCTGAAATTCTAAAGCAGCGGGTCGAGCGATTGTTGGCCGCACGTGTCGGAGTTGGCAACTCTGTGGTCGAAGTCAGCGTGGATACAGTCAGTGAGAGCGAGGCAATTCGCGAGCGTATATTCGATCCTGATAGCCGCGTTGCGATCAGCACAGACACAGAAGAACGTAGCACCTCGTCTTCTGAGGCGGGCGGTGGAGATGTGACAGTTGCGTCCAATCTGCCAGACGAAGAAGGAGGTGGTGGCGAAAACAGCTCGTCGCAGAACAGTGAAACGCGAGAGCGTGTGAACTATGAAGTGTCTGAAACGGAACGTGAAATTCTGCGCGCACCCGGCGCCATAAAAAGAATCACAGTTGCCGTGCTGGTCAATGAAGATGTTGTTCTGGATGAAAATGGTCAGGAGGGGTTTGTGCCGCGCAGTGACACAGAACTAAGCGCGCTACAGGATCTGGTCGCGTCCGCTGTCGGTTTTGATGAATCGCGGGGTGATATTATCACAATAAAATCAATGGGCTTGCAAAGTATCTCACCGCAAGGGACTTCTGCCGGAACAGGACTGATAGATCGCTTCAGTATTGATCTCATGTCTGCAATCCAGATGGCTGTGTTGGCGTTGGTGACCTTGATACTTGGATTGTTTGTGGTTCGGCCTTTGCTGTCGCGAACGGAGGTAACTTCACAGGAGCCAGTCGTAGCGCTAGCCGATCCGGCGTCGGGTCTGAATTCAGGAGAGGCTTTTAGCGGGGACGTCGCATCTGATGAATTTGAACTACCAGATTTACCAATGATTTCAGATTTTGGAGAGAACGGCGGCGATTTGTCTGATCTAAACATTGCGTCCCCTATGTCCAATGACCCGGTCGAACGGCTCCGAACGATGATTGGGGAAAGACAAGAAGAATCGGTCGAAATACTGCGGAGTTGGTTGGAAGATAAAGAGGAGAGCGCCTAGTGTCTGTCTCACATAGATACCGCAATTTTGGTGGAGCAAAAGACTCCACGAACCCAGATGCCGAGCAGCAAGTCGAGGCGCTGGAGGAACAAAAGCTGCAAGCATTCGAGACGGGATATCAGGCAGGTTGGGATGATGCGACCAAGGCGCAATCTGACCAAAACGAAAAAGCGAGGGCCGAGTTTTGTCAGAACCTGCAGGACATGTCCTTCACGTATCATGAAGCCCTGACAAAACTTACGGTTTCAATGGAACCAGTGATGGAGCAAATCGTAGCGAAACTCTTACCCGAGCTTGTTAGCAAAGCATTGGGAGCACATATCCTTGAGCAAGTGGGAATACTGATTAAGCTCCACGCTGAACAGCCGGCGGAGATAGTCGTCGCGCCTACAAACAAATCATTCATCACCGAGATGATTGGCGACAAAATGCCAAACGAATTCCTGGTTGTTGGAGACGATTCCTTACGCGAAGGGCAGGCTTTTGTTCGAATTGCTGAAAGTGAACGACAAGTAGACCTTGACGCGATTGTGCAAGATGTCTCAGAAGCTTTCGACGGTTTCTTTCAAGAGTTTTTGAGCGGGTCCTCAGATGGATAAGTCTTCTGCAGACGATGACCCTGTGCTCGACACCGGCAATCCCTTTACGTCGGTTCCTATCGAAATCACCGTTTGTGTCGGAAAGGCACGCCCGCTTGTCCGTGATCTTTTGGCGCTGGGTCAAAACGCTGTTTTGGCTTTGGACAAATCTGTCGATGACCCAGTCGATGTCTATGTCGCTGACCGTCTAATCGCCCGCGGAATGCTGGAAGAGAATGATGAGACTGGAACTGGTCAACTTGTAGTCCGGCTCACGGAGATTATTGACCTGAAAAACGGAATTTGATCGCAATGCCCATGCGCCACAAGTTATCGCTGGTCCTGATCTTTGCATTGCTTCCATCGATTAGCGCATCACAAGACATCGCAATCTCTTTCGGCGACGGCGACTCGTTCAGTGCTCGGACGATACAGTTGTTTTTGATAATTACAGTTCTCAGCCTCGCACCCGGGCTCGCTATTATGGTCACATGTTTTCCGTTCTTGGTGACCGTCCTCTCCATATTGAGGCAGGCAATTGGCTTGCAGCAATCACCTCCGAACATGCTGATCGTAAGTTTAGCACTTTTTCTGACATATTTTGTTATGGAACCAGTGTTCACCCAAGCCTGGACAAATGGCATTCAGCCTTTGACCGACGGACTAATCGACTCCGAGACAGCGTTCGTCAGAACACTTGAGCCATTTCGGATATTTATGGCTTCTCGGCTCGACCCGGAAACCTTTTTCGCAATGTCAGAGCTGCGTAGTGAAACAATCGATGCTCAACCTGTTCCTGACGCACCACTATCAATTCTTGTGCCGAGTTTCTTGCTATCCGAAATCGCCCGGGCCTTTCAAATCGGGTTTCTCATTTTTCTGCCCTTCCTAATAATCGACCTGGTTGTTGCGGCAGTTCTGATGTCAATGGGTATGATGATGGTGCCGCCGGCCATAGTTTCGTTACCCTTCAAACTCGCTTTTTTTGTTCTCGCAGATGGCTGGAGTTTAATTGCTGGAAGTCTTGTTCGCAGCTATTTCTAGCCGTGGTCAAAGTTCAGGAATACCCATTCCCGTAATCAAGAAACTTTCGCTTCAACTCGGTGACTATCCTGCTGCCTCCAAAACAGCGTTCTCCAAAGAATGTTGGAGAATCCGGTGATAGCAGAAGCGTTGGCCTGATTTTTTGACTTGCTTGTCAAGAATTGCGCCTATCAGCGGACAATAAACTCAGCATGAAGCGCGCCTGCTGCTTTTATGCTTTTGAGTATATCGATCATATCTCTCGGAGAAACGCCGAGTGCATTCAAACCTGCAATCACCTCAGACAAGGATGCGCCATCGGGCACTTCGGCCAACGCGATCCCAGGCTCCTCTTCAATCTCGGCCCGCGTTCTGGGCACGACGAGTGTTTCGCCATCAGAGAAAGGATTCGGCTGTACGACAATAGGAGCCTCTTGAATGCGCAAGGTCAGATTACCCTGAGATACTGCCACACGTGAAATGCGGACATCCTCCCCCATGACGATCGTCCCAGACCTTTGGTCAACGACGACGCGCGCCTTCCTTTCCGGCTCCACTTCGATGTTTTCAATTCTTCCCAGCGCGTGCGCAACCGAGATCATCTGGGTGCTCTCGACATTCAACTGAACTGTTCCTGCGTCAAGCATGCGTGCGACTGGGCGCCCAAAGTCATTGTTTATGGCATTTTCTATCCGCGCTGCGGTTGTGAAATCAGCGTCGCGCAGGGCCAGCCGCAAATCTTCCAGGCTTGATAAATTGAAATCAATCTCGCGCTCTACACGCGCTCCGGATGGGATGACGCCGGCAGTGGGCACTCCCTGCGTGAGGTTTGCGCCGTCGCCTTCTGCAAGCGCGCCGCCTGCGATAATTGTGCCTTGCGCAACTGCGTAGATCTGACCGTCTGCGGCGTTGAGAGGAGTCATAATCAGCGTTCCGCCAAGCAGACTGTTAGCGTCGCCAATGGCGGAGACGGTTACATCGATTTGGCTGCCCCCGCGCGCGAAGGGTGGTAAAGCCGCCGTGACAAAGACCGCCGCGACGTTTTTGGGTCGAAACTGCTCGCCGGCGACGTTTACGCCCAAACGCTCGAGGATGTTTGACATTATTTCTTCTGTGAATGGTGCATTGCGCAATCCGTCGCCTGTCCCATTCAGGCCGACAACCAGACCATAGCCGACAAGATCGTTGCCGCGTACGCCGTCAAACTCGACCAGGTCTTTTATCCGAACGGGACCGGCAACAGACGCGCTGGCAATCGATAAAAGACAAATCAGAGTGAAAAAGACCAACCTCACAGGAAATTCACCAAGGA
The DNA here is from genome assembly GCA_947501635.1 of uncultured Roseobacter sp. Classification (GTDB taxonomy): domain Bacteria; phylum Pseudomonadota; class Alphaproteobacteria; order Rhodobacterales; family Rhodobacteraceae; genus Roseobacter. The sequence goes on from CANMWT010000001.1 coordinate 88,470, forward strand.
CAGTTGCGAGCTCCGCACAGTCACCGAATATAGGCTTTGCAATTGAAATTGGACGTTTTCCAACTCTGTTGCGGTTTCAAAGGGATCGGCCAGCAACAAGGCATTGCGGGCAAATTCGACGCTTGTTTCTTCAGCTTCGTTTCTAACCGAGATCATCTCGATGCGGGCTTCGACGACACCGATAGCTGACCTCAGGTCAGTCAGGCCATCCTGATTTGATTGGAGGCCCAGACCTGTCACTTCAAAGAGTTCGGATTGTTCTGAGACGCTTAATCCAAGCGCAGGATCGTCAGCCAGAGCAGCAACGGAGGTAAAAAGCAATGTATCCTTGATGGCGGGATCGTTCGCGCGGACGTCAAGTGACACACGTTCAGTTTCAGATAGTGAAAACGGTGCAAGTGCCGTGTCGGAACCTTCGTAAATTACGGTATCAAAACCTGCTGGATCGGCAAACCAGTTTTGCGCGGCATTGAGTATGTCTTCCGGCCCACCGGCGCCGGCAACCACGGTTCTCAAGGCATCAATCAGCGTTTCCGCGCTGGCAAGGGGGGGGCGATCAGTGGCCGTTCCGGCGAACAGACTGCGGCCGGCGATGTCGCTGTTGAGCGCATTCATCATTCCCTGAAGCTGTGTTGTGGCGTTTTCGGAGGGGCTGCCGGCGATCACGCCCACCGGGCCACCGCCTGCAAGGATCAAGTCCAACCCCAATTGGCCGGCAAAATCCTGCACCCGTGTCAGCGAGACTTGCATCGTCGCAGTGAAGTAGGACATTTCGCTGTTGGCAACAGAATAGCCTTGCAAGATTTCCATACTGCGCTCGAGGTCGGAGAGGTAATTGTGGTTGCCGGCCAGTACGTCTTTTACATCGCTCACTTTGCCACTGGAAAGCTCATCTGTCAGCTTGGCCATGGCGTCACGAAGAGCAACGCTACGTTTTTGTGTCAAAAAAGACTGTGAGAGATCGCCTAGAGAAACAGAGTTCATAGTTACAGCCTCAAAATTGTTTGCATCATGTCGTCGGCAGCTTCAATCATCCGTACATTTGCTGCATAGGCTTGTTCCACAATCAAAAGCCGTTGCAGTTCCTGATCCGTATCAACGCCATCAGCCAGGATTTGCTGTGTCATTTCATCAAATTGCGACGAGGCAAAGCTGAGCCCTTGTTCGGATTGCGCGCGCGCCGCCCCTACTTGCGACGTAAGTGTGGAGATCAGGTTGGCTGCAGAAAATGCACCGGCGCCGAATGCGCCGGAAGCGGGTACGCGTGGCCGTGTCAGGGTGTCGGAGAGTGACTGGAGCAAGCGGGATTCGCCCACGTCCCCCGGTGTCACAGCATTTATCCCGTCCCGCAGTCGCCAAACATCGCCGCCGACCCGATCATCAACTGCCGGGTTGAGCGACAGACGGGATGCAAGGCCAACTTCATTTGTTGGATCAAGTGCCATGCTCCCATCTGTAAAAAGCCCCGGATCTCCGGGCATCAGGCTTGGATCCACCGCCGGACTCTGAAAACGTTCGATTAAGTCGCGTGCCAAGGCATCAAGCTGGTTTTGCGCATTAGTGCCAAGTTCGTCACGTATTTCGAACTGCGCACCAAGCGAACCGCCCCCCAGCGCACCACGGTCACTGTCGGTGCGGACGGAGAAACCATTGATCGTAAGCCCGGAAAGCGTTCCGTCCTCCACGGTCATGAAAGGGGTTACCTGATTGACCGCGTTAAAGTTGATTTCAGCAACGCCACCATCGAGCAAGATTGCACCCCCTGTTGAGTATAGCGCGATCTGTCCTCTGTCTCTTGGCACTTGCCGGACTGGCACGATGGCATTGATCTCATCCACAATCGTCTGCCGGCTATCCAGCAAAGCCGATGGGTCGCCACCGCTGCTCAAGGTGCGGGTAATCTGGGCGTTGAGCTCCTTCACATTGAGCAATGATGTGTTCAACTTATCGGTCTGTATCTGAATGTTCTGGTCCGCGTTGCTGCGCGCCCGCTGAACTTCGTCCGAGGCATTATTGATCAAAGTCGCCAGGTCGCGTGCACTGTTGGCGACGTTTTGCAGACGCTCGGGCGCATCTGGTCTGCTGCTGGCTTCTATAAGCCTGCTTTCGAAATCCGACATCCGCGCAGTCAGCGAATTTGGCTCATCCGGGGTGCCCAGCAAGTTTTCGAAATCATTGAGGAACCTTGTGCGATCGGAAGCATTGGTAAAAGCGGCTTCTGCCAACCGGTAGTCAGCCAAAAGACTCGGGTCCACATTCCGGGTGATCCCGTCGATAGTGACGCCGCCAATCTGTGAGGAAGACAAGGAAAGCCCTCGCACGCCGTAGCCCGGGGTCATCACATTGGCGATGTTGGCCGAAATCACTTCCGACGTCCGACCCGCTGCGCGCAGTCCCGTCATCGCGTTTGACAGTGCTGATGATATCGTCATTTCAACCTCATGTTCCTATTGCGCCAACTTGCGCTTGCGGATTAGCGTTTGATGTTGGTGGTTTCCTGCAGCATCTCGTCAACGGTCTGGATCACTTTGGCATTCGAGGAATATGCTCTTTGTGTCTTGATCATGTCCGTCAACTCACCTGCAACGTCGGTGGTGGATTCCTCGCGCGCGAAGGATACGATGTCTCCGGTTGGGCCATCGCCCGCATCCCAAAGAAAGAATGAACCGCTTTGCCGCGATGGCAGATAGGTTTGACTGTCAAAGGCTTGAAGACCGTTGGGATTGGGGACATTCACCAAAGGGATCTGGTAGATTGTGCGGATCTCTCCGGTATCGAAGGTCGCGCGCACGAACCCGTTTGCATCCACATCAACGCCTACGAAGTTGCCAATCGCGGAACCGTCTTTGGTCACGGAAATCGGGGCAAAATTGTACGACAGCTGCGATAGCCCTTCTGTGTCGCCCAATGCGCCGATGTCTACTTCGATTGGCCCCGCTGCAACATTGATCGTGATGAGGCCTGTTGTATCGTTATACGCCGGGCTGCCCACGGCTGGTGTGACATCTGCCAATGTGCCACCACCGGTACGGGAGTCGTTGAATTCGATTGTATAGGTTCCGATCGAAACACCCGGATTTGTGGAATCAAACATCTCCATCGTCCAGGTGTTGGTCGCGGGATCGCCAACTGCCGGTACATCTGGTGTGAACGTGATGCTCACGCTTTGCGATGTACCCAGGTTGTCGAAATATTCGACAGACAGCTGTTCAACGAGACCCTGAGAATCAGCCTCGGTTTCGGTGGCAGGCAAGTTGATGCCCAACGACATTGAAGTTGTCGGATTGCCGGCCAGTTGGCCTGTGTTGATCTGCACAGGTTCAAGCCCGTCGGCCGTATCGCGCGGATAAGGCGGGATCGAACCATCCGCCGCTGCCGGCCACCCCATGAGTACCAATCCGGACTGTGACGTCAGATACCCCTCCGCATCTGTTCGAAATGATCCGGTGGTCGTAAGGAACATGGGCGCATCCGCGCCCGCGGTCTGTACTTGTGCGGCCTGTGCTACAGGCAACATACCTGCACCGCGAACGGCCAGATCAGTTGAGTTGGAGGTGGAAACCAATGTGCCGCGTTGATCGATCAGGCGCTGCGTGTTCGCGCGCACCCCGCCAGCGGCATAGGAACCACCGCCGGAGGAAAGCACCATAGACTCAAAGTCGGTTTCGACCCGCTTGTACCCAAAGGTTGAAGAATTGGCGATATTGTCGGAAATGGACGCCAATCGCTGAGAATTTGTCTGTAGTCCTGCTACGCCCGCGTTGAGCGAGGATGAAATCGACATGGGCACGCCTTTCTGATGTGTTTGTCCATAGTTGACACATCAGATAGGCCTCCGGGCTTAACACTGCGCTAACAGATAAAATCCGCCCTATTTTCGCCATTATTCCCGCAGCAGAACGATCTCCACCCGATTGTTGCGTGTGACCATAGGGTTGCGGTGCACGGGTTCGCGGTCGGCATGGCCGGTGACCCGTTCCATGCGTGCGGTGTCAATTCCATTTTGTTCCAGCATGATCCGCGTTCGGGTGGCACGCTGTGCAGACAGATCCCAAACCGGATTTTGCGCCACGACCACCGGCTGTGCGCGTACATGACCGCCGACGGCAATGCTGTTGGTCGCCACAGTGATAACGCTGCTGACCATGTCCACCAGTTGCACCATCAAATCTGTCGGCTGATCCGTGCCCGCTTCGAACAGCGGCAGGCCATTCAAAGCAAAGAGTTCAATCACCAACCCTTCGTCGGTGATGCGGGTCACGATATGCTCCAGCGCGTTTTCCATCACAGTGGATTCGCCGCCGCGCCCCATCAGCTCCTCTGCCAGCTTTTGCAAAGCGTCGTCGCTTGCATCGCGCTCGCCTCCTTGAGTGTTGCTACCGGTCTCGCCACTGGCGGCCTGCTTGCGCGTTGCATGTTTGCTAGTAGCGCCAAGGCCATTCTGCGGCAGTGTCTCTTCGGAAAAAATACTGTCTCCACCAAAAGACCCGTCACCGCCGCCCGAGATCCGATTGATCGGGATCGTCGGCGAAAAGTAATCGGCAAGACCCTGCCTTTGTTGTTCCGTCGTTGCATTCAACAGCCACATCATCATGAAAAAGGCCATCATCGCAGTAACAAAGTCGGCGTAAGCGACTTTCCAGGCGCCACCGTGGTGACCCCCGCCCGAGACTTTTTTCTTCTTCTTGATGATGACCGGTGCCAGATTGCTCTGCGCGCCCATATCTCCACCACTCTTTATTCACCCAAGGGCAGGATTAGCCATTAAGTGTTTCGGATCACTTAACGCGGGGCGGCAAAGTTGACCTCTTGTGCTGTTTGTCTCAATGCGTGCAGATGGTGACAGGAGAGCGCGCAGATGCAGGAACCCCAGATCACCGATAGCCGCTACGCCTGGTTCAGACTGTGCCTGACCCTTGGCGCTGGTGTCATCGCAAACGTCGGCATGTGGGCGATCATTGTCATTATGCCCGCAGTCGAAGCCGAATTTGGGGCTGGCCGCGCAGAAGCGTCGATGCCCTATACCCTGACCATGATCGGTTTTGCGCTGGGAAACTTCATGTTGGGGCGCGCCGTGGACCGTTTCGGAGTGACCAAATCGCTCATCGGGGCGGCTTTGGGCATCGCTGCCGGCTTCGGACTGGCTACTCTGAGCACGTCAATTGCCATGCTTTCCGCAGCGCAGCTGCTGGTCGGTCTGGCCTCTGCCATAGGTTTCGGCCCGCTGATCGCCGATATCTCGCACTGGTTTGTCCGCAGACGCGGTATCGCCGTGGCGCTTGTGGCAAGCGGCAACTATCTGTCCGGCGCGTTCTGGCCGATGGTTCTGGCGGATTTGCTGGAAGACAGCGGCTGGCGTAGCGTCTACCTTTTCATGGCGGTGGTGACGGTGGTGGGGGTTGTCCCATTGGCACTGGCGCTCAAACGCCGTGTTCCGGAGCATGTGCATGCCTCCGCTGAAGCGGCCTCCTCGCTAAACGTGCGATCGTCCGGCCTGTCACCCAGAGCTTTGCAGTACCTGCTGGGCCTTGCGGGTATTGGCTGCTGTGTTGCGATGTCGATGCCGCAGGTGCATATCGTGTCTTATTGCGTCGACCTTGGATATGGCCCCGTTGTTGGTGCCGAAATGCTTGCCCTGATGCTCTTGGGCGGCGTCGGATCGCGGATCGTGTCGGGTTTGCTGGCCGACCAGCTGGGAGGCGTGAAAACACTCCTGATCGGATCGACACTGCAAACGCTGGCCCTGTTTTTATACCTGCCGTCAGATGCGCTGGTGTCGCTGTATGTTGTCAGTCTTGTCTTCGGGCTCAGCCAAGGAGGAATTGTACCTAGCTACGCTCTGATCGTGCGCGAGTATATGCCCGCCCGCGAGGCAGGGTCGCGTGTAGGCTTTGTCATGATGGCCACGATCTTCGGCATGGCTTTGGGTGGATGGATGTCCGGGTGGATTTATGACGTCAGCGGCTCATACCAACTTGCTTTTATCAACGGCATTCTGTGGAATGGTTTCAACATAGCGATCATGCTGTGGCTTCTGTCTCGCAGCCGTCCCGGAACGGTAGTGCCTGCCACGCCCTGACCGCTATCCGGCAGCACGCTTGCGGGCCAGTTCGATCTGTTTCTGGCGTTCGCGAAAGCGGTTCTTGTCAAACTCGGTCGTTTTGTCAAAGCAGTTGTGACAACTCACGCCCGCCTCATACTCCGGCCGCTGCATATCCTCGGGCAGGATCGGTTGGCGGCACCCGTGACACAGAATGTGGGGACCTTCCTGCAAGCCATGGCCGACGCTGACGCGATTGTCGAATACAAAACACTCTCCCTGCCATGTGCTTTGTTCCTGCGGCACTTCCTCGAGATACTTAAGGATGCCGCCTTTGAGGTGGTAGACCTCGTCCACACCTTGCCCGATCAGAAAGTTGGTCGATTTCTCGCAGCGGATGCCACCCGTGCAGAACATTGCGACCTTCTTGTTGTGAAAGCGATGTTTGTTCTCTTCCCACCATGCAGGAAAGTCGCCAAAACTCTCTGTTTTGGGGTCAATTGCGCCTTCAAAGGTGCCGATGGCCACCTCATAGTCATTCCGTGTGTCAATGACGGCAACGTCTTCCTGTGCAATCAGCGCATTCCAGTCTTCCGGCATCACGTAGTGGCCGACACGCGCGCGCGGGTCTACGTCTGGCTGACCCATGGTGACGATCTCGCGCTTGATCCGAACCTTCATCTTGCCGAACGGCCGCCGGTCACTTGTCGCTTCTTTCCATTCCAGATCAGCACAGCCCGGAAGCTTGCGTATGTGACCCAGAACCGCGTCAATACCTGCGCGCGGCCCTGCGATCGTGCCGTTGACCCCTTCACGGGCCAGCAAAAGCGTGCCCATGACCTCATTCTCAAGGCACAAATCAAGCAGATCGGGTTTGAGCCCGGCAGGGTCTTCAAATCTGGTAAAGTGGTAAAGTGCTGCGATAACAAACATGGGCGAGGGGATACGCCTGCCAGACCTTTCAGGCAAGAGCCTCTTCGCCGCGGCATCTGGGTGGCATTGACGCGGGGCGTCTGGCCGCTTAGCCATTGATAAACAGGAGGAACGCCATGGGTCAGGCCTTGATCGTGATCGACGTGCAAAGAGATTTCTGCCCGGGCGGAGCGCTCGCCGTACCGGATGGGGATGCGATTGTGCCGGGAATCAATGCGATGATGTCCGAGGCCGAGGCGGTGATCCTTACGCAAGACTGGCATCCGGTTGGACACTCCTCTTTTGCGTCCTCGCACGACGGCAAAGCGCCCTATGAAATGACGGATATGCCCTACGGGCCGCAGGTGCTCTGGCCGGATCACTGCGTTCAGGGCAGCACAGGTGCGCAGTTTCATCCCGACCTCAATGTGGACCGTGCCGACTTGATTATACGCAAAGGCTACAACCCGCAGATCGACAGCTATTCCGCCTTTTTCGAAAACGATCGCAAGACGCCGACGGGATTGGAGGGCTACTTGCGCACGCGGGGTCTTGACCGCCTTGTGATGGTGGGGCTCGCGACGGATTTCTGCGTCAACTACTCTGCGGTGGACGCGGCGAAACTGGGCTTTAAGGTTACCGTGCGCGAACAATTCTGTCGTGCCATTGACCTTGACGGGTCCCTATCGGCGGCATGGGACGGCATGCAGGCTGCCGGCGTTACCCGGGAGGGCACTGATGGTTGATATCGCGCGGCGGGTCTGGAACCACAAATGGAAGATTGACCCCATTGTCCGTTCCCTGATCGACACGGATTTCTACAAGCTTCTGATGTGCCAGTCGGTTTTTCGAAACAAACCCGACACGCGTGTCACCTTCAGCCTGATAAACCGATCGACACATGTGCCGCTTGCAGAACTGATCGACGAAGGCGAACTGCGCGAGCAGCTGGACCATATCCGGTCCCTTTCTCTGTCCCGAGGCGAAAGCACATGGCTGCGCGGGAACACTTTTTATGGTAAACGCCAGATGTTTCGACCCGACTTTATGGAGTGGTTCGAACAACTTCGCTTGCCTCCTTACAATCTCGAGCGCAAAGGCGATCAGTACGAACTGACATTCGAAGGCAGCTGGCCCGAGGTGATGCTGTGGGAAATACCTGCGCTTGCGGTGTTGATGGAACTGCGCGGTCGCTCAGTACTCAACCGTATGGGCAAATTCGAACTGCAGGTGCTTTATGCACGTGCCATGACGCGGGTGTGGGAAAAGATCGAGGCGCTGCGCGGCATTCCTGATTTGTCGATTGCTGACTTTGGCACTCGTCGCCGACACAGCTACCTTTGGCAGGATTGGTGTGTGCAGGCGATGCAGGAAGGACTGGGTACGGCATTTACCGGCACATCCAACTGCAAGATCGCGATGAACCGCGAGTTGGAAGCCATTGGTACGAACGCGCACGAGCTGCCGATGGTCTATGCCGCACTGGCAAGCGATGACGCTGCACTTGCGCAGGCACCTTATGACGTCTTGTCGGATTGGCATGACGAGCATGAGGGCAACCTGAGAATTATTCTGCCCGATACATTCGGCACCTCCGGATTTCTTGAAAACGCGCCGGACTGGCTGGCCGGTTGGACGGGTATCCGTATCGACAGCGGCGATCCTGCCACAGCCGCCGAAAAAGCGATCACGTGGTGGCGCGCGCGCGGTGAGGACCCCGGCCAGAAAAGGATCATCTTCAGCGATGGGCTGGACGTTGATAAAATTCGCAGCCTGCACCTGCAGTTTGCGGGCCGGGTGCAAGTGTCTTTCGGGTGGGGCACCTTGCTGACGAACGACTTCCGCGGGCTTGTCGGAAATGACGCGCTGGCACCCTTCTCTCTGGTCTGCAAAGCCGTTGCAGCCAATGGCCGCCCGACTGTGAAACTGTCTGATAACCCCAACAAAGCGATGGGCCCCGCAGCCGAGATCGAGCGATACAAACGTGTCTTTGGCGTGGGCGAACAATCCGCACAGGATGTTCTGGTCTGACCCGTCCTGCGCAAAAAAACGGCTGGTGACCAAGACACCAGCCGCATAAGGCATTCAACGCATGAGGATCAAAGGCGCTATGCCACTGGCGGAACGATGACCACCTCTGCCGCCATAGAGCGTACCGTGCTGCCTGTGGCGACAACTTTTGCGCGGGGATAAATGTGACCGGACCCTTCGGGCAATAGCAAATGCAGCATATCCGCCCTGCGACGGATGCCGACGCCTGTCTTTTTGGCCACTTTGTACAAATTGACCATCACAGTCGAGCGGGACCAACCGGTTTCATCCACAAGCTGCTCTGCGGTGCATCCATAGCCGAGCGCATCGATCAGATAGTCTGCAACAGTGCCTTCGTCGGGCAGGCAGACCTGCGAATGATGGCGCGCAGGGCTGACCAAAACGCGGTCTGCACTGCGCTTGTTCAGCGCTTGCAGCCGGCGATTCTTAGCCTCTTCAAGTGTCATGTTCAAATCCTCATCGTTACCTTACAGGGGCAGAGTATTGCCCGTTACTGATACTGCGCGGCCGGTCTGGCCACGTTCTGTTATTCGTCTTCCAAAACAGCCTCTGGCGCCTCGGCGTCGGCGCTATCTTCATTGATGGTTTGAACTGCGAATTGATCGCTGTTTCGGTTTTCTTGGGGTGAAACGACTTCCGCACGTGTTGCGTAGACCACTTCTCTGTGCGGGTTGAGCAATGACAGTGTCAACGCGCCACAGGCTTCCGGGCCGAGATGCGCACACGAGGCGGTACCAGTTTCCGAAAGATATTTGCTGTCGTCTTCGAGCGGGGAGTCAGAAGCTTGGGTGCATCCGGTGGCTGCACACAAAGCCGCAAGGGACGCTATCGCGCAGATTCGGAACATCGACACCATTTAACAACTCCACACACCGTGCGGCAAAACAGTGCAAAATCCCGCACCCATCCCCGACACACCGTACTAACCCTCCCAACTTACGCCATATTTCTGCTCAAATTCAAATTTTCTCTAATTTCGTTCGCATGCGGGAAACATTTGGTTGAAATTGTTGTGATTGGCCTTTCTCAGCACGGTTGCCCGACATGGTCAGCTTTCTTAAAATTATCCTAAGGAATTGTAATTGAATGGAAAAAATCAGTCGATAGTCGAGCGTTTAGGGGTGCTGTGGAAAACTGTTAACTTTCGCCACCGTGCTACGAATCAAGGCGCAGATCCGGCTCAGATCACGGCCTCGGCATCAAGTTGTTCGGCCACAGCCCTTGCCATAATGAGCTCTTCATTGGTTGGAATAACGAGTATTTCGGTCCGCCCCGCACCAATTTCTGCGGCATTGTTGGCATTTGCCGCTTCGTCCAGAGACAGTCCAAGAAAATCCATTCCGTTGATGACCCGCGCTCTGATTTCCGGCGCGTTCTCTCCGACCCCGCCACAAAAGACCAGCGCGTCGATGCCGCCCAGAATAGCGGCCATAGCTCCCAGTTCGCGCCGGATGCGGAACACATAGTAGCTGATGGCCTGCTCCGCTTCAGGAGCGTCGCTGGCGAGCAGGCTGCGCATGTCGTGGGTGATGCCAGACAGGCCCTTCAGCCCGCTTTCTTTGAACAGAATATGCGTGATCTCTTCCGAGGTGCGACCCTGATCCAGCATATACAGGATGACCCCCGGATCGAGCTGCCCGCATCGCGTGCCCATCGGCAACCCGTCGAGCGCAGTGAAGCCCATGGTCGAACCAACACTTCGCCCATCCCGGATTGCGCACATCGAAGCCCCATTGCCCAAATGGGCCACCACAAGTTTGCTGGCGCGCAAGGCGGGCCGTTCTTTTGCAAGCGTGCCTGTGATGTAGTCATACGACAGGCCATGAAATCCATAGCGCCGCACGCCTTCTTCATAGAAATAACGTGGCAGGGCGAACGTGTCGTTCACCCATGGGTGCCCCTGATGAAATGCCGTATCGAAGCACCCCACCTGTACGGCCTGCGGGAAAAGCTTTTGTGCGGTTTCGACCATCTGCAAGTTAAAAGGTTGGTGTAGCGGGGCAAGGGTGCTGAATTCGGCCAGGCGTTTCAAAACCGGTTCGTCAAGACGCAGGGGGGCCGCAAATTCAGTGCCGCCATGCACGATGCGGTGGCCGACACCGACCACTTTGTCCCGTCCCAACTCTGCGCTGACCGCCTGCAGGATTACTGCTAGCGCGCCTTGGTGATCCATCTGTCCCAGAGGTCGCCGTGTCTTTGGGTGGGTTTGCAGCACCAACTCCGCGTTCGGGCCCAGTTCCTCTACCTGCCCTTCCAGCAAAAGCTTGGGTTCGCTGCCGTGGGCGTAGATTGAGAACTTGACCGAAGAACTACCTGCATTGAGAGTGAAGATAAGGCTCAAGACGCGTTCTTTCTGTTGGATGCGACGGGTCGGTCAAAGGATGCTGCAGCCCCATCAGATGCGGCGCGCAATCGGGTTTTGAGCCTGGCGTGCACCAGTTTCATGTCCATTCTGTCACGCTATGCGGTTTACCGTGTGGGCGCCAGCTTCGGCGTCTCAGACCACCTGCGACAAAGGCCGTCCACTGAGCATTTTTCCGAAACAATTGTCTTTTGGGTACCATGCTGTCTCGTCCATCGAAACTAAGAAGTTGTTCGTAAAAAAGGAACAATTAAGCACAAAGAAAATTATTGCTTACAATAGTAACGTAATTCCGCGCTGGATTGTGCCTTATGTCACTTTTTTAGCGACAATAGGCTTAATAAAAAATTATTGTTTGCGGCGTATTGTTACCTGTCAAAACCGTTTTGTTTCCCGAAATCAAATTGCGATTTACTCTTCCGGAAGTAAGAAATTGGACAGAATTACATCTACCGCAACTTTTATGATCATAGCATTTTACGGTGCCATTTTTATGACTGCTTATGTTGAGACGCATTGTAACATGGGCCACTGCCCATGGAGCCCGGAACAAGGGCCGCGCGATGGCGGGTCTCACTCAATCGGCGAGGTCGACAAAAGCCGACCCACCACGCAAGCCTGATCGGCGCATCGTAACAAATGAGGACAATCTCAGAGACATCCGCGCCAGCGGCCGACTTTGTCGCAGCAAAACCAGAGTAGTGTTGGGGATTGGTGCCCAGGAGAGGTTTCAGAACAAGCAAAAGCCTTAAAATTATTTATTTATTTACAATTAGTTACGGTTTATGCTTGATTTCTATGTTGCGGGAATGGTTGCGGGAATGGTTGCGGGAATGGTTGGTGGCCACTCAACGTCTCGCAAATAGTCTGAATGCGAAAGCAAGGTCTTGTGGACGCGATAAACCGGTTCTGGCAACTGAACGATAGCCACCTCTATTCCAGCTTTACGCGCTTCCTTCATTGCCGGGATCATGTCTGTATCGCCGCTTACAAGAATTATTCTGTCTACAGATTTCTTCGCCGAGATTAGGGCGATGTCCAAACCAATTCTCATATCGACGCCCTTCTGTTCAAAGATGGGCGAGAAATCACTGTCTTTTAAATCGCGCCCTGAAATTGGCACTCGCTTTGGTTTCCAACCTCGGAAACCCAAAGTTCCCCGCCGAACGGCGAACTTTTCTCTTCGCGACACATCCTCCAACCAAGCATCGTTTGCAGAGAATGATGTGTTGTCACCCGAAACAGGGAGCTTCACTGTGCCCCGAAATTGAGGGGAGTCGTAGTAGTAGGTGCGCACCAAATACTCGTCCGCAAGGATACAACCTTTCGCGAATTGTTCGATGAAGTCTGGGTTGTATTCAAAGGTGGAATGCGCGCGGGCCGTCGCGCGAAGGTATCCACCATCTATGAGCAAGAAGCATTTCATCGCGCCATAATATAAAGAGCCTTCGATGTTGCAACATCGAAGGCTCAAAAGATTGTCGCCCCGAAAATCGAAGCGTCAGGATTATGAGGCAAATGTAGGTTGTAAAACTTGACAAGTCAATAACGCTACATCCTGACCATGGACCTGTTGCAGCGGCTCAACAGTTCCGGATAATCGCGGTAAACAATCGCGAAGTGTTGCGGGTTTTGGTGCTTTTTCGGCTTCGGGAATCGAACCTGAAAAATCTTCTTCGATAAAATCAATTACTTAGAAAAATTTGGTGCCCAGGAGAGGACTCGAACCTCCACGTCCATACGGACACTAGCACCTGAAGCTAGCGCGTCTACCATTCCGCCACCTGGGCCGGTGTCGTGGAGCAGGCATGTACGCGCAACCTTTCGGCCTGTCAAACGGAAATTCACCTGCCCCAGAGGTGATCCGTGATCCCCTGCGCCTATTTGCGCCTTGTCTCGCAACGGGGGGGGCGATACATCATCGGCAGGGCGCGACAAAAGAGGCAAGCGATGTCAAAACTGGTCACAATATATGGTGGTTCGGGATTTGTGGGGCGTTATATCGCGCGTCGCATGGCTAAGGCCGGGTGGCGCGTTCGGGTGGCCGTGCGCAGACCTAATGAGGCGATCTTTGTGAAACCCTACGGCGTAGTGGGACAGGTCGAACCGATTCTATGCAATATCCGCGACGACGCGTCGGTTGCAGCCGCCATGTCGAGCGCGGACGCCGTTGTGAACTGCGTTGGTATCCTTGCCGAAGACGGTAAGAACCGTTTCGATAGCGTACAGGCAGAAGGCGCGGGCCGCGTTGCCCGCCTCGCGGCCGAACAGGGGATCACAAGCATGGTCCATGTGTCGGCGATTGGCGCGGACGAGACTTCTGAAAGCAGCTATGCACGCACAAAGGCACTCGGCGAAGCCGCTGTTTTGGAGCATATGCCAAACGCGGTGATCTTGCGCCCGTCCATCGTGTTCGGCCCGGAAGATCAGTTCTTTAACCGCTTTGCCGATATGACCAAGCTGGGCCCTGTGTTGCCGGTTGTCGGGGCGGATACAAAGTTCCAGCCCGTGTACGTGGACGACGTGGCACAGGCCGCAGAGAAAGCGCTGACGCAGGGCGTTGCACCGGGCATCTACAGCCTTGGGGGGCCGGATGTGGCCAGTTTCCGCGAGTTGATGGAGATTATGCTGGAAACCATTCACCGCCGCCGGGCTGTGGTAAATATTCCGTTCTTTGCTGCAAAGGCTATGGCCTTCGGGTTTGACATGATTCAGATCTTGTCCGCGGGATTGATAAAGAACGGCATGATCACGCGCGACCAGGTGAAGAACCTTGCGAAGAACAATGTGGTTGGCGATGCCGAGAAAACCTTTGCTGATCTGGGTATCCAGCCCACGACCATGGCGTCGATTTTGCCCGAGTATTTGTGGCGCTTCCGTCCGTCCGGTCAGTATGACGCTATCAAGCGATCGGCTAAAAACCTTCGCACTTAGGCGTAGGCATAAACTAGCAGTAAGACACCCAGAAACACTCTGTAGATGACATAGGGTGTAAAGCTGACTGTCCGAAGCAACCGCATCATCAGACTGAGTGCCGCGAGGGCCGCGACGAAGGAAAACAGCACCGCGAACAGCGCATCGCGGGCCATCGCCCAGTTTGCCGTGCCAACGACGTCAAGGCTCAGCACCAGACCCGAGGCGATGATGGTCGGGATTGACATGAGCATCGACAGTTTTGCGGCACCCTCACGTTCATATCCCAGCTTGCGTGCCGCGGTGATGGTGATGCCGGAACGCGATGTGCCGGGGATCAGCGACAAAACCTGTGCAAGCCCCATGACCACAGCGTCCTTGATCGTCCAGCGGTCTGCTGTCCGGTCTGTCGCGCCGGTTTTGTCGGCCCAGTAAAGCACAAGTCCGAACAACAGCATCGCCCAACCGATGACAGCGACCGAACGCATCGCTTCGTCCAGACCGCTAAGTTTGAGCGCGAGGCCGGCCAAGATGACAGGTACCGTTGCCGCCGCCAGACAGAGGGCGAGAAAGGCGCCCTGAGTGTCGACTTTGCCGCGCATCAGCCTGAGGGTTCCGCGCGCAGCGACCATCACATCTGCCCGGAAATACAGGATCACCGCAAACAGCGATCCGACATGCGCCGCGACATCAATGGCGAGCCCCTGATCCTGCTGTCCGGTCAGCGCGGGCAGCAGCACCAGATGGCCGGACGAGCTAACGGGAAGGAATTCCGTAAGCCCCTGAATGGCCGCGACCAGCAGAAGATAGAAAAGAGACATGCGGGTTCCCGATCAGCCCTATCGATAGCTGTGGTATAAGCGCAGGGAATCAAATGAAAAGCGCCAATTTAAGTCCGAACCGGACTTAAAAATACATGACAGAGCGCGCGAAGTCTGATTTTACGTGAAAATAATTGCATTTTATGTCAGTATTACTGACTTTATTTCCATTTCAACTTGCCGTAAACGTGCGGCTCTGACGGTTTGGGAAGGATTGCGGATATGGCTGGCCAGCAGATGCTGAAATTTGTGAATGTAGAACGGGACATGCCAGAAAAGCGTGAAGCGGACGTGCGCCGTGAGGATTTCAAGGAAATCTACGCGGAATACGCCGACGCGAAAGCAAAAGAGCAGTCCAGCCGCTGCAGCCAATGCGGGGTCCCCTATTGTCAGAGCCACTGCCCACTGCACAACAACATCCCCGACTGGCTGCGCCTGACCGCCGAAGGCCGCCTGCAGGAGGCCTATGAGGTCAGTCAGGCCACCAATACCTTCCCCGAGATTTGCGGCCGCATCTGCCCGCAGGACCGCCTGTGCGAAGGCAACTGCGTGATCGAACAGTCAGGCCATGGCACTGTCACGATCGGTGCTGTGGAAAAATACATTACCGATACCGCGTGGGAGGAAGGCTGGGTGCTGCCGATCTCGCCGCCGCAGGAGCGTGCGGAATCCGTGGGTATCATCGGCGCAGGCCCGGGCGGGCTGGCCGCAGCGGATGTGCTGCGCCGCGCAGGTGTTCAGGTGACTGTCTATGACCGCTACGACCGCGCTGGTGGCCTTCTGACGTATGGCATTCCCGGCTTCAAACTGGAGAAAGACGTGGTCATGCGCCGTAACGACCAGCTGGAAAAAGGTGGCGTCAAGTTTGAGCTGAACTGCAACGTGGGCGAAGACATCTCTTTTGCGGACCTGCGCGCGAAACATGACGCGATCATCATCGCCACGGGCGTGTATAAATCCCGTGAAATCGAAGCTCCCGGTGTCGGTGCAAAAGGTCTGGTCCGCGCCATTGACTTTCTGACCGCGTCGAACCGCAAAAGCTTTGGAGATGCGGTGCCGGAATTCGATAGCGGCGAGTTGAACGCCGAAGGCAAGCGCGTTGTTGTCATCGGTGGAGGCGATACCGCCATGGACTGCGTGCGCACCAGCGTGCGGCAGGGGGCAACATCGGTGAAATGCCTCTACCGCCGTGACCGCGCCAATATGCCGGGCTCGCAGCGCGAGGTCCAGAACGCCGAAGAAGAAGGCGTCGTGTTTGAGTGGCTTTCCGCGCCCAAGGGCTTTGTCGGTGACCCGGTTACCGGTGTGATGGTGCAGAAGATGCGTCTTGGCGCGCCGGATGCCACAGGCCGTCAGGCCCCGGAGTTGATCGAGGGCGCGGACTATATCGAGGACGCCGATCTGGTTATCATGGCGCTGGGCTTTGAGCCTGAGGCGCTGCCGACCCTGTGGGAGCAGCCAGAGTTGCCTGTTACGCGATGGGGCACGATCAAGGCGGCCTTTACCACCGGCGAGACCGAGCTTGAGAACGTTTATGCTGTAGGCGACATCGTACGGGGTGCGAGCCTTGTTGTGTGGGCCATTCGTGACGGACGCGACTGTGCCGAGGCGATCCTTGAGAAGATGGACGCTGCGGGCATGATGGCCGCGGAGTAGGCGTCTTTGAACAAAAGGTTAAAGAGCAATACTTGATACAGCTTCCGTATGGGATCCGCCCATACAGGCATCAGGTGGTGACAGACACAAAGGTCAGCGTTTCTGACCCGAGGAGCAATGAACGATGAAATCGATGGTGAGATATAGTCTGGTTCTTGCGGCTTTGGTCGGCACGACGTCCACGCTTTGGGCAAGCGATACGCCCTATGCCGGACAGGACGCGCGTGCCATCGCGACCTTGTCCGAACAGGACGTCGACGATTTGCTGGCCGGACGGGGCTGGGGTTTTGCGTTGCCTGCGGAGCTTAACGGATACCCGGGGCCGCTGCATGTTCTTGAACTGGGCGATGCGCTGGGCCTGAGTGCTACACAGCGCCGTCAGGTGCAGCAGATATTTGATGAGATGCGCGCGCAGGCGCGCGTTCTGGGTGGCCAGTATGTCGATGCCGAAGCCGCGTTGAGTGCGGCTTTTGATGCGGGCGATATCGACGCTGCGCGTTTGCAGGCGCTTGTTGCGCGGTCGGCACAGATCGAAGCGGAGTTGCGCGCGGTTCATCTGGCCGCGCATCTGAAGACAAAGCCGTTGATGAGCCGGCATCAGATCATGCTGTATGACGAGGCGCGCGGCTATGCGGGCGGCCAACCCCACGGTCAAGGGCATTCCCATGACTGACGCCACCCACATAAAGGGGCAGTGCCTGTGCGGTGCGGTGACGGTTGAGGCCACCTTGACGGGCACCGGCCTGACCGCGTGTCACTGCGACATGTGCCGGCGACATACCAGCAGTTTCTTTGTTGGCCTGTCGCCTGTGCAGTCCAGCCTGAAGATTGACGGACCTGCCAAGAGTTTCCGGTCGTCGGACTGGGCGGAGCGCGGGTTTTGCAGCACGTGTGGCTCGACCCTGTGGTACGGCACTGTGCATGACGGGGCGCGCTATCTGGCGGCGGGGCTGTTTGACGATGCTGCAGGCGGCACGGTTGCTGTCGAGTATTTTGTCGACAAGTGTCCGCAGGGATACGGCATTTCTGGCGACCACAAGCGCCTGACCGAAGCAGAGACCATTGCCTTTTTCACCGGTGGCGGGGAGGCGGGCACATGAGCGACGCTTTGAGCGGTCACTGCCTGTGTGGTGCGGTGATGATCACTGTAGAGGGGGCGCATGTACCGCAACCCGGTATCTGCCACTGCCGCATGTGCCAGCGCTGGTCGGGGGGCGTGTTCATGTGTTTTGAGGCGGATGCCGGTGCGGTGACGGTGACAGGCGATGTGACGCGCTATGCTTCTTCCGATTTTGCCGAGCGCGCCTTTTGCCCGCGCTGCGGGTCGCATCTTTGGATGCGCGACACGGTGGAAGAGACCACTGCGTATGAATTGATGCCGGGCCTTTTTGATGCCGCGCAGCACTGGCCTTTGCGGTCAGAGATATACACCGACCAGGCGATTGCCGACATCCGTATCCACGGCGATCATCCGCGCGCCACGGCGGCGGTTTACGAAGCAAAGAACAGATTTGTAGATGGAGAAACCCGATGACCAAATATGATGACGCATGGGTCGCCCGTGAAGAAGCCAAGCGCGCCTATATGGCGGAAAACGGTTTGTACTCTCCCGAGGAAGAGCATTCCTCCTGTGGCGTGGGACTTGTGGTGTCGGTTGACGGGACGCCGTCGCGGCGGGTGGTCGAAAACGGTATTCAGGCGCTTAAGGCGATCTGGCACCGCGGGGCCGTCGACGCGGATGGCAAGACCGGCGACGGTGCCGGCATCCATGTGCAGATCCCTGCGCCCTTCTTTTACGATCAGGTGCGGCGCACTGGTCACCAGCCCAAGACCGACCTGCTGATGGCGGTGGGGCAGGTGTTCTTGCCGCGCACGGATTTCGCCGCTCAGGAGACATGCCGGACCATCGTGGAAACCGAAGTGCTGCGCATGGGCTATTACATCTACGGCTGGCGTCATGTGCCCGTGAACATCAGCGTTCTGGGCGAGAAGGCGAATGCGACGCGCCCCGAGATCGAGCAGATTCTGATTTCGAACATCAAGGGCGTGGATGAAGAGACCTTTGAGCGAGAGCTTTATGTCATACGGCGCCGTATTGAAAAGGCGGCGGCAGCTGCGCAGGTGCCATCGCTTTATATCGCGTCGCTGTCGTGCCGGTCGATCATCTATAAGGGGATGATGCTGGCTGAGCAGGTGGCCGAGTTCTATCCCGATCTGATGGACCCGCGGTTCGAGAGTGCCTTTGCGATTTATCACCAGCGCTATTCGACCAATACCTTCCCGCAGTGGTGGCTGGCGCAGCCGTTCCGCATGCTGGCGCATAACGGCGAGATCAACACGCTGAAGGGCAACCTGAATTGGATGAAGAGCCATGAGATCCGCATGGCGTCGTCAACCTTCGGCGAAATGGCCGAGGACATCAAACCCATCGTGCCTGCGGGATCGTCGGATTCTGCCGCACTGGATGCGGTGTTTGAAGTGCTGGTGCGTGCGGGGCGTAATGCGCCGATGGCCAAGACGATGCTGGTGCCGGAATCCTGGTCCAAGCAGGCGGTTGAGCTGCCGCAGGCGTGGCGCGACATGTATTCCTACTGCAACTCTGTGATGGAGCCGTGGGACGGGCCTGCCGCACTTGCCATGACGGACGGGCGCTGGGTGTGCGCCGGGCTTGACCGCAACGGCTTGCGGCCGATGCGCTATGTGGTGACGCGCGACGGTTTGCTGGTTGCGGGCTCTGAGGCGGGCATGGTTCCGATGAATGAGGCGAATGTGGTGGAGAAGGGTGCGTTGGGTCCCGGTCAGCTGCTGGCTGTGGACATGAAGGAAGGCGCGCTGTTCCACGATACCGAGATCAAGGACAAGCTTGCTGCCAGCCAGCCGTTTGGCGATTGGGTCGGCAAGATCAACGATCTGGACGAGGCCTTGTCAGGGGTGACCGAACGCCCGCTGTTTACCGGCAACGAGTTGCGCCGTCGTCAGGTCGCCGCCGGGTACAGCATTGAAGAGCTTGAGCAAATTCTGGCGCCGATGGCGGAGGATGCCAAGGAAGCCTTGGCGTCGATGGGTGATGACACGCCGTCGGCGGTGCTGTCCAAGCAGTACCGGCCGCTGAGCCATTTCTTCCGGCAAAACTTTAGCCAGGTGACGAACCCGCCGATCGACAGCTTGCGCGAATACCGCGTGATGAGCCTGAAGACGCGGTTTGGCAACCTCAAGAACGTGCTTGACGAGGACAGCAGCCAGACCGAGATCATCACGCTCGACAGCCCCTTTGTGGGCAACAGCCAGTTCGACGAACTGGTAAAGAACTTTAACGCGGAGCTGGTGCAGATCGATTGTACCTTCAGCCCCGGTCACGGCAATCTGAGCGCCGGTCTGAAACGCATACGCGCAGAGGCAGAAGATGCCGTGCGTTCGGGTGCGGGGCATATTGTACTGACCGATCACGAAAGCGGGCCGGGCAAGGTCGGGATGCCGATGATCCTTGCAACCTCGGCGGTGCACAGCCATCTGGTGCGCAACGGTTTGCGCACCTTCTGTTCACTGAACGTGCGGTCGGCCGAATGCATCGACCCACACTACTTTGCCGTGCTGGTGGGGGCGGGGGCCACGGTCGTGAACGCCTATCTGGCCGAAGATTCGCTGGCTGATCGCATAGAGCGGGGCCTGCTGGACACGACGCTGACCGAGGCAGTTTCGCGCTATCGCCATGCCATTGATCAGGGGCTTCTCAAGATCATGGCCAAGATGGGCATTTCGGTCATCTCGTCTTATCGCGGAGGCCTGAACTTTGAGGCGGTGGGCCTGAGCCGCGCCATGTGTGCCGAATATTTCCCCGGGATGACCAGCCGCATCAGCGGTATTGGTGTCTGGGGCATCCAGCACAAGGTTGAGGAAGTGCATGCCAAAGGCTGGGGGGCGTCCGCGTCTGTCCTGCCGATCGGCGGTTTCTACAAAGCCCGCAAATCGGGCGAGACCCACGCGTGGGAAGCCACGTCAATGCATATGATGCAGGTCGCTTGTAATCAGGCCTCTTACGAAGTCTGGAAACAGTATTCTGCCAAGATGCAAAGCAATCCGCCGATCCACCTGCGCGATCTGCTGGATATCAAACCACTGGGCAAGCCTATTCCACTGGAGGAAGTGGAGAGCATCACTTCCATACGGAAGCGTTTTGTAACGCCGGGCATGAGCCTTGGGGCGCTGAGCCCCGAAGCGCATAAAACCCTGAACGTTGCGATGAACCGCATCGGCGCGAAATCCGACAGCGGTGAAGGCGGGGAAGATCCCGCGCATTTCGTGCCGGAACCCAACGGTGACAACCCCTCGGCCAAGATCAAACAGGTGGCCTCGGGCCGTTTCGGGGTGACCGCAGAGTACCTGAACCAGTGCGAAGAGCTGGAAATCAAAGTGGCGCAAGGGGCCAAGCCCGGAGAAGGCGGCCAGTTGCCCGGCATGAAGGTCACCGACCTGATCGCGCGGCTGCGCCACTCGACCAAGGGTGTGACGCTGATCTCGCCGCCGCCGCACCATGACATCTATTCGATCGAGGACCTTGCGCAGCTGATCTATGACCTCAAGCAGATCAACCCACGCTGCAAGGTCACCGTCAAACTGGTGGCGTCAAGCGGTGTTGGCACGATTGCGGCCGGTGTGGCAAAGGCCAAGGCGGATGTGATCCTGATTTCGGGTCACAATGGCGGCACCGGTGCCTCGCCCGCGACGTCGATCAAATACGCAGGCCTGCCGTGGGAGATGGGACTGACCGAGGCGCATCAGGTGCTGGCGATGAACCACCTGCGCGACCGTGTCACGCTGCGCACGGACGGCGGGTTGCGCACAGGGCGCGACATCGTCATGGCGGCGATGCTGGGGGCCGAGGAATACGGTATCGGCACGGCGGCTCTGATCGCGATGGGGTGTATCATGGTGCGCCAGTGCCAGTCGAATACCTGCCCTGTGGGTGTCTGCACACAGGACGAAAGCCTGCGCGCGAAATTCACCGGCAACGCCGACAAGGTCGTGAACCTCATCACCTTCTATGCCACGGAAGTCCGTGAAATTCTGGCGGAAATCGGGGCGCGTAGCATTGACGACATCATCGGACGAGCGGATTTGCTGACGCAGGTCAGCCGCGGGTCAGCGCATCTGGATGATCTGGACCTCAATCCTCTGTTGATCACTGTCGACGGGGCGGAAGACATCGTTTACGACCGCGATCGTAAGCGCAACAAGGTGCCGCATACCCTGGACGCCGAGATCGTGCGCGACGCCAAGCGTTTTCTGGAAGATGGCGAGAAAATGCAGCTGTCCTACGCGGTGCAAAACACGCACCGCACTGTGGGCACGCGCACGTCGAGCCATATCGTCAAGCAGTTTGGTATGCGCAACAGCTTGCAGCCGGATCACCTGACGGTAAAGCTTTCGGGGTCTGCGGGCCAGTCGCTGGGTGCCTTTGCCGCGCCGGGCCTCAAGCTGGAAGTGTCGGGAGATGCCAACGACTATGTAGGCAAAGGGCTGTCGGGCGGACGCATTGTCGTGCGGCCTCCGATGTCATCGCCTATCGTTGCGGGCGAGAACACGATCATTGGCAATACGGTGCTGTATGGTGCGACGGACGGGTACCTCTTTGCGGCGGGACGCGCGGGCGAGCGCTTTGCTGTCCGGAACTCTGGCGCGAAGGTCGTGATCGAGGGCTGTGGGTCAAACGGGTGTGAGTATATGACCGGCGGTGTCGCCGTGATCGTCGGCGAGATTGGTGCCAACTTTGGCGCAGGGATGACCGGCGGCATGGCCTATCTGTATGATCCGGAGGGCAAGTCGCTGCCGTTGATGAACATGGAGACGCTTGTGACCTGTCCGGTGACGGTCGATCACTGGGTCGCGCAGTTGGAAGAGCTGTTGCAGATGCATCTGGCCGAGACCGGCAGCCGGCGCGTGGCCGATATTCTGCAGCATTGGGACACCGAGCGGCATAACTTCCTGCAGGTCTGCCCCAAGGAGATGCTGGTGCATCTTCCGGCGCCACTGAGCCTTGAAGAGGGGGCGATCCCGGCCGAGTAGAATTGGCAGGCACCGCCCCTGCGCGACCGGGGCGGTGCCTTTTTATCCGGCCTTCGGGGCAGGCAGATGCGCCGCGCTGCTGATCTTTGGTTCACAAGGGCTGCGTGCGCGCCTATTGTCCGGCCATGGCAAGGCGGGCAGCAAAATCGAAAAAACGGGGGCGCAGGGCCGCGCCACGGGCGCAGGGGCTGCGCCGTGGATTGCAACGGCTCAGGGTCTGGCTATTGCGGTCAATTCTGGGCCTTGTCCTGCTGGTTCTCGCGGTCATGCTTTTGGGCCGTTTTGTTGCGCCGGTGACCACGCCTTACATGTTCATGGAAAGCCGGGCGCTGGGGGGCGTGGCGTATGAGTGGGTGCCACTGGCACGGATTGCACCGGTGATGGCGCGGTCTGCTGTCGCGGCGGAGGATGCCAATTTCTGCACCCATTGGGGCTTTGACATGGAAGCGATCCGTGACGCGATTGAGGATGGTGGCACGCGCGGTGCGTCGACCCTGAGCCAGCAGACCGTGAAGAACCTTTATCTCTGGCATGGGCGGAATTACCTGCGCAAGGCACTGGAGGCGGTGATTACCCCGGCGCTGGAGGCGATCTGGCCCAAGGCGCGGATTGTTGAGGTTTATCTGAACATTGCAGAGTTTGACGCCGGTGTTTTCGGCGTAGAGGCGGCGGCGCGGCACTACTTTGGCGTGGCCGCACAGGATCTAAGTGCGGTGCAGGCGGCGCGGTTGGCGGCTATTCTGCCTGATCCGAAGGGGCGGTCGGCAGCGCGCCCTTCGGATTTCGTGCGCCGGCGGGCCGCGTCGATCATGGACGGGGCGGAGACGATCCGCCGGGATGGGCGTGCTGCTTGTTTCGAGAGTTGAATCCGCCGCCCGTTGCGGGCATTGAGGAAAGAGATTTTGAAATGTGGAAGATCTGATGGCGCGTCTTTACCATGTCCCCCTGTCTCCGTTTTGTCGCAAGGTGCGGCTGAGCCTTGCCGAGAAGAAGGTTGAGGTCGAATTGGTGGAGGAGCGGTACTGGGAGGAGGATGCGGATTTTATGCGGCGCAATCCCGCGGGCAAGGTGCCGGTCCTGAAGATCGACAATGTGACCATGGCCGAGAGTGTGGCGATTTGCGAGTATATCGAAGAGACCCGCCCGACGCCTGCGCTGATGCCCAAGGATCCGGTTGCGCGGCAGGAGGTGCGGCGGCTGGTGGGGTGGTTTGACGACAAGTTCCACCGCGAGGTGACGTCGAAGCTGCTGTACGAGCGGGTCAACAAGAAGGTCATGGGGCAGGGCTATCCTGACAGTGGCAATGTCAAGGCCGGTGCGAAGGCGATCAAGTATCATCTGGACTACATGACGTGGCTGCTGGATCACCGCCGCTGGCTGGCGGGGGATGTGATGACGTTGGCGGATTTTGCGGCTGCGTCGCATCTGAGTGCGTTGGACTACATATCGGATGTGGACTGGAACCGGTCGGAGGTTGTTAAAGACTGGTATGCAAAGATCAAGTCGCGGCCTGCGTTCCGGTCGATCCTGGCGGATCAGGTGCCCGGCTTTCCCCCGCCGCGGCATTACAATGATCTTGATTTTTGAGGGGATGAGGGGGCTGTCTGCCCCCTCAAACACCCCCGAGGATATTTTGGGACCAAAGAAGCCATGGAAGGGCTGAAGGCGCGTTTGAAGGCACAGGCTTTGCGGGAGGGGTTTGTGGCTTGCAGGATGTGTCGGCCGGATGCGGTGCCGGACGTGGCGGCGCGGCTCGAGGCTTTTGTTGCGGCGGGGTATCACGGGCAGATGGGTTGGATGGCGGACCGCATGGCGTGGCGCGGTAATCCGGCGGCTTTGTGGCAGGACGCGCGGACGGTTGTAATGTTGGCGGAGAGCTACACGCCGGAGCATGACCCGATGGCTGTGTTGGAGCATCCAGAGCGGGGAGCGATTTCTGTTTACGCGCAGGGGCGTGACTATCATGATGTGGTCAAGAAGCGGTTGAAGCGGGTGGCGCGCTGGTTGATGGCTGAGGCTGCGGCGCAGGCGCCACAGGTCAAGGTGTTTGTTGATACAGCGCCGGTGCCGGAGAAAGCGCTTGCGGCGGCGGCTGGGCTGGGCTGGCAGGGCAAGCACACCAATCTGGTCAGCCGCGCATGGGGCAACTGGGGTTTTCTGGGGTGTATTTTCACCACCGTCGAAATGGCACCTGACGCGCCGGAGGTGGATCATTGCGGGTCGTGTCGGGCCTGTCTTGACGTCTGCCCGACCGATGCTTTTCCCGCGCCGTACCGTCTGGATGCGCGGCGTTGCATTTCTTATCTGACGATTGAACACAAGGGGCCTGTTGCGGAAGACTTGCGCGGGTTGATAGGCAACAGGATATACGGCTGTGATGACTGTCTTGCGGTATGTCCGTGGAACAAGTTTGCGGTTGCTGCACGGGATATGCGCCTGTTGGGGAAAGAGGCGTTGCGCGCGCCGGCTTTGGCGGATCTGGCCGGTCTGGATGATGCGGCTTTTCGGGCATTGTTTGCGGGCTCTGCAGTCAAGCGGATCGGTCGCGACAGGTTTGTACGCAACGTGCTTTATGCCATCGGAAACTCGGGAGACAGTGCCTTGATGCCCGTCGCGAGGGGCCTGATGGCGGACCCTGATGCGGCTGTGGCGGATGCCGCCCGCTGGGCTGTGGCGCGGTTGCAGCAGCCCCCTTGCGAATGAGATCGACAGGCGCGTCTTTCTTCCGTTAAACGGTTTTGAGAGAAGGAGAACGGCGGATGTCACTGCTGCTTGGGGTCGATACGGGTGGAACCTATACAGATGCGGTTCTGCTGCGCGATGAGGCGCATGTTATCGCCTCGGCGAAAGCACTGACCACGCGGCAGGATCTCGCAATTGGTATTGGTGCTGCGGTCCGATCCGTTCTGAAAGAGGCGGATGTCGACCCGGCGCAGGTTTCCCTGGCGTCGCTGTCCACGACCCTGGCCACCAATGCTTTGGTGGAGGGGCAGGGTGGCCGTGTTGCGCTGATCTATATCGGGTTCCGTGCACAGGATCTTGAGGCACATGGGCTAGCGGCGGCGTTGCGCGGCGATCCGGTCCTGATTTGCGCGGGCGGGCACGATCATGCAGGGCAGGAGCAGGTCACGCTGGACGAGGCGGCGTTGCGTGCGTTTCTTGCTGCGCAGGGATCGCAGGTGTCGGCCTTTGCAGTGGCGTCGCAATTTGCCACGCGCAATCCGGCGCACGAGCTGCGTGCCGCCGCATTGGTGCAGGAATTGACGGGCCGGCCCGTGTCGGCATCGCATCAGCTTTCGGCCAAGCTGAACGGGCCCAAGCGGGCGATGACGGCATTGTTGAACGCGCGGCTTGTGGGGATGATTGACCGGTTGATCGGGCGGGCGGAGACCATTCTGAAGACTTCCGGCATCGTGGCGCCGATGATGGTGGTGCGCGGAGACGGCGCGCTGATCTCGGCGGCACAGGCGCGGGCGCGTCCGATCGAGACGATCCTGAGCGGACCGGCGGCGTCGCTGGTGGGCGCGCGTTGGCTGACCGGCGCGGATCATGCGCTGGTCAGTGACATTGGCGGCACGACCACGGATGTGGCTTTGTTAAAGGACGGGCGCCCGTCGATAGACCCTGCCGGCGCGCAGGTAGGTCCTTACCGGACGATGGTCGAAGCGGTGGCGATGCGCACCTCCGGTCTGGGCGGCGACAGCGCCGTCAGCGTGGTGCAGGACGGGCTTGCCGGTGGCGTGGTGCTGGGGCCGCGGCGAGTGTTGCCGGTGTCCCTGCTGGGGCAGGACGCGCCGGAGGTTGTGCATGCGGCGTTGGACAGGGCGCTGCGCAGTACCACTCCGGGAGAGCATGACGCCCGATTTGTGCGCGCGGTGCAGGGTCAGTCGCAGGAGGGGTTGGGGCCGCGCGAGGCCGCGTTGCTGGAGCGTATCGCAGACCGTACGCTACCGTTGGGTGATGTGCTGCGGGCGCGGATAGAGCATGGGGCGCTGAACCGGTTGGTCGCGCGCGGCCTGGTGCAGTTGGGCGGCGTGACACCCACGGACGCGAGCCATGTTCTGGGCGTGCTCGCCGATTGGGATACCGCGGCGGCGGAAAAGGCCCTGTACCTTATGGCGCGCAAGCGCGTGGGTTCGGGCGATGTGCTGGCCGGGTCGGCGCGGCAGATGGCGAAGATGATCGTGGACCAGTTGACCGATCAGACGGTTCTGGCGCTGCTGGAAACTGTTTTCGCCGAAGACACGCCGGATTTCGGTTTGCCGCCTGCTGAACTGGCGCGGCACGTTCTGACGCAGCGTGCGCTACGGGGGCATCATGGTCTGTTGCGGTTGCACGCGGGGTTGTCGGTGCCGGTGGTGGGGCTGGGCGCCTCTGCGCCGAGCTACTACCCTGTGGTGGGCAAGGCCATCGGAGCAGAAATGGTATTGCCCGAGCATGCGGGGGTCGCCAATGCTATCGGTGCGGTTGTTGGCCGTGTGACGATGCGGCGGGCGGGTACGGTGACGTCTCCGGGAGAGGGGCGGTACCGCACCCACCTGGAAGCGGGGCCGCAGGATTACACCGACCGCGCGCGGGCATTGGATGCGTTGGAGCAGCATTTGCGCGAGGATGCGCGGGCGGCAGCACAGGCTGCGGGTGCCGATGACATTCAGCTAAGTGTGACCCGCGATATCAAGGTCGCGGGCGTGGAGGCCCGCGAGGTATTCATCGAGGCGGTCATCACCGTCGAGGCCGCCGGCCGGCCGCGTGTGGCGGCAGGCTGAGGATTACTCGGCCGCGGTTGCCGAGCGTTTCGGCAGGACCCAGTTGGGCCTTGGGAAGTGGCAGGTGTAGCCGCCCGGAAACCTTTCCAGATAGTCCTGATGTTCGGGCTCAGCTTCCCAGAAGTCGCCTGCGGGTTCGACTTCGGTGACGACCTTGCCCGGCCAGAGGCCGGAGGCTTCTACGTCAGCGATGGTGTCGACCGCGCATTCTTTTTGCGCATCATCGACGTAGTAGATTGCCGATCTGTAGCTGAGGCCGATGTCGTTGCCTTGCCGGTTCGGGGTCGTGGGGTCATGTATCTGGAAAAAAAGCTCTAGTAGGTCGCGGTAGCTTATAATGCCGGGGTCAAAGATCACCTCGATGCCTTCGGCATGTGTGCCGTGATTGCGGTAGGTGGCGTTCGGGACGTCACCGCCGGTGTAGCCTACGCGGGTCGAGAGGACCCCGTCGCGTTTGCGGATCAGGTCCTGCATGCCCCAGAAACATCCGCCTGCCAGTACTGCGCGTTCTTCGCTCATGCGATATCCTCCACTTGATTGATGTAGTCGCCGTAGCCTTCCGCTTCCATGTCGTCGCGGTGGACAAAGCGCAGGCTGGCCGAGTTGATGCAGTAGCGCAAGCCCCCCCGGTCGCGCGGGCCATCGGGAAAGACGTGCCCGAGGTGGCTGTCGCCGTGGGTGGAGCGGACTTCGGTGCGGATCATCCCGAGGCTGACGTCACGGCGTTCGGTGACATATGCGGCTTCGATGGGTTTGGTGAAGCTGGGCCAGCCGCAGCCGCTTTCGTATTTATCCGAGGATGCGAACAGCGGCTCGCCCGAGACAATGTCAACGTAGATGCCGGGCTCTTTGTTGTTGAGGAGTGGCCCGGTGCCGGGACGTTCGGTCCCGTCTTGTTGGGTGACGCGGTATTGTTCGGGGGACAGTTTTGCGATGGCATCCTGTGTCTTGGCGTAGTTTGGCATGGAGTACTCCTTTGTCGGTCTTGCCACTAACATGGGGGAGAAATGCGCAAAATAAAGAGCTTTGGTGGTCTGATGCGCAGTTGGGCCCGCCGGTCGATTGACAATAGTGTGAAGCGGGCGTCTGTTTGGGAGGTTGGCAAGGGGAGGATGTGATGGAGTTGGTGCTGATCACTGGCGCGTCGAGCGGTGTAGGTGCTGCTGCGGCGCGGAAGTTTGTGCGCCGCGGGGCCCGGGTAATCCTTGTGGCGCGGTCGGCCGACAAGCTGCAGGCCGTGGCTGATGACATCGGCTTCGGGGCGATTGCGGTCCCTTGTGATGCGTCGGACCCGCAAGCTGTCGCGGCGCTTGCAAAAGATGTGACGGCGGCGCATGGCGTGCCTGACATCATCATCAACAGTGCGGGCGCCGGGGCGTGGAAGCGGTTGGAAGACACCCCGCCTCAGGAGGCGGTGGAGATGATGGGGGCGCCTTATTTTGCGGCCTATAATATCACCTATGCTTTTCTGCCGGCGATGCTGGAGCGCGGCCATGGTACAATTATACACGTCAATTCGCCGGCTTGCCTGACGGCATGGCCTGCAAGTGTGGGGTACACGGCGGCGCGTGCAGCTCTGTTGGGTTTTCACAAGGCGTTGGCGCAGGATCTGGTGGGCACGGGAGTGCGCAGCTGCCATGTGATCTTTGGTCGGATATCGTCGCCCTATTTCGAGGAAAACAACGTGGCCGAGGCCGACATCCCGTGGTTGGGCAACCTTGTTCCCATCCTGTCGGAGGAAAGCTGCGCCGAGACACTGGCTGATGTGGCCATCCGCCCGCGCGACTACGTGATATCGCCCTTCCTGCTGCGCCCGCATATCGCCGTGGCGATGGCGTTTCCGCGCTTTGCCGCCTGGATGCTGCGCTTCTGACCGCAAGGGTTTGGACCTTGGCCGTCGCCGGCCTATATCAGGCGCAGTGCGACAGATGATGGCAAGACGGCAGGAGGCCCGAATGAGACGACAACTGACGGCGGCAGTGGCAAGCTTGGTTCTGGCAGGGACGGCGTGGGCAGGCGCGCGCGATTATCAATTCCCTAACATTGACGGCGGCACGTTGGAGATGTCCGATTGGGCGGGGCAGCCTGTCTTGGTGGTCAACACGGCGTCGCAATGCGGATTTACCGGCCAGTATGCCGGCCTGCAGCAGTTGTATGACACCTACCGCGACGCCGGGCTGGTGGTCTTTGCGGTACCTTCGGACGACTTCAATCAGGAATTGGGCAGCGCAGAAGAGGTCAAGGAATTTTGCGAGTTGAATTATGGTCTGGACATGCCGATGGCAGACATCACGCGCATCAAGGGCCGCAAGGCGCACCCTTTTTATCAGCATGTCCGGGAAGAGACAGGATTTGTGCCGCGTTGGAACTTTAACAAGGTGCTGGTCGGACCGGATGGTGACATCGTTGATACGTGGGGATCGCGCACCGAGCCTATGTCCTCTGACATCACCGACGCCGTCGAAGCCTTGCTGGACACTGGCGGTCAGGGATAGACTGTCGGGCAGGGAGGGCCTGCAATGGGGAACGGCAACGACCTGAACGTTGACGCGGCCTATGCGTTAAAGACACCTGAGGACAGCAAAAAGCTCTACCGCGACTGGGCGGCCAGCTACGACCAAACATTTGCAGAGGCGATGGACTTTCTGATGCCGGGCCATGTGGCGCGGCTTTTTCAGGAGCGCCGGGGTGCGGGCCCCGTCCTTGATGTGGGTGCCGGAACGGGTTTGGTGGCGGCGGCGCTAAAGGCGCATGGCCTCGAAGAGGTCGACGGGCTGGACATCTCGCCCGAGATGCTGGAGGTCGCACGGTCCAAGGGGCTGTATCGCAAAACGATTGTTGCCGACCTGACCCGAAGACTGCCCTTGTCCGACGCATGCTATCACGGCGTGACCAGCAGCGGCACTTTCACACACGGTCATGTGGGCCCCGAAGCGTTGGATGAATTGCTGCGTGTCGCTGCGCCCTCGGCGCTATTTGTGCTGACGGTCAAAACCGAGCACTACACCGACAAGGGTTTTGACCGCAAATTCGACAGCATATCGGGACAAATCCGCGATTTTGAGATAGTAAGCCTGCCCATTTACGGGGCTGCGGCGGACCCGGACCATGCGCAGGACGAGGGGCTGGTCGTGCAGTTCCGGCGCGTCTAGACCCCGCCGCGCCAGACAAGCTACGTGCTGCCGCTTTCAAGGCCGGGGCTGATGCCATAGGCGCCGCGATAGCTTTTGGAGAAATGGGACAGCGATTTGAACCCGCAGGCCACACAGACATCGGTCACGGAAAGGTCGGTCTGGCGCAGCAGGTCGCGCGCTTTTTCAAGCCGTAGTTTCAGGTAGTACCGCTTGGGCGACACACCGATGTATTTGGCAAAGAGCCGTTCAAGCTGGCGCGTGGACAGGTCGACAACCTCTGAAATCTCATCCGGCGTCAGCGGGTCTTCGATGTTGTTTTCCATCACCTGCAGGGCCAGCGCGAGTTTGCCGTTGCGAACCTGAGACCGGGTATGCAGTGCGGCGCGCTGAGAGTGGTTGGGCAGTCGCGGGTCTGTGTAGACCATCTGGTCGGCCACCCATGTCGCCACCTCCAGACCCTGTTCGGTGCGGATGCGTTCAAGCATCATGTCCATGGAAGCAGCACCGCCCGCACAGGTGAACACGCGTCCGTCGACGCAGAAAAGGGAATCTTCCATGATGACGTCAGGGAGCACTTCGGTCAGCGCAGAGCGGTACTCCCAATGCGTGGTGACGCGTTTGCCTGTGATGAGCCCCGCGCGGGCCAGTATATAGGTGCCCGATGACAGAGCGCCGAAGTCCATACCCTTGCGCACTTCCTGCCGCAGCCAGTTGAGCAGTTTCTTCGATGTGCTGACGCCCACGTTCTCGCCAGCGCAGATGACGATGGTTTCCTCTTTGCGCAGACTATCAAGCGGCCCGTCCGCCGTGACTTTTACGCCGTTGTAGGCGGCAACCGGTTCGCCGTTTTCGCTGAGGATGCGCCATTTGTAAGAAGGGGCGCCTTCGGGGTATCTGTTGGCGAGGCTGAGGGTTTCCAGCGCGCAGGAGAAGCCCAGCTGCGAAAATCCCGGGATCAGAATGAAGACATAGGATTTGAGGGTGTCGGGTTCAGGCATCTTGCGCCTTTCTCTGACGGGACAGTTGAACAGCGAGGATACCGCCGGTGATGATTGCGACGCCCAGCAGGTCCTGACCTCCCAGTGGTTCGCCCAGCAGTAGCGCGGCGATGGCAACGCCGAAGAAAGGGTTGAGAAAGTGGAAGGTGGCAGCGCGCGTGGCGCCGATACGGTTGACCAGCCAGAACCACACGAAAGTAGCGGCAAGCCCGGGCACCAGCGTGGTATAGGTAAAGGCAGCCAAGAGCGGCCAGCTTGGCGTGACATTGGGCGTTTCGAACAGCAGGGTGGCCAGCGCCAGCGCCGCGCAGCCCACCAGCATCTGCAGGCCGACGATCATCAGAAAGTTACCGCCCGACGTGGCCCCGCGCACCGACAATGTGGCGATGGTCAGGGCGATCACGCCGATGCCGCAGAGGATCAGGCCGAAGGGGTCGACCCCGCCGGTGATCCTTGCGCTCATGATGATGGACACGCCGATCAGCCCCGCGATCAGCCCCGCGATGCCCAGTGGCCGCAGGCGCTCGCCCAGAAAGACCCATGTGGCCAGCGCAACCAGCAGCGGCATGGTCGAGGCGATGATGGCTGCGACCGATGCTTCGACCGTTTGCATCGCCACGAAGTTCAGCCCCAGATAGACCGCGTTTTGCAGGATGCCAAAGATGATCGTGGCGCGCCACTGGGTGGGGGTCAGCCGCCACGACTGTCCCATGGCGCGCGCAATAGCGACGCCCAGCAGCCCCGAGATCAGGTAGCGCAGGGTCAGTGCCGCCAACGGCGTGGCATCCGCCACGATAATCCGCGCGGATGTAAAGGCCGAAGACCACATCAGGGCAAAGGCCAGGCCCATCAAAATCGCACGAATGTCCATGTTGTCCCACTGTTGAGGCCGGGAGATTTTGTCGGACAATCCTTTAAATCGGGCGGGGACACAAGCCGCGTGTCGGGGGGAAGTGATTGACAATCAAACTGCTGTGGATTTTGAGTGATCTCAAGAAAGGAGTGCCGTTCATGCTGCTGCCGCCTGATCTGATTTTAGTGTTCGCAACGGCCTCTGTCGCTTTGGCGCTGGCGCCAGGGCCGGACAATATTTTTGTGCTGACGCAATCGGCATTGAACGGGCGCGTGGCGGGGCTGATGGTGACACTGGGACTGATGACTGGCGTATTCATACATACCGCATTTGTCGCCGTCGGGGTCGCCGCAATTTTCCAGACATCAGCACTTGCCTTTACTGCGCTCAAGGTTGTGGGGGCAGCCTATCTTGTCTATCTCGCGGTCAAGGCCTTTCGCGCGGGGGCACAGGACCTGACATCCGAGAATGCCCCCAAACGGTCGCTGCCAAGGCTGTACGGGACCGGCGTGGTGATGAATGTAACCAACCCGAAAGTTGCGATCTTCTTTCTGGCCCTGCTGCCGCAGTTTGCCGACCCGGCGCGCGGATCGGTGCCTTTGCAGATTGTCCTGCTGGGGTGCATCTTTATCCTCTGCGCCACCGTCATCTTTGCCGGCGTTGCCTGGGTCGCGGGGTTTCTTGGCAATTGGCTGGCACAAAGCCCGCGCGCGCAGGTCATGCTGAACCGGATCGCGGGTGTCGTGTTTCTGGGTCTTGCCGCACGTCTGGTTGTGGCCACCCGCTAGGCAATAAAAAAGGGCCACCCGAGGTGACCCTTTGAAAGTTCGCGTGGTGTGGTCTTAGCCGTTCACGCTGTCTTTAAGCGCTTTTGCGATGGTCATCTTGACCACCTTGTCAGCGTCTTTCTTGAATTGCTCGCCTGTGGCAGGGTTACGTACCATACGCTCGGGGCGTTCACGGCAGTAGATCTTGCCAACGCCGGGCAGGGTGACGGCACCGCCGCCGGAAACTTCACGTGTGATGAGGTTGCAAACTGCATCCAGAGCAGCACTTGCGGATTTCTTATCGGTACCCATTTCTTCTGCCAGTGCGGCAACAAGTTGGGTCTTGGTCATAGGTTTTGCCATTTTATTCTCCTTCGCTGCCCGCTGAATAGGGCCTCATGTCGCGAATCTATCCGTATGTTGTGGCGAAACACAACGATTAGTAGGCAAAATTAACGAAAAACATGCCATTTTTTCCTATTTTTTAAGGATATCGGGCCTCAGAGGAAGGCGGTTTCCTCAAACGAGCGCAATTTCCGGCTGTGAATGCGTTCAAGCGGCATGGAGCGCAGGCGGTTCATGGCGTGAATTCCGATCATCAGATGGCGCGAAACCTGCGTTTTGTAGAAGTCCGACGCCATGCCTGGCAGTTTCAATTCGCCGTGCAGCGGCTTGTCAGAGACGCACAAGAGGGTGCCGTATGGTACGCGGAAGCGAAAGCCGTTGGCTGCGATGGTGGCGCTTTCCATGTCTAACGCAATCGCGCGCGACTGGCTGAGACGCTGCACCGGGCCTGACTGGTCGCGCAGTTCCCAGTTGCGGTTGTCGAGGCTTGCGACAGTGCCGGTGCGCATGACGCGCTTGAGCTCATAACCTTCCAGTTCCGTGACCTTGGCCACGGCCTGTTCCAGCGCGATCTGCATTTCGGCCAGAGCGGGGATAGGCACCCAGACCGGCAGATCGTCATCCAGCACTTTGTCTTCGCGCAGGTAGGCGTGCGCCAGCACGAAATCACCCAGTGCCTGACTGTTTCGCAGGCCCGCGCAGTGTCCGACCATCAGCCACGCGTGCGGGCGCAGGACGGCGATATGGTCGGTGGCGGTTTTTGCGTTTGAGGGTCCCACACCGATGTTCACCAGAGTGATCCCCGATCCGTCCGCCCGCTTGAGGTGATAGGTCGGCATCTGGGGCGTCTTCAGGCTGGGGGCCAGCGGCGCGTCCGCCTGTGTGATCTCGACATTGTCGGTCGAGACAAAGGAGGTGTAGCCCGAGGCGCGGTCGGCCAGTTGCGCCCGCGCGTAGGCTTCGAATTCAGAGACATAGAACTGGTAGTTGGTGAACAGAACATGGTTCTGAAAGTGGGATGGGTCGGTCGCGGTGTAATGCGCCAGCCGCGCCAGTGAATAGTCGACCCGTTGCGCGGTAAAGGGTGCCAGCGGCTGCACGCCGTCCGGAGAGACATAGGTGCCGTTGACGATATCGTCATTCGTGGTGCTGAGGTCCGGTACATCGAACACGTCACGCAGGGTGAAATCGGCGGCGCCTTCCTGCGGGACCGTGATACTGGCGTCCGCCGCCACGGCGAAATGCACTGGCATGGGCGTGTCAGAGGCACCGATCATCACAGGTTGCTTGTGGTTTTCGATCAGCAGGCTGATCTGTTGTGTCAGGTAATTGCGAAAGAGGTCCGGCCGCGTGATCGTGGCGCGGTAACAGCCCGGAGCAGAGACATGTCCGAAGGACAGTCGCGTATCCACCTGCGCATAGCTTGAGGTTTCAAAAAGAACCTGCGGGTAGAAGGCCCGTACGCGGCAGGCCGGTGCGCCCTCGGACATGGCGCAGGCAAAGTGGTCGCGCAGGAAAACACTGGCCTGCGCATAGAGAGCCTCTAGCCGTGCAACCGCCGCTTCGGCCGTGTCAAAGAATTCGGGGTCCGGCGTATCTGGTGTGAGGATATCAGTCATGTATTTGGCTCTATTACCGGAATGAATTCAAACGTGCGGACATCGACCAGGCCCAGATCGGAGATGCGCAGTTCGGGGATGACCACGAGGGCGAGCAGAGAGTGCTGCATATAGGCGTTGTTCAGCGTGCATCCGCAGTCGCGCATGGCCTGCATCATTGCGTCGGCCTTGGCGGCGACCTCGGCTGCGGGGCTGTCTGACATCAGACCGGCAATGGGCAATTCTACCAATGCAAGCTCTTGCCCTTCTTTATAGATCACGATGCCGCCCCCGACGGCGCGCAATCGGTTGGCGGCCAGCGCCATTTGCGCGCGGTCTGTGCCCACCACGATCATATGGTGGCTGTCATGCGCCACGGTCGAGGCCAAAGCCATCGCTCCGGTATAGCCAAAGCCGGACACCAGCGCGTTTGTCACGCCGCCGGTCGCGCGGTGACGTTCCACAAGCGCGATATGCGCGACGTCGCCTGTCGGCTGCACGCGCCCCTCGGTGACGGGCAGTTCGAATTTCAGCGCCTTGGTCGGGGCCTGATTTTCAACCACGCCTATGACGTTGGCGGTGACATGGTTTGCACCGCGCGGGGCGTCGATAACGAAATCTGCCGCCGTGAGGTCGCGCGCCATCTGCACTGTCTGGCGGGCATGGTCGGGCCAGTCGAGGTGCGGGCAATCGACAAGGCAGTGGCCGTCTTGGGCGACGACCCGCCCGCGGGCGATCACCTGTTCGATGGGCAGGGTCCGCAGATCCGAGGTCAGGATGATATCGGCCCGCCGCCCGGGTGTGATCGACCCGATCTCGCGTTCCAGTCCGAAGTGCGTGGCCGTGTTGATCGTTGCCATCTGCAGTGCCACCAGCGGGTCGCAGCCACAGTCGATGGCATGGCGCACCACGCGGTTCATATGGCCTTCGCCCACCAGCGTGCCGGAATGGCAGTCATCCGTACACAGGATCATGTTCCGCGGGTCGAGTCCTTTTTCCGTGATCGCGGTGATCTGGCTTTCCACGTCATACCATGCAGAGCCGAGGCGGATCATGGACCGCATGCCCTGCCGCATGCGCGCGACGGCATCCTCTTGGCAGGTGCCTTCATGATCATCTGCAGGTCCGCCGGCCACATAGCCGGCAAAGGCGGGGCCCAGATCCGGCGATGCGTAGTGACCGCCGACGGTTTTGCCGGCGCGTTGTGTCGCGGCAATCTCGGCCAGCATCTTTGGATCTCCGCCCGAGACGCCGGGAAAGTTCATCATCTCGCCCAGCCCGATGATCCCCGGCCATGTCATGGCAGTGGCCACGTCTTCTGCGGTGATCTCGAACCCAGTGGTTTCCATGCCCGGCGCCGACGGCGCGCAGGATGGCATCTGGGTGAAGATATTGACCGGTTGCAGGAGCGCTTCGTCGTGCATCATGCGCACCCCTTCGAGGCCGAGCACATTGGCGATCTCATGCGGGTCGGTGAACATGGTTGTCGTGCCATGGGGGATCACCGCACGGGCGAATTCCGCCGGTGTCAGCATGCCGCTTTCGATATGCATATGCCCGTCGCACAGGCCGGGGATCATATAGCGTCCCTCTGCGCGCAGAACGACGGTGTCCGGTCCGGTGCTGTGGGTAGCATCGGGCACAACACAGGCGATGCGGCCATGGATGATTGCGATATCGTGATTGTCGAGCACTTCGCGGGTATGGACATTGACCCAGCGACCACCCCTAATGACCATATCCGCGGCTTTGCGGCCGGTGGCTACGGCGATAAGGTCGGCTGCGGCGTCGGGCCACGATGGGATGGAAGCGCGCGTCATATCCTTCCGTGCCACGGGTTATCGCGATGTTCAAGGCAGGAGCACGTAGAATGGACTATGAAACGGTGTCGGCGGATGATTTCGGCAAGTCTTTGCGCGGGATCGGGCTGAACATGCTTGTACGCGACGTGCGCCGGACAGCGGCCTTTCTGCAAGAGGTGTTCGAGGTGGGGGTGCACCGGTTGTCTGATGATTTCGCGATTATCACCTACGCAGACGATGTGTTTCAGTTACACAGCGACGGGACGTATCACGCCAATCCGCTGTTGGGTTTGTTGCCCGAAAACCCGCCGCGTGGGGCGGGGATCGAGGTGCATTTTTACGAAACCGATCCGGATGCGGCGCAGCAACGGGCGCTGGCGCGGGGTGCGGTGGTGTTGCAGGCGCCGACGGACAAGCCGCACGGGCTGCGGGAGTGCTATATCCTGTGCGATGATGGATACGCCTGGATCGCGAGTCGACCCCTTTAAGACGCAGGGCATCGCCGTCATGTGGTCGGCAGTGCGGGGATGTTCGCGCGGAGCCATGCAACGAAAGCCTGGGCCGTGGGGAGCGTCTGGGCCTGTG
This sequence comes from uncultured Roseobacter sp., assembly GCA_947501635.1. Lineage (GTDB taxonomy): Bacteria > Pseudomonadota > Alphaproteobacteria > Rhodobacterales > Rhodobacteraceae > Roseobacter. The sequence goes on from CANMWT010000001.1 coordinate 126,137, forward strand.
GTGTCTGGATCAGGTAATAGGCCTCCTGCATGCGGGCGCGGTGGTGGAAGGGCGCTTTGAGTGCGCCTGTCTCAATCATATGCCCGACTGTTAGGTCATGCCCCAGCGCCAGACCGCCGCCTGCCTGTGCCACAGCAAAGGCCAGTGAATAGGTGGTCGCATAGGTGACCGGCGGATCGGGCCAGTCGAGCCCCTGTTCTTCGGCCCAGACGGACCACGTGCCCATCATGTTGGAGCAGTCAAAGAGCGGGCTGCGGTGCAGTGTCTCCAGCGTGACCGGGTCGTCAGGGTGGCACACGGGGTAGTAATGGTCAGACGCCAGAAGCTCTGCGTAGACCCGATCAGAGGGTGGCAGGGAGAAGCGTATCTCGACATCGGCCCCTTCGGCCATATCCCGCGGCTCCCAAAGTTCGGTGGTAATGGCGAGGCGGATATCAGGGTGCGCGGCCTGAAAGCTGCCGAGGCGGGGTGCGAGCCAGTGCAGGGCAAATGTCAGGTTGCTTTGTACCCGCAGCACGTTGCTTTCCTTTCGGGTCAGCGCGCGCGTTCCATGCGATAGCGTACGGAACGCGTTACGTACCACCGGCAGGTAGCTCAGCCCCGTTTGCGTCAGCTCAAGCGCGCGGGCATGACGGTGAAAGAGCGGGCGGCCCAGATAGCTTTCCAGCGACTTGATCTGCTGGCTGACGGCGCTTTGGGTCATGTTCAGATCGCGCGCCGCGCCGGTAAAGCTGAGATTGCGGGCCGAGGCTTCGAAGGCGCGGAGCCAGTTGAGCGGTGGCAGGCTGTCCATCTATAACTCATCCATAAGTTCAGCTACTGAATAGCCTCCGTTTTTTTCGTTGGTCAAGCGGGGTATTGCATGCTGTGATCCGTACAATGTGAAAAAGGGAGAATTGCACGATGTCTGTGACTGAAATGATTCCCAACATGGACCACTGGCAGGAACGGGTGGATATGGCCGCGGCCTTTCGCTGGACGGTTCGGTTGAACATGCATGAAGCCGTCGCCAATCACTTCAGCCTGGCCATCAACGACGATGGTACGCGCTTTCTGATGAACCCCAACCAGATGCATTTTTCCCGTATCAAGGCGTCAGACCTGATCGTTGTGGATGCCAATGATCCGGACACTCTGAACGGACCGGATGCGCCTGACCCGACCGCTTGGGGACTGCATGGCGGGCTGCACCGGCACTGCCCCCATGCACGCTGTGCGATGCATGTGCATTCGCCCTATGCCACCGCTTTGGCCAGTCTGGCCGACAGCCGCCTGCCGCCTGTCGATCAGAACGCCTGCATGTTCTTTAACCGTCAGGTGATCGACGAGGCCTATGGCGGGCTGGCTTTTGAGGAGGAGGGCGAACGCTGCGCCGCCTTGTTTGACGATCCGAAAAAGAAGGTCATGGTGATGGGAAACCACGGTGTCATGGTGATCGGAGATACCGTGGCAGAGACGTTCAACCGGATGTATTATTTCGAACGCGCCTGCATGAACTATTTTCTGGCCCTGCAGACCGGAAAACCGCTTCGGCTTATTCCTGATGAGATCGCTGAAAAAACGGCTGCCGAAATCGAAAACTATCCCGAGCAGGACATTCGTCATCTGGCGGAGCTGAAGGCTATTCTGGATGAAGAGGGCTCTAGCTATGCCGGGTGACGCGGAAGCCCGCGAAGCCGCGCGCTGGAGCTATCGCCCGCAGGTGCCGCTGGCGCAGAACCCGTTGTTCCAATGGCCGCCGCGACCTTCGGCTATTTTCAGGTGGTATGCCGCGTTCTGGTTGGAAGTGTCGACCACGACGTTGTGTTTCGTGCTGGCGCTGGTGGCTTATTTCACGATCCTGCCACCGCTGGCAGAGATGCAGGTGCTGGGCTGGGGCTGGGTTATCAAGGTATGGCTGGCCAATCTCGTCCCGCAGGTGATCTGCGCGGGGACGCTGCACTACTGGCTTATCATGCGCAAAGGGCAGGGCGACAAAACCAAATATGACCCGCGCGATCAGGCGCGAGACAATGGCACATTCACCTTCGGCAATCAGGTACATGACAACATGTTCTGGCATATCGCCAGCGGTATAACCTTGTGGACCGCGGCACAGGTGCTGGTGTTCTGGGCGATGGCAAACGGTTATGCGCCGAGCTTTCTGTTTCCGGACAATCCTGTGTGGTTTGTCGGGTTTTTCGTGCTGTTGCCGATTTGGTCCAGTTTCCACTTTTACTGGGTGCATCGGCTGTTGCACTGGCCGCCACTTTACAAGCTGGCCCATGCGCTGCACCACCGGAATGTGAATGTGGGGCCGTGGTCCGGTATCTCGATGCATCCTGTCGAGCATCTTCTGTTCTACACCAATTTCCTTATTCACTTTGTTGTGCCGAGCCATCCGCTGCATGTTTTGTTTCACGGCTATGTGCAATCGACGCATCCGGTTTTTTCGCATTCCGGTTTTGAAGAGATTGTCGTTGGCGACAAGCGGCAGGCGAAGGCGGGTGTTTTCTTTCACCAGCTGCATCACCGTTATTTCGAATGTAATTACGGGACGGTTGAAATGCCCTGGGACCGGTGGTTTGGCAGCTACCATGACGGGTCGGCGGAGGCTACTGATGAGACCCGTGCGCGCAAAAAGCAGATGTACACCTGATGGTTGCCTGCGGCATTGATGATCTGACCCGCTGGACGAGTACACGGCGTCTGGGCAGGACAGCGGGCTAACCCCGTTTTCCTATCCCTTTAGTATCGAGAGGCGCCGCATGACCGCTTACGGATTGACAGAAGAAAACCAGATGATCGCGGACACCGTCCGCAGCTTTGTTGAAAAAGAGATTTATCCCCACGAAGAGCTGGTGGAGCGCACAGGAGAGGTTCCGCAGGAGATCGCGCAGGAGATCAAGCGAAAGACGCTGGATCTGGGGTTTTACGCCTGTAACTTTCCCGACAGCGTCGGATGTGCGGGACTGAACCATCTGGAGTTCGCACTGGTGGAGCGCGAGCTTGGCCGCGGGTCTATGGCACTGACGCATTTCTTCGGCCGCCCCCAGAATATCCTGATGGCCTGCGAAGGAGATCAGGTCGAGCGTTACCTGATGCCGGCGGTGCGGGGCGAGCGCATGGATGCACTCGCGATGACCGAACCGGGAGCCGGTTCGGACGTGCGCGGTATGAAGTGCGTTGCAGTGCGTGATGGCGGGGACTGGGTGGTCAACGGGACCAAGCATTTCATCTCGGGGGCGGATCATGCGGACTTTATGATCGTGTTTATTGCGACCGGCGAAGACCAGACACCAAAAGGACCGAAGAAACGCATCACCGCGTTTCTTGTGGACCGCGAGACTGCGGGTTTCACCGTTCGGGACGGTTATAAATCGGTGAGCCATCGCGGCTACAAGAACATGATCCTTGATTTCGATGATTGCCGTTTGCCGGATGCGCAGGTCCTGGGCGAGGTGGACGGGGGGTTTGAGGTGATGAACACCTGGCTTTATGCCACGCGCATCACTGTTGCCGCCATGTCGGTCGGGCGGGCGCGCAGGGTGTTCGACTACGCCCTGAACTATGCGGCCGATCGCGAGCAGTTCGGTCAGAAGATCGGCAAGTTTCAGGGTGTCAGTTTCCAGTTGGCTGATATGGTGACCGAAATTGACGCGGCGGATCTGCTGACGCTTGCGGCGGCGGACCGGCTTGACAAGGGGGTGTCTGCGAACCGCGAGATCGCAAGCGCCAAGCTTTATGCCTCGGAGATGCTGGCAAGGGTTACCGATGCGGCGATCCAGATACATGGTGGTATGGGGTTGATGGATGATTACCCTCTTGAGCGCTTTTGGCGGGATGCGCGGGTGGAGAGGATATGGGACGGGACATCGGAGATACAGCGGCACATCATAAGCCGCGATCTGTTGCGGGCCCTGGGCGCGTGAGATTTCATGCCTCCGGCGGGGATATTTAGGGACCAAAGAATGCGGTTAGGTGTGCAGGGTGGTGCGTGATCTCAGCCGGTTGCTATGTCCGGCGTCGATTGCAGTTGTGGGGGGCGGAGACTGGTGCCGGCAGGTCGTTCTGCAGTCGCGGAAGATGGGTTTTGCCGGCGCACTCTATCGTGTGCATCCGGCCTGTGACGTTGTTGAGGGCGTGCAGTCGGTTGCCTGCATTGCTGATTTGCCGCACCCGCCGGATGCGGTTTTTCTGGGCATCAACCGGCACGCTTCCGTCGCGGCTGTGGGGCAGCTTGCGGCGATGGGTGCGGGAGGTGTTGTGTGTTTCGCTTCGGGGTTTGCGGAGGCGTTTTCCGAGGACAGTCAGAGCGTTGATTTGCAGCAGGAGCTTGTTCGAGCGGCCGGGGACATGCCGGTTTTGGGGCCGAATTGTTATGGGTTTGTGAATGCGGTCGACGGTGCATTGTTGTGGCCGGATCAGCATGGGTGCGCACGGGTGGCACGGGGGGTCGCCATTCTGACGCAAAGCTCGAATATTGCCATCAATCTGACGATGCAAAAGCGCGGGTTGCCGGTGGCCTTTGTGGTGACCTGTGGGAATATGGCGCAGACCGCGCAGGCCGAGATTGCCATGGCATTGCTGGACGATCCGCGTGTTACGGCGATTGGCCTGCATGTGGAGGGCTTTGGGGACGTTGCGCTGTGGCACAGGTTGGCGCGCAAGGCCCATGCGCGTGGTGTTCCCCTGGTGGTCCTGAAGGTCGGGCGGTCGGATCATGCGCAGCGGGCAACGATTTCTCATACAGCTTCTTTGGCGGGCAGCGACGCGGGTGCGGCCGCATTTCTTGCGCGCTGCGGTGTGCCGCGGGTTCACGATCTGGCCGGGTTTCTGGAAACCCTGATGCTGTTGCATTGCACCGGCGCTTTGCCGAGTGCCGCTTTGTCGTCTATCAGCTGTTCGGGGGGAGAGGCGTCTTTGGTGGCGGATGTCGCCGTGGCACAGGACGTATTCTTTCCTGCGTTGACGCCGGATCAGAAAAGCGCCTTGGCTGCGGCTTTGGGCCCGATGGTGGCATTGTCCAACCCGTTGGATTACCACACGTATATCTGGAATGACCTGCCGCGTATGGTGGCGGCCTGGTTGCCGATGGCAGCCGAGCATATCGGTTTGGTGCTGATACTTCTGGATTATCCGCACACGGACGCCACCGCCTGGGAAAACGCGACGCGGGCGGCGATTGCGGTACGCCGGCAAAGTGGCAGATCTGTCGCGGTGGTCGCGACTTTGCCAGAGCTTTTGCCAGAAACTGTTGCGCAAGAGCTTCTGGCCCAGGGTGTGGCGCCCTTGCATGGCTTGACCGAAGCGCTGGTTGCCGCGGGAGCGGCCGCGCGAGTGGCAGCGCCAGCAGAGCAGCCGCCTTTGGCAATCGGTGCCGAGGGTCACCCGGTGGTGGTCAGCGAAGCGGAGGCGAAGCGGCGTTTCGCACAGCACGGCGTTTGCGTGCCGCGTGGCGTGGCGGCGCGACGGGGAGAGCTGGAGCGCGCGGCGGTTGGTCTCACCGGGCCTTTTGCGCTGAAAGCCTTGGGGGTGGCGCATAAATCCGAAGCCAATGCCCTGCGCCTGCACTTGGACGGCCACGACCTGGAGGCGGCTGCGGCGGGTATGGCGGGGCAGGCGTTTCTGGTCGAAGAGATGGTGCGGGGCGCTGTCGCTGAGCTTTTGGTTGGTGTTACGCGCGATCCTGCGCATGGCTACGTGCTGACGGTGGGCGCTGGCGGTCTTTTGACCGAGTTATGGCAGGACAGCGCTTCTGTGCTGGTGCCTGCGGGGCGTGATGAGGTTGACGCTGCGCTACGCCGCCTGCGCGTGTACCCTTTGTTGACGGGCTACCGCGGTGCGCCCGGTGCTGACATTTCTGCCCTTTTGGATGCGATCATGGCGGTTCAGGACTATGTTGTGGCCGATCGGGACGCATTGTACGAAGTAGAGATCAACCCGCTTATGTGTACGCCGCAGGCAGCCTTCGCGGCGGATGCGCTTGTTGCACGACTTCAGGAGCCACCAAATGCAGGAGAGCCCGATGGACCCGATCAAGACACGTAGCGAAGGTGCTGTACTTGAGGTTACACTGGACCGGCCCAAGGCCAATGCAATTGACTTGCAAACCTCGCGCCGGATGGGAGAGGTCTTTCGCGATTTTCGTGACACGCCAGAGTTGCGTGTCGCCATCATCACCGGCGCGGGTGACAAGTTCTTCTGCCCCGGGTGGGACTTGAAGGCGGCGGCGGATGGCGACGAGGTGGACGGAGACTACGGTGTCGGCGGGTTTGGCGGGCTGCAGGAACTGCGGGGCATGAACAAACCTGTTATCGCTGCGGTCAACGGGATTTGCTGTGGCGGCGGGCTGGAGCTTGCGTTGAGTGCGGATATGATCCTTGCCGCGGATCATGCAAGCTTTGCCCTGCCGGAGATCCGGTCGGGCACCATTGCCGATGCAGCCTCGGTCAAGCTGCCCAAGCGCATTCCCTACCACGTCGCGATGGAGCTTTTGCTGACGGGCCGTTGGTTCGATCCGCGAGAGGCGAAGGGGTGGGGGCTGATAAATGAAATCGTGCCACAGGCAGAGTTGATGGACCGCGCGTGGGCGCTTGCGCGGCTTCTGGCATCGGGCCCGCCGCTCGTCTATGCGGCAATCAAAGAAGTTGTGCGTGAAGCGGAGGATGCCAAGTTTCAGGATGTGATGAATCGCATCACCAAACGCCAGCTTACGACGATAGACACGCTTTACAGTTCCGAAGATCAGTTGGAGGGTGCGCAGGCTTTCGCCGAAAAACGCGACCCTGTCTGGAAGGGGCGCTAGCAAGCGTTTGCCAAGGCCGTGCTGTGCGGGTTATCTGGGCCGGACCCAAGGAAAGACGCCGGAAGCACATGAAAATACTTTTTGTTCACCAGAACATGCCCGGTCAGTACCGAGAGCTGCTGCAGTGGTTGCTGGCGCATCAAAATCATCAGATCGCATTTTTGACGCAGCGTAAGGCTCCACCCCGTTTTGAGGGTGTGCGCACGGTGATCTACAAGCCGCATCACGTGCCGGCCCAGAAAGCTTATGGTCTGTCCAAAGTCTGGGAGCAGGCGACCGGCGCGGGTTTTGGCGCGGCGATGGCCGCTCGTGCGCTTGAGCAGGACCATGGCTTTAAACCTGACATTGTTGTGGGGCATGTGGGCTGGGGTGAGCTTACGTTTTTCAAACAGGTCTGGCCGGATGTGCCGATCGTTGGGTTTTTCGAGTATTACTACAGGTTGCATGGGGGGATTGTTGGCTACGACCCGTCTGAACCTGTCAGCGAGCACACGCCGTTTTTGCTTGAGGCCCGCAACGCTGTACCTCTGGCCAACATCGAGGTCGTCGATCAAGGCCAGTGTCCGACGCTGTGGCAGCGGGATCGCTTTCCGGCCAGTTTCCATGACCGGATGTATGTCTGTCATGACGGCATCCGGACCGACAGGCTGCTGCCCGACGCGAAGGCTTCGCTGAAGTTGTCGCGCCTTCCCGAGCCCGTGACGCGGGAAGATGAAATCGTCACCTATGTGGCGCGCAATCTTGAAACCACCCGAGGGTTTCATGTGTTGATGCGTGCGCTGCCGCGCATTCTGCGCGAAAGGCCAAAGGCGCGTATCGTCATCGTTGGGGGCAATGATGTGTCCTATGGCGGCAAAAGCAAACATCCCGGCGGGTTGCGCGCAAAAATGGAGGAGGAAGTAGGCGCTGAGATGGATTGGACCCGCATTCACTTTATCGGGCAGGTTCCCTATTCCGACTTTCAGAGCATTATTCGGATAAGCCGGTGTCATATCTATCTGACCATGCCGTTTGTGCTGTCGTGGTCGATGATGGAAGCGATGTCGATGCAGGCGACCATTGTCGCGTCGGATGTGCTGCCCGTGCGCGAGATGATAACCCATGGCGAAACCGGTTTGCTGGTCGATTTCCACCAACCGGATGCGTTGGCCGCACAGGTGATTGATGTGTTGAGCGATCCGCAAGCCTATGCGCATCTGGGTCCTGCGGCACGTGCTTTTGTAACAGACAAGCACGACTTTCTGACGTGCTGCCTTCCTGAACATCTGCGTCAGATCAATGCGTTGGTGCCTGCCGCAAAGCGGATGGACGTGCCGTAGTGAGCACAGCGCCCATGTCCGTTGTCGTTTTGGGTGCAAATGGGCGCGTCGGCCGTTTACTGCGCCCTGTCTGGCCCGAAGGCTGTGCGGCAGTCTGGCAGTCCCGGTCGTCACAAGCGGGATACAGCCGGTGCGATATTCTGGAAGAGCCTTATCTCCTTGAGCAATTGCTGCAGGGGGCCTCGGCGCTTTTGTGCCTTGCGGGCAGTGCACAGGCGCGCACCAAGGTGGCATTGCGCGACCACAGCCGCCTCGCGCAGGCCAGCATTGCGGCGGCTGCGCGGGCGGGCGTGACACGGGTTTTGCTAGCGTCCTCGGCGGCGGTCTACGGCAGGGCGCCGTCGTCCGTGTACGAAGAGACCGTTGGTCTTGATGTGTCAGAGTACGGGCTTGCAAAGCTTGAAATGGAAGAGGCAGCCCTTGCCCTGGGGCAGGCGCAAGGTGTCGAGGTGAGTTGTCTGCGCATCGGCAACGTTGCGGGAGCGGACGCCATACTGGGCGCCTGGCAACCCGGTTTCTCGCTTGACGTTTTTGACAATGGCACGACGCCCGAACGCAGCTATATCGGCCCCGAAAGCCTGGCAAAGGTGGTCGTGGCACTGGCTTGTGCGGAACGCGTCGATCCGGTTGTGAATGTGGCCGCCCCACGTGCGACCGCCATGGGTGATCTTCTGAATGCTGCTGAGTTACCGTGGCAGCCGCGCAGGGCCGGTCCAAATGCCATTGCATCCGTTAGCTTGGCGACAGGAAAGCTTGCACGGTATTGCGCGCTGCCGGAACGCGCAGCAGACCCCGCAGTACTGGTGGCCGAATGGCGGCGTGCGTCCGAACCGGCGGGGCGTATCGCATGAACTGGCAGAAACGGCTGATGGATGTGTTCTTTACTTCTTTGCTTGTTGTGATCCTCGGACCGGTGATGATCTATCTGTGCGTCTACATTCTGTTCAAGCAGGGCCGCCCGATCTTTTATGCCTCCGAGCGGATGAAGACGCCCCAGCAGTCATTCAGGCTGTGGAAGTTCCGGACCATGACCGTCGTCGCGGACGACAAGGGTGTCACCGGTGGACATAAAACGCAGCGCATTACGCCGACAGGGGCTTGGTTGCGGTCAAAGCGGTTGGATGAATTTCCACAGCTTTGGAACCTGCTGAAGGGAGATCTGAGCTTTGTCGGCCCGCGCCCGCCTTTGCGCGAATATGTTGACCGCTATCCCGAACTTTATGCGCAGGTGTTGAAATCCCGACCCGGCGTGACCGGTCTGGCGACACTGAGATTCCACAGGCATGAGGAAAAACTGCTCTCGCGGTGCACAAATGATGACGAAGCCGATGCTATTTACACACAGGTTTGTATTCCCCGAAAAGGACGGCTTGATTTGATCTACCAAAAGCATCAAAGCATATGTTACGATTTTGATCTGGTTTTTGAGACGATTGGCAATCTCTTTCGTTCCAGGAACCATCCAAAAAAACGTCGTAATTGACGTGCGTTGGCAGGCACCAGAATAGAAACGTGAAAACAGACGTCGAGCGTATAAGTGATAATTTAAGGCAGCGGTGTCATACCTGTGCCGTGTCGTTCCCGAGTGCTCTTGCCGCTCAAAAACCGGAAGAGCATCTTGATGCGCATTCTTAGAAGTATCCTTAGCCTGACACAGTCGCAAAAGCGCCTGATTATACTTGGTTGCGATTGCCTGTTCGTCGTGGCTGCAGCGTTTTGTGCCTTGTCGCTTGTCGATATCTCTGCCGATCAGGCAGGCGGGCCGGTGTCTTATCTGATGGTGCTACCCTATGTCGTTGCGGTTGGCGCATTGGCCAGTTGGGCAGTCGGACTGAATGAAATGCGCATTCAACACACAGAAACGGGTGCCGCAGGCCCCACGGCTGTGGTTGCCGCGGTGCTGGTGCTGGCCTCTGCCGGGGTCTGTGCTTTGGTTGGGCTGTCTTATCCGGCGGGCCTGCACATCGTGCTTGGCATGGGGTATTTTCTGTTTTCCCTGATTGGCCGGATGGCCCTGTTTCAACTGCTTTTGCTTGCGTATCGCGCGTCGTCGAGCCGTACGCGTGTTCTGATTTATGGAGCCGGTAGTTCCGGCAAGCAGATCGCCCTCGCGTTGCGTCATCACGCGTCGCTGGAGCCGGTGGCTTTCGTGGACGACAACGTCACGCTGCAAAACCTCAAGATCGCACGCTTGCCTGTACTCTCGCCGCTGCGCATTGAACAACTGGTGCACGACCTCAAGATTGAGCGCGTCGTCATTGCAGCCCCGTCCATGGGGCAGGCCAAGCAGACACAATTGGTCAGAAAGCTCGACACCCTTGGCGTCGAGGTGCATTCGCTGCCGTCATTCGCGCAATTGATTGGTGAGATGCCACTGCTGGACAAGCTCAAGCCGGCGTCTGCCCGTGTTTTGCTGGGGCGCGACGAAGTGAACGAAAGCTGGCAACTGACGCGCAACTGTTATCAGAACCGCACAATTCTGATCACCGGGGCCGGTGGCTCGATCGGTGCAGAACTGTGCCGTCAAGTCTTGCAACTGGCGCCGGAAAAACTGGTGTTGTTCGAGCTTAGCGAACTGGCGCTCTACACAGTTTTGCAAGAAATGGAAGCGCTGGCTGACGGGCTTGGCATTGAGGTGGTGGGCGTATTGGGCTCTGTCACCGAAGCGCGCCATGTGCGCCGTCTGATGCAGGACCACAGCATTGACGTTGTACTGCATGCCGCGGCTTACAAACATGTGCCACTGGTTGAGGACAATCCACTGGCCGGGCTGGTCAACAACGTTCTGGGCACCCAGACGCTGGTGCAACAGTCCATTCAGGCGGGCGTGGAGCGTTTCATTCTGATTTCGTCAGACAAAGCGGTGCGGCCGACCAATGTCATGGGCGCGTCCAAGCGGCTGGCAGAATGCGTGGTCCATGACGCGACCTTTCAAGTGGCCGGACAGGGGACGCCTATTTTCGCGGCGGTTCGCTTTGGCAATGTCCTTGGCTCTTCAGGGTCGGTTGTGCCTCTGTTTCAGGAGCAGGTCAGCCGTGGCGGGCCGATCACCGTCACGGATCCGCGCATGATGCGGTATTTCATGACGGTACAGGAAGCGGTGCGTCTGGTGCTGCGCAGCGGATCGATTGCCGAGGGTGGTGAAACCTTTGTTCTGGATATGGGCAATCCGCTGTCGATCAAGCAACTGGCGCGGCAGGTTGTCGAAAACGCGGGATACACGGTGCGCGACGCGGCAAACCCCACGGGCGATATTGAAATTGCGATTACCGGCGCGCGTCCGGGCGAAAAGCTGGTCGAAGAGTTATCCCTGAGCAATGATTTGCGCGCGACAGATCACCCCAAAATTTTCGCCACGGAAGAAGAGACGCCAGACCCGCAGGAAACGGCGCAAGTGTTGCGCAAACTGCGCGAGGCGCTGGTCGCAAGCGATGAGGATATGGCGCGTCGGATCGCGATGACATTCGTTGAAACGGCCGCCGGCGACACGCCCGATGGTCAGCCGGAACAGTCAAGGACCGCATAGCCACCGGGTGCAGGCTTGCCGCTTGCGGACAACTGAGGCAGATTGCAGCGATGTCATCCAGCTCCCGCTCACTTCTTTCCTTTGGCCACGGTTACAGTGCAAGCGCTCTCGCGGCGCTGCTGGTGCCGCAGGGCTGGCGGGTGACCGGCACAACCCGCAGTCCTGAGAAGGCCGAACGCATCGCCAGAACAGGCGCGACCGCCGTGATCTGGCCGGGGGGCGATATCTCGGAACATCTCGCGCAGGCTGATGCCTTACTGATCTCGGCGGCGCCGGGACCTGACGGAGACCCCGTACTGGCGCAATGCAAACAAGAGATTGCAACCCGCGCGGCGCAGTTTTCATGGGTGGGTTATCTGTCGACGACCGGTGTCTATGGGGATCATGCAGGCGGCTGGGTGGATGAGACAACCCCGCTTACCCCGAGTACGAAGCGTGGACAAGCGCGGGTGGCGGCCGAAGCTTCCTGGCAGGACATTCCGGGTCTTGCGCTGCATATCTTCCGGCTCGCCGGCATCTATGGTCCCGGGCGGGGTCCTTTCGCAAAGGTCCGCGCCGGCACGGCCCGTCGCATCATCAAACCCGGTCAGGTCTTTTCACGCATCCACGTAGAGGACATTGCACAGGTGCTCGACGCTTCTCTGCAGCGCCCGAGGCCGGGGGCGATATACAATCTGTGCGATGATGACCCCGCGCCACCTCAGGATGTGATCGGCTATGCGGCCGAGCTGTTAGGCCTGCCGTTACCCCCTGCAGAAGACTTTAAAACCGCCGATATGACGCAGATGGCCCGCAGCTTTTACGCCGAAAGCAAAAAAGTGCGAAACGATCTGATAAAGAAGGAACTGGGCGTAAAGCTGAAGTATCCCGACTATAAAACGGGTTTGCAGTCAATGCTGGACGATGGCGAATGACGCGGATCGTGACCGAGGACGCATTGCGCGACGTCATAGGATATGACCAAGAGGCACTTGGGCAAGTAGCACAGGGCTATCGCTGGTTGCAGGAGCGCGAAATCTCCATGCCGCCGGTCTTTCACATAGATATTGATGCCCAAAGCGCTGTGGACGTGAAAGGGGCCTATGTGTCTGGTCTGAATGCCTTTGCACTCAAAATGGCCTCGGGTTTTTATGCCAACGCGGATGTCGGTCTGCCCACTAGCAGTAGTGTAATCCTTGTCATCAGTGCGCAGACCGGTTTTTGCGAGGCCGTGTTTCTGGACAACGGGTACCTGATGAACCTGCGCACCGCGCTGGCTGGTGCTGTTGCTGCGGATCACCTTGCGCGCCGCGACATTGAGAGTGTCGGCATTGTCGGTACAGGGGTTCAGGCGCGTGCGCAGCTGCAGGCGCTGACGCTGGTGCGGGAGTTCAAACAGGTGTTGGTTTGGGGGCGTGACCCGGAGAAGGCGGAGCACTGTGCCTCGGATATCGCTTTGATGACCGATGCCACGGTGATCGCGTCGTCCGACCTGCCCGCGGTCACGTCGCAAAGCGACATTCTGGTGACAACCACCCAAACCAGCACACCGCTGATCGAAGCCGACTGGCTGCGCGCGGGAACCCATGTCACCGCGATGGGATCGGACTTGCCCGGCAAGCAGGAGTTGTCCGCGGATGTTTTGAGACGGGCCGAAGTCGTTGTCTGCGACAGCGTTGCGCAATGCGATATCGGCGGCGAGCTTCAGCATGTGTCGCATACAGCGTTGAAAAGCGCGCCGGTCGAACTTTCGGCAGTCGTCTGTGATCCCGCTGTCGGGCGACGCGCGGATACAGATATAACGATTTGCGATATGACCGGTCTCGGCGTTTTGGATACGGCCATTTCGCTGGCGGCTCTTGCCAGGCTGCAGGTCTAGGCGCGCGCCTCGCCGATCTGTGCGACACCCAAAACGGTTAGCACTTTGGCTTCGATATCCGCTGCATTCATCCCGGCCACCGCGTACATATCCGCAGGGCTGGCCTGATCAATAAAGATATCGGGCAGCACCATTGAGCGGAATTTGAGCCCGTTGTCGAACACGGCTTCATCCGCCAACAGCTGTGCGACATGACTGCCGAAACCACCGACGGCCCCTTCTTCGATGGTGATCAACGCCTCGTGCTCGGCAGCAAGCTGCAGGATCATCTCGCGGTCCAGGGGTTTGGCAAATCGTGCGTCTGCAATGGTGGGGGTGATCCCGCGGGCTGCTAGCGCTTCAGCGGCTTTTTCCACCTCGGCCAGCCGGGTGCCAAAAGACAAAAGTGCCACGCGCGCGCCCGCACGGATGATGCGCCCCTTGCCGATCTCCAGCGGGGTGCCGCGCTCTGGCATGTCGACGCCAACGCCCTCTCCGCGCGGAAAACGGAAGGCAATCGGGCCGCTGTCGTGCGCCGCGGCAGTTGCGACCATATGCTTCAGTTCCGCCTCATCCGCGGCGGCCATCACAACAAAGCCGGGCAGGTTTGCCAGATAGGCGATGTCGAAAGAACCCGCATGCGTGGCGCCGTCCGCCCCAACCAGCCCCGCACGGTCTATGGCAAAGCGTACCGGAAGCCGCTGGATCGCCACATCATGCACAACCTGATCGTATCCGCGCTGCAGGAACGTGGAATACATCGCACAGAACGGCCGCAAACCGCCAGCGGCCAGTGCCGCCGAGAAGGTGACGCCATGCTGCTCTGCAATGCCTACATCAAAGCATCGGCTCGGATATCTTTCTGCAAAGAGGTTCAGGCCGGTGCCATCCGGCATGGCTGCAGTGACGGCGCATATCCTGTCATCTTCCGCGGCTTCCTGTAGCAGGCTTTCGGCAAAGACCTTTGTGTAGCTGGGCGCGTTCGAAGGGGCTTTCTTTTGCTCGCCGGTGACAACGTCAAATTTGGCGGTTGCATGTCCGCGGTCGCGCGCGTTCTCAGCAGGCGCATAGCCCTTGCCCTTTTTGGTCAGAACATGGATCAGGATCGGCCCCGTCGCCCGCGCCTTTACTGTCCTCAAAAGTGGTAAAAGCTGGTCCATGTCGTGCCCGTCAATTGGCCCGATGTAAGAAAACCCGAGCTCTTCGAACAACGTGCCGCCCATGGCCATGCCTTTAAGCATGTCCTTGGCACGCCTGGCGCCTTCGCGAAAGGGTTCCGGCAGCAGGCTGACCGCACCTTTGGCCGCCGCCTTGAAGTCCTGAAAAGGCTCCTCGGCATACAGACGGCTGAGATACGAAGACATCGCACCCACCGGCGGCGCAATCGACATTTCATTGTCGTTCAGGATCACGATGAGGCGTTTCTTGAGATGACCGGCGTTGTTCATCGCCTCATAAGCCATGCCCGCGCTCAATGATCCGTCGCCGATGACAGCGATCGCGTCGCCCAGCCCCTCCGGCACCACACCGCCAAGATCGCGCGCCACTGCAAATCCTAAAGCAGCGGAGATAGAGGTCGAGCTATGTGCTGCGCCAAACGGATCGTAAGGGCTCTCGCTGCGCTTGGTGAACCCGCTCAACCCATCGCGCATCCGCAGGGTGCGTATCCGGTCGCGACGCTCGGTAAGTATCTTGTGAGGATAGCATTGGTGCCCCACATCCCAGATGACCTTGTCGCGCGGCGTATCGAACACCGCATGCAGCGCCACGGTTAATTCCACAACGCCCAGACCCGCGCCCAAATGACCGCCTGTCACGGAAACCGCTGAAACCGTTTCAGTGCGCAGTTCATGTGCCAGCTGTGTCAGCTGCTTGTCTGTCAACCGCTTGAGATCAGCTGGACGACGTATCTCGTCAAGCAGCGGGGTCTGGGGTGTATGCGTCATCCTGAATTCCTAATGCGCGCGCTTGACAACGAAGCGCGCGGCCTCTTGTAAGGCCTGCGCCTCATCTCCGTAAGCGGCCAGGCTGTCGCAGGCCTCATCGACCAAATCAACCGCACGCTGTCGGGCAGCGTCCAGCCCCATCAAAGACACAAAAGTCGCCTTACCGGCCTGCGCGTCCTTGCCCACGGCCTTACCAACGATAGCGCTGTCGCCGGTCACGTCCAGAATGTCATCGGCAATCTGAAACGCGAGGCCCAAGGCACGGGCATAACCGGCAAGCGCCGTCGTATCGGCCTGCGCCATGCGCCCACCGGCCGTGGCGGACCACTCAATCAACGCACCCGTCTTGCCACGCTGCAACGCGGTAATCTCCTCAAGCGTCAGTGGCTCGGTTGCCGTCTCCGCCGCAATATCCAGAGCTTGCCCCATGACCATGCCGGCCGCACCGCTGGCCCGTGCAAGGCTCAGGACCAAATCCGCCATCACCCCACCGGCAAAACCCTGCTCCGGCCGCGCCACCAATTCAAAAGCCAGTGTCTGCAGGGCATCTCCCGCCAACACCGCCGTCGCCTCATCCCACTTTTTATGTACAGTAGGCTGACCGCGCCGCAGATCGTCGTCATCCATGCAAGGCAAATCATCATGCACCAGACTATAGGCATGAAGCGCCTCGATGGCGCAGGCGCCCCAGATGGCCTGACCAGATGGGATCCCGTGCAGCCGCGCACTTTCCAGAACAAGAAAACCGCGCAACCGTTTGCCGCCATGGGTCGCATGCGCCATGGCCGCCACAACAGGCAAAGGCAGATAAGATCCCAGTACCAAATCAAAATGCGTCTGAATGGCCGCAGCCGACGCTGTCCGCCGTTGCTCAAACACGCCTTACAAACCTTCGACGGGCTTCGCCCCCGTCGCGCTCCCCTCAGCATCAAGCGTGATGGCCGCAACCTTCTCTTCCGCTTCCTTGAGCTTTTCTTCACACCGTTTTTTCAGTGCCGCGCCGCGTTCATAAAGTGCGATACTTTCATCCAGCGCCACATCGCCGCGCTCAAGCTGCCCCAGAACTTTCTCCAGCTCGCTCATCGCCTGTTCAAAATTCATCTCGGTGACAGGGGTCTCGGTCATTTCATCATTTCCTGGCGTAAAACTGCACAGACCTTACTGGCAATGCGCGCCACGTGCCAGAGCACAGAGCGTTTCTTTGGTCCAAAAATATCCTCGGGGGTCCGGGGGCAGACAGCCCCCGGCTGGCCAAGACTGCTCAATCGGGGGCCAGCATGTAACCCGCACCACGCACAGTCTGCAGATAGCGCGGTTGCTTGGGGTCCGATTCTATTTTCCGGCGCAACCGGGTGATCTGCACATCAACCGCCCGCTCCTGTGCCTGACCACGGTCCCGCCCCAGTTCCTCAACCAGCTTCGCGCGGCTGATCGCCTCATGACAACTGCCCGAGAAAATCTTCATCAGTTGCATCTCGGTTGCCGTCAGCCGCACCAGATCCTCGCCCTGCCACATTTCACCGCGCTCCATATCATAGCGGATCGGACCAAGCGTCAGCACCTTCGGTGTCGCCTCGTCCATCGGGGTTTCGGGCACACGTCGCAATATCGCATTGATGCGCAGCAATAGCTCTTTAGGCTCGAAAGGTTTTGCAAGATAGTCGTCGGCTCCTGCCTCCAGACCTTCGATGCGGTTGTTGGTGTCGCCCTTCGCGGTTAGCAGCAAAACAGGCACCGGATTGTCCGCGCGCAACGCGCGTGTAAAGGCGATGCCATCCTCGCCCGGCATCATGACATCCAGAACGATCAGGTCAAAATCCAATCCCGACAGAATGCGCCGGGCATGGGCGGCATCGCGTGCGGCTGTGACCAGAAAGCCGTTGCGCATCAGAAATTTCTGTAAAAGGGTCCTGATCCGTTCGTCGTCGTCGACGATCAACAGGTGCGCATCAAAATCACTCATGATCCGGTATCCTTCAGCCGCATGTAGGCGTAGCGCATTTCCGGGTCCATCATTGCTTCCAGCACCTTGCGGAAACCCGCGACAGACTCGGGCCCGGCCTCCCGGAAAGCCATGCGCATTCGCGAACGCTGAGCATCTGAAAGTTTTTGCTCCAGTGCTTCTCCGTCTGCAGTCAAAAACAAGTGCCTTTCGCGTTTGTCGAGCTTGCCGACCCTGCTTTCGACCAAACCATCTTCAATCAGCGTACGCAATACACGGTTCAGCGATTGTTTGGTGACGCCAAGAATGCTCAGCAGATTGTTGACCGTGGTGCCGGGGGCGCGTTTTATGAAATGCACGGCGCGATGATGTGCCCGGCCATAGGCCAGGTCGGCCAGAATGCGATCCGGATCAGCGGTAAATCCGCGATAGGCGAAAAACATCGCCTCGATCCCCTGCCGCAGCTGTTCGTCGGTTAAAAACAGCAGGTTCTCGCCGCTGTGGACAGGTCCTGTTCTCCCGTCTGCCATGAAACGCCCCAATTTTACCGATCACATTATGGGCAGCTTATGTCAGTGTTGTTGACATTCCAAGGGCGAAGAGATATCGAATCGCAGGTTTTGCGCAATATTATGACCGGATCGGACTTAACTGCGCAACTTTTGGAAATATGGCTTTGGCATCAGGGAAGGAAAGACCATGGCAGGCGCTTACAACGACCGGGACGGACACATCTGGATGGACGGCAAAATGGTGGATTGGCGCGAGGCTAATGTGCACATCCTGACCCATGCCATGCACTACGCATCCTCAGTCTTTGAGGGTGAACGCGCCTATGGCGGCAAGATTTTCAAAAGCCGCGCACATTCCGAGCGCCTGAAGCGGTCCGCCGAGATGATCGATTTCGACATTCCCTACACTGTCGACGAGATCGAAGCGGCCAAGAACGACGTGCTGAAAGCATCAGGCCTCAAAGACGCTTATGTTCGCGCGATTGCATGGCGCGGTGCCGGTGAGGACATGGGCGTCGCCTCCGCAAAGAACCCCGTCCGCATGGCCATTGCAGCCTGGGAGTGGGGCGCATACTACGGCGACGCCAAGATGAAGGGGGCCAAGCTTGATATCTCCAAATGGAAACGCCCCAGCCCCGAAACGATCCCCAGCCACGCCAAGGCGGCCGGGCTTTACATGATCTGCACCATGTCAAAACATGCCGCCGAGGCCAAAGGGTGTTCGGATGCTATGATGTTTGACTACCGTGGCTATGTTGCGGAAGCGACCGGTGCGAATATCTTCTTTGTGAAAGACGGCGAGGTGCATACTCCGGACCCTGACTGCTTTCTTAACGGGATCACCCGCCAGACCGTGATCGGCATGCTCAAAGACCGTCAGGTCAAGGTGCATGAACGCCATATCATGCCCGAGGAACTGGAAGGTTTCGAGCAGTGCTGGCTGACCGGTACAGCGGCCGAAGTCACGCCCGTCGGCCAGATCGGCGACTACAACTTCGAAGTGGGTGCGCTGACCCGGGATGTGGCGGAAAGCTACGAGAAACTGGTGCGCAGCTGACCTTCTGTGGACTACGCAGCTTTTGCCACAGAGTGGGAGGCGGCGTGGAACGCCCATGCGCTGGACCGCATCCTCGCCCATTACAGCGAGGATGTGGTGTTTCGCTCACATAAAGCGATGCGTTTGGTCGGACAGGGCGAGTTGCGCGGCCGCGCGGCCCTGCGGGCCTATTGGGCCAAAGCGCTCGACGCGCAGCCTGACCTGTCTTTTGTGGTTGTGGATGTGTTTCACGGCCACGGTATGGTGGTCATCACCTATCGCAACCAGAACAACGTGCTTGCAGCTGAAACGCTCCGTTTCGGGCTCGACGGCTTGATTGTCGAGGCCTCAGCCTGTCACAGCAGGGGGCCGTCGGGCGTGTTTTGACGCGTTTTTGGCTGGCGTTGCGGGCGCGCGCTCCGATAGCTGGTCAGGGCGTTCCGGATGGCGGCACATTTGGTTTTGACTTGCTACGGTCCAATCCCAGTTGCCGTTCACGCCAGATGATAAGGACACCGCCCGCGATCACCAGGCTCGCGCCCAGAACAATTGCCCCTGTCGGAACTTCTCCAAAGGCCACATAGCCGATCAGGCTGGCGAAAATCATCGACGCATAGTCGAAAGGTGCCAGCATTGACGCGCTGCCAAAGCGGTAGGACGCCGTGACCATGATCTGTGCCACGCCACCGATTAACCCCGACAGCACAAGTACAGCCAGCACCCACATCGCAGGAGAGGTCCATTCCAGTGCGGCAAGGCCGGTGGCCCAGCCCAGCGGCAGGGTCAGAAGCGCGAGTGTGCTTGCCGTCATTGAAAAGTAGAAAACGATCGCCGCTGTTGTATCGGTCTGGACCAGCCGCCGCACGTGGATTTGCACCATCGCCCGCAGGATTGATGCAACAAGCACCATAATCGCGCCGAGCGTGGCGCCTGTGGTGAGGTCTGCACTGCCGACGGACAACCGTGGCGCAATCACGATACTGACGCCGACAAGCCCGAGTGCGACTGCTGACAGCCGGACGATCCGAACACGTTCCCCCAGAAAAAGGGCCGCGAACAGCACTGCAAACATAGGCGTGGCATAGCCAATCGCGGTGACCTCCGGCAGCGGTAGAAGGCCGAGCCCTGCAAATGTCAGCCCCATGGCCGAGGTGCCGAAGATGCCACGCCAGACGTGCCCCATCAGGTTTGATGGCACCAGTCCTTCGCGTACCTGCCCGCGTTGCCAGAGCCACGCCATGATGACGGGCAGGGCAAAGAAAGACCGGAAAAAGACTGCCTGACCGGGGGGCACATGTTCGGACGCGACCTTGATAAGTGCGGCCATGACCATGAACAAAAACACTGCCATAAGCTTGAGCGTGATTGCCAAGCCGGGTTTGTTTTGCCTGAGATCCTGAGCCATGCCGTCTCTCTGCGCCTTGCCGCAGAAAAGATCAAGCAGCGCGGGTCAACTGCCGATGACGCCCTGGTTTACGCCGATCTGACCACGATGCAGTAACAGATGATCCAGCAAGACGCAGGCCATCATCGCTTCGCCCACGGGGACCGCACGGATGCCGACGCAAGGGTCGTGGCGACCCTTGGTGATAATCTCGGTGTCTTCGCCCGTTTTGGTGATCGTCTTGCGTGTTGTCAGTATGCTTGACGTCGGTTTGACCGCGAAGCGGACGACCACATCCTGTCCTGTGCTGATGCCCCCCAATATGCCCCCCGCGTGGTTCGAGGAATAGACCGGGCCGTCGGGGCCCATCGAAATCTCATCGGCGTTCAGTTCCCCGGTCAGCATAGCCGCAGACATCCCCTCGCCGATCTCGACGCCTTTCACGGCGTTGATACTCATCATCGCCGCGGCCAGATCGGTATCCAGCTTGCCATAGACCGGTGCGCCGAGGCCCGCGGGGACACCGCGCGCCGTGACTTCGATAACAGCGCCCACAGAACTGCCCGACTTTCGCAGCCCGTCGAGATAGGTCGCCCAGTCGCTGGCGGCCTGTGCATCAGGTGTCCAGAAGGGGTTGGCGTCGATCTGGTCCCAGTCAAACCGGTCGCGGTCGATCTCATGGCTGCCCATGCGCGTCATGTACCCTCTGATTTCAAGCCGCGGTGCCAGAACCTTCAGCGCTTCGCGTGCAAGTCCGCCCGCCGCCACGCGCGCTGCTGTTTCGCGCGCTGATGAACGCCCGCCGCCACGGTAGTCGCGAACGCCATACTTCTGGAAATAGGTGATGTCTGCGTGGCCGGGGCGGAATTTGTCTTTGATGTCACCGTAGTCTTTCGAGCGCTGGTCCGTGTTCTCGATCATCAGTTGCACCGGTGTACCGGTGGTCACACCTTCGAAGGTGCCGGAAAGGATTTTGACCTCGTCGGCTTCGCGCCTTTGGGTTGTGTATTTGTTCTGGCCGGGTTTGCGTTTGTCCAACCAGTGCTGGATCATACTTTCGTCAATCGCAACACCCGGTGGGCAGCCGTCCACCGTGGCACCCAGGGCGGGCCCGTGGCTTTCACCCCATGTGGTGACGCGGAAAAGATGGCCAAAACTGTTCATCGACATCGGGATGCTCCTTTGAGACAGGTGCTTAGCTGCGCGGGGCGTGCGCCTCAAGCCCTTATCGCTTGCCATTCCCACGCCAGCGTACTACGTCCGTATGTACCTCGGGGGGCCTTTTAGGCTGAGATGCACCGTCTGTGCGGACCCGTAGAACCTGAACCGGTTAGAACCGGCGGAGGGAAGGTGAGCGTATCATCCTCTTTCGCCGTTCGACGCATTTTGAAAGGGATTGAACATGCGTAGAACTCTTATTGCTGCTGGCATTGCATTGGCAACACAGGCAGGGGCGGACACGCCCGTGCTGACCGTTTATGCGGGCGACTACTTTACGTCTGAGTGGGGCCCGGGCCCTATCATCGAAACCGAATTCGAGAAACTCTGCGAATGTGATCTGCAGTGGTCGACGGGTGATCTTTTGCCACGGCTGCTGCTGGAAGGGGAGCGGACCAAGGCCGATGTGGTTATTGGCCTCACGTCGGATGTGACTGCTCGGGCACGTGCGACCGAGCTGTTCACGGTGCACGGTCAGGACAACAGTGCCTTGACGCTGCCGATCGACTGGACGGATGACACCTTCCTTCCGTTCAACTATGGCCACACGGCTTTTATCTACAATGAGACCACAATGGATGCGCCCCCGGCTTCGTTCGATGCGTTGCTGGAAATGCCCGACGATGTGAAAATCGTGATACAGGACCCGCGCACGTCGATCTCTGGTCTGGCGCTGGTTTTGTGGGTGCAGGCAGTCTACGGCGAGCGATCTGCTGACGTGTGGGCAAAGCTCGCCCCGAAAATTCTGACCGTGACCAAGGACTGGTCGGCAAGCTACGGTCTTTTCACCGATGGCGAAGCAGACATGGTGTTAAGCTACACGACATCTCCGGCCTACCACATGTTCGCCGAGGAGGATTTCACCAAGAAGGCGGCGATCTTCCCCGAAGGCCACTACTTCATGGTCGAGACGGTGGGCAAGATCGCGGCGACCGATCAGCCGGAACTGGCTGACAAATTCATGGCCTACGTCATGTCGCGGGACTTCCAGGCGATGATCCCCACGGCAAACTGGTCACTGCCGTCAGCGCTGCCGCAGTCCGACTGGCCCGAAGGCTGGTCCGAACTGCCCCTGCCGGAGAAGGTTCTCTTCTACTCGGAAACCGAAGCGGCTGCGCTTCAGGCAGAGGCCATCGAGACATGGCGCAACGCGCTCAGCCAATAAGTGGCAGTGCAGGAGCCGTTGCGGGCAGCTTTGTTATCGCAGCGGTTCTGGCTGCTTTTGTAGGGATTGCCCTGCGCGCCGAACCCGGCGCAGGGCTGGGGCCTGCCGAATGGCAGGCCGTCCGTTTTACAGTAGTTCAGGCCGCCCTGTCTGCGCTGATCTCTGTTTTGCTGGCCGTACCGTTGGCGCGCGCGCTGGCGCGCCGTCAGATGCCGGGGCGTCGGATGCTGATTACGCTGTTGGGCGCTCCGTTTATCTTGCCGGTCATCGTGGCCGTTCTGGGTTTGCTTGCCATCTTTGGGCGCAATGGTTGGGTTAACCTCGCGCTGGACGCCTTAGGTTTGCCCACTGTATCGATCTACGGGTTGCATGGCGTGGTTCTGGCGCATGTGTTTTTCAATTTGCCGTTGGCGACACGGCTGCTTCTGCAGGGTTGGCAGAGCATTCCCGCCGAGAGGTTCCGGCTAGCTGCACAGCTTGATCTGCCCCCTTGGATGGTGTTTCGCAGTCTCGAAATGCCGATGCTTTTGCGCATTCTTCCCGGTGCGGCGGCCCTGATTTTTGTGATTTGCCTGACCAGCTTTGCCGTTGCGCTGACGTTGGGTGGCGGGCCACGGGCCACGACAATTGAACTGGCAATCTATCAGGCGTTCCGTTTTGATTTTGACTTGGCGAAGGCCGCGTGGTTGTCGGTTGTGCAGCTTGTGCTGGCTGGCGGGGCGGCTGGCATTGCACTTTGGATGATCCCGCAGATTCCGCTGACCGGCGGGCTGGACCGCCCCGTCCGGCGTTGGGATGCAAAAGGTGGGGGTCAACGGGTGTTGGATGTGCTGGCAATTCTGCTGGGCTCCGCGTTTTTGCTGCTGCCGCTTGTCTCTGTCGCCCTGTCCGGCCTAGCGGGGCTGGAGGCAGTTCCGGCATCCGTGTGGCGATCAGCGGGGGTGTCGCTGTGGGTCGCTGGGCTGAGTGTTTGCGTCCTTTTGATCCTCGCGCTGCCGCTTGCCGGCTGGATCGCGACCCGCGCGCGCGGCAGTGTCGAGGCAATCGGCCTTCTGGGGTTATCCGCTTCGCCCCTGATGATCGGGACAGGCTGGTTCATCCTGATAAATCCCATTGCTGATCCGGTCAGTCTGTCCTTGCCGGTTACCGCTGTGGTGAATGCATTGATGGCTTTGCCCTTTGCGCTGCGCATACTTGTACCCGTGCTGCGCGAGACGCTCGACAGTCAGGGCAGGCTTTGCCTGACGCTTGGGATGCAGGGGTGGGCGGCTTGGGTCTGGGTGTTGTTGCCCCGCGCGCGACCGCAGATCGGTTTTGCCGCCGGGTTGACAGGTGCTTTGTCGGTTGGTGATCTTGGTGTTATTGCCCTTTTTGCAGACCCTGACCGGACAACGCTGCCTTTGCAGATGTACCGCCTGATGGGGGCCTATCAGACAGAGGCGGCGGCCGGCGCGGCGTTGATTCTGCTGTCGATGGCGCTGGCGATCTTTTGGCTCTGCGACAAAGGGGGGCGGTACAGTGCTCACGCTTGACGGGCTACACATACGTCAGGGCAGTTTTGAACTGAAGGCCGATCTGAGCATTGGTCAAGGTCGCAAGGTTGCAGTGATCGGCCCGTCAGGGGCCGGCAAGTCGACTTTGCTGGGAGCCTTGGGCGGATTTGTCGATATCGTTGCGGGCCGCATGATCTGTGCCGGCGAGGACATGGCCAAGGCGCCGCCAGGCGCGCGACCGATCGCAATGCTGTTTCAGGACAACAACATGTTTCCGCATCTGACCATCCGGCAGAACGTCGGGTTGGGCCTGCGCTCCAACCTGCGGCTGAGCGCCAAAGATGAGCAGCAGGTGCAGACAGCGATTGACCGTGTCGGCCTGAGCGGTCTGGAGGGGCGCAGGCCCGCAGCCCTGTCCGGAGGGCAGCAAAGCCGCGCGGCACTGGCCCGCGTTCTGGTTCAGAACAAACCGCTTTTGCTGCTGGATGAACCTTTCGCGGCGCTTGGACCAGCGTTGCGGCAAGAAATGCTTGATCTGGTGAAAGATCTGGTTGCCGAAACGGGTGCGACGCTTCTGATGGTCACCCACGCGCCCGAAGACGTGGCACGCATTGCCGACGATGTGGTCTTTGTTGACGAGGGTCGCGCGCAGGCGCCGGTTCCGGCGGCGGAGCTCATGGCAAACCCGCCGCCGGCGTTGCGGGCCTATCTAGGCAGCTGATGCCGACCGCTGCGGTAAGGCGTCGCGCGCCTTGACGATACCCAGCGCCGCTTGGGCGGCTTCGCGCCCTTTGGTGACAAAATGCGCGCGGTATATGCCGGTGTGGTGGTCCGTCTCCTGGTAGTGGTGCGGTGTCAGCGACACCGACAGGACAGGAACGCCAGTATCCAGTCCGGCGCGCATCAGCCCGTCCACCACCGATTGCGCCACAAAATCGTGGCGGTAGATGCCGCCGTCGACGACGAATGCAGCACAGATGACAGCGTCATAGGCCCCGCTGGCCGCCAGATCACGGGCCATCAACGGCATCTCGAAGGCACCTGGCACGTCGTAAACGTCGATCTGGGACATTGGAATGATTTCAGTAAAGCCATCATAGGCGCGGTCCACGATATCAGCGTGCCACTGCGCTTTGACAAAGGCGTAACGGGTGTGTGTCATTTTGATCTCCTTTACATGGTCAGACACGTCCACCCAAGGCGATCACGACTGCGCACGGCCCTTCGGGCCGCGTGCAAGCGCATTCTCTTTCATCCGGACTGTAACCGTCGGCTCCGGCCTTGCACCGGATCTGCTGACACCCCGAAACGGGGCCGCTCGCGGGCTCGCAGACGATGCCTGCATACCGCCGGTGGGGAATTCCGCCCCGCCCTGAGAATAGCGGCAACTTGCCAAGTCAGGCAAAACCCTGCAAGACCGAAAGCGACACAAAGCAAGGGCAAAACGATGCACCCAAACCCGGTTTTTCACACACAAGAGGCGGCACAGAACCTTGCCTATGCACGGGCGCGCGCCTTTGGCATTCTGGCCGTGAATGCCGATGACGGGCCGCTTTTGTCTCATATCCCCTTCCTTGTTGACGAAGACGGCAAGTCGATCTGGCTGCATCTTGTGCGCTCAAACCCTATCGTGCGGCAGTTGCAGGAACCTCGGCATGCACGAATCGCCGTATCCGGCCCGGACAGCTATGTTTCGCCGGACTGGTACGGCGTGCACGACCAGGTTCCGACGTGGAACTACATCGCTGTCCATGTCACCGGTATGCTTGAACTGCGCCCACAGGCCGAGTTGCACGGCATCCTCGACCGCCAGTCCGCTTTGTTCGAAGACCGTCTTGCTCCAAAGGCGCCGTGGACAAGCGATAAAATGTCGGAAGGCGTGATGGACCGCATGATGCGCGCGATCGTCCCCTGCAGGATGATTGTGGCAGGCGTCGACGGGACGTGGAAGCTGAACCAGAACAAGCCAGACCCCGTGCGCGAAAGCGCGGCGGAGCACGTGGAGGCGTATGGTCTTGGCACGGACGTTCGGGTTCTCGCCGCTCTGATGCGCGGTGCGGATGGACAGCAATAGGCACTCTGTTAGTGTCGCGTGTAAACCGTAAGGACACATGCCATGAAACTCTTTCATTCCCCCGCTTCACCCTACGTGCGCAAAGTCGTCGTCATGCTGCACGAATTGGAAAAAACCGATGCGGTCACCTTCGAGACAGTTGCGACAACCGCTTTCGCTTCGGATGAGGCCCTCAAGGTGGCCAACCCTTTGGCCAAACTGCCTGCCTTGCAGCGCGATGATGGTGTGACGCTTTATGACAGCCGCGTCATAACAGGTTATCTGAATGAACTTTTTGATGGCGGCCTTTATCCGCAAGGCAGCGGCAGATGGGAAAACCTGACCCTTGAGGCGACCGGCGACGGCATCATGGATTCAGCTGTTTCAATGGCCTATGAGCTGCGCTTGCGTCCGCCTGCAGAGCAGTCCGAAGCTTGGGTCGAGGCACAGTGGGACAAGATCGACCGTGCGCTTTCTGTTCTGAACGCGCGCTGGATGAGCCACCTGTCCGGGCCGCTGACCATGGCACATATCTCGGTCGGCTGTGCGCTGTCATACCTTGATTTCCGCCATGATGC
Organism: uncultured Roseobacter sp.; assembly: GCA_947501635.1. GTDB lineage: Bacteria > Pseudomonadota > Alphaproteobacteria > Rhodobacterales > Rhodobacteraceae > Roseobacter. Next base: position 152,933 of record CANMWT010000001.1, read on the forward strand.
GCGGCAATGGCGACAAGGGCGCGAGGCTTTGGCGACGTGGCATGCGGCCTTCGATTCGCGTCCGTCAATGCTGGCGACAAGGCCGGCCTAAGTCTCAAAAGCGCCAACAATTTTACGAATCCTTCAGGAAAGCGGGCTAGTTGCGTCAGGACGCCGCAACCTGCGACGGTTTGCGCGTACAAGGTCACTGGACTGGGGCCACCCGCAGCGCTAAATACGCGTCTGAGCTAGGTTGCGTCGTGCGCGACCAATTCACTATTGGCCGGTATCCGGCCCATGAAATGGAGTAAACCTGTGTCGCATGCAGAAGATACCGAGGGCACCCGGCGGGATTTCCTTTACTACGCCACCGCTGGTGCTGGCGCGGTGACCGCAGGGGCCGCAATCTGGCCTTTGGTCAACCAAATGAACCCTTCCGCGGATGTGCGCGCGCTTGCGTCGATCCGTGTTGATATCAGTGGCATCGAACCTGGCACCCAGTTGACCGTTAAATGGTTGGGCAAGCCGGTCTTTATCCGCCGTCGTACAGAAGACGAGATCGCGGCCGCACGGGACGTGGACGTTTCCACCTTGCCGGACGGGTCTGCTGAAAATGCCAACATTGCCGCAGGCTCGGATGCCTCGGACGAAAACCGCGCGCTCGATGAAACCGGTGAATGGCTTGTTATGATGGGCGTTTGTACGCACCTTGGCTGTGTGCCTCTGGGCGACGCAGGCGATTTTGGCGGTTGGTTCTGCCCCTGCCACGGTTCGCACTATGACACTTCAGGCCGTATCCGCAGAGGCCCTGCACCCAGCAACCTGCCGGTGCCGGTCGCGGAATTCGTCGACGAAACAACAATTAAGCTAGGCTAAGGGAGACAAAAGATGGGTGGAATTCCTCACGACCATTACGAACCAAAAGCCGGTTGGGAAAAGGGTCTGGCAAAACGTCTTCCGATCGTTGGGTTGATGTATGACACGCTGATGATCCCGACACCTAAGAACCTGAACTGGATGTGGATCTGGGGCATCGTGCTGACGTTTGTTCTGGTGCTGCAGATCGTGACAGGCATTGTTCTGGTGATGCACTACACGCCGCATGTGGATTACGCGTTCTCGTCGGTCGAGCACATCATGCGTAACGTGAACGGTGGCTATATGCTGCGCTACCTGCACCAAAACGGCGCTTCGCTGTTCTTTGTTGCGGTCTACGCGCATATCTTCCGCGGTCTCTACTACGGGTCTTACAAGGCCCCACGTGAGATCACTTGGATCATCGGTATGCTGATTTATCTGCTCATGATGGGCACAGCCTTTATGGGCTACGTTCTGCCTTGGGGTCAGATGTCTTTCTGGGGCGCGACTGTTATCACAGGCCTCTTTGGTGCTATCCCCTTCATCGGTGAAGCGCTGCAGACATGGCTGCTGGGTGGGCCCGCGGTAGATAACGCGACGCTGAACCGCTTCTTCTCGCTGCACTACTTGCTGCCCTTCGTCATTCTGGGCCTCGTCATCGTGCATATCTGGGCTTTCCATACTACCGGGAACAACAACCCCACGGGCGTGGAAGTGCGCCGGACGTCCAAGGAAGAGGCCGAGAAAGACACGCTGCCGTTCTGGCCCTATTTCGTCATGAAAGACTTGTTTGCGCTGGCCGTCATCATGGCTGTCTTCTTTGCGATCGTCGGGTTCATGCCAAACTACCTTGGCCACCCTGATAACTACATTGAAGCAAACGCGCTGGCGACACCTGCACACATCGTTCCGGAATGGTACTTCCTGCCGTTCTACGCGATCCTGCGGGCCTTCACCGACGAAGTTTGGGTGGTTCAAATCGCGTCCTTTGTGACCGGTGGCATCATCGATGCGAAGTTCTTCGGCGTGATTGCCATGTTCGGCGCGATTGCCGTTATGGCGCTGGCACCCTGGCTGGACACATCGTCGGTGCGCTCCGCGCGCTACCGCCCCATGCTCAAGTGGTGGTTTGCCCTGCTGGTCGTGGACTTCTTCGTCCTCATGTGGGTCGGTGCCATGCCAGCGGAAGAGCCATACAACACCATCTCGCTGATCGCGTCCACGTACTGGTTCGCCTACTTCCTGGTGATCCTGCCACTTCTTGGCGTCATCGAGAAACCACTTGCGCGGCCTGCGACGATTGAAGAGGACTTCAACGCGCACAAAGCGGCTAAAGCTGGTAGCGGCGAAGCTGCCGCCACCCCGGCTGAGTAAAGGAACGGATGATCATGTTCAGAACACTTGCACTTAGCGCTGTGGCAGCTTTCGGGTTTGCCACAGCAGGTATCGCCGCAGGCGCCTATGACACGCATATCGAGGATTTCGATTTCTCGTTCGAGGGCCCCTTCGGCACCTATGACCAAAACCAGTTGCAACGCGGACTTCAGGTTTACACCGAAGTTTGCTCTGCCTGCCACGGGTTGAAATTCGTACCCTACCGCTCGCTCTCGGAAGATGGTGGTGTTGGCATGCCTGAGGATCAGGTACGGGCCTACGCGGCGCAATTCGAAGTTTTCGATGAAGAGATCGACGATTTCCGCCCGGCCGCACCCGCTGACCATTTCGGAGAATCGGGTCTTGATAACGCACCGGACCTGAGCCTCATGGCGAAGGCGCGCGCAGGTTTCCACGGGCCTTACGGTTTGGGGATCAACCAGCTCTTCAAGGGCATCGGTGGACCTGAATACATTGCGTCATTGCTGACCGGTTATACAGGTGAAGAAAAAGAAGAAGCAGGCGTTGTGCTCTACGAGAATACAGCCTTCCCTGGCGGCTGGATTGCAATGGGCCCGCCGCTTGAAGATGAACTGGTGGAATATGCCGACGGTCATGCAAACGACCTGCATCACCTGGCCGAGGACGTTTCCGCATTCCTGATGTGGACAGCAGAGCCGAAGATGATGGCGCGCAAGCAAGCGGGCTTTGTCGGTGTGTTGTTCCTGACCATTTTGTCGGTTCTGCTTTACCTGACAAACAAGCGTATCTGGGCACCTGTCAAAGGCAAAAAGACAGCCTGATATCGGCCTGCATCGCAGCAATGAAATAACCCCCCGTGCAGTGATGCGCGGGGGGTTAATCGTCTGCACCTCAAAAATCGAGGCAAATGACAGACCCTGGGGAGAGTCGAAAACAGAGTGAAAGCATCCAGACGGGTATTTGGCAGCCAAAGGCATTCTAAGACCCAAAAGGAGTTAAAACACTCTTTCCTTTGGTATCAATAACTTGCTAACCGCTAGAGAGCCCGAGCCCCGAGCTCTCCACTTCATACCAGTTCTTCAATACATCCACTGTAGTCTGTGTTGCTTTGTGGTGTATGTGATCTTGTTCACATAACGGCACGTTTTCTGTGATTTCCCGATCGACCATACACCTTGGAGTAGAGAGGTATCTGCAGTGGACAAGCAGTCCTCTCTGCCGGTCTTTACAGTCTGTCGTGCGTATCGTTGACCATTGATTGTGCCACGCGAAATTCACGGTCGGTTTCGATAAGCCATGAAATGACAGTTTTGACAGGCGATGTCTTGGACGATGTCTTTGAGTGTTCGGGTCTTTTGATCGTATCGCGTTCCATGCTGTTTATCCTTTGTGTGCCAGCCCCGGTTGGCGGGGTCTTTGAGAGAGGACATGTGCCCTTTGATGCTCTCAATATGCCCACAAATCGAATCACAGTCTGTGAAGCGTTTCACATGACCAAATTAAATTTGGTGCAAATCGGCCATAACCTGAAGCGCGTTCCGGTCGATGACTTTCACGCCCCCGCGCGAGGCATCAATAACGCCCGCGCGTTTCCACAAGGAAAGTGTTTTGGAAACAGCCTCGCGCGTCGCCCCCACAAATTCGGCCAGTTCTGCCTGCGACAGGGTTAGCAGCGACAGATGTTCCGAACCGTCAATGGTCAGGTACAGAATTTTGCGCGCCAACCGTGCGGGCATTGGCAGGAACACCTGCTCGTTTAACTGGCTGCTCATCCAACGCATGCGCTCACCTGCAAGTTGGATCATATCGATGCCCAGACCGGGTGCTTTGCGGATAGCAGCAAGAACATCAGCGTTTTTTACGCCGCGCACGCGCGACGGTTCCAGCGCGGTAACGGTTGCTGTGCGCGTGCCCGGATCAAAAAGCGCGATCTCACCAAAAAGAGCGCCCGGCCGCATGACATCCAGAGAAAGCTTGCGCCCTTCGCGCGAGATAATGCTGAATTCAAGCGTGCCCGTCATGATTGCATAAAGCGCATCGCCGGGATCACCCTGTTCAAACAAGACTTCGCCTTCGTCCAGTTCGACTTCGGTCGCGACCGAGTTGAGGAGGGTTAAAAGGTCCTGAGAGGCATGGGCCAAAAAGCCTGTTTTGGGCAGCTCAATGGTTTCCATCCGACGTACTCCTGATCCGTTTATTGCGACCGACAGTCAATCTGACCGTTTTCATATTACAAACAACAACGCGGCGACGTTTAACAGCAACACCAGATTGCCAGTCTGATGGGAAATTTTGCACTCTGCAAGGGGGCGCCTGCACGCGAACCGGCACGTGCGGTTTCTGCAGTCATTCTGCATGATTACAAACCTTGCCGGTACGCCCGGTTCAGGCGGTCAGCTGTGTGCCTGAGGCGCCTTTGATGCGCACAGGCACGATGCTGCCTTCAGGCAAAGGTTCGGCAAACAAAACTTCGGTGAATTGTTCTGTACGCCCCATCGTCGGGCTTTCCATCAGAACCCTGTGGGCGCGGCCGATCTGCTGGGCAAGATGCTTTTGTACCTGCGTCTCACCGGTTGCGCGCAACCGTGCCGCACGCGAGCGCACCACCGCCCCGTCAACCGCGGGCATGCGCGCTGCCGGAGTGCCCTTGCGTGCAGAAAATGGAAACACATGCAGCCACGTGAGATCGCATTCCTGAACCAGCGCCAGCGCATTTTCGAACATCGCTTCGGTCTCGGTTGGAAACCCGGCAATGATGTCCGCGCCGAATGTGATGTCGGGGCGCATTTTTCGCGCCTCCTGACATAAGCGGATTGCATCGTCACGCAGGTGGCGGCGTTTCATCCTTTTAAGGATCATGTCGTCGCCGTGTTGTAGGGACAGGTGCAGATGAGGCATTAGCCGCGGTTCTGTTGCGATGGCCTGCATCAGGTTTTCGTCCACCTCGATGCTGTCGATCGAACTGATGCGCAACCGCGGCAGATCCGGTACCAGTTTGAGAATGCGCATCACCAGATCACCCAGCTTTGGCGTCGCCGGCAAATCCGCGCCCCAGCTGGTCAGATCGACACCTGTCAACACCACTTCATTAAAGCCTTTATCCACGAGACGTTTGATCTGCTCTACGACAACACCCGCGGGCACCGAACGTGAGTTTCCCCGTCCATACGGAATAATGCAGAAGGTACAGCGATGATCGCAGCCGTTTTGAACCTGTACATACGCCCGGCTGCGCGTACCAAAGCCGTCAATCAGGTGGCCCGCAGTTTCGGTGACCGACATGATGTCATCGACCTGTACGGCCTCGGACTGGCCAATAAAATCCGCGGCAAGTCCCCGCCACGTGTTGCCCTGCATTTTTTCGGTATTCCCGATGACGGCGTCGACTTCGGGCATGGCGGTGAAAGTTTCGGGCTCTGTCTGAGCAGCGCAGCCAGTGACGATCAGGCGCGCCTCCGGGTTTTCACGGCGCATTTTGCGGATGGTTGAGCGTGCTTTGCGCACAGCCTCTGCCGTGACCGCGCAGGTATTCACCACCACGGCATTCTCCAGACCTGCCTCGGCAGCGAGTTCCTTCATCGCTTCGGTCTCATAGGCATTCAGGCGGCAGCCCAGCGTGGAAAACTTTGGCGTATTCATGAGATGGAATCCAGAAAGGCGCGCGTCAGACTGCCGTTGAATACATGCGTGGTTTGGCCGGTCATCCACACACCATCGTCTTTCCAGTCGACAGATAGCGTACCACCATCAAGGTCCAGTCTTACACTGCGCGATGTCAGGCCCCGCCGCGCGGCGGCCACCGCAGTGGCACAGCTTGATGACCCGGAGGCAAGCGTCAGACCCACACCGCGTTCCCAGACCCGCATCCGGATGTGATCGGGCCCGATGACTTGGGCAAACTGCACGTTGGTACGTTCGGGATACAGCGGATGATGCTCCAGTGCGGCACCGCGCTGTTCGACGTCGACGGCGTTGATATCTTCGACAAAGAAGGTGCAATGCGGGTTACCCATTCCTGTCGCTGTCGGCGCGCCTTCGATCGGCAGTTCCAGCGTATCCATTTCAGTGGAAAGCGGTATTTCGTCCCAGTGCAGCTGTGGGTGGCCCATATTGACGGAAGTCAGGCCGTCGCCTAGGTCTCGTGCCTGAAGAGCGCCACGCTCTGTTGACAACACAAGCTCTGCCTGCCCTGTCTCATCCATGACATACCGCGCGATACAGCGCGTCGCGTTGCCGCACGCGCCCGAGGTTGAACCATCCGAATTGAAAAACGTAAGACGCACACCTTCCCCGTCTTTTTCAATCACGGCGAGCTGGTCAAAACCGACGCCGCGGTGGCGGTCACCAAGCGCGCGGGCAAGTGTTTCAGAAACAGTGATTTTTCGCGCGCGCGCGTCCAGAACGACAAAGTCGTTTCCAAGCCCGTGCATCTTCATAAAGGGCAAATCAGTTTCGTCAGAGTAGCGCATTGCGGCCATATAAGCTGATGCCGACAAACTATCCAGTAGAAGGCTGCAAAAACACTGATTTGGGGTTGACCCGATGGACCCACCTTTCTAAGTACACCTCCTAGTGGGCCGTTAGCTCAGTTGGTAGAGCAACTGACTTTTAATCAGTGGGTCGCAGGTTCGAATCCTGCACGGCTCACCACTAATGTTGAAAAGTTTCAGCAGCTTGGCGCGTGACGCAACGATACGCGCGCAGTTACATCCGTCGTACGTCACAGTTACTCTTGTGCTTATCCTGTAGGGATCAGGACAATTTTGCCGGTGTGCTTCTTTTCTTGAAAATCCCGTTGCGCGTCGGCGATACGGTCAAGCGGATAGGTCGCAGACAGCAGGGGCCTGATCTGACCAGAGTCGATATAGGAAATAAGGTTTGGAAAAACCGGTTCGTCCCATGCGGTGCAACCGATCAAGGTGATGTCTTTTAAATACATATCGCGCATGTCCAATTCGACGAGCGGCCCCGCGATCGCCCCCGATGAGACATACCGCCCGCCGCGTACCAGCACCTGCAACATTTTTCCAAAGCCTTCGCCCGCAACATTGTCAATGACCACATCAACGCTTTCTTTGCCTACAAAGGACACTGGATCATCCTCGCGGGTCAGCACAATATCCGCACCAATCTGTGCCACTGCATCGCGCTTGTCCATGCTGGTTATGGCAATGGCCTCGGCACCCCGACGCTTGACCAACTGAAGCAGTGCCGATCCGACACCACCCGACGCACCGGGCACCAAAACACGCATGCCTTTCTTGACACCGGCACGGTGAATCATGTTTTCCGCGGTGCCATAGGCGCAGGGAATTGTCGCAAGCTCCGCAGCGCTCCAGTCACAGTTCACGGAAAAGACCTCTTGCTCGGGTACTTTCACAAACTGCGCAAAAGCGCCGTCAATATCCGATCCCATCCAGATACAGTCCATCCTGTCAAACCCATGAGTTCGCATGCACGGGCGGACCAATACGCGCTGACCGATCCGGGCTTGCTCCCCGTTCGGGCCTACTGCGACGACCTGGCCACAGCAATCGGTGCCCTGAATGAACGGAAAAGGCGTGGCTTTGTTCCACCCTCCGTCCGGACGGTCGCCCGACTTGCTGGTCGTGTCCGTCCCTTGCGTAACCGATGCAGAGTACCACCCCAAACGTGTATTGATTTCGGTGTTGTTCACACCAGCGGCCAGCACCTTCAACAACACCTCGCCGGGTCCTGGCACCGGAACAAGAACGGATTTATACTCCAGCTTGTCATATCCGCCCGTTCCGGTGGTGACCACGGCCATCATCTGCTGTTCGGGGGTAATCTCTTTACCTGACATTGGGGCTTCTCCGGCGCGTTTCATCCTTATTCCAGCCTAAAGTGTAGAGGCGTGGGTGTCTTCCGAAACGGTGCGGAAGGAGTACGAATAAAGCACGCAGAACCCGGTGGCCCTACCAGGCACTTCAGAACAGCGCGGTCAGTCTAGTTGCGCGCAGTGAATGCCAAAACGCTCCGCCGTGCGATCCAGCGTTGCACGGCACTGCGCGACGTTCTGTGCTGCGTTTGTCTTCATATGCACAAGACCAGCGAGCCGGCGCGGCAGCGGATACCAGCGATCAAGATCAAGCCCACAACGGTCCAAAAGCATCAACGGCAGGGTTTGCACGCTGATCGCCTGATTCATGTAAGCCTGTGCCGCCGATGCCCCGACCCATGCCTTGCGGTTCTGACGAAACAGCGCTTCGTGATCCATGCTGTAAAAACCCTGACCCCTCAGGGCGTCACGGTACAGTAAATGCGTCGCGAAAAAGCCGACGACACTTGTTAAAAAGTGCCATCCGTCACGGGGGTTGATGTGCATGACGGTGTTGCCGGGCGACAGAAAATCATGCGCTTCTGCCAACTCTTTGCTGCGAAAGAAACTGCCCGTACAATTGACCACAATGCTGCCCGCGGGAATGTCTTGCATTTGCCCGTCACGCAACCGAAGTTGCTGACCATTTGCGGTTTTCTCGATGTCTGACAAGTATCCGGGCAGAGTTTGCGCCAGTGTTTTGTCAATGCGATCTCTTTCTTCTTCTGACTGCAGGCCATAAAGGAACACGCCGTTGTCGGTCTTCGTATCAGATGCGAGTTGCGATCGGATGAAGGCCATCGTCTCATCTTCGTTTGTGCCGTCAAATTGTTCGGCGAGGTCAAGAAACAAGCGCGAGATCAACCGCCCTGATGTCCATCTTTCTGTTCCCGTTGGCAGGTATTTGGTCCGGTTCAAAAACAATGTGCCGGGGCCTTTGACCAAGACGATTTTGCGGTGTGGGTTCTCAGCAGCAACCGACAGGATTGTGTCCATACCGGTTTTGCCGCCGCCAATCACATAGACCGGCGCGTCGGGATGTGCAGCCAGTGTCTTTGTCAGTTCCTGCGGTATGATGGAAACAACGCTATCCGAAGAGAAGTGCAGGGGCTTTGTGACTTCATAGTTCAGGCCTGAGGCGTAGATTACCCTGTTTGCGCGTACCATTTGCGTCTGATCTGTTTGATCTGCGGGGTGCCAGATAACCTCGGCGTGATAGCCGGCGTCGGTCTTTACTTCATTACAGCTTGTAACCGTCACTCCGAAACGCGTCTGAAGGTTAACGGCTTCGCTGATCGGTCCGAGCGATTTCGCAAGATGCGTTTGCACCTCGTTGCGTGCGGCAAGATAAGCTGCCGGTTTACGCCAGTCCCATTTCAGATTGCCCACGGTAAACATTGGATGCGGCTGGTGAAGGCGTACATAGTCGTAAGCGGTGTTCCACATGCCGCCGGCTGCCACCTTGCGGTCCAGTAACAGAACTTTGGCACCTTTCGGCAGATACTCGGTCGCGGCAAAAAGCGCGTTGAGCCCGGCGATCCCGGCACCAACTACGACAAGCTCATAGGTGTCGTTGGAGATCTGTGTGGTTGCTTCTGATCGGGTCGAGATTTGGTCGAGCATGTTCAAATTTTCCCAAGAACGCGGTCGCCTCGGAAACCGGGCGATCCGTGTCGTTTGCCTGTCCTCAGGAGGCGGCGAAATGCGGGCAGTTGTCAATTGCAAATGCAGTTCGGGCGACGCCTTGCGCCTGCTCAACCTTGGTGTCAGACGTTTGCGATCCGTAAAATCACAAAGCCGGCCACAGCAATATGGGCAAGTGTGATAGCTACCGAGAAGCCATGCAAACGCTTGAACCTGCCCTTGTCGGCATTGTCGGTCGCAGCATTTATCGCGGGCATCAGAACCTGTCTCGCATAGATCGTTGTGCCTGACACAGCGCCAAGCGCGAACGCGGCAAGAGGGTCGGCTACTGCCAGCAAGCCCGCAGCCAGCAGCGACGTCACAAACACGAAAATATAGAAGTGCGGAAAGGCTTTGCGGATCAGCGGCCCTGCTGTTTCCGCTGGTAAGGACGTGAAGAGAAATGCGGCAAACCCGAAGGAATAGAGCAGCGTGCCACCAAACAGGAGTGCAGTTGTCAGCAAGGCAAGTTCAGCCATCTTTTCCTCGTTTTGGCAAGCGTGGCAGCGCATAGGGCACACGGTTACGGTAGGTGTCGAAACGGTCGCCATAGCGGGCGGCAAAACGGCGCTCTTTCAGCCTTGGCGCCAGAAGGCAGTAGGCGGTGAGGCACAGCGCCACGGCCAGTTGGTCCGGTGTCCAGACCGGAACCGTCCAGAGGGTCAGTGCAAAGGCCACGTAGATCGGTTGCCTTATGACCCGGAAAAGGCCGGTCGTGGGCATATCCGGGAACACGGGTCTGATGTTTTGCAAAAGCGACATCCAGCCCAACGCGCCCGATTGCACTTCGGCACCTGCGTCAAAGCTGGCTTTCATCAGCAGCGCCCATGCCGCGGCATAGAGTGTGCACATCAACACAAACCCGGTGCCGGTCGCTTGCCACCAGATAACGCCACTAGGTGTCCAAAGGGCGAAAAGAGCAAGAAGTTGCAGCGATGCAATCGTGGCATAGGTCGTGGTTGAAAGCGTGTTACCATGCGGTTTGGGGGCCAGTCTTGACAAAAAGCCGCGGCCCTTTGCCGTCAACAGAACTGAATGCACCAGCGGAAACTGAAGCAGCAAAAGCGCGTTGGTGGCAAGGTGCCACGGTTCTGGCACACGCCCCAGACTGCGGGACATGCCAAAGTACATGCCGACGATCATAGCTGCTACCGCGGTGGCAAACACGGTATGGCAGATCATTCCATAGCCGAGCGCCATAGCGATCCGGTGCCGCCCCGGGGGTGGCCTGAAAATGCCTGCGACAAGCGACAGCAGTCGTTGCAATGGGTAAATGTGATCCTGCGCCATGCACGGCGATCTAGCTGCAGTGGTGGCGCAGTCAAAAGCAAAGTGCGATCTGTCGCAGGCAGGTGCTGCCAGGGTCCTGCTGCTTGGGCGGTTCAGCTTTGATGGGGAACCATACAACACAGCATTTCAAACATCAGCGACACGCCCAGGAAGGCCGTACCACCCGATGCATCAAAGGGCGGTGACACCTCGACAAGGTCAGCACCCGCGATATTGACGCCCTGCAACAGCCGCGCCACCAGCATGGCTTGAAACGAGTTCGGACCCCCGACCTCGGGTGTGCCGGTTCCAGGCGCAAAGGCCGGGTCCACAAAATCGATGTCGTAAGAAATGTAAGTCGGCCGGCTGCCAACAATGTCCCGTGCTTCGGCCAGAACATCCTCGGGCCCGCGCGCTTGGAACTCTTCGATCGGGATCACCCGGATTCCAACTGCTTGGGCGAAGTCGCGGTCTTCTGTGTCGTAGGCGGAGCCGCGGATACCGATCTGTACAACCCGTTTTGGATCAAGCAGCCCTTCTTCAACCGCACGTCTGAAAGGCGTACCGTGGGTATATAGCGTGCCGCCGAAATAGGAATTGAAGAGATCCGTGTGACTGTCGAAGTGAATCATACCCAATGGATGCGCCTTGCCCAGAGACCGCAGCACCGGCAGCGAACATAGATGATCGCCGCCCGCGGTCAGGGGAATTATGTCGGCTGCTACCAGCTTGTCGTAAAAGGCGGTAATCCGATCCATCGTGTCGGCGATATCTGCAGGGTTGGGCGGCACATCCCCCAAGTCTGCGCAATTCGCCGCTTCGAATGGGCGCACACCTGTGGCCCCGTTTTGCGCGCGTATCATTGTCGACATATCGCGCAATTGCCTTGGGCCGTGACGCGGGCCGGGCCGGTTGGTCGTTCCGCTATCCCACGGAATTCCGACAAGTCCGATGTCGACTTGTGCAAGGCGAGAATCTTCAAGGCTGACGTGCGGCAGCCGCATGAAGGTGGGCACACCCGCAAAACGCGGCAAGTCGAAACCCGATACAGGGTGAAAGAAGGGGTCGCTCATAATCGGCTCCGATGCAATAGGAATTGCGCGCAGTTTGCCTGACACCACAGGGACGATGCAAATGCTTTGCAACGTGCATCAGGCGTTGAACGCGGCGCCATTGCTTACCCACTCGGTGGCATAGTCTGGTGGCAGAAAGGGCGCAAGCCATGCGCCGAACGCCGTATTGAAAGCATCCAGGTTCTCAAGGCGCTGAGGGCCCTCGCACATCCACGTGACGATCTTTCCTGTGCCGCGAGTACCAATTTCGGGGAACAGATAAGCGCAGCCTGCATACGCATCCGTAGGGTCGCGGATGATCCAGGAGAAAGAACGCTTGGCGGTGAACTCGCGGTCATGCCAGCACAGGTCAATCAGATTGTCCGCGCGCGTGACATTCGCAGGCCATGCATCACCGAACAGCCCCGACAACACCGGCTCTGACGCTTTGATCGCGGCAAAATCTTCATCGACTTCAGCTCCGGACAAGGGGGTAAGCGTGAAGGCACCCACCATTGCCCTGCGTGGCAGGGTCGTGTTTTGAAAGTCCGGATGTGGGACCACGTGCGTTAAATCTCTTTGGCTTCGCGTTTGAAAGGGTTTTCTTCCGGAACGTCGAATTCAAGCACCATCTCACCTTTATCACGGGCCTCGGCCATATAGCGGAATGCATTGACGGACATGCGCATCAAGTGATCCCCAGCCTTCATGGGCGGGTATTTTTCAAGCGTTTCCGGTGTTCGGAACTTCTCCAGCGGCTGCACGATTGTATGGTAATCAAGCCCAAAGAACAGCGGCATTGAATAGCGCTCCTGTCCGATGTTTGTGACGCGATGCTGCGTCGATTTGAACTGCCCGCCCGACCATGTCTCGAAGATATCGCCGATGTTGACCACGAAACATCCTGGCAGGGGTGGCGCTTCGATCCAGACATCATCAGCGTTCATCACCTGCAGGCCGGCGCTGCCCGTGAGCAGAATGGTAAAGCATTCAAAGTCGGAATGCGCGGCGATGCCGACCAGTTCTTTTGTGGCGGGCATGTCGTTTTCGAGATAGCGCAGCAGCCTAAGTTGGGAGGTCGGGTAGGTAATATGCTGCGTCAGTTCTTCAGTATCCACGCCCAGTTCAAGCGCCAGCGCGTCAAGCAGTCGAAGGCCGAGGTTGAACGCAGCATCGTAGTATCCCGCAACGGTGTCTTTCCAGCCGGGGATGTCGGGCCAGATGTTGGGGCCTGTCATACGCCACTGCGCCAGATAATCGGGATGATCTGCGGGTGCCTCATAGGACATATCCCACGCCTCATTGAAATTGATGGATTTCGGAAAATCGGAACCATTTTCCTCAAATGGCACATAGCCACGGTGGTGCGTCGTAAAGCCTGACCAATACTTCATTTTGAAGCTGCGGGGCTTTTCATGAAACGCCTTGGAGGCCGCAAAAAGATCGTCGATCTGATCTTGCGGGATGCCATGGTTGGTTATGTAGAAGAAGCCGGATGTGCGCGCGGCCTCGCCGAGCTTTTCAGCCACCTTCGCCTTGTCCTCCGGGTCACCGGTAAACAGACCGCCCAGATCGACGACAGGCAGATTCGCGTCTTCGATCGTTAATGCACGCTGGTCGGCAGAAATATTGGATCGCATCTTCAGGTCCCTTTTGTTGGTGTCTGAAATCTGACTTGGAACGGGCCTGCAGGGATACATGAGACGACTATAAAATCTCACTCCGACCCCCTGAATGCGCAAAAAACAGTCAAATTTGCAGTTAATTGCCGAAAATCGGGCGCAAAGACTCACGCAGGCGTATCGATGCAGCGCAGCATTTCGGCGGGTACTGACCGGGCAGGTCACCTGAGAACGTTAAAATGTGGGAGATACGCATGACCAAAATGAACCGACGCACCCTGTTGAAATCGGCCAGCGGAATTGCCGGTGTGGCAGCGGCATCCAGTGTGCTGGGCACGCCGCTGATCGCACAGACGCGCAGCCTCAAGATAGGCTCATACGGCGGATACTTCGAAAACAGCTTTAAGGAGTTCGTCTATCCCGCCTTTACCGAGGCAACGGGGATCACGGTGGAAAGCGTTACGCAACCGAACTCCACCGACTGGCTGGTATCGATGCAACAGGCGACCGCTGCCGGCAACGTACCGGCGGATCTGTCTCTGTATGCGCGCGACACACTTATCAAAGCGTCCCGTATCGGTGGCCTTCTTGCGCCGCTTGATCCCAAGAAGATGCCGGCCACGTCCAATCTTGACGGGTACTTTGTGTTCGAAGACACGACCGGTGCCATCGGCGTGGGGGCCATGTCGTGGTTCACCGCGATGGTCATCAACCCTGACGAGGTCGATGCACCCGAAAGCTGGGCGGAATTCTGGGACAGTTCAAAATTCGAGGCGAGCCTGGGTCTGTCCAAGAACTACAATTCGCACTTCCTTGATATTGTAGCGGCCACGTTCTTTGATGGCGAAGCCACTCTGCTCGAGAAGGATGGTGTTGTATCGGTGATTGAAAAAGCGGCCGAGATCAAACCGAACGTGGCGCTTTGGTGGTCAGCAGAAAGCCAGATGGAGCAGTCGATGAAAAACGGCGACATCATCGGCGGCCAGTACTACCTGGATGTGGCCAACCTGATGGCGCTCGACGGCTTTGCGATCCAACCGGTCTTCCCGAAAGAGGGCAACCCGCAGGACTATGGGTCATGGTGTTTGTCCGCGATATCAGAAAAAGCGGACGAAGCGGCAGAGTTCATCAACTTCTCATCTGATCCGGCAACACAGGCATTGATGTCACGCAAAATCGGAACTGCTCCGTTGGTCGACAAATCCAAGACCGATCTTACCGATGATGAATTCGCGTTCGTTTCGGGCACGCCGTCGATCAAACCGGCATATGAAGCGTATCTGGACAACGAGACCTTCATCAAAGAGACTTGGGAAAAAATGCTCGCCGGAGCGTGAGACATGCAAGCGCTTGAACTATCAGGCATTTACAAGAATTTCGGCAGCGTTCGCGCTGTCGAAAGTTCCAACCTTACTTTTGCTGCCGGAGAGCTGACTGCCCTTTTGGGCCCGTCAGGATGTGGCAAGACCACACTTTTGCGTATGATTGCAGGGCTCGAAGAACCCTCCGGCGGTAGCATTCTGCTGGGCGGGCGCGATATCACGGGGCTGGCTGCGCATCAGCGCAAGTTCGGCATGGTGTTTCAGAACTTTGCACTTTTTCCGCATCTGAGCGTGCGCGAGAATGTTGTGTATGCGCTGGTGATCTCGGGCGTTTCAAAAACCGAAGCGATGGAAACGGGCAACCGTCTGCTGGATCTGGTGCAACTGTCGGGCTACGGGGACAGGCGGATCGGAGAGTTGTCAGGCGGACAGCGTCAACGGGTAGCCATCGCGCGGGCCTTGGCGCAAGAACCCGAAGTGTTTTTGCTGGATGAGCCAATGTCGGCGCTGGACGCAAAACTGCGTGAGGACATGCAGGTCGAGTTGCGCCTGCTTCAGCAACGCTTGGGCATTACAACCGTTGTTGTGACCCATGACCAGCGCGAGGCCATGACCATGGCCGACAAGATCGTGGTCATGAGTCAGGGGCGCGTTGAGCAGGTCGGCCCTCCACATCAGATTTACCACCGGCCCGAAAATGCTTTCGTGGCGGATTTCATCGGGAAGGCCAACTTCTTTGACGGTGTGATCGAAAAAGGCGGTATTCGGGTCGGGAGTGTTTTGCTGCAAGCGCAGGCCGCTGCGAATTTCCTCAATGGCTCGCCTGTGCGTGTTGCTTGCCGTCCAGAAACGCCATGCTTTTTTCAAAGGGATGCCGCTGGAACATCGCTTAAGTCCAAAGTGACGTTTGTACGTGATGTAGGCGCGGTTCGGGATATCCATCTGGAAACCGAAATCGGGCGCATGATAGTGGAATACGCCCGCGGCGAGACCGACCATGACTTTCGGATAGGTCAGGAGCTTTCGATTGTGCTGCCAGCCGACGGTCTGCATGTTTTTCCCCGCGCAGAGCAGGCCGTGGCATGACGCTTGTCAGTGACACGCAAGCCGCGGTAGTGCACCCAAAACCACAGAGCGCACGGTTCACCGTCAGCGTACCTGCGGTGGTTCTCTGGACCGTGATCTTGTTTCTGTGTCTGACGCCGTTCCTATTGGTACTTGCTATTTCCTTCGGCCAGAAGATCGAGGGAGCCAGTTGGGAATGGGCCTTCACTTTCGCCAACTACGAGCGTGTCTTCGTCGGGGCCAACTGGCCCGAGGAGTTCACGGCACTCTACCTGCAGCGGCTCTACTATTCGCTGTTTTATGCTGTCATCGCGGCGCTCCTCGCAATTCTGACTGCCTTTCCGTTTACCTATCTGATGACGCGTCTGTCGCGACGTGCGCAAAGCGCGTGGCTGGTTTTTATCCTCTCCAGCTTGTCGCTGTCAGAGGTGTTCATCGTCATGGGGTGGGATGTTTTGCTGTCCAACCGGTCGGGCCTGCCTATGGTTTTCAAGGAAACGGGCCTGACGGACTGGCTCAAGGCAAACGGCTATTTTGAAACGATGCGCGAATGGGGGCTTGCCAACCCGCGCAACGTAAAATTCAAAACGTCGGTTTTTGCTACAGTGCTGACCATGGCTTATCTCGTCTGGCCGTATGCGGTGATCCTGTTGTATCCGCCTTTGTCCCGTCTTGACCGTAGTATGATCGAAGCTTCGCAAACAATGGGCGCAGGGCCATGGACGGTGATGCGTACCGTAATCCTTCCTACAATGCGCCTGCCTCTGCTGGGCGCGACGCTGCTGCTGTTTGTGTTCCTGCTTGGGGTCTATGTCGCGGTGACGGTCTTTGCCGAACCGGCAAAACAGACAATGGCCGTGTCCGTCTATGAGGCAGTGCGTGGCAATACGCTTAACGCGCCCTTCGGTTCTGCGCAGGCGGTGGTATTGTTGTGCACGGCCGCGATCTTTCTGGTCGCGGGTCAATGGATCAGCAGGAAATCAGCTCCATGATACTACGCGTGATCTCCCACGTCTTCATGGCGCTTTCAGCTGTTATGCTCGCGTTGCCAATTGTCGTTGTCTCGGGCGCTGCGCTGAATTCCGGACGGTCGATGTTCTTCCCGCCAAGGGAACCGACGCTGGACCGTTTCTACGAATTCTTTGTCTCCGAACCGGTCTGGGTAAACGCGATGACCAACTCGATTATCGTAGCCTTCTGCAGCGCCGCATTGGCGGTGCTTCTGGCATGGCCGTTGGCTTACGGTCTTTGGGCGCGGGGCAGTCGCGCGTCAAAGTTTCTGGCAGGTCTGGGGTCCATGCCTTTTGCACTGCCGCCGATTGTTTTTGGCGTTGGTCTTGGTTTTTTGTGGAGTTTTACCGGAGTTCTCGGCTCGCTCTGGGCAGGTGTCGTGAGCCATGCCGCTCTATTTGTTGCGCTGCCCGTCGTCACCATTTCTATCGGTTTACAGTCGATTGACCGCGCGCATCTGGATGCGGCCGCCACGCTGGGCGCAACGCGCACCGTGGCCTTTCGCACCGTCATTTTGCCGCAAACACTGCCCTATACCGTTTCGGGTTTTTTCTTTGCGCTTGTGCTGAGCTTCAATGAGTTTATCGTGATGTTCTTTGTCTCAGCCTCCTCATATGCGACCGTGACGCTGCAAATCTTCAACTCATTGCGAAACGGCTACACACCGACGATGGCGGTTGCTGCAATCACCTTCATTACCGTTTCCATCGTCGTTTTTGCGGCGATTGCCCGTTGGGGAGACCTGCCCCGGCTAATGGGGGCGGAACCGGCCAAAAACTGATCCACAGCAAGGGAGCTTACATCATGCCACGCCAACCCACATTCGTAGGACAGACAGTTCTGATTGTCGTCGATATCCAAAAGGGTGCATTTCTGGACCGCTCGAACGCAGGCATTCCGACGATGCCTGACTATTTTGACAATATGGCCCGTGCTCGGCGTGTTGTGGATGCAGCACATGACGCGGGCATTCCCGTGGTGTTCTTTCAGGAGATCCACCGCCGCGACATGATCGACTACGGTCGAGAGCTGGACGGCTCCGAAGGTGTCCATTGTCTGGAGGGTGAACCCGGCACGCCGGTTGCCAGCGAGGAAATGGACATGCGGCCGACCGACTACTTTATTCACAAGCGGCGTTACTCTTGTTTCTTCGGCACTGAACTCGAGATTTTGCTGAAAGGGCTCAAGGCCGAAACACTGATCCTGATCGGGGGGATGACGGACGTTTGTGTGCACTACACATTCGTGGATGGTCACCAGCATGACTACTACTGCCGTGTTGTGTCTGACAGTGTGGGCGGTACATCGGACGCGGCCCATCAGGCATCGCTGAACGCGATGGAGTATCTTCAGGAAGGGGCGGTTCAGACGACGGATGAAATCGTGGCAAAGTTGGCAGGTCTCAAGAGCGAGGCTGCTTGACGGATCTGGCGGATCTGCAAGGGCACTGGCGGCGGGCGTGGATCAAAGCGCCCGGTCACTACGATGAGCACACACATGTTCATTGGATGCAGTGCGGGCAGGCCTATGCAGATATCCGCATTCCAGCCGATCTGCCCGACCTAACAGGCGTACAGGCGCTGTCTGAACTTGATCCGGCTTTGCTTCTGGGGCTGATGTCCAGCGAAGGCTTTGCCGGCACGATTGCCGTGAAAGCGTCAGTCTGCACATGGGCGCGGCGGATCAACTGGCACGGAACCCCCACCGGAGTTGATGCAGGCTATATGTCTTTTGACGCAGATGGCGCGCTGGTCGAGGATGGCGTGCATGCAGAGTATCAGGAGCTTTGGCTGCGAGAGGATGACCCGCCCGTGCGCGCCGATGTGTTTCAGTCCGGTGATGCGGAAGGGGTCCTTTTGTCATCGCCATCGCGTTTCGTCCTGGCGTATGGCAAAATCGATGCCCCGGCATCCGCGCCTTTGACACAGGCATTGACCGAAGGGTATGTGCCAGAGGCGCTGAGCATGCATTTTGCATCGGTTTACGCACTTGGGCGCTGGGAAGGCACGGTGGGGATCGCAGAAAAATGCACCAATCCGCTTATGAACAGGGCGTCGATTCTTCATCTTGCGGATCAGAGCTTGGAGCTAAACCTCATGCACTTTGACGGGTCATGGCGCAGCACGCGCGCCACGACCACGCGGGCAAGCTAGCGCGACTGCCAAAGCTCTAGGTAGTGATCGATGATCTGAGCAAGGCGTGCAGCGCCAAATGCCGGATCATGTCCGCCGTGTACGATCTGAACAGGCAGGCTGCGGATGCGGGCGAGTGTCGCTTTATACGCGTCAATATCGGCATCAGGCCCCTCGTAAATCAGCGGCCCGTCATAGACGGCATCGGCACCAAACAACGTGCCACTGGCCGCATGCCACAGCCCGATTTGTCCTGGTGAATGGCCGGGCAGGTGCAAAACCTCGGCTTGCCAGTCTCCCAAGTCGACGTAGGCGCCGTCTTTTATGGTTTGCGTGGCCGGGGCGGGTGGTATGGCGTAGCTGTGCAGATCATATGCGTCGTAGGGCAACGCATCGACCAGATAAGGCCACAGCGGCGGATACCCCGCATCGGCGAAAAGTTGAACAAATCGCTGCGGGATGTCGGCACTGTCTAGCGAGTAGGGCGACGGCTTTGCCAGTTCAGCTGCTTCAATCGGGTGCACAAGGCGGTGCGAAAACTCATGCGCTGCGCCGATGTGGTCCACATGCGTATGCGTCGAAAAGCAAATGACAGGCTTGGTCGGATCGGGGCGCAAATGATCGACAATGGGCCGTAACGGCGCAATCCCCATGCCGCTATCGATCAACAGGTCCGCATCGCGGCCCAACACAAGGTGCATGTTCGCAGAAAAAATCGGGTGAACATGCGGTTCGGTTATGAGGTGCGTGCGGTCGTCAAGCTGCGTACTGTGATACCACTGATCTGCTACGGGAAGTGTCATGTCGCCACCCTAGCACGGGCTTTCCCTTATCCCACTCCGATACTCTGGTTTTTTGCCTGCGTCGCGACCTCGTTGCTTGAAAGAGAGGCGGTCGCTAGGGCGTGTCACTCGTCAGCCAGCGAACAAAAGTCTGCTGCAGCGCTTCATGGGGTGATGGTTTGACGGCCAGATAGTATCCCTCTTCGGCCGCCAGACTGGGTAACGGTAAGGCGACAAGACTGCCACGCTCTATACCGGTCCGTGTTACCTGACAGTGGCTTAGGGCCACACCGGCACCCGACGCGGCCAGATCGGCGGAAAGCCCGTGGGTGTCCACAAAAACCGTCGGTGCGATTGCGGTGCCCAGCTTGGCCTTTCGGGCAAGGTCGGGCCAGCCAGCAGTGATGCCGACCGGCTGTATCAGGGGATGCTCTGCAAGGTTTTCCGCGCGGATCACAGGCCCAAGGCGACGGGCGATGTGCGGCGCCGCGACCGCGTGTAGATGTGACGGCTCCATCAGGGTGGCGTCCCGCCCCACTACCTGCCTGCGGCCAAAGCGGATTTCGATATCCGCATTCGTCGACGCAAAATCATCCGGCCAGATCGTTGTTGCCAGTTGCACGGCGATATCGGGCTGTTCGGCGAGAAACCCCGCCAACCGCGGCGCGATTACCCATTGTGCAATGCTCACACTAGTGGCGATCGACAGTTTCGGGCGCGTCGTGGCGGGCAAAAAGCGTTCCGTTGCCTGTTCAAGCTGCGCCATGGCCGCAGCCACATCCGGCACCAGCAACCGCCCCGCCTGTGTCAGCGCAAGGCTGCGATGCCCGCGGACAAACAGTGGCGTACCCAGCTTGTCTTCCAGCGCGCGGACATTCTGGCTGATTGCGGATTGCGTGAACCCGAGCTCTTGCGCGGCAAGCGTAAAGCTTAGATGGCGGGCGGTCGCGTCAAAAGCGCGGAACCACGTAATCGGCGGCAGAGGTTTTTTCATACCAGCACTTAACATTAGCAATACTTATGTTGTCACGTCATTTTCTTTTGTTTGTCGTGGCTCTTTTTGCTCCGTATCCTCGCGCGAGCGAAAAGAGGAAGCGATGACCCCCGAAATCCGAAAAATCGTAAGCTACCGCGAAGACACGCTGATCGAAGGCCATAAGCCGGCGTCTGCGCCGTGGGAAATGTTTGCAGTCGCAGCGGTCGTCAAAAACCCCTGGGCGGGCCGGTTCGAAGAGGACCTTGGACCGGTTATCCGGTCCTTCGGGCCGACATTGGGTGCCACGCTGACTGAGCGCATCACGCGAATGGCTGGCAACGGTGACCGGATCGAGGCTTTCGGGAAGGCCGGTGTAGTTGGGTTGGACGGCGAGATCGAACATGCCTCCGGCCTTATCCATACGCTGAGGTTTGGAAATCACTTCCGCGAAGCGGTTGGCGCGAAGTCATATCTGGCCTTCACCAACATCCGGGGTGGTGCAAACTGCGCCATCCAGATCCCGCTGATGGACAAGAATGATGCCGGGCGCCGTTCGCATTACCTGACCATCCAGTTTGCGGTCCCTGACGCGCCGCGCGCGGATGAGATTGTCGTCGCACTGGGTGCCGCGACCGGCGGTCGACCGCACCACCGTATCGGAGACCGATATCAGGATCTCAAGGATCTGGGCCATGATCTGGACAACCCGGCCGCGGTTTGAAGGCGCGGGGGCGCTTGGATATTTCGCGCAAGGCGCAGGGTCCGCGTTGGTCCTGATCCATGGGGTGGGTCTGCGTGCTGAGGCATGGGCGGCCGTGCTGCCGATGCTGGCGCGCGATCATCAGGTGATTTGTGTGGATATGCCCGGTCACGGCACATCCCCCTTGAACGGAGCCGCGACGCTAGACGATTTCGTGGCAAGGCTGACAGAATTCATTGATACGCTCGACGGCCCTGTCCGGCTGGCAGGCCATTCGATGGGCGCATTGATCAGCGCGTGCGTTGCTGCACAACGGCCGAACCGGATTGAGGCGATGGTGGGGTTGAACACCGTCTACAAGCGCCCAGTCGCCGCAACCCGCGCCGTGCGCGCCCGCGCAACAAACCTCGCCAGTGCAGAAGGCCTTGATCCAACGCCGACGCTGGATCGATGGTTCGGCCAAAACCCCCAAGCTGTCGACGCGGAATGCGCCCGGGCCTGTCGTGACTGGCTCACAGGTGGTTGCCGGCAAGGGTACGCGACGGCCTACCGAATCTTTGCGCAGGAAGACGGCCCTGCAGAAAGCGACCTGCGGGGCCTTCAGTGTCGCGCGCTGTTTCTGACCGGTGAAAACGACCCAAATTCCACGCCCGCCATGTCGCAGGCGCTGGCGGCCACGGTGGCACATGGCCGGGCCTGTGTCATCGAAGGGGCCGCTCATATGGTCCCTATGACACACGCACAGCAGGTTGCCGCCTGTATGTCAGATTTCTTTACCCAACCGCATCCCGATCAGAAAGGTTCTTAGTATGGAGTTCTCTCTTTTTGCCCATATGGAACGGCTTAACCCCGAACAGCCGCACGATACGCTTTACCAGGATTTTCTGGGCCTGTGCAAAATGGCGGATGAGGGGGGGATGCGCGCGCTATGGACGGGTGAACATCACGGTATGGAATTCACCATCGCACCCAATCCCTTCACGACGCTTGCGGATGTGGCCCATCACACCAAGAACCTTCGGCTGGGCACAGGCACTGTGATCGTACCGTTCTGGCATCCGATCAAACTGGCTGGCGAAGCGGCGATGACAGACCTCATGACAGGCGGACGATTGGAAATCGGAGCGGCCCGCGGTGCCTACAGCTACGAGTATGAGCGTATGATGCCGGGCATGGATGCATGGGATGCCGGGCAGCGTATGCGGGAAACCTTGCCTCTGTTGCAAAAGCTTTGGCAGGGGGACTGCGCGCATGAGGGGACCTACTACAGCTTCCCCGAGACGACGACAGCGCCGAAACCTGCACAAGCCGACGGGCCGCCGATCTGGGTGGCGGCACGCGATCCCAACAGCCATGAGTTTGCCGTGCACAATGGGTTTCATGTGCAGGTGACACCGCTTTGGCAGGGTATGGAAGAGATCACGACACTCATGGGGCGTTTCAACGCGGCATGTGACAGCTATTCCGGAAAGCGCCCAAAAATCATGCTTTTGCACCACACTTACGTAGCCAAGGACGCGGAGGATTCCGCGCAGGCAGCACAGGCATTCAGTCGGTACTACAACTATTTCGGCGCGTGGTTCCAGAACAAGCGCCCCGTGCGTCAGGGCCTGATCGAAGACATCAGCGCGGAAGACATGGCCGCCAACAAAATGATGGCACCTGAGAACATGGCACGTGATTTGACAATCGGCACGGCGCAGGATGTGATTGACCGGATCAAGCGGTACGAGGATCTGGGGTATGACGAGTATTCATTCTGGATCGACAGCGGCATGACAACGGAACGAAAACGCGCTTCTCTTGCACGTTTCATCGATGATGTGATGCCCGCGTTTGCCTAAGCTTCACCTGTCCGAATTAGAGGAGCCACCCATGTCTGATTTGCCGCATTATGCGCTTTACGTGGCGGGCCGCTGGCGTGCCGGCAGTGCCGGTCAGGTGATGCATAGCATAAACCCCGCAACGGGCGCGCCTTGGGCCACGTTCGATTGCGCCGCATCAGAAGATATTGCCGATGCTGTTGGCGCGGCGCGCGCCGCACTCGACGATCCGGCTTGGCGGGATATGACGCAGACCGCGCGGGGAAAGCTTTTGTACCGGCTGGCTGACCTTATTGCTGACAGCGCGGCACATTTGGGCAGCATAGAAACCACCGACAGCGGAAAACTTGCCGCCGAAACCAGAGCGCAAACCGGCTATGTAGCTGATTATTATCGCTATTACGCCGGATTGGCTGACAAGATCGAAGGTGCTGTTTTGCCCATCGACAAGCCGGATATGCATGTCTACACGCAGCGCCTGCCCATTGGTGTGGTTGCGGCGGTCGTGCCCTGGAACGCGCAGATGTTTCTGGCCGCAACCAAAGTGGCCCCCGCACTGGCAGCCGGATGTAGCGTTATCATCAAGGCATCCGAGATGGCTCCCGCTCCGATGCTGGAGTTTGCCAAGCTGATCGAAGCGGCCGGCTTTCCGGCAGGCGTTGTATCAGTGGTGACAGGCGATGCAGTGAACTGTGCGATCCCGCTGACACGGCATCCTGATGTTGACAGGATTGCCTTTACCGGTGGGCCCGAAGCCGCCCGTCATGTCGTGCGCAATTCCGCCGAAAGCTTTGCCGTGACGACACTGGAGTTGGGCGGCAAATCTCCCATTCTGGTGTTTGATGATGCGGATGTCGAAGCTGCGGCAAACGGGTTGATCGCGGGTAACTTCGGTGCGTCCGGACAGTCTTGCGTTGCGGGCACACGCGGCTTTGTTCAGCGCGGCATTTACGACCGTGTCGTGCGCGCTGTCACCGAAAAATCCGCAGGGCTCATCGTGGGTGACCCGCATGACGCGGCCACGCACCTCGGCCCCTTGTGCACCACCGCTCAAATCATGCGTATCGAAGAAACTCTGACAGCAGCACAAGTGCAGGGCGCGCGTGTCGCCTTTGGCGGGGCCCGTGTGGCCGGGCTGGATGGCAATTACTTTCAACCTACGCTGGTGCTTGCCGACAACGCCGCAACAGAGACGATGAAGGTCGAGATGTTCGGACCGGTGATGACGCTGATGCCGTTCGATACCGAAGATGAGGCCATTGCACTTGCCAACGACAGTGACTTTGGTCTTGGGTCGGGTGTTTTCACTCAAAACGTTGCCCGTGCGCATCGGGTCTCGCGCCGGGTCCGTTCGGGAATAACTTGGGTGAATACCTACCGCGCGATCTCTCCCATTGCGCCCTTTGGCGGCTTCAACCAGTCCGGCTATGGTCGTGAAGCGGGGCGCGAGGCGATCCTCGACTATACAAGGGTGAAAACCACGTGGATCGACACGTCCAACACGCCGATGGCCAATCCTTTTGTGATGCGCTAGCTGCTGGTTCGCCCGTCAAACTGCGTCACGGTTACGTCTGCCGCTTCGAGGGCTGACCGCACGGACTGCGCGATTTGCACCGCGGTAGGGGTGTCTCCGTGCAAGCAGATGGTATCGATGGCCGCGTCGATCCGTTTGCCGGAGCCGGTGATGATGGCACCTTCCCTGACCATTTCGACCATACGGGCACCAGCCAGTTCCGGATCGTGGATCACAGCGCCGGGCAGGCTGCGGTCGACCAGCGTCGCATCGTCGTTATAGGCGCGGTCCGCGAAAATCTCACCGGCGTAGGTACATCCCAAAGCGCGTGCCGCCGCCTCTTGTGCGGTGGCGGATAGCACCATGACGATCAGATCAGGCGCAACAGACAGCGCGGCCTCGAAGAGGTCGCTTGCCAGTTGTTCGTCCTCTGATGCCATGTTGGCCATGGCGCCGTGCAGTTTGAGGTGCCGCACTTCTGCTCCGATGGAGCGCGCAACACCCACAGAGGCGGCAACCTGATAGCGGACGGAGTTTTGTAGAGAGGCACGCGGTACAGACATCCGTCTGCGCCCGAACCCCTGAATATCGGCAAAGCCGGGATGCGCCCCAATGCCGACGCCATTGCGCATCGCCGTGCGCATCGTCGCAACCATCACGTCGGGGTCTCCGGCATGTGCGCCGCAGGCGATATTTGCGGACGTCACGGTTTTCAACAGGCTGTCGTCATCGCCCATTTTCCAAGGGCCGAAGCTTTCGCCCATATCGGCATTTAGGTCCACGCGGATCATACCTTTTCTCCTTCTGAAGGTATTAAGTTTCGGCGGTTGCGGAGATGACACCGCTTACCAACTGATACCCAAGCAGATCCGCAATGTCGCGCGGATCACGGACCAAAGGCGCTACTTTCGAGGGCAGCGCCTTGAGCGACGCACGCGTCGCGCGCTCAATCTCCCGGGCTTGGTCGGCTGTGATGAAGCGAAAGCGCAGCGGCGCACCGGCTGCGGCCTGCGCCACGCGCGGCAGATCGCTTGCGATGACGGTGCCGATGCGGGGATAGCCGCCGGTGGTCTGGCATTCACACATAAGCACATAAGGTGCACCATCACCCGTGATCTGGATGTCCCCCTCGATGATGACTTCGGACACAATGCTCAGCCCACCCTGCGCGAAAAAGCCTTCTCCGTCGTATGCCATGCGAACGCCCTGCCTGTTGCCGCGCGCGTCGCGTTCAAAGGCGGTTTGGCCGAACCGTTCGAGGGTTTCATCCGAGAACTGCTCGGTTTGGACAGATGCCATGATACGTAGCTCTCCTCCTTCAAGCCGGGGATCGGGATCAATATAGTATCCGGCACGGTCCGCCGCAGCACCGCACAGGGCGAGGGCATCACCCGCCTTGAGCAATGCGCCTACTCCGGCGGTCAGATGGCTGGAACGCGCGCCCATGTTCAACGGTGCATCAAAACCACCTGCCACTGACAGATAGCCATAAGTGCCCTTCTGTGCGCCGCCAATTTTGAGTGCGGCGCCAGCCGGAAGGGCATGGCTGGCGTTCCAGACCACGCGCGCACCATCAATATCTGCCGTCATCTCCGCACCGGTCAGCGCAATAACCGTATCGACATCGGACTGGAATGTACCGCCCATCCCCGTCATCTCGATGGCCGCCAGCGCCGGGTTTTGCCCCAGCAGGGCAGCCCCTTCGTGCAGCGCCAGAATATCGGCGGCACCGCCACGGGTCAGCCCATATGCAAGGTATCCGTGCCGCCCGAGATCCTGTAGCGAAAGGGCAGGGCCACAGGAAAGGATTTTCAGATGGCCATTCATGTGATGGCCTCCCGTTCCGCGCCGCCGTTACCCGAACTGTCTCGGGAGATGATCTCTTGCAATGCATGTCTGTCGACCTGCGGGAATAACAGCTCGTCCCCCGGCGTCAGGGCAAAAGGCTGATCCGTGTTCTGCCGGAATGTGCGAAAGGCTGTCTGACCGACGTGGCGCCACCCTGTGGGCGTTGCATTCGTGAAAACCACCAGCTGCCGGATCGCCACGACCAACGCACCGGATGGCACACTTTTGGTAAGCCCCTGCTGGCGTGGAATGTTCCACACCTCGTCCAACTCGCCAAGGTACGGTTGGCCGGGCGCAAAGCCAATCGTCAGAACCCGCACGCGCGTCGTCGACAACTGCCGGATCGCTTCGTCCGGATCAAGACCTGCAACAGCAGCAGCTTCTTCGAGTTGTGGTGCAAGATCCGTGCCATAGACCGTCGGCACATGCCACAAGGTCCGTCCCTCCGGTAGCGCTGCAGCATACCAATCCTGCCGTGCAACCAGTGCGCTCAGCCTGTCCACCAGAACTGTCGCGTCCGTGGTCACCAGATCGGCAACAACATAGACCGAGACCAGCGACATCGAGGTTTCCTGAACCTCAGGCCAGTCTTCGGCGTCCACAGCAGCACGAAAGGCAAGAGCTGCGCGGTTGGCGGGTCCGTTCATGGCATCGGCAAAGGTGACCAAAACACCCGACAGACCGACAGTTCTTATTCTTGGAAAATCGGTCATCCAAACCTCTGAGGGGCGTAGGGGCCAAGGTCCATGTTTGGCGACTGGTCCGTGATCAATCCAGCGATCAGCCGCCCGGTCTTGGGACCACTGGTCAGCCCCACGTGCTGATGGCCGAAAGCCGTGAAAACATGTGTCTTCCCGATCTCGCCGATCAAGGGCAGGCTGTCACTGGGCGATGGCCGGAACCCGAGCCATTCTACCTCGCCCGTCGCGGTCAACGACGGGAAAGTCTCGCGCGCCTTGCGCCGCAGCAAGGCCAGCGGCGCCTTGGAGCGTTTGGGTGACAGACTTCCCAACTCGACAATGCCGGCGCAGCGTAGCCCTTGTGCCATTGGCGTTGCCACAAACATGCCCGAAGCAACCATTGTCGGACGCAGCGGGCCGCCCGTGGCATCTTCGTAGATGACATGGTAGCCGCGCTCTGTCTCCAAGGGCACGTTCAGGCCAAGCTTCTTCATCAGTGGTTTTGACCACACACCGGTGGCGAGCACCGCGTCGTCACAGGCGATCCGGCCCTGTGTTGTTTCCACCCCGCTCAACCGACCGCCGCTCAGGTCAAAGTCTTTGACGTCGGCCTGGCGGATCACTCCGCCCATCCCCTCAAAAGCCGCAGCAAGCGCACGGACATAACCGCCGGGGTCCTTGACGAAACCGTGCTCCTTTAACGCCGCGAGCATACCTATGCGATCACTTATGTTGGGTTCATAGTCGCGCACATCGGTGCCTTCGATGATCTGTGGCACAAAGCCTGCCTCGCGACGCAGCGCCCATGCGTAGCGTTGCGCCTCAAAATCAGATCGCTTTTCGAAGGCATAGCAATAGTCGGTCTCCGTGATCCAATCCGACAGCCCCAGATCGTTCGCGAGTGATTTGTGTTGCTCGACACTATCGCTGAGAAGCGGTGTCAGGGCGCGGGCAATCCGCCGCGTATCAGTGTCATTTGCATTGCTCAGAAATCGGACCAGCCACGGTGCAAGCTTGGGCAGGTAAAGCCAGCGCAGGTAAAGCGGAAAGTTCGGATCCATCAGATACCCCGGCGCTTTTTTCAAAAGCCCTGGTGTCGTCACCGGCACCACCGCTGCGGCAGCGAGTATGCCAGCGTTGCCGTGCGAGGTGCCTTCGCCCGGGCCCTGCCGGTCCACAAGGGTGACCTGCGCGCCGGATCGCATCAGCCAAATCGCCGTTGAAACACCGACAATACCTGCACCGATGACAAGTACGTGCCGCTTCATCTGTGTAGGCTTTCGATGTTGGTACGCAGTTGCATTCGGGCCTTTCGACACATCATCCGAGAAAAAGTTGCCCTGCCGCGCGACGTTCAGGGGCCGGACCAGATCAAACTATTTGCATCGGGTCGAGAATGTCCATGCTTGGCGTGCGGTCTGATTGTGAAAAGCGTCAGGCGCGCAGCCAGCCTTCCTCGAACGCTATTTTGCTCACCCCGGCAAGCCGTACCAAGCGCCCCAGTTCAGCTTCGAATGCGCAATGGCGTGCTTTCCCCCAGCGTACACCCGCCTCGGGCCACAGCGCTTTGACGCGCAAGGTGTCGGCGTCACGGAAAGCTTTCATGTCAACGCGGGCGATGATCCTGTCTTTTTCCATCACCGGAAAGACGTAGTAGCCGTATTTCCGCTTGGCTTCGGGCACGAAAATCTCGATCCGGTAGTCAAAACCGAACAAACGCTCGGCGCGCTTGCGATCGCGCAGCGCCGGGTCAAACGGGCTGAGAACTCGCAACCTTGCTGTTGGGGCCTGCTCAAGGCTGAAATCATTGCCAAGTCCGGGACGCGCGTAGCAGGCGCGCAGGCTGCCATCAACGCAGGTGATGTGCACCGGCTCCAAACGGCCTTGCGCCAGCTCTTGCGCGCACCAGTCTTTTGCCTCTGCAAGGGTGACGTGATCCCAAAAGGCGGCCAGTTCGGCGGGAGTTGCAAAGCCAAGGCGTGTCAGTGCCTCGGCGCAACACCAGTTGATCGTCTGCGCCTCATGGTCGTCCGGCAAGGCCAGATTGCACAAAGCTTTGTCGATGACCCGTTCGGTCAGATCATAGCGTTTGCGAAACCCGTCGCGCCCCACCACGCATAAGACACCGCTGCGCCACAGGTACTCCAGCGCTGTTTTCGACGGATGCCAATCCCACCAGCCGCCGGAGCTGCGCTTCTCGCTTGTGCCGACATCTGATGAACATAAGGGGCCCTGCTCACGAATCTGGTCAATGACCGTCTGGAACTGTTTTTCAAAACCGTCACGTCGCCAGTTGCGCCATTGCGCGCGTAGCTTTTGCGCATCGCGTTGGCGGCGCAATTCCCACCACGGGTAGTACTGCATCGGCACTACCGCCGCGTCATGCGTCCAATGTTCGAAAAGAGCGCGATCTTTTTCATAGAGCGTCTTGAGAGCTTTGGGCCTGTAGCGCGGCCTGCGCGCAAACAGGATCAGATCATGCGCACGTGCCACGGTGTTGATACTGTCGAGTTGTACGAACCCTAGCCTTTCGATGACGCCCAGCAGTGCGCTACCAGTCGCGTCCCCCGCGGGCGTCTCAAGAAGCGCATGGCGGTCCAGAAAGACGGCTCTCGCTTCGCGATTGCTCAGCGTGCGGGTGTTCATCCTCAACCGCGCCGGCGCAGTGTTTCACCATATGTGATTTTGGGTGCGAGGGTGATCTGCTGGGGCGTTTGTGGTTCGGCATCTTCAGGAAGTGCGCTGCGGTCGACGATGATCTGCGCAGCGGCCTGCCCGATTTCGAACCGGCAGGCATCCATCGTGGCAAGTTGCCGTGGTAGGCCCGCAAGCAATTCCACGCCGTTAAAGCCGGCCAGACCGATCTGCCCGGGGACATCCACGCCCTGATCCATCAGCCACAGCATGCCGCCCGCGCCGATCATGTCGTTTGAATAGTAAAGAAAGTCCAGATCGGGTGACCGCTCTAACATCGCTTGCGTCATTTCCCGGCCCTTGGCCAAAGCGGAGCCACCGTTGTAAAACTCTCGATCTTCGATTTCGATTCCCGCATGTGTCAGCCCTTCGGTAAAACCTTCGAACCTTTTTCTTGCTCGGTGATCCAGCGGCATTTTGGTGCCCAGAAATCCGATCCGCGTATACCCTTGCTTTACAATCGCTTCGGCCATCTTGCGACCCGCCCGCCGGTGCGAAATACCAACCATCGCATCAACGGGGTTGCCGTCAGTATCCATGATCTCGACCACCGGAATGCCAGCATTGCGCAGCATGGCCTGGGTTGCGTCGGTGTGCTCCAGGCCGGCAATAATCACACCCGAGGGGCGCCATGACAGCATCTCATAGAGGACTTGCTCTTCTTTTTCGGGCAGATAGTCGGTAACACCTACGACCGGCTGCAAAGGCGTGTCGTCAAATGTCTTGTTCACACCTGTCAGTACTTCGGGAAATACCATGTTCGACAGAGACGGTATTATAACAGCCACCAGATTGACCCGCTGCGAGGCCAGCGACCCCGCGATCTGGTTCGGCACATAGCCCAGTGTTTTCGCTGCTGTCAGTACCTTTTCGCGTGTGGCTGCCGAAACATCGCCGCGATTTCGCAGAACCCTGCTTACGGTCATTTCAGAGACCCCGCAGGCTTCGGATACGTCGCGAAGGGTCAGGGGGCGATGCTTTGGTCTGGTCACTGTGAAATCCTGTTCTTTCGATTGATGTTAGCGCACGACAGTACCCCCTATCAAGCGTTCAGAATACCGCTGGATATAAAGCGATGACACAGCGCGAAACCTGCGCTACTCATGCGCCGTGCGGTCCCGTGGCTCAACTGGATAGAGCAGCCCCCTCCTAAGGGGCAGGTTGCAGGTTCGAATCCTGCCGGGATCGCCATTTTCGGGCCGGGCGTGGGCTGGTTGCGCGCGTTACATCGCGTGACCGTGAGCCGCTTTGATGATCTTTCCCCTTATTGTTTCAGCCACGCCGTTTATATTGTCTTGCATGCGGCGGGACATGTTTCGGCGCGGCAGTGTGTGGAAAGGTAAAAAAAGATGAACAAATTTATTGTCAAAGTGGCACTGGCGGCTTTGGTCGTAGCGCTATCCGGCGCTGCGGGCGCCGCACAGGCGCAAAGCACGACTACGCTGGGCTTGAGTTCGTCATGGTACAACACCTACGCGGATGATCGCGCCCACGGACCCAAGCCGCGCCCGCACAAAAGTCATGCTGGTGAAGGCAAAGCCTACAAAAAACACGATGCGGACAAGAAGAAACACGTACTGGGCACACCGCACAAAAGATATTTCAAAAATACGAAGCGCCGGCATTACATGTACCGAACGGCGCCCCGGCGCAATGTGCGCGGCTATGCAAATGCGCCCTGGAACTGACAATCGGCCGTCTGGGCTTTGGTCGGGCTGAGAGGATTCGAACCTCCGACCCCCTGCTCCCGAAGCAGGTGCGCTACCAGGCTGCGCCACAGCCCGACCCTGTCCCGACAAATACGACGAGATCCTCTGAGGAGCAATAAGCCCGTGCGAAGGCACCACGCCAAGTAGTCGGAAACCGAAGTAGTCCGGCAGTGTGTCCTATGCCTTCAGAGGCTTTCGTCCAG
This sequence comes from uncultured Roseobacter sp., assembly GCA_947501635.1. Classification (GTDB taxonomy): domain Bacteria; phylum Pseudomonadota; class Alphaproteobacteria; order Rhodobacterales; family Rhodobacteraceae; genus Roseobacter. Next base: position 185,049 of record CANMWT010000001.1, read on the forward strand.
TGCGGCGAGGATCGCGTCGCCCATCTCGGTTGTACTGATCGGGCGGCCGCCCTCTGCCCCCATGAGATCAGCTGTGCGCGCGCCACCTGCAAGAACCGCCTCGATCGCGTTTTCAAGCCGTGTGGCTTCCGCGCCCTGATCGAATGAATACCGCAGCGCCATCGCAAAGCTCAGCACGCAGGCAATCGGGTTGGCCTTGCCTTGCCCGGTAATATCCGGAGCAGAGCCGTGCACGGGTTCATACAGCGCTTTCGGCCGCCCGTTTGCTGCCGGTGCGCCAAGACTGGCCGAGGGAAGCATGCCCAGCGAACCCGTCAGCATCGCCGCGCAATCCGACAGGATATCACCAAAGAGGTTGTCGGTCAGGATGACGTCGAACTGCTTGGGCGCACGCACCAACTGCATGGCGCCATTGTCTGCATACATGTGGCTAAGTTCGACATCCGGGTAGTCTTCGTCGTGCACTTTCTGCACCACCTCGCGCCAAAGTATGCCGCTTTCCATCACATTGGCCTTCTCCATCGAGCAGACCTTGTTGTTGCGCCGCCGTGCAAGCTCGAACGCGGAGCGTGCAACACGGTCGATTTCGCTTTCGGTGTAGCGCTGGGTGTTGATCCCGACACGTTCGTTGCCTTCCTCGAAAATGCCGCGCGGCTCACCGAAATAGACGCCCGAAGTCAGCTCGCGGACGATCATGATGTCGAGCCCGGCAACCACGTCTTTCTTGAGCGAGGAGAAATCAGCGAGCGCATCAAAACACTGCGCCGGACGCAGGTTCGAGAACAGGTCCATCTCTTTGCGCAGACGCAGCAAGCCGCGTTCAGGTTTCACACTGAAATCCAGATCGTCGTACTTTGGCCCTCCCACAGCGCCAAGCAGTACGGCGTCTACTTCCAGCGCTTTGGCCATCGTGTCATCATGCAGCGGTGTGCCATGCGCGTCGTAGGCGGCACCCCCGACAAGATCTTCGCTGACGTCAAACTGCATGCCGCGGTTGTCGCCGAACCACGCGATCACGCGCTTGACCTGTTCCATCACTTCGGGGCCGATGCCGTCACCGGGAAGGATCAAAAGGGATGGGTTGGCCATGGTGGGTCTCCTGCATGAAATTTACAGCTGCGGCCTACCCTGCAGCATGCGCGGGGTCAAGCGGCTGGGGCGGATGGCTACCGCGCCAGATCGACCCAGACCAGCCTGTGGCGGCTGGCAATCGCTGCCGTTTCGCCCGGTGCGCCTGACGGCCAGTACACGCCCGTGCCGATGACACGCCACTCGGCAGAAGGCAGCACGTAGTCCACGCGCATGTTCCCCGGCACCGGATCATCCCAGTCCACTGTGTCGAACGGGTCGCCTGTCAGCGCTTGGCTGCCTTCACTTTTCGGTTCGGGGTCTTGCAGGCGCGGGTCAGTCAGAACCCGCCTGATGGCTTCCTTTATGCCCTCGCCTTCGTCGGGGTCCTGATTGAAATCGCCCAAAAGAACAAAACTGTCTGTTGCCGCGGGTCCGAAAGCACCATCCAGAAACTTCAGCCAGAATGTGATCTCGTCATGGTTGCGCCGGCCGTTGCGGTCCTCTGGGCCGTCAAAGACGGGGGGCGTTGCGTGAAAGGTCAAAAGATCGACACGGCCCAAGTTCGGGACATCGACAGGCACCACCCAGTGACCTGTCGTGGGCAAGCGCTGGATGCTTTGTGCGTCCTCCGAAGGGAAGGGCGCGCCACCTGCCGTCGGCAGCAGTGCACCCGGAAAGTCGCGCCACAGCAGGGCGGTAAAGTCTTGTACCTCGTCGGTGCGGATCGGATAGCGGGACAATACGGCCATGCCGCCCTGACCCCAAAATCGGCCATAACCTTGAGCATCGCGTGGCTCGGCCCGGCGTCCGTTGCCGTCCATGTCGAAGGGCGTCGCCATACCGGTGTTTGGCCGGCTGAAAAAAGCATATGGGTAATCAAGCCCGGCATTGCGCAACAACGTGGTGAATGCCGCGATTGCGCGTCCGGTCAGATCGTAGTCAAAGCCCTGCAAAGAGACGATGTCGGGCTTCGTCTGTGCGAGAACCTCAACCACCGCTGCTACTTGCGGGTCTTCGCCGCGTAGAATGTCGCGCAGCAACAGGCCGGGCCCGTCACGCTGCAATTCGGTATTGAATGTCGCGATCCGCAGCGGCTCGGCCACAGCGGCGAAAGACCAAAGACACAGCGAAAGGACTGCTAGTAGGCGGCCTGATACTCGCGCTCTTCCTCGGCCGCGGCTGCGTTCGCATAGGCGCGGCGGCGTTTTGCCTCGATCAGATCGGCCACACGTTTCATCGCGATGCCGCGCATGATCATGCTGGCAGGAAGAAAGGCCCATGCTGTCACAGTCCAGATCAGGGTTTGCGGGTTTTGCAGTGTGATCGGGTCTAGCAGATCAGAGGTTGTCTTGACCACAGCGGGGATGAGAAACGGCAGTAAAAATCCGAACGCAATGTTGAAACGCGCGTCACGACGCAGGCGGACCAAGACGTCGCCGCCTGCTGTGGGGTCAAAGAGCGGCAGGTTGACCCAAACATTGAAGGGTCCGTTACGCACAGGCCAGCCCCCGATGCGGACGACCATGGCAAAAACGACCAGCGTCAGAAGCGAGATCATGTAAGCAAGGCCCGCAGCTACCCGCACATCGGAGATTGCTTCCATGGACACATGTGTCGGCAGCATCAACACGACCAGCCGCACGGGTGAATAGGGGAAATCAATTGTGTTACCGACGATTTGCCCAATCGAGGCAAGCCCTTCGGTCAATGCGGATGAATCCGTCTTACCCTTGGCAATCGCGGTCAGCACGAAGACGGTGACGAATAGCGCAACAAAGCGGACACGGTTGAAAGGGGGAGCGTCGCGGAATTCTACAATACTGGGAGCGTTCGAATTGTATTCGACAAAGGTCAGGAAGGCTGCGAGCAACGCGACCAGAACAACGATCTGAGACTGATCGCTTGCAACGTCAGGTAGCAATAGTGCTGGTGTCGCGATCAAAAGAGCTACAAGTAGCCCTCGCATCGCTGCGCCTGACATACGTACAAACATTCGTCTCTATCCCTTCAAACTGGCCAACTGCGATACGCGCCGCAGCTTGTTCCAACTTGATGCCACCGGGGTGATGGTCTGCCTCATTCTTGCCCCATTTGTGCCATCATTCGTCATAGTTCCGCAAGTCTTGTGGTTAACAAGACGCAACTGGTTTGGCCTTTTGAGGGAAGAGGTGGTGCCTTCTTGCATCAATTATATGGCGGAAATCAGGCATACCGCAACATATTGTGGGCGCCGAGTTGGCGCCCACAATCAATAAGTTAACTATTTCCAAACCGGCACGAAGGCGCGGGGCGGGTGGTTAATCTGTCATACCCAAGGACGGGCTTGCGCGGCGTGGGCCTCGAAAGTGTCGATCGCGCCGGCCTTTTCCATAGTCAAGCCGATGTCGTCGAGACCTTCGAGCAGGCAGTGCTTTTTGAACGGGTCAACCTCGAAGCTGAAGCTTTCTCCGTCCGATGTCGTCACGGTCTGTGTCTCAAGGTCTATCGTCATGCGGGCGTTGGCACCTTTTTCTGCGTCCTTCATCAGCACGTCCACCTGTTCCTGGGGAAGCGCAATGGGCAGGATGCCGTTTTTGAAGCAGTTGTTATAGAAGATGTCCGCGAAGGACGGCGCGATGACACAGCGGATGCCGAAGTCCTTGATCGCCCAAGGAGCATGCTCTCGGCTTGATCCACAGCCGAAATTGTCACCGGCAACCAACACTTCGGCCTCGCGATAGGCGTCCTGGTTGAGAACAAAGTCGGGAATTTCCTTGCCGTCATCATCATAGCGCATCTCGTCAAAGAGGTTCACGCCAAGGCCTGACCGCTTGATGGTCTTGAGGAACTGTTTGGGGATGATCATGTCGGTGTCGATGTTGATGAGCGGCATTGGTGCCGCGATCCCGGTGAGGGTTGTGAATTTGTCCATATCGTCTCTCCTTGCCCTGAAAAGGGCAGTCGGTTGCATGTCGGTATAACGTCGGTATGACGTCGGTGCGCAGCGGGCGGTGCCTTAGCCGGTTCAACCGCCCGCGTTATTTTCTCAAAATCAGGCTCACTTTTTCGGCTCGAAACGTTTTTCCAGCTTGTCCTTCAGGATGCCCTTGGCCGTGCGCAGGAAGATCGCCAGCACGATCAGCCCCGTTCCGTTGAACAGCAACTCGATCCCCAGCAGGATGCCCAGCAGCTGCGGTGCGATACTGCCAAAGTTGGCCAGAATATATCCGGCAAGCAGGATCGACACAGCACCTGAAATGAGCATCGGCCAGAACAGCGGTGTGTCGCGCATCTGCCAGCTGGTCATCAGACGCAGCACACCGTTGAGGCCTATAAAGATCGTCGCGAGCGTGGCCAGTGATATGATGCCTTGCAGCGGTTGGAACACGAAAGAAACCCCAAGGATGAGCATCAGCGCGCCAAGGCCAATCCCCATCAGTTTCGATGATGTTTCGTCCGCACCAACACCTGCCCAGATCTGAACGGCACCTGCCACGATAAAGAGCGTACCCGCAACGAGCGTCACCGCAAAAGAAGCGGCCACGGGGTTTGCCAGAACGAAAACGCCAAAGACGATCGACAGAACACCGACGACGAGCCATTTCAACCAAAGTTTCATCACACTAGGTCCTTTATCAGAGCGGCGACGGAATTGCGGGGTGGTCGGCCTGTCACATCAGGTCGCGCACATCCGTGAGCTTGCCGGTGATGGCTGCCGCCGCCGCCATGGCCGGGCTCATCAGATGAGTGCGGCCGCCACGGCCCTGACGCCCTTCGAAGTTGCGGTTGGATGTTGCGGCGCATCGCTCGCCCGGCTGTAACTGGTCTGGGTTCATCGCAAGACACATGGAGCAACCTGCAAGCCGCCATTCAAAGCCTGCTTCCTTGAAGATATCCGCAAGCCCTTCTTCTTCTGCCTGAGCCCGGACCAGACCGGAGCCCGGTACGACCATGGCGCGCAGGCCGTCTTTCTTTTTCTTGCCCTTCAGGATCGCCGCCGCGGCGCGCAGATCTTCGATGCGCCCGTTGGTGCAGGAGCCTATGAAGACCGTGTCGATCTCGACCTCGGAAAGCGGCATGCCCGGCGTCAGACCCATGTAGTCGAGTGAACGTTGCGCTGCACCCACCTTGCCGCCTTCAAAGTCGTCGGCCGCAGGTACGGTCGCGGTGATCGGCAGCACGTCCTCTGGCGAGGTGCCCCATGTCACGACCGGCGCGATATCTTCGCCTTTGATCGTGATGACCTTGTCCCAATGGGCGTCATCGTCGGAATACAGCGTTTTCCACCAGTTCATTGCGGCTTCCCACTGTGCGCCTTTCGGCGCGTGGGGGCGACCCATGCAGTATTCATAGGTCTTTTCATCCGGTGCAATCAGACCGGCGCGTGCACCGCCTTCGATGGCCATGTTGCAGACGGTCATCCGCCCTTCCATGCTGAGATCGCGAATGGCTTCGCCGCAATACTCGATCACATAGCCCGTGCCGCCCGCGGTGCCTGTGGCCCCGATCACGCTGAGGGTAATGTCCTTGGCTGTCACACCGGGGCGCAGTTTGCCGGTGATTTCGACCTTCATGTTTTTAGATTTTTTCTGGATCAGCGTTTGCGTCGCAAGAACATGTTCGACTTCTGAGGTGCCGATGCCATGTGCCAGCGCGCCAAAAGCTCCATGGGTCGCCGTGTGACTGTCACCGCAGACGACGGTCATACCCGGCAGGGTCCAACCCTGTTCGGGGCCGACGATGTGCACGATGCCCTGACGGATGTCGGACACGGGATAGTAGTGGATCCCGAAATCCTTGGCGTTCTTGTCAAGCGCCGCCACCTGAATGGCGCTGTCCTCTGTCATGTTCGAAGGGTCTTCACGGCCAGCGGTGGTCGGGACGTTGTGATCCGGCACGGCGATGGTTTTTTCCGGCGCCCGTACCTTGCGGTTCGTCATGCGCAGGCCTTCGAATGCCTGGGGCGATGTCACCTCATGCACAAGGTGGCGGTCGATATAAAGCAGGCAGGTGCCGTCTTCGGCTTCGTGGGCAACGTGAGCGTCCCAGATTTTATCATAGAGCGTTTTGGGGGACATTGGTCCTCTCCCGTGTTTGAATAGCGATAAGGGTCTTTGCAAATGGCGGCGGGTTATAGGCGCGCCAACACCGTATGGGTCGCGCCAAAGAAGCGTTCGTTCAGGCGCACGCGGTCGCCAAGGTCGATTCTTTTTTGGGCGCACATGGACATGCCGCAGGTCTTATCGGGTCTGCAGATTTCTGGCAAGCCACACATAAAAGCGGTGACGCGGTATGTGCGTTCCGGTTGTGGCCGGTTTGGGCCTGTGCCACGGTGGGGGCATGGAAAACCAGTCGCAGGATTTTGAGACCGTTTTGATGTCGGCAGACGAGATATGGCATCTTGTCACCGCCTTTATCGCGGGTATCGCGACGCCGGGGTGGCGGCAAAACCAGATTATCATTCTGCTTGTCATTGCGGCGATCGCGTGGTTGCTACACCATCGTCTGGGGGCGCTCCTGGACGAGCGGGTGCGCGCGCGCGAAGGTTGGGCCAAGTGGCAGTTGCGCGTGATCGTTCAGATCAAACGGCGGCTGGGCGTGATCCTCTTCGCCCTGATTGCCGGCGCCGTGTATCAGGTAATGCAACAGGTCACCTGGCCGTCGCGGTCCTATCTTATAGGACTGGCGGCCACGCTGGTTGCGGTCTGGGCCGTGATTGGTTTTCTGGGGCGTTTGATCCGCAACAAGACCTTGCGAAAATTCGTTTTGTGGGGGCTGTGGATTTTCGCCACGTTCCAGTTGATCGGGCTGGGGGATGAGGCATCCGCCTTTCTCGACGGGATTGGGATCAGCATTGGCGAGTACCGGATTTCGCTGCTGACGCTCCTGACCGCGGGGGTGTTGATTGCGGTGTTCTTCACGGCGGCGCGTTTTGTCAGCAAGGCGACAGCCGCGAGCATCAGCCAAAACGAGGATATCAGCCCCTCGATGCAGGTGCTGGCCGTCAAGGCTGTGCAGGTGATCTTTTACGGTCTGGCGTTTTTCGCGGGTATCAACGCGCTGGGGTTGGACCTGACGGGGCTTGCTGTGCTGTCGGGTGCTATCGGCGTCGGTCTTGGCTTCGGTCTGCAGAAGGTCGTATCGAACCTTGTCTCCGGTGTTATCATCCTGCTCGACAAGTCGATCAAGCCCGGCGACGTTATCAGTCTGGGCGAGACTTTTGGCTGGATCAACAGTCTGGGCGCACGCTATGTCAGTGTGGTGACGCGCGATGGACGCGAATACCTGATACCCAACGAGGACCTGATTACCGGTCAGGTTGTGAACTGGTCGCATTCCGACGAATATGTGCGGCTCGATATCTATTTCGGGACGTCTTATGGCTGTGACCCGCATGAGGTGCGGCGACTGGCGGTGGAGGCGGCCTCGGGCGTGGACCGCGTGCTGGGTCCGCCAAAACGGGCAGTGTGTCACATCGTGGGCTTTGGTGACAGTTCGGTGGACTACATTCTGCGGTTCTGGATCAGGGATCCCACGGCGGGGCTGACCAATATTCGCGGCAATGTTTACCTTGCGCTTTGGGATACCTTTCAGGCCAGCAACATCTCTATCCCCTTCCCGCAGCGCGAGGTGCGGCTGTTGGAGGATGAGACGCAATAGCGTTTGCGGCCTTGCCGGGTCGGGCGTGCAGGCTATGTAGCAGGACGCAAAGTAAGAAAAGGCGCGGCTATGGCGCAGCAAACCGATATTGTCCTGATCCTTGGCAGCGGCCCGAATGCCGTGACGGCGCAGGACTGGCCGCGCAGCCGGTTCGACAGGATCGTTGCCATCAACAATGCCTGGCGTGTGCGTCCCGATTGGGATGATCTGGTCTTTCCCGAGGATTTCCCCGAAGACCGCAGGCCGACAGAGCGCCTTCCTGGCCAGCGCCTGATCGAGGCGGAGCAGTTCGTGCCGACGCAGAATGCTTACGGTGGGTTTGTCTTTGCCGGCGGCACGATGGCTTTCACGGCTGCGTATTGGGCGCTGCATGCGCTGCGCCCGAAGGTGATGGCCTTTATGGGTTGCGACATGGTCTACCCCGCGTCCGGGCCCACCCATTTTTATGGCAAAGGGACCGCCGATCCACTACGGGCTGACGTGACACTGCGCGATCTGGGCGCAAAATCTGCCCGCCTTGGGCTGATCGCAGCGGCGCAGCACTGCCGCTGTGTCAACCTGTCAGAGGGTCCAAGCGAGCTGCTGTTCGAGCGTGCGCCAGCGGCGCACCTGCGGCACCTGACCGGACGTCTGCCGGACCCTGCAGCGGCCGGTTCCATTATCAGCCGCGAGGACGCACTGGGTTACTTTGTGCCCACCGGGCGTTACTGGCAGGAAGCCCACAGCTTTGACGCCACCGCGCTGGCCGAGATAGATGCCGCGTGGCGTGCGGCATGGGACGGCACGCATCAGGAGCGCTTTGCGGCCTAATTAGGCGCGGCACCACATGCGAACGGTGCGTTTTCCAAGCTGTCATTGAATTGTTGCAAGCATATTGTTATTTTTGGTCTATCCCCAGCGCCGGGGGTCTGGCGGCGCGTTTTAAGGAGGACAATGTCCTGTCAATGCATGCTGATGCAGCAAAAGCTGTGCATACCGAGGCTGCGGTAATGTCTGCCGCAACCGAAACAGCCACAAACGACCAGTTGTTGGCGACGATCCTGAAATCTCTGAATGATGACAAGGCCGAGGAAATCGTGCAGATCGATCTGCGCGGTAAAACCGAGATTGGCGACTTTATGGTCATCTGTTCCGGTCGGTCCACCCGACAGGTGTCTGCGATTTCGGAAAAGCTCGCGCAGACGGTCAAGGATACATACGGGATCGTTTCCAAGACCGAAGGCAAGGATACCGGCGATTGGGTCCTGATCGATACAGGCGATGTGATCGTCCATGTGTTCCGGCCCGAGGTGCGTGAGTTCTACCAGCTGGAAAAGATGTGGCAACCTGTGGGCGCTGAGGCCACCGCGCACTAAAGCGCGCCACGTGCAAGGGAGGCACCATGCGTGTGCATATCATCGCGGTCGGGCGCTTGCGTGCCGGGCCGGAGAAGGACCTTGTTGACGACTATATCACCAGATTTGACCGCACTGGCCGTGCGCTGGGTCTAGGACCTGCGCGGATGATCGAAGTCGAGGACCGCAAAGGTGGGGGAATGTCGGCCGAGGCCGATGTGATCCGGCGTGCTCTTCCGCAAGGTGCCCTTCTGGCTGTGATGGATGAGCGCGGGCGCGTGGAAAGCTCGCCCGAGTTTGCTGCCCGTCTGGCCGGGTGGCGGGATCAGGGGCGTGGTGATCTGGCCTGTGTGATTGGCGGAGCCGATGGTATTGATCCTGCGCTGCGGGCGGAGGCTGGTTTTGCGCTGTCTTTCGGCAAGATGGTCTGGCCTCACATGCTGGCGCGGGTCATGCTGTGCGAACAGCTCTACCGGGCCGCGTCGATCCTTGCGGGCGCGCCCTATCACCGTGTCTAGGCGCTGTCCTTCGTGCCCAACTGCGGTGCGCATGGCCCGGAACCACCTGAAACATGGGCCATTTTCGACCCGGTTTGCGTTTCGCGGTACCTACTCAGCGCAAGTTAACCGTGGTCGTCTGCGCGTTCCAGCCTGCTGGCGTCTCGCGGGCCTGTACCTGCACCTGCGTGATGCCTGCGGGGATGCGCACGCCTGAAAGCGACCGTGTGAAGGGTTGTTCCTCTACATGAGGGTGATGCAACACGCGCATGCCCAACTCGTTGCCCTCCATGTCCAGCACGCGCCATCCATCAGCGTAGTGATCCCAGCCGGTATCCGGATGCGATATGGTCACGTCAAAACGCCATGTCCCGTCTGCTGCTTGGCGGGCCGAAACATTGTCGATTTTCGGAGAGTCTGCGGCAGCGATGCCGGCCGCAGTCATCAGTGCCATAGTGAGGGGTATGAAAAGCATGTGTCGGATCATGTTCATGAGGTTAAGCATCCAGAAGAATTTTACGAGAGTGTGAGGCGAATTCGCGGCGCCAGATCACAATGCTGGTTGCCACAGCTGCCGCGGCAAGCGCCCATGCGCCAATGAGCCAGGCTGCTGCAGCAAGGGCAAAATAGACTGATCTGAGGCCGCGGTTGAAGCTGCGCGCGGCGGTGATGTTCAGTTCGGCGGCCTGATCCGTGCGGTGGTATGCTTTTTCGTGCGCCACATCGTTGGGCACCGCCGCCATCAGGACCGAACAATAGCCGAAAAGCCGGTTCGACCAGATGAACTTGAGAAAAGCATTGGTCAGAAGCAGTGCAGGCACGAGCAGTTTGATTTCCCAGATGATGGCGGGTTGGCTTACGCTGGCGATATCGTCGGCGACGCCGGAAAGGCGTTCGGCATTGCCAATCAGCGCAAGCGTGCCGCCTAAAGCGATGACGCAGGTGGAGGCGAGAAAGGTTGTGCCTTGTCGCAGGGTAGAGAGGATTTGTGCGTCGAACACTCTTGGCTGGCGGGTCACCATTTCGCGCATCCACTCGCGACGGTACTCTGCCATCAGCAATGAGGTGGATGGATGCCGCGTGCCGGGATGTTCAATACGCCATCCAAGCACCAGCCATAGCACGAACAGCAGTGCTACGGCAGCAACATCCAACGTCGAAAACAGGGCAAATCGGTCTATCATCGTCATGGCGTTACGCATGGCAGGTCGGATTATTCTTGCCAATGGGGTAAATTGGTAATAATAGTTTACCAAATGGAGGGATAATTATGGAAATGCCGGTTCCTGACGCAGCGGTGCTTGCGCGAAAAACCCGTTTGGTCGAACGACTTCAGCAGGTTTTGCCATCTGATGCGGTGATTCACGATGAGCGCGAAACCCGCGCCTATGAGTGCGATGCGCTGACGGCTTACAAGTGTCCTCCGATGGCGGCGGTGCTGCCTGCGAGCACGGCTGAAGTGGCGGCGGTTTTGCGTATTTGCCATGAAGAAGGCGTGCCTGTCGTGCCGCGCGGTTCCGGTACTTCGCTGGCTGGGGGCGCCTTGCCGACAGCGGACAGCGTCATTCTGGGCGTGGCGCGCATGAATGACGTGATCGAGACCAACTATGCCGACAGGTACATCCGGGTGCAGACCGGACGCACGAACCTGAGTGTGACCGGCGCGGTGGAGCAGGACGGATTTTTCTACGCGCCGGACCCGTCGAGCCAGTTGGCCTGCGCAATTGCGGGGAACATCGCGATGAATTCAGGCGGCGCGCATTGCCTCAAGTACGGTGTGACGACCAACAACCTGATGGGCGTCAAGATGGTGATGATGGATGGTGAGATTGTCGAGATTGGCGGCGCCTACATGGATTCGGGCGGGTTGGACATGCTGGGTCTGATTTGCGGGTCCGAAGGGCAATTGGGTGTCGTGACCGAGGCCACGTTGCGAATTCTGCCTAAGCCCGAAGGCGCGCGGCCCGTTTTGATGGGATTTGATGACAATGAAGTTGCGGGTGCGTGTGTCAGCGATATCATCAAGGCCGGTGTTCTGCCGGTGGCGATCGAATTTATGGACCGGCCTTGTATCGAGGCCACGGAAGCCTTTGCCAAGGCAGGGTATCCGATGTGCGAGGCCTTGTTGATTGTTGAGGTGGAGGGCTCGGAAGCGGAGATCGACCACCAGCTTGGACTGATTATGGAGATCGCGCGCAAACATGACCCTGTGGAGTTGCGCGAAAGCAAATCTGCCGATGAGAGCGCGAAAATCTGGCTGGGTCGGAAGTCGGCCTTTGGTGCCATGGGCCAGATCAACGATTACATGTGCCTTGATGGCACCATTCCCGTGTCGTCCCTGCCATTTGTGCTGCGCCGTATCGGGGAGATGTCAGAGGAGTTCGGGCTTAAGGTCGGCAACGTCTTTCACGCAGGTGACGGCAACATGCATCCGCTTATCCTGTTTGATGCGAATAAACCCGGTGATCTGGAGCTTTGCGAGGCATTCGGGGCGGAGATTCTGAAGCTGTGTGTCGAAGCGGGCGGGTGTCTGACGGGCGAGCATGGTGTCGGGATCGAAAAGCGGGACTTGATGGCGTATCAGTATGCGCCGGCCGATCTCGAGGCACAGATGTCGGTGAAGGACGTTTTCGACCCCAGGTGGCTGCTGAACCCTGCCAAGGTGTTCCCGTTGTCTGTCTCCCGTTCGCGTCGCGAGATTGCGGTCGCGGCGGAATAAAACCGGGCGTGGCGGGGCTTTGCCCCCGCGCTGCGCGCTCCCCCAGGATATTTTGGACCAAAGAAATGATGAAACCTGATAGCGAAGCAGCCTTGGCTGATCTCATCAAGTCGGCCAATGGCCCCTTATCGGTTGAAGGGGGTGGGACGCGTGGGATGGCGCCAGAGGGCAACGCGGTGAGCGTTGCAGGTCTGTCGGGCATCACGCTTTATGAGCCCGGTGCCTTGACGCTTGTGGCGCAGGCTGGAACGCCGGTTGAGGAAATTGACCGCGTGCTTGCCAAGGAGGGGCAGCGGTTGGCTTTTGAGCCGATGGACCATCGTGTATTGTTGCGGACGCAGGGCCGCCCGACCTTTGGGGGGGTGATTGCGGCCAATGTCAGCGGGCCGCGGCGCATTCAGGGGGGCGCGGCGCGGGACTATGCGCTGGGCGTACGGTTCGTGGACGGGACCGGCGAGGTTGTCAAGAATGGTGGCCGCGTGATGAAGAATGTAACCGGGTATGATCTGGTCAAGTTGATGTCGGGGTCTTTCGGCACTTTGGGCGTATTGACTGAAGTGTCCGTGAAGGTGCTGCCGATCCCTGAAACGCAGGCGACGTTGATGTTGCGCAATCTGTCGGATGCGCAGGCGGTGGGGGCGATGTCGCGGGCGATGGCGTCTCCTTATGAGGTTACGGGGGCGGCGCATTGTGCGAAGATTGATAAGCAGACGCCGGTCACTTTGTTGCGTCTGGAGGGGTTCGAGGCGTCTGTGAAGTACCGCATTGACGCGTTGAAGGATCTGCTCGCAGAGACCCAGGCAGATATGGAAGTGGCATGTCGGGACATGTCGGAACGTTTGTGGGAGAGTGTCCGTGATGTATCGGAAATGGAGGAGTTGGAAGGCGATGTCTGGCGTGTGTCGTGCAAGCCTTCCGAGGCTGCGACGCTGGCTGCGGCCTCTGGGGCCAGCGGGTGGTACTTTGACTGGGGTGGTGGGTTGATCTGGGTCCGGATGCCGCGTGGGAGTGACTTGCGCGCGCGGTTGGGGGCCTTTGAGGGGCATGCCACGCTGGTGCGCGCGGACCGGGAGACCCGTCAAGCATTGGGTGTGTTCCAGCCTCAAAGCGCTGGGCTTGAGCGTCTTTCAGCCGGATTGCGGGCGCGTTTTGACCCACGCGGCATCCTGAATCGTGGATTGATGGAGCCGGTGTCGGCCGGAGAGATGTAATGCAGACGACTTTTACCGAAAAGCAGCTTGAAGATCCGTCGATTGCCCGGAGCAACGAAATCTTGAGGTCTTGTGTGCACTGCGGGTTTTGCACCGCGACCTGTCCCACCTATCAGGTGCTGGGGGATGAGTTGGACAGCCCGCGCGGCCGTATCTACCTTATCAAGGATATGCTGGAGAACGACCGTGATCCGGATGCCAAGACGGTCAAACATATCGACCGCTGCCTATCCTGCCTTGCCTGTATGACAACCTGCCCGTCCGGCGTGCATTACATGCACCTTGTCGATCATGCCCGCGAGTATATCGAAGAGCGCTACAAGCGCCCATTCAGCGACCGGGCGCTGCGTTGGATACTTGCACGAATTCTGCCCTATCCGATGCGGTTTCGCGTGGCTTTGCTCGGGGCCAAAATTGGCCGGCCATTTGCCGCGCTGATGCCGGATGCGCGGCTGCGGGCCATGCTTGAGATGGCGCCAAAGAACATCCCGCCGGTCAGCCGCAATGATGATCCGCAGACCTTTGCGTCGGAAGGACCGCAGCGAATGCGAGTGGCGCTTATGACGGGCTGTGCGCAAAAGGCGCTGAACACCGATATCAACGATTCCACAATTCGCCTGCTGACACGGCTGGGCTGTGACGTTGTGGTGGCGGAAGGAGCCGGGTGTTGCGGTGCGCTCACCCATCACATGGGCAAGACCGAGGAAAGCCATGCGACAGCGGCCAAAAACATCCGGGCGTGGGCGGCTGAGATGGATGGCGGTGGGCTTGATGCAATCGTTATCAACACCTCCGGCTGCGGTACCACTGTCAAGGACTACGGCCATATGTTCCGCAATGACGCGTCACTGGCTGAGGATGCGGCGCGCGTGTCGGCGGCGGCAATGGACGTTTCTGAGGTACTGATGAAGCTGGAGTTTCCCGAAGGCACCGACAAAGAGATGGTTGTGGCCTATCATGCGGCCTGTTCGCTGCAGCACGGCCAGCAGATCAAAACTTTTCCCAAAGACCTGCTGAAGCGGGCGGGCTTTACTATCGTGGAGCCGAGCGACCCGCATCTGTGCTGCGGATCAGCGGGTACCTACAATCTGATGCAGCCGGAGATCTCCAAACAGTTGAAAGCGCGCAAGGTTCAGACGCTGGAGGCCAAGAACCCGGATGTCATTGCAGCGGGAAACATCGGCTGCATGATGCAAATCGGTGGCGGGACGGACGTGCCTATTGTGCATAGCGTTGAGTTGCTGGACTGGGCGACAGGCGGGCCGAAACCACCCGCATTGGACGCCGGATACACCCGCGCGCCCGAAATCCCGATTCTGCGTTAACCAAAATGACGGATTTCGCTGAATAAAGGCCCTATTTTCGCCGCATCCCCGATGTAGTTCCGAGAGGAATTACGAGGGGATGATCTGTGCGGTACTGGATGGCAATTTTTACCCTTGGCGGGGTTCTGGCGGGCGCAGCTATCGCTCAGGATGCCGTTTTGCGGTCTTTGCAGAGCGGCGTTGATGCGAGCCCGTGGGAAGCTGTGGGCAGGCTGAACATTGGCGGAAACAGCTTTTGTACCGGCGCTTTGATCGAGCCCAATCTGGTGCTTACCGCTGCGCATTGCCTGTATAGCAAGGACTCCGGCCGCCAGATCAATCATGAAAACGTGGAGTTTCTGGCCGGCTGGCGCAACGGGCGGGCCTCGGCTTACAGACGTGTGCGCCGGATTGCGGTGCATCCTGAGTATACTTTTGGCGAAGATGTATCTTCGGATCGGGTGCGCAACGACGTCGCACTGCTGGAGTTGGATCATGCGATCCGGAACACAACCGTCAAACCGTTCGGCACATCTGCGCGACCGGGGCGGGGCGACCGCGTTGGTGTTGTCAGCTATGCACGCGACCGGTCGAATGCGCCATCATTGCAGGAAGTGTGCGAGGTGCTCGGGCAGCAGGAGGGTGTGCTGATCACCTCTTGTTCGGTTGATTTCGGGTCTTCCGGAGCGCCGATCTTCAGCTTTACCGGTGGGCGCGCGAAAATCGTGTCAGTTGTGTCGGCGAAGGCAGAGATTGACGGGCAGAAGGTGTCACTGGGCACCGATCTGGATGCACCACTGAAACACCTGAAGGCGGAACTGGACCGTCAGGAGGGTCATGTGCCTGTCGCGTCACGCGTCGGCATTGGAGATGGCCGCGGCAGTTCTGGTGCGAAGTTTGTGAAGCCGGAGGACTGATATGCGCACTGCGTTTGCAAAACTCATTGTGCTTTGTGCGATATGCGTCGCGCAGCCGGGTGTTGCGCAGCAGAAGACGACCGGTTTGCGCGGCATGACTGCAGAGAATGATGCGCGCGTCTGGCAGGCTGTGGGCCGACTGGACGCGAAAGGCTCGGGGTTTTGCACCGGCACGCTGATTGCGCCGGAACTGGTTCTGACCGCCGCGCATTGTGTGTACGACCGCAAAAGCGATGCGTTGCTGGACCCTAAAACGCTGACCTTTAGGGCGGGGTACCGAAATGGTGAGACGGCGGCCTCGCGTGCGGTTGTCCAGATCGAGGCGCACCCTGGCTATAATCCACGCTCTAACATCGGACCGAACAACATCCGGTATGATGTCGCCCTTCTGCGGTTGGCAAAACCTATCCCGACGCATGAGTTGGATCCCTTTGTGCTGCACCAATCCATCGTCTCCAGCGGGCCGGTCAGCGTCGTGTCTTATGGGCGTGCGCGTGAAAGCCTGCCGTCGCGGCAGGATGTGTGTCAGGTCGAACGCACGCAGGAAGACATCATGTTCATGGACTGTGACGTGACGTTCGGATCGTCCGGATCGCCTGTTTTCAGCCACCGGAACGGGCGTGGGCAGATCGTTTCGGTGATCTCTGGGATGGCGAATATTCGCGGCCGCAAGGTTGCGTTGGGGATGACACTGCCTGATGTGGTAGCGCAGTTGCGCCACCAGATGTGGGCGAATAAGGAAAAGCCTCTTGCCCGGGCCAAGCGCGTCTCTGTCGGTTCGGCTGGCAGTACAGGAGGCGCCAAATTCGTCAAGCCCTGAGGGTCTTGAACACGCGAAAATCCTACCCACATTGACAGTGTCGGAGTGCCTTGAAAGGGCTCTGGCACCTGAGAAACAGGGTACGTCCGATGTGCGGAGTGCCTGAAACCTTATCGCTCAATGAAGAGGATACACTGATGCGTAGTTTAGATTTTGCCCCCCTGTACCGTGCCACTGTTGGCTTTGACCAGATCGCCGACCTGATGGACCGGGTGCTGACAAACGAGGGTACACAACCTTCTTATCCCCCATACAACATCGAAAAACTGGACGATGATGCGTACCGGATCTCGATCGCGGTTGCCGGCTTTGCTGAAAGCGATCTCTCTGTTGAGGTGCGCGAGAACGCATTGATCGTTTCGGCACGCAAAGCGGATGACGATGGCGACCGCAGCTATCTGCACCGTGGTATCGCAACCCGCGCCTTTGAGCGTCGCTTCCATCTGGCGGACCACATGCAGGTGACGGGTGCAAGCCATGTGGACGGTATGTTGCATATCGAACTCGTCCGCGAGGTGCCCGAAGCGCTGAAACCTCGCCAAATATCGATTTCATCGACCAAGCAGATCGAAAAAGACGTGGTTGACACCAAAGCCGTCAACTAAGTCACGGAACAGTCGATAGTGGGTGCATCCATGGGGGTGCGCCCCTTTTTGTCAGGCATTCTCGACCAATCGAAGGGCCCCATCGCGAATAGCTTCAAGCGCGGGTATGCCGGCAGCACCACGTGCCAAAAGGCGCAGACCGACCAGCATCGAAAGAAGCGCCTGCGCCGTGGTGCGGGCTTCAACCGTCGCGGGGATCTGGCCCTTTGCCTGACCTTTCTCGATCATCTCGTGGAAAAAGCTTTCGATGTCGCCGAGGGATTGTCGCACCGTTTCGGCCACTTCGGGCGGTTGGTTCGGCAAGTCCTGGGCCGTGTTTATGATGAAGCAGCCCATATTGCGGGGATCGCCCCGTGCCTCATCAATCAGACCGTCAAAAAGTGCCCGGATCGCTGCCACGGGATCGTCCCACTGTCTGAGCATCGCGATTTTGGCGGCGCGGTTTTGCTGGTCGTAGCGCGCCAAAGCACGGTCAAAAAGCGCTTTCTTTGAGCCGAAGGCATTGTAAAGGCTTCCTTTATTGATCTGCATCGCGTCGATGAGATCTGCCATGGACGTGGCCTCATAGCCTTTTTTCCAAAACACTTCGGTCGCTTTGTCGGTCGCTTTGTCGATATCGAACGTCTTTTCCCAGGGCATGACTGGCCTTTCTGCGATAGTCTGCAGATACATATATAGGGAGTTTATACCAATCGTTCAATAAAAGCCGCTCATGGTCTTGACCGATTGGTTCATACACCCTATCTCATTGTTCATACCGAATGGTATAAACAATGCATCTCTGAAGGAGACACCGATGACCGACTTTGCAACACATACTGTTGAGACCGCCCCCGAAGCGGCCAAACCGCTGCTGGAAGGCGCCCAGAAAAACTATGGCTTTGTTCCAAACCTGCTGGGCACGATGGCAGAGGCGCCTGCGCTGCTCGAAGGTTACATGACCCTTGCTGGCATCGTGGGGAAAACCGCGTTAAGCGAAACAGAACGGCAAATCATCCTGATGACCAACAACCGTCTGAATGGCTGTACCTACTGTATGGCGGCCCATACAACCATCGCGCAAGGCGCTGGCGTCCCCGATGACGTGATCGAAGCACTGCGCAACAACAGCCCGATAGCGGATGCGAAACTAGAAGCGCTGCGTCAGTTTTCCATCGTGGTGAACGAGACACGCGGTTGGCCGACGGATGCGGATGTCAGCGCGTTGATTGCGGCGGGATACACCAAGCAGACGGTTCTGGAGGTCGTGTTGGCGACTGCGCTTAAGGTGCTGTCAAACTACACGAACCATATCGCATCGACGGATGTGGATGCGGCCTTTGCCAAAAACAAATGGTCGGCGGATCAGGCAAACGCGGCCTGATGCGCATCAGATCAGACAGGGGCTGCATCCGCGCAGCCCTTGTCAGCCTTCGCCGGGGGGCGGAGCCGTTTCGGGAAAGTTGCGGAACGCCGCACCGATCAGATCATGCATGTACTGACGCGCCACTTCCGGCTGGATCATCACGATACTGGGCCTGCAGGCGAGTGACACAAGGCCGTGGACTGATGCCCAAAGCAACAGGAAAAACTGCCGGTGCTGTTCGTTTGTAGGGTCGCCGTCGCCGGCGCGGATAAGCATTTCCAGTAACCCCTCCTGCAGTTCGGTGGTTTTGAAGTCCAGTTGCAGGTCACTGTCCCGTTCAAACAGCATGTACCACCTGCGCGGCTCTGCATGGGCAAAATCGAAATAGGCCTCGCCAATGGCGATGACCCTACCGCGCGGTGTGTCTGGTGCGGTTTTCAAAGCGCCGCGCAGCGCCTGGGCCAGACGGTCTGCACAGCGAGCGTTGACCGCGCGCACGACACCGTCCAGATCACCAAAGGCATTGTACAAAGAGCCAACCGATATCCCCAATTCGTTTGCGAGGCCGCGCGCGCTGAGCGCACCGCCCCCTTTTTCGAGGACGATGCGTTCTGCCACGGTTGTCGCGCGGTTGCGGATATCAGCGAGATTTCGGTCGCGACGCGAAAGTTTTGCCTGTGTGCTCATGATCTCCGTATCTGGGCGAGCCGCGCGCCATTGTCAAATTCAGAACGCCTGCGCGCCCTTCGGGGTGAACCGGTAAATCTGATCTGACAGATCGTAGCCTGCCATGAAGCGCGCAATGGAACTGAACGTTGCGGTTTCGATGCGCGACCCGTGATCCGTGGTGGTGAGAGCTGCTGATTTGGCTGGGGCGAATAGGCGCTTGACCCCGCCGATTTTGACCGGCTGCGGGTCGAAATGCGCCGTAATGTTCGCCTTGATCTGAGCCGTCTCGCGCGTGTCATAGAGGCTTGCCATCAGCACATCCAGCGTGTGTTCCGTGCAGTTTTGGAATGTGGTGTTTCGTGGGTTGGCCAGTACCGCGTACTGGCTGTTATGCAACTCCGCGTAGGTGGGGCTTGCAATGACGCCGAGCAGTTTCTTCTGTAGGCGCTGATCCGGGACGATCACACCCGCGTCGAGGGCATAGGCACCTGCGAAAAAATCTTTCGGGCTGTCCTGAACAAGGCGGCTGACAGTGCCGTCGTCTGCCTGCTGATACAGGTTATAGACCCTGTAACCTTTGTGTTTGCTGCCGTCTGCGCGGGTGATTTGTGAATACACCCAATAGGCGACATGGGTGTATTCGATACCCGCAGGCAAGGTGCTGCGGTCACGTCCCACGCGCGCCACGATGGCCACATGGGCGCCCCGAGATGCAAGATCCTGTTCAAGGGCACTGGCGAATTCTTTCACCTCGGCGCGGGGCAGGGTCGGCGTTGTGGCCTGCTCACTGCCAGCAAGGGCCAGCGAGGGCAGGGCTATGGTGAGCGCAAGCGCGATGGCTTTCAGAAATCCAGTCATGATTTTTCTCCTTTAGGGCAAGATCAGTCCAGAGTGGGGGCTGCGTTAGGCATCACGGTGATGTTGATGGTCTGGTGCGGGCGGCCAACCTGGCTGAGTTCTGAGCCGGTGGCGATGGTGCTGGTACCCACTTCTTCGAGCACCTCGCCGGTGATGGCGATGGCTGACCCAACAGCGACGATTGGAACGGCCGCCACGGTTGCGACGCCCGAAACAGCGGCGGCGCCGGCATGGCTGGCCGCTTCGCCAGAGTGATACGTGGCCTCGGCAGAGTGTTGACCAGAAGGCCCTGCAAAGGCTGCTGTTGCGGTGGCTGCGAGTGCAAGACCGAAGAGGGCTGAACGGATAAGCATTGTGGTTCTCCTTTTGTGAACAATGTTCATAATAGGTAGAAAGTGATGGCCTGCCCGTCAATGAAAAAAATGAACATTGTTCACAAAAATATCTTACCGCATTGATATTATGGGAAAGAAAGTAAAAAGGGTCGCGAAATCGCGACCCTTCCACATGCCATTTTGGCAGTCTTAGACCGACATGCAGATGTATTTCATCTCCAGATAGTCTTCGATTCCGTGGTGCGATCCCTCGCGGCCCAGACCGGATTGCTTTACGCCGCCGAAGGGCCCGAGCTCGGTTGAGATGATGCCGGTGTTCACACCGACGATCCCGTACTCCAGCGCTTCGGCCACTTTGTAAACGCGTGACAGGTCCTTGGCATAGAAATAGGATGCAAGCCCGAAGATCGTGTCATTTGCCATAGCGATCACTTCATCTTCATCTTCGAACTTGAAAAGCGGCGCCAGTGGGCCGAATGTTTCTTCCTGAGCCACCTTCATGTCCTGCGTGACACCGGTGACAACCGTTGGCTCAAAGAAACTGCCGCCCAACCCGTGTGGCTTGCCGCCGGTCAGAATGCTGCCGCCGTTGTCGACCACGTCGTTCAGGTGCTCGACCACTTTGTCCACTGCTTCGGCATTGATAAGCGGGCCTGTGGTAACGCCCTCGTTTAAACCATCGCCGATCTTGAGCTCTTCCACAGCTTTTTTCAACTTTTCGGCAAAGGCATCATAGACACCCGCTTGCACGTAGATGCGGTTTGCGCAGACGCATGTCTGGCCGTTGTTGCGGAATTTGCACAGCATCGCACCTTCGACGGCGGCATCCAGATCAGCGTCGTCAAACACGATGAAGGGCGCGTTGCCGCCCAGCTCCATCGAGCATTTCATGACCTGATCGGCGGCTTGTTTCAGCAAAATGCGCCCCACTTCGGTGGACCCGGTAAAGGTTAGTTTGCGCACACCGGAGTTTTCGCAAAACTCCTTACCGATCTCTGACGCGGACGAAGACGTCACGACATTGAAGACACCGGCCGGGACGCCGGCGCGTTCGGCCAGAACACCCATGACAATGGCAGACAGCGGAGTTTCTTTTGCCGGGCGGGCCACGAAAGCGCAGCCGACTGCCAGCGCGGGTGCTGCTTTGCGGGTGATCATCGCATTGGGGAAGTTCCAAGGGGTGATCGAAGCTGCGACACCAATGGGCTGCTTGAGCACCATGATCCGCTTGTCCCGCTGGTGCCCCGGCACCGTTTCACCGTAGACGCGTTTGGCTTGTTCGCCCATGAATTCGATAAAGCTGGCTCCGTATCCTATTTCGCCCTTGGCTTCGGCGATGGGCTTGCCCTGCTCGGCTGTCAGAATGGTTGCCAGATCGTCTGCGTTTTCCATCATCAGGTCGAACCAGCGGCGCATGACAGCAGCACGTTCCTTGCCGGTCCATTGGGCCCATGCCTTCTGTGCAGCTTCAGCCTGCGCGATTGCACCCGCCACCTGCGCGCGGCTCAGGTCCGCGACTTGGGCGATGACGTCGCCGCGCGCGGGGTTCGTGACGTCAAAGGTGCCATTTTCCCCTTCTACCCAAGAGCCGTTGACATAGGCGCGGGTTTCCAGAAGGCTGGGATCTTTAAGCAGTGACTTTAAGTCTGTGGCCGGAAAATCTTTCATAACGCATCCTCCCAAAAGTGCTGTTGTCTCCATTTCAACTCTGGCAATGATTGTCCAGTTCCATCGCGCAGGGAGACCATGATGCTACTTGATGATGCTTATGCAAACGCGGCGTATATTCCACAAGCGTCTGAGTATCCGCAGCGATGGGTAGACGCGGCAGCAGCATTCCGCCAAAGCCATGCCGCGCGCGCGACGCTTGATGTCTCTTATGGTGACAGTGCACGGCAGTGCTACGACTTTTTTGCGCCGGAAACGCCCGCGCGGGGCACTTTGATCTTTGTGCATGGCGGCTACTGGCTGAAGTTTGACAAAAGCTATTGGTCCCACCTGGGGCAAGGGGCGCTTGAGCGCGGCTGGAACGTGGCATTTGTACAGTACGATCTTTGCCCCGCAGTGAGCATCGCAGAGATTACCAACCAGATTGCCAAAGCCGTAACAGCAATCGCAGCAAGAGACAGCCTGCCGCTCAGCCTGTCGGGCCACTCAGCGGGGGGGCATCTGGTGGCGCGTATGCTGGCACCCGGGGTTCTGGCACCCGATGTTTTGTCGCGCGTCGCAGCCGTCGCCCCGATATCGCCGGTCGCGGATCTGCGCCCTTTGCTGCAGACGTCGATGAATTCTGATTTCAAGATGGACCTTGCCGCTGCCGAGGCGGAGAGCCCGGTTATGCAACCCGCACCGGACACGCCGGTGCACATCCGGGTCGGGCAGGATGAGCGGCCTGTCTTTGTCGAGCAGGCGCAAGCGCTGGCAGATGAGTGGAGCGTTCCGGTCGATATTGTCGCCGGACTGTACCATTTTGACATTATAGACGCCTTGCAAGACGCGCAAAGCGACGTGACAGGGTTTCTCACATCACAAACTGCTTGATCGGTCGGCCAGTTTCGGCAATGAGGAGAGCAGGCTGCGAGTGATGGCGTCGCTCGCGAAAGTATTAGCCGCGATGTCCTGAACGCCGGGACCTTTCTGAAAAGGAGGGTCTGACATGACCACAAAAAACTCAAATCTCCGCCCAGACATGTACCGTTTCCACAACGGTGAAAAGTCGCCCTTGCCGTTCGAGGCGGCAGAGTATGAGGGCCGTCTTGGTGAATTGCGCGAACGAATGGAGGCTGCGGGGGCGCAGGTCGCTGTTTTCACGTCGATGCATAACATCGCCTATTACGCGGGCTTTGTTTATTGCGCGTTCGGGCGGCCCTATGGTCTGGTCGTCACCGACACCGATTGCGTGACCATCAGCGCGGGCATTGACGCAGGACAACCTTGGCGGCGGAGTTTTGCGGACAATATCACCTATACGGACTGGCAGCGTGACAACTACTGGCGGGCAATCGCCTCGGTCACGGGCAAGAACCGGATCGTGGGCTATGAAGGGGATCATCTGACCCTGATGCAGCGCGACAAGATGGAAGACTATCTTACTCCGCTGACAATGGTCGATCTCGGCGAGACCACAATGCGCCAGCGAATGCACAAGTCTGCAGCAGAGATCGCGCTGATCCGGCAGGGCGCTGCGGTTGCGGATGTGGGCGGCTATGCGATCCGCGATACCATCCGGGCAGGCGCGCGAGAGATCGACGTGGCCATGGCGGGTCGCGACGCGATGGAACTTGAGATCGCCAAACGGTTTCCCGAGGCAGAGTACCGCGACACTTGGGTTTGGTTCCAGTCTGGGCTCAACACGGACGGCGCGCATAATCCCGTCACCAGCCGCAAGCTTGAACCGGGCGACATCTTAAGTCTGAACACCTTTCCAATGATCTCGGGCTATTATACCGCGCTGGAGCGAACGTTGTTTCTGGGATCGGTGGACGCGGCAAGCCTTGAAATCTGGGAGGCGAATGTGGCCGCGCATGAACTGGGGATCAGCCTGTTGAAGCCGGGTGCATCCTGCGCGGATGTCACATCGCGGATCAACGCTTTCTTTGCTGAACGTGATCTCTTGCAGTATCGCACCTTCGGTTACGGGCATTCTTTCGGCCTGCTTAGTCACTACTACGGGCGCGAGGCCGGGTTGGAGTTGCGCGAAGACGTCGATACAATTCTAGAACCCGGGATGGTCATTTCGATGGAGCCGATGCTGACCATTGCTGCCGGCAAGCCGGGGGCGGGCGGATACCGCGAGCATGATATCCTTGTCATTACCGAAGACGGGAACGAGAACATCACCGGCTTTCCCTACGGACCTGACGCCAACGTTGTCGACTGAAGATAACACAAAAAGCGGTCTTTGCGGGTGCAAGCCCGTACAGACCGCCTATATGGTATAAGGATCAAGTGTAAAAAGAGGCTGGCCAGTGGTTTTCGCACGTCTGATGGGCATGGTTCTGATTGTTCTGACCATAGTGTTTGTGTGTTTGTGGTTTTACGCCCGCGCGGCAAAGCGCGAGAAACTCGAAGCGCAATGGGAAAAAGATCAGGGCCCCGGGCGGCGGGACAGTTTTGTCAGCGCAGAGCTTATGAGCTATGAGGCGACCCTGAAACGCAAGCTGATCTGGGGCGTTTACGTGGTGCCGAGTGCTCTGTTTGCGATCCTTATATATGTGACGAACATGGGTTAACGGGGGCAGAGCATGGTTTACGTAAAATGGGTTTTCATCATCGCGTTCTGGCTGCTGATTGGCGGCTTTTTGCATTACACCTTGCCGCAGGTGGACATAGCTCGGATCACGGACACCTATGAAAAGCGGGTAAGCCCCGGTGCCAACGCGTTGTTTTGGTCTTCGGGCGAGGCGGGAAGCTCGTCAGAGGCCGTCGAGCGCGATGTGTTCTTTATACAGACCCGTTTGGCGAGTGACCGTGTGATGGTGTACCGCAACGAGGACACAGGCTGGATCTGGCCACCCTATTTCAAGTTCGACACCTCCAATCTGCAAGCCGAAGCCGCCGACTTGCGTTCCACGTCAACAGACGCGAAGTATGTCGCGATACGTCATTACGGCTGGCGACTTGAGTTTTTGTCGATTTTTCCGAATGCGGTTTCAATCTGGCCTGTGGACGGCCCAGAGGCCAGCAAACCCTTCCCATGGGTCAACAGCGTGGTTCTCACGCTTTTGGCGGCCCTGTTTTACGGGGTTTGGGTGCGGTGGCGGCGCTTTCGCGAAGCGCGGATCGATCCCGCGCTTGAAGACCTGCAAGACAGTTGGGAAGCCACCGAAGACGCCGTCGCTGAAAAGGGTAACAGCCTGAGGCGCTGGTTCGCATCGCGCAAAGGTCGGTAGATGACCCGGCTAGTCGGCTTTGGCGACCATCCGGCCCATGTGGCGTGACCCAAGGATATGGACATGCAGATGCGGCACTTCCTGCACGCCGTGAGCACCAGCATTTGAAATAAGTCGGAACCCGTCGCCGGACGGCAGATCGACCCCTTCCAGGCGGCAGACTTCGCCAATGGCGCGGGTGTAGTCTATGATTTCAGCGTCTGACGCTTCGGAGGCGAAGTGATCGTAGCTGACATAGGCCCCTTTGGGGATCACCAGCACATGTGTCGGTGCTTGGGGGTACAGGTCGCGAAAGGCCAGTGTGTGTTGCGTCTCTAGTACCGTAGTGTTGGGTATCTCGCCGCGCAGTATCTTGGCGAAAATGTTCTGGTCGTCATAGGCATAGCTCATCTGTCTAGGCTCCGTTGCTGGAAAGCATTAATCTGAGAACAATTGTTCACTGGTGGCGATTTCCCATGCGGTCGCGGGCGCCACGGAAAGGAAGGCGGACAAGGCCGATGTATTCTCGGCCGGGTCAGCCCCCTCGCGGATACGCGTCAGATTGTCGAAATCGGCGTCTCTTATACGGTCGCTTTCGAAAACCATGTCGTTGCGGATCGTGGGCAGCAGCCGGTCAAAGGTTTCCGGCGCGGTTTGCTCGCCCGCCAGCCCGACACGCATCGCGTGACCGACCAGATAGTCGTCGCTGAAAGAACAGTTAACCTCCAGTATCCGGGTCTTGGACCGGTCCGCGGCAAAATCCTGGAGCAGTTCAATGTTGGAGGGGTCCATACAAACAACCATGCGGTCTGTTTCGTAGTAGTCAAACAGCATCCGCATCAACGCGCGCCGGTGTCTCGTGCGTTTCTCCAACGAGCTCTGGATGCCCCCCAGATCGGGCAGCGGCGCACTTTCCTCATTGAAAATATACTCGATCGCGGGCAAATTTGTGACCTGCCGGATGCGTTCCAGAAGACGCTTTGCGACATGCCATTTCTTGCAGACGACGATCATCAGTTCGCGTTCGCGGCCCAAAGTGGATTCCGTTTCCCAGAACCGTGCTGCAAAACGGCGGCCGATCCTGCCACGGCCCGTCAGGAATTTGAACAGGCCGGGCCCTTCGTCCGATATGGTGAAGGACACATCCGACGCCGCATAGAGTAACCCCAGCCTGCGTTTGAGGTCTGTCGCGTCGGGGCTGATCTTGCGCGCAAACAAGTAATCCTGCCCGACCAGCATGTCGTAGTGGTCATTGTAAAAGGTCACCGGCATGCCGTAATCGGTGAACATCAGAAACGTCAGCGTCCGGCTTCGGATTTCGCTTTCCGGGATCAGATGCGGTACGATGGTCTGGAAAAAGGTTTCATCCGGAATCCACGTGGTTGCGAAAAAGCGTTTGATGTCTCGGCGCGCGCGCAGAAACTCAAGCACTTTTTCGACCGTCAGCCGCCGCAGGCACCACCACTGGCTGCCGATCCGCATGTGCAGGTCTTTTGGCAGATCCCGTGTGAGCCCCAGTTTTTGCTGAACCGCAAGCGCGCTGTAAAACAACGCCTTGCGTTTGCGTTCGTTGAAGAAGTGGCGGTAAATCAACCGCTCTTCCTTCATGCCGGTCTTGATCCAGTCGCTTTCAAAGTAGTCGAAGCATTCGATGAAGTCGGCATCGTGCTGATCGAGATAGTCGTGCGTGTACTCTGCCGTTTTGATCGCCATGCAATCGCCCGACAACATGTAGAAATGCGTGGCGCGCGGGAAGGCATCGACCGCAGCTTCAAGCGCATACAGAGACGCCTGAACCAGTGACCATTCACCCCACCCGCATTTGATCCGCTTTCTTGAGAAGGTCACATTGGCGTTGCCGATCAGCGCCTCGCGGATTGCGGCGTAGTCCTCGGGTTTGGCATTCGCATCAAAGTGGATCGCCACACAGTCACCAACGCCGGTCAGCATCTCGGCCTGCCGAATTATGGCAGCGGGATCTTTGTGGCAAAGAAGGATATAGGCGATTTTGGCCAATGTTCTGATGTCTGCTGCTCGAGTTGCGTAATCTTATTATGTTGATAAGGGTGAAGGCCAATTGAATAAACCGCATTTATTTGCTTTTTTGACCTTCGACCGCCCATGCGACCCGCAAATGCGGAAAACTAGGAGAAGACGTATATGGGTTTCCCCGGAACCTGGATGACCGAAAGCGAAAGCATGGTGTATCGCGTGGTCCCCAAATGTGCGTGCTCCACGATTGGCCAGATCATGTACTACTCTGATCACGGCGCATTTTTTGATGGCGATATCCATGACGCGCAGGACGGGTTGCACAAATGGGCGCTGGACCACAGCAAGGACCCCATCACCCAGAATGTGCTGAATCATCGCTCTTATTCGTTCACTTGCGTGCGCAACCCCTACACACGGATACTCAGTTCATTTTTCGACAAGATTTGCGGTATTCAGCGCAATGGCAACCGCTATCGCGGCAACCTTGTGCCGCAACTTGTGCAGAAATACGGGATTGATGTAGGTGGCGCGGACGGAAGCGAGCCGTTTGACCAGATCGCATCTTTCCGTCGGTTTCTTCTTTTCGCGCGCGACACCATCAAGTTTCGCAAGCCGATGGATCCCGATATTCACTGGTCTGCCATGTCGGGTCATATCAGTACATTTATCGTGAACGGCGGCACGTACGACAACATCTTCTGGACGGAAAGCTTTAACGACGGCATGCAATCGGTGCTTTCGGAGGTGGAAACCCCGAAAGAGGTCGTTTTGAAAGACGTGCCAAGGTTCAATGAAAGCGAAGGGCATGGTCCCAAACGCGCACATGAAGTTGCCGATTACTTCGACGATCTGTCGATGCATCTGGTCTATGAAATCTACAAGCGGGATTTCGATCTGTTCAAATACGATTTCGAAAACCCTGCCAATAAGATGCCGGTCGGAGAGATTGATCTGGACGAGGTACATGCAAAGCTTGGCGACTAGCCCATCGCCTTGCACCTTTGGGCCAAACTGCCTACATCCGCGCCATGGCACAGGTAAAATCATCCTCCAAATCGGACCCAAACTACAAGGTTGTCGCTGAAAACCGCCGCGCGCGGTTTGATTACGCGATCGAGGAAGATGTGGAATGCGGGATCATTCTGGAAGGCTCCGAGGTCAAATCCCTGCGCGAAGGTGGAGCTAACATCGCCGAAAGTTACGCGGCGGTCGAAGACGGTGAGCTTTGGCTGGTGAACAGCTATATCGCACCTTACAAGCAGGCCAAGACATTCCAGCATGAGGAAAGACGCCGGCGCAAGCTGCTCGTAAGCCGAAAACAACTGTCTGACTTCTGGAACGCGACCCAGCGCAAAGGTATGACGCTTGTACCGCTTGTGCTCTATTTTAATCATC
Source organism: uncultured Roseobacter sp. (assembly GCA_947501635.1). Taxonomy (GTDB): domain Bacteria; phylum Pseudomonadota; class Alphaproteobacteria; order Rhodobacterales; family Rhodobacteraceae; genus Roseobacter. The sequence goes on from CANMWT010000001.1 coordinate 213,634, forward strand.
GAGGCATGGCCAAGATCAAAGTGGGCGTGGCCAAGGGCAAAAAACTTCATGACAAGCGCGAAACAGCCGCCAAGCGTGACTGGTCGCGTCAGAAATCCCGTTTGATGAAAGATCACGGCTAGCCGGAACGCAGCGACGTTTCGCGGGCTTGCCTGTTCCATCCCGTAGCGTTAGGCAGAAACTGTTGTCTACCGTGGGGGTGCCGTGATGGCCGATGATCCGAAAACGCTTGTATCGACAAGCTGGCTTGCCGCACATTTGAAGGATCCGGATCTGCGTGTTCTGGATGCGTCGTGGTACTTGCCCGAAGCGGGCCGCAATGCCAAAGACGAATACGATGCCGCGCATATCCCGGGCGCACGGTTTTTCGACATCTCCGATATATCGGACCAGCGGTCTGACTTGCCGCACATGGCGCCTCCGATTGAAAAGTTCATGTCGCGGATGCGGGCCATGGGCGTCGGCGACGGGCACCAGATTGTGGTGTACGATGGCGCGGGTCTGCTTTCTGCGGCGCGCGTCTGGTGGCTTTTCAAGCTGATGGGTTTTGAAACAGTTGCGGTGCTGGACGGCGGCTTTCCCAAATGGCAGGCTGAAGGGCACGAGGTGGAGGACATGCCGCCGATGGTCCGCGACCGGCACATGACCGTCAGGTTTCAGAACCAGCTTGTTCGGGATGTTACCCAGGTTTCTGCTGCGTCGAAGCTGAAAGACCACGTAATCGTGGATGCTCGTGCGGGAAACCGGTTCAGAGGCGATGCGCCAGAGCCGCGCGAGGGGCTGCGGGCCGGGCATATCCCGGGTTCCCGCTCGGTGCCCTACACAACGCTTTTGAACGATGACAAGACAATGAAACCCCCACAGGAATGCCGCGAGATTTTTGAAGCGGCTGGCGTTGATCTGACCAAGCCGATCATCACTACTTGCGGCTCGGGGATCACGGCGGCCATTCTGGCACTTGCGTTAGAGCGTATGGGCCATAATCAGTGGTCTCTGTACGACGGATCTTGGGCCGAATGGGGGATGTTCCCCACCGTTCCCGTAGCGACAGGAGAAGCATGATGTTCGAAGCTCTTCAACCCCGCCCTGCCGACGGTATTCTGAAGCTTATGCAGATGTACCGCGAAGACCCGCGCGACGGAAAGATCGACCTTGGTGTGGGTGTCTACAAGGATGCAAACGGCCTGACGCCGGTGATGCGTGCCATCAAAGCAGCCGAGCACAAACTCTGGGAGACGCAGGATACGAAAGTCTACACCGGCTTGGCCGGTGATCCCGCTTTTGCTGATGCGATGATCGATCTGGTGCTTGGCGATGCTGTGCCGCGCGACACGATTGCCGCGGTGGCAACGCCCGGCGGCACCGGTGCTGTGCGCCAGTCGTTTGAGTTGATCAAAACGGCACGGCCCGAGGCGCGGGTCTTTGTCTCTGATCCGACATGGCCCAACCATATCTCGATCCTCGGGTTTCTGGGCATTGAAGTCGCGCGCTACCGCTATTTCGACGAAGACACGCGCGGTGTCGATTTCGAAGGGATGATTTCCGATCTGAAAACCGCCAAGCCGGGTGACGTGGTCTTGTTGCACGGCTGCTGTCATAACCCGACTGGCGCAAACCTCAACATCACCCAATGGCAAGAGGTCGTGTCGGTGTTGCTGGAAACCGGTGCGGTGCCGATGATCGACATCGCTTATCAAGGTTTTGGTGACGGATTGCAGGAGGATGCGGCAGCCACGCGGCTGGTGGCGTCTTCGGTTCCTGAATGCCTGATCGCGGCCAGCTGTTCCAAGAATTTTGGTATCTACCGCGAGCGCACGGGCCTGCTTATGGCGATCAGTCAGAATGCTGCGGCGCGCAAGCTGCATCAGGACACGCTGAACTTTCTCAACCGTCAGAACTACAGCTTCCCGCCGGATCACGGCGCGCGGCTGGTCACGATGATCCTGACCGACGACACGCTGCGCGCGGACTGGCAGGCGGAACTGGAAGAGGTGCGGCTGAGCATGCTGAACCTGCGCCAGCAATTGGCGGATGAGTTGCAGCAACTCTCGGGCTCGGACCGCTTTGGGTTTCTGGCGCAGCACCGCGGTATGTTTTCCTTGCTTGGAACAAGTGCTGACAAGGTAGACGCCATGCGTGAGAAAAACGGAATCTATATGGTCGCGGACAGCCGGATGAACATCGCGGGTCTGAATGCACAGACGATCCCGGTGCTGGCCAGGGCGATTGTGGATGCGGGTATCTAGCCGTCGAGGCAAGGCGTGCTATTTCCGCGCGAGCACAACCACATAGTTGCCCAGATAGGCCGAGGCATTCGGGAACCTGCCGTCACATCGGTCAAAAAAGGACCAGATAACGCGCCCTGCGCCCGAGTACTCCGTCACGTTTTGGTTAAAGTGTGTGGAGGCAAAGCTGTGATTAACGATCCTGAGGTCAGAACAGGCTCTGAGCTGTCGTTTGTACCAGCTAAGCTTAGCGGGATTGTAGGGAATGGGCGAGGGACCTTTGAGCTTTCTGGCCATCTTGTTCAGCCCCGGGGTATCGGCGACAATCCGGATCACCGCGCGCGCCGGAAAGAAAAGCGGTCGCGGGTTGGCTGTTGTCAGCACAAGGCTGCCGCCGGGGCGTAACACGCGCACCATTTCAGCCAGCGCGGCTGCCTGAGCGTGCCGATCCAGAATGTGGTACAGCATATGTGCGGAATAGACGGTATCAAAGGTATTGTCTTCAAAGGGCAGGGCGACCGCGTCTGCGTTCACAAAGCGCGCCTTTTCTCCAGCGTCTGCAAACTTCTGGCGTGCGATGTCCAGACCTTGAGTGGAAAAATCCGTTCCGGTGTAAGTGTCAAAAAGGTCGAGTATGCGGCGTTCGGGTGACCCTCCGCACCCGACTTCGAGTACTTCACCGCTCGGAGGGGATGACATGTAGTCCTTGATCCGTGACCAGCTTCGTTCATAGATCGCGCGGCGGCGTGGCCCTTCTTCTTTTACCCCAAAAAGATGGCCGTCGACCGTGTTGCCGTCTTCCAGCTTGCGCCAGCCTTCGCTGTCGTAGAATGACTTGGTCTCTGGCGTACCTTCGGGTGCCATCCGCTAAAAATCTCCCGTTTATCGCGCAAAATACTGGTGTTGGGGGCGCGTATTAAAATTGCATCAAACGCTACCTGCCGCCACGGCATCGCACAACACATTTCGCCAATGCATGACCCGCAGGCGCGACTGACGAAAAAACCCGGGCGCTTTCACGCCCGGGTCAGTATCACCCCAATGGGAGGAAGGGGTTAGCCTTTTGCGAACTCGGGGTACGCTTCCATACCCAGCTCGGATGTGTCGAGACCGTTGATCTCGTCCTCTTCGCTTACACGGATGCCCATGGTCGCTTTGAGGATGAACCAGACGATCAGCGATGCGACGAAGGTAAAGACACCGTATGCCACGATACCCGTCAGCTGTGTCATCAGGCTTGCGTCGCCGTAGAAGATCACCGCAATTGTGCCCCAGATGCCTGCGAACAGGTGGACAGGGATCGCACCAACCACGTCGTCGATTTTGAACTTGTCGAGCATTGGTACGGTGAGAACCACGATGATACCACCGACTGCACCGATCCAGAGCGCACCAAACAGTGTCGGGGCCAGCGGTTCAGCTGTGATGGAAACAAGACCGGCCAGCGCGCCGTTCAGCACCATCGTGAGGTCAGGTTTCTTATACATGACGTTGCTGAGGATCAGCGCTGTCACAGCACCCGCAGCGGCTGCCATGTTGGTGTTGGCGAAGATACGCGATACGTCGGATACGTCGCCCACAGTGCCCATAGCAAGCTGTGAGCCGCCGTTGAAGCCAAACCAGCCGAGCCACAGGATGAATGTACCCAGTGTGGCCAGCGCAAGGTTGGAGCCGGGCATTGGATTGACTTTGCCGTCCTTGTACTTGCCCAGACGTGGACCAAGCACGATGGCGCCTGCCAGAGCGGCCCAGCCACCCACGGAGTGCACAACGGTAGAGCCCGCGAAGTCAGAGAAGCCTGCTTCGGACAACCAGCCGCCGCCCCACTGCCAGGAACCGGAGATCGGGTACATGAAGCCGGTGAGTACGATCACGAAGATCAGGAAGGGCCACAGTTTAATACGCTCGGCCAGTGCGCCGGAAACGATCGATGCTGTCGCCGCAACGAAAACAAGCTGGAAGAAGAAGTCCGAACCCACGGACGCATAGTCAAGTGCAGCGTCTGCTGCCGCAACACCGACCGGGTCCAGTACCGTCTGGCCGCCAATGGCAAAGTAGCCATTGAAATCGCCGGGATACATCGTGTTGAAACCCACCAGCCAGTACATGATGGCCGCGATCGAGAAGAGTGCGATGTTCTTGGTCATTTGCATCGTTACGTTCTTGGAACGAACGAGGCCGCCTTCGAGCATTGCAAAACCAGCTGCCATGAAGAAAACGAGGAAACCTGCCATACAGAACAGCAAGGTCGTCATGATGTACGGGCCAATCTCGTCGAAGCCCGGCGCGTCTTGCGCGAACGCCAGCGACGGCAGCGAAATCAACGCTGCTGCAGTGGCGAGTGTCTTGAAGTTTGTCATAATCTTATCCCTAGGTTTCCGCGTCTTCAGAGCGCGTCTTCGTTGGTTTCGCCAGTGCGCACGCGAACAGCTTGGTCGACGCTGAGAACGAAAATCTTGCCGTCGCCGATTTTGCCTGTCTGTGCTGTTTTGGTGATTGTATCGACGATCTGGTCGACAGCCGCTTCCGGCACGACGATCTCGATTTTCACTTTTGGCACAAAGTTTACGGCATATTCTGCGCCGCGGTAGATTTCGGTATGGCCGGATTGAGAGCCGAAGCCCTTGATCTCAGTGACCATCATGCCGCGGACACCAGCCTCGGTCAGCGCTTCGCGGACCTCTTCCAGCTTGAACGGCTTGATTGTTGCAATGATGAGTTTCACCTCGTGTCCCCTTAACTTTGGCAGGATGCCCTGCAATGGATGCGGGTGCAGATAACGACAGGCGATTGTCCCTATGGAAGTTTTCGGGCCTTTTGCTGCCGTGAATATCGGACAAAATGATTAAAAAATGTGCAAAAAATGATATATGATTAATAAATAGGCAAATAATAGATGTGCTGAACCGGATGTAGCGGCTCAACAATGATGGCAAAGACGGTTAAACTGCCGAAAACAACGATGGGCCGGGCAGGTTCTTTATGAGTGATTCATCCAAACGCAAGCGGCCGCTGGTCGCTGACAGGCGTTATGCGACGACCAAGGCCAAACCGGCCAAGCGCGCTAAGCCGAAAGCAAAGCCGCGTCGCAAGACTGTCCGCAGAACACGGCAACAACGCGGTGGGATTATCGGGTTTTTCCAGCGCATTGTAAGGTGGTGTCTGCGTCTTGTCTGGCGGATCACCTGGCGTCTGGGGGCGGTGGCGGCGCTGGCGCTGGCGTTGATGGTCGGGTACTACTATACAACTCTGCCCCCCGCAGAAGAGCTTTTGGACGGGCGCGCGCGGGGATCGGTCACGCTGTTGGATGACCAGGGCGCGGTTTTTGCGTGGCGGGGCGATCAATTCGGTGGCGTGGTTACGGCTGAAACGGTGTCACCCCACCTCAAGAACGCAATTGTTGCCACAGAAGACCGACGGTTTTACCGGCACTTCGGCATCAGCCCACGTGGCATTGCCAGCGCGGTGCGAATCAACCTGAGCGAAGGACGCGGACCTTTGTCAGGGCACGGGGGATCTACCATCACGCAGCAGGTGGCAAAGCTGCTGTGTCTGGGTGTGCCTTTTGATCCGGCCGTGCAGACGGAAGAAGAATACGAGCGCGATTGCCGGCGGGGCACAATCCAGCGCAAGGCCAGAGAAGCGATCTACGCCTTGGCGATGGAGGCAAAATACTCCAAGGATGAAATCCTGACGATCTACATGAACCGCGCCTTTCTGGGTGCAGGAGCACGTGGTTTCGAAGCCGCAAGTGAGCGGTATTTTGGCATATCCGCAGCCAATGTGTCACCCGCGCAAGCGGCGATGCTCGCTGGTTTGCTTGTGGCGCCTACACGGTTCGCCCCGACAAATGATCTCACACGCTCGCAAGGGCGTGCCGCCACGATCGTGCGGCTTATGAATGAACAGGGCTACTTGACCGATGCGCAAGCGCGCGACGCGCAAGCAAATCCGGCGCAACTGTCCGAAGCCGCCGAGGCACGGTCGGGCGGATACTTTGCCGATTGGGTTATGTCATCGGGTCCCGAGTTCTTTACCCGCAAAACCACGGAAGACGTGATTATCAAAACCACGCTGGACCAGCGCGTTCAAAAGAGCGCCGAAGACGCGCTGAAGTGGGTGTTCGAGAACAAAGTACGGTCTGGCAGCAAGGCGCAGGCGGCCATTGTTGTGATGTCGTCAGATGGTGCGGTGCGCGCTATGGTGGGTGGAAGAAACACCAAAGTTTCCGGGGCCTTCAATCGCGCGGTGCAGGCCAAAAGGCAGACCGGTTCCGCTTTCAAACCCTTCGTCTATGCCGCTGCACTTGATCTGGGGTATTCGCCAAATGATACGGTGACGGATGCGCCGCTCACGATTGATATTCCGGGTTCGGGGCCGTGGTCGCCCCGGAACTACACCAACAAGTATTATGGCGAGGTAACCCTCACCACCGCGTTGCGCGACAGCCTCAATATTCCCGCGGTGAAGGTGTCGGAATTTGTCGGGCGGGAACTGGTCCGGCAGGTGGCAACGGGGTTTGGTCTGGAAAGCGATCTGGCGGCAGGGCCTGCGCTGGCGCTGGGTGCGTCTGAAAGCACGCTCATCGAAATGACCGGCGCATATGCAGGTATTCTGAACGGTGGATCGTCGGTCCAGCCTTATGGCTTGGTCGAACTGCGGCTTTTGGGCGAGGACGAGCCGCTGATGGGCACGGGGGGCGGTATCGGAGAGCGGGTGATCCAGCAAGACGCCGCGCGACAACTGATTTACATGATGGAAAAGGTTGTCTCCGAAGGGACCGGGCAGCGGGCGGCTTTCGGTGAGTGGCAGCTTGCGGGAAAAACAGGAACAACACAGGCTGCGCGCGATGCCTGGTTTGTAGGGTTTTCAGCAGACTATGTGGCCGGGGTCTGGATGGGGTATGACGACAATACCCCGCTTACCGGCGTTACCGGTGGCGGTCTGCCCGCGGAAATCTGGCGCGAAACCATGGCCCGTGTGCACGAGGGCCTGCCGCCCAAGCCCTTGCCCATGCAGGGGCCATTCAACAACGGTCAGGCGCGCGAAGACCGCGGCGGGAGAAACGCAGGAGGCACGGGCGGGGCTGTCGGATTGCTGGAGAGCTTGCTGCGTGACATTCTGGGCAGCGGCGGTGGAAGAGAACCGGCGCCCAGTGTGAGCGGATCCGACCGCTAAGGTATATCTTAGCCCATCTTTTTCAGGTCAGCGACAACGGCATTGATGTCACCACCCCGCCGGTCCAGCATGGATCCGATCTCTGTCCGTTCAGTCAAAAGCAGGTTCACGCCTTCAATATAGACGTTAAAGAACTTGTCCCTTCCTGACTTGTCCGACACATGAAACGCCACTTCAAAAGGGCTTTGCCCACGCAAATAGGCCTTGGTTTTCACCTCATAGCCTGAGCGGATCGTCTTGACCTCTTCCACTTCGACACGGCCACCAATGAAATCTCTGAATTGCTTGCCGTATTTGCGTGCAATGTAGCCTTGAAAGGCGTCTTGGAACGCGCGCTTTTGCGAGGCGGAGGCGCTGCGCCCGTCTACACCAAGCGCATATTGCGCCATGATGTTTACGTCGGCGTATTTCACAAAAATGCGTTCCAGATCGCGTAGCACAGCGCTGTCTGATTTACCCGACCCGATGACTTTCTGAATCTCTTTGACAACCTGATCGACGAGAGATTTCGCAGCCTGTTCGGTCAGTGCCCGGAGCGGTGTCGCCATCAGGCCGAAGGCTGCGGTTACTCCTACGATAAAGCTGCGGCGTGTACGCTGGGCGGACATTGAAATCCTCTTACTCTGAGTATGGATCGTATGGGTCAAGATAGGGGTCTTCGGCCGCGGCGCTAGTCCCTTCCAGTTCAAATCTTCTGTTCTGCAAGTAAATTGTGCGGGATTGAGCGTAGCTGTCCGCGCTGTCATACAAAACAGAATCAATCGCGCCGCTCAGCCGTTCACGATCATTAAGCCACGCCATGCTTCTGGCAGTGGGCGGAACGAATTGTTCAGGGCTGGTATTGATTGTCACGAAAGTCAGCGGGTTGGTAAAGACGTCTGTCACCAAACCTACGGCATCGCGCTGCGTCGAGGGACCAAAGAACGGCAGTTCCACAAACGCCCCTTCCCCTACGCCCCACACGGCCAGCGTCTCACCAAAGTCCGTTTCGCGCTCTCCGATGTTCAGCTCTGTTGCCGGATCAAAAAAGCCCAGCAACCCAAGCGTCGAGTTCATCACAAAGCGTGTGCTCGATATCCCGACACTTCCCAGATCGCCCTGCAGCAGGCTGTTTATGATATTCCCCGGCTCTGACAGATTGTCCGAGAAATTGTTTACGCTGTCGCGCATCTCAACCGGAACCACCGTGGCGTAGCCTACGGACAGAGGGCGCACGATGTTCTTGTCCAGCCCTTTGTTGAACTCATGGACCTGACGGTTTTGCGCCTCATAGGGGTCGTTTATACCGTCTGTGCGCGTTGCGGGGTCCTGAGAGGTGGCACAGCCGGCGACGGTCACGACGAGCGCGAGCGCTGCGATACTACGAAAAGCGGCACGGGAAAGAGCAATAACTGGCAATAGCTTTATCCTACAAAACAGATTATGGCCTAGTTAGTCCTTTTATTGATGATGCCCATAGGGCAAAACTATGGAAAAATCGGTTGTGGCCATTCGGCGACAGAGTAAGTTCTTCGCAAATCAAGGTAAACCAGAAGATGTTTGCCGGGCGATAAAGTGAGCGCCTAGCCGCCATTGAGGGGTTCTGCATGCAGGATGCATACGTAAAGTTGGGGCGTCAAGAACTGCGCAAAGTTCTTGGCAGGAACAGCGGTCTTTTCTGGGCTGTTGGCCTTTTCAGCCTGTTTGCTAATCTTCTGATGCTGACCGGGCCCATGTACATGCTGCAGGTTTATGATCGTGTATTGGGGTCGGGATCAGAGGAAACGCTGATCGCTCTGTCGATGCTTGTGGTGTTTCTTTACGGCATTATGGGCATTCTGGACTACACCCGCGGGCGTGTGATGGCGCGGGTCGGTGCGCGTTTCCAATCGGATCTGGACCGGCGTGTGTTTGACGCAGTGATCCGCAAGTCCGCCGTGGCGCCGGATGTCAAAACCCAAACCGGGCTCGCCGATCTGGAATCGGTCCAGCGTTTCATCACTTCGCCTGTGCTGATGGCGTTTTTCGACATGCCGTGGACCCCTGTATTTTTCGCGGGCATATTTATCTTTCACCCATGGCTTGGGTATCTGGCGCTGGTGGGCGGTGGCATTCTGGTGTTGATAACCATTGCAAACCAGATGCTGTCGCGCGCGCCGCAGGCGGAGGCGACGGCCGCCGCGCATAAGGCCGGTATCATGTCCGAGCAAATCCGGACCGAAGCGGAAATGGTGCAATCCATGGGGATGCGTGATGCCGCCTTTGCGCGCTGGCAAAAACAGCGCGGCGCCGCCTTGTCGGACCAGGTTGCCGCGACGGACGTAGGCGGCACCTTTACCTCGATGACCAAGTCCATCCGGCTGTTTTTGCAGTCTGCGATGCTGGGCTTGGGTGCCTATCTGGTACTGCAAAACGAACTGACGCCCGGTGCGATGATCGCGGCCTCCATCCTGCTGGGGCGTGCGCTGGCACCGGTCGAGATGGCATTGAACCAATGGCCGGTGGCACAGCGGGCCAAAAAAGGGTGGGAGAACCTGGCTGAGCTGCTGGGCGCGGTGCCCGAACAAGCCGCCCGCACGCCGTTGCCCAAACCCCGCGCGAAACTTGTGGCGAAATCGCTGACGGTGGTGCCGCCGGGAGAAAAGCAGGCCTCTCTCAAGGCAGTCAACTTTGAAGTGAACCCGGGGCAGGCGGTCGGCGTCATTGGCCCGTCGGGGGCGGGTAAATCCACCCTTGCGCGCACGTTGACAGGTGTATGGGCACCGGCTGGCGGGTCTATCCGTCTGGATGCGGCAGCGCTCCATCAATACGAGCCTGCCGTACTGGGCAAACATATCGGCTATCTGCCGCAGCGGGTGCAGCTATTTGACGGCACGATTGCTGAAAACATCGCGCGGCTTGCCGAAACGCCGGATGCCGAGAAGGTCGTGGCTGCGGCCAAGGCTGCTGCAGCGCATGAAATGATACTGGAGTTTCCGCAAGGCTACGATACGCCCGTGTCGTCGGGTCAGGTGCGCCTGTCGGGGGGACAAATGCAACGTATCGGCCTTGCGCGTGCGCTGTATGACGATCCGGTGATCGTTGTGCTGGACGAGCCGAACTCGAACCTTGACAACGTGGGTTCGCAGGCTCTGAACGCATCCATCCGAAAGCTCAAAGCCGAAGGGCGTTCGGTGCTTATCATGGCACACCGCCCGGCCGCTATTCAGGAGTGTGACACACTTATGGTTCTGGACGGTGGCATGCGCATGGCTTTTGGCCCGAAAGACGAAGTGCTCAAAGGCATGGTTAAAAACCACGCGCAGATCAAGGCAGCACCATCATCTGCAGGAGGTGTAACATGAGCGCGAAGAACCAATGGTCTGCCACCAAGTATCTGGTTATCGGTTTTGTCGGCCTTGCCGTGCTGGTGGGCGGTTTCGGCGGTTGGGCGGCGCTTAGCCAGATTTCAGGCGCTATCGTTGCGCCTGGCCGCTTTGAGGTCGACCAGAACCGGCAAGTGGTCCAGCATCAGACCGGTGGAACAGTCGCTACGATCCTAACTGACGAGGGCGACACCGTTGAGGCAGGTCAGCTGTTGATCCAGCTTGACGGTGTCGAGTTGCGCTCGCAACTCGCGATCACCGAAGGGCAGCTGTTTGAGCTGATGGCACGCCGGGGGCGGCTTGAGGCGGAACGCGACGGGTCAGATGTTTTGTCATTCGAGCCCGAGTTGGTCGAGGTGGCGGCGCAAAACCCGGATGTGCGCGAACTGATCGACGGTCAGGCCAATCTGTTCAATGCGCGCCGCGAGTCGACCGCGCAGGAAGTCGAACAACTGGGCAAGCGCGCGGCCCAGACCGCCAGCCAGATCGACGGTATCGAAGCGCAAGAAGCTTCACTGGCCGAGCAATTGGCGCTGATCGAGGAAGAACTGGCCAACCAGAAGTCGCTTTTTGATCGGGGGTTGGCGCCGGCGTCGACGGTGCTGAACCTGCAGCGGGAATCGGCCCGCCTGAACGGACAGCTAGGCGAGCTTGCCGCCAGCAAGGCGCAAGCCGAGGGCCGCATCACAGAGCTTGATATCGAGCGGATCAAATTGGGTACACGGTTGCGCGAGGAGGCTATCACCCGCCTGCGCGATCTGCGCTACCGCGAGTTGGAGCTTGTCGAGCAGCGCAATGCCCTGCGCGGAGAACTGGACCGGATGGATATCCGCGCGCCGGTATCGGGAATCGTCTACGGGCTGCAAGTGCGCACGCCAAGATCCGTGGTGCGGGCGGCAGAACCCTTGATGTATCTCGTCCCGCAAGACCGCCCCTTGGTGATTGCGGCACGGGTGGATCTTATTCATATCGACCAACTCGTGTCCGGGCAGCAGGTGACACTGCGCATGTCGGCGCTGGATCAACGTAACACCCCCGAACTATATGGTGAGGTGATCCAGATTTCCGCGGATGCCTTCGAGGACGAGGTCACAGGTCAAAGCTACTACCGCGCCGAAATCACCCTGAACCAAGGTGAGATGGCAAAACTGCCGGAAGGGACCGTTCTGATCCCGGGTATGCCGGTGGAAGCTTACATCAGAACCGGCGACCGGACGCCCATCGCCTATCTGGTCAAACCGCTCACCGATTACTTTACGCGCGCGTTCCGCGAAAGCTGACAGACGCCAACAACACCAAGGAGATACCCATGAGCTTTTCATCCCGTCTTGCAGAGCTTGGCGTCACGCTGCCCGATGCGCCGGCACCGGCTGCAAACTACGTGCCTTTCGTCAAGGTCGGCACAACGGTTTATGTATCGGGGCAGGTGTCCAGCGGCCCGGACGGTCTTATCACCGGCAAGCTGGGTGACACAATGGAAGTCGAAGCCGGAGCGGAGGCGGCGCGCAGCTGTGCCATCAGCCTTCTGGCGCAGGTAAAAGCCGCGTGTGACGGTGACATCGAACGGTTGGTGCGGGTGGTCAAACTGACTGGATTTGTAAACTCGACACCTGACTTCGGAGACCAGCCCAAGGTTATGAATGGCGCATCCGACTTTCTGGTCGACGCTTTGGGGGACGCAGGCAGGCATTCGCGCTCAGCCGTTTCGGCGGCTTCCTTGCCGTTCGGCGTCGCCGTCGAGATCGAGGGTATCTTCGAGGTCTCGTGATGCCGGCTCTGCACCGCAGTTTTTTGCAGGTGCCGCTGGCGCATCGGGCTTTGCACGATGTTTCGGATCGCCGGCCCGAAAACAGCCGTGCCGCGATCATGGCCGCCATGGCTGCGGGATATGGTGTTGAAATTGACGTGCAGCGCAGCGCTGACAATTGCGCGATGGTGTTTCACGACGAAGATCTGGCGCGACTTTCCAAGGCGCAGGGGCCGATCGGGGTACGGTCCTCGGAAGAGTTGGGCCGGATAGAGCTGCGTGGTGGAGACGAAGGCATTCCTACCTTTCGGGACGTGCTGTCTGTGGTGGCAGGCAAGGTTCCCCTGCTTGTCGAGATCAAGGATCAGGATGGCGCATTGGGCGAAAACGTCGGAGCGCTCGAAGCGGATGTGGCTGCCGCGCTCGATCGGTATGAAGGCCCCGTCGCAGTGATGTCTTTCAACCCGCATTCTGTTCGGAAAATGATGGAATACGCGCCCCATGTCGCACGCGGGTTGGTCACCTGTTCCTTTGCTGCCGATACGTGGGATATCCCGCAGGACCGCCGGCGACAGCTGCGCGACATCCCCGATTATGCGGCGCTGGGGTGCAGCTTTATCAGCCACGAGTGGCATGATCTGACCCGTGACCGTGTGGCGGAATTGAAAAAAGAGGGGGCGGATGTCTTGTGCTGGACGGTCAAATCGCCTGCCGAGGAAGCACTGGCGCGCCAGATTGCCGACAATATCACCTTTGAGCAATACCTCGCACCCTTTACCGCTTGATCCGCAAGAAGGCAGGTCCAAGTAATCTGTCATGACAAACGATCCGGCACTGCAAGAACAAGAAGTTGAAATCCGCGTGGTTTCATCGCTGCGCGACATTGACGCTGCACAGTGGGATGCCTGCGCATGTCCCGAAGCCGCAGCTGGTGAGCGGGCGCTGGACCCATTCACCACGCACCGGTTTCTCTCTGCCCTGGAAGACAGCGGGTCGGTCGGCGCAGGAACGGGCTGGCAACCGCAATATCTGACCGCTTGGATTGACGGCACTCTGATCGGTGTGGCGCCGATGTATGTAAAGTCGCATTCTCAGGGCGAATACATCTTCGATCACAACTGGGCTCATGCCTACGAGCGCGCTGGCGGGCGCTACTACCCGAAACTGCAGATCGCGGTGCCGCACACCCCCGCAACCGGACGACGCTTTCTGGTGCGACCTGACTTTGAAGCGGCCGGTGTTGCCGCGCTGGCGCAGGGGGCCGTGCAGTTGGCCGCTGACAACCGTGTGTCGTCGGTGCATGTCACCTTCTGCACCAAACAAGAGGCGGAGCGCGGCGAAGCGTTGGGGCTGATGTTGCGCAAGACACAGCAGTTCCACTGGCTCAACGACAACTACGCTGATTTTGATGGTTTTCTGGCCAGTTTGAGCTCGCGCAAACGCAAGAATATCCGGAAAGAGCGCGCGGGCGCACAGGCTTTTGGTGGGACGATCCAGACCTTTACAGGTGATGATCTGCAGCCAGAACACTGGGATGCCTTTTGGGAGTTCTATCAAGATACCGGCGCACGCAAATGGGGCACGCCCTATCTGACCCGCGCCTTCTTTGACATCGCTCAGCAGACCCTGCGTGACGACATGGCCCTCGTGCTGGCCGAACGCAACGGGCGCTGGATTGCGGGCGCGCTGAATTTCATCGGTGCCAAAACACTTTACGGCCGGTATTGGGGCTGTGTGGAGCATCACCCGTATCTGCATTTCGAACTATGCTATTATCGCGCGATCGACATTGCCATCGCGCGTGGCATGGAGCGCGTTGAGGCCGGCGCTCAGGGGCAGCACAAGCTGGCGCGCGGATATCTGCCGACAGCGACTTGGTCGTTGCACTGGATCGCCGATCCGGGTTTGAGTGACGCAATCGCGCGGTACCTTGAGGCCGAACGCGCAGCCGTGGATGAAGAAATCAGCGTATTGACAGACTACGGTCCCTTCAAACGCATCGAAGTAGAGGAGCAGGAATGACCGAAAAGCTAAGTACAGAGACACGTGGCCCGTTGCTTGAACCCCTCTTTGCGGAAGGATGGGTGCTGGTCGATGGGCGGGACGCGATCACCAAGACATTTGTATTCGACAATTTCGTCGAAGCATTCGGGTGGATGACGCGGGTTGCTATTTGGGCGGAAAAATGGAACCACCACCCCGAGTGGGACAACGTTTACAAAACGGTGAACGTGGTGCTGACAACGCATGATGTCGGAGGCTTGAGTACGCTGGACACGAAGTTGGCACGTAAAATGGACAGTTTAGCAGGGTGATTAACGGGGTGAATAATGACCGGACTACTTGAGACCGAAATCTGGAATGGCCAGACGCTTTCCGACTTTTTGACGCTTGAATTTATGATGTCTGCGGTGGGCTCTGTCTTTGCCGCGGCCGGCATTCTGATTCTGGGCTGGATTGTTTCGGCGTGGTTGCAGGGACGCGTAAGAGCACTGGGCCGAAAGCATGCAAACCTTGATGACATGCTCTTTGACTTTCTGGCGGCCATTGTACGCTATCTGGTCCTTGGTTTTGCCATTCTCTTCGTGCTCAACACCTTTGGTGTCGAGACCACTTCGATTGTGGCTGTTATCGGTGCGGCGGGTCTGGCTGTCGGTTTGGCGCTGCAAGGCACGTTGTCGAATATTGCGGCAGGTGTCATGCTGATCCTGTTCCGGCCGATCAAGCTTGAGGATTTTGTGGATGTGGGCGGCACAATGGGCACGGTCAAATCACTCAACCTGAATTTTACCGAACTGGCGGATGTCAGCAACGCGCAGGTCATTATCCCCAACGCGCAGGTTTGGGGCAATGTCATCACCAACTATTCGGCGAATGACAAGCGCCGTGCAGAGTGGACTTTTGGTGTGAGCTATGGGTCTAATCTTGCGCAGGCAGAACAGATCATCCGCGACACGATCATGTCGGACCCACGGTCCAAAACCGATCCCGAACCCTTTATTCAGGTGAACAATCTGGGCGATAGTTCGGTTGATTTTCTGGTGCGTGTCTGGGTCGATGCGAGCGAGCTTTTCGGGTATCAGGCGGATATGAAGCGCAAGGTCAAAGAAGCACTCGACGCCGGCGGGGTCGACATTCCCTTCCCCACAACGACGATCGTCCAAGCCGCCCAATAGGTGCAAATTATTTGCGCGTCGCGCAAAAAAAGGCCCGGTCACAGATGTGCCGGGCCTTTCGTTTTATCGTCTGAGCTTACATGTTGGCCAGCAAAGCCTCGCCGCCGGATACTTCACAGGTGCCGGGGCTTTCTTCGGCCTGTAACAGCGTCACCTTGCCGTCTTCAACGAGCATCGCATAGCGCTTTGAACGGTCGGTCAGACCTGCCGGCGGCGCGCTGAACTCCATTCCAAGGGCTTTGGTGAAGGAGCTGTCGGCGTCAGCAAGCATCGTAATGCCGGCACCGCTGGCACCGGTCGCCTCGCCCCATGCTTTCATAACGAAGGGGTCGTTCACAGAGATGCAGATGATCTCGTCAACGCCCTTGTCGTCAAATTGTTCTTTGGTGCGGATAAAGCTGGGAACATGTGCGGAATGACATGTCGGTGTGAACGCACCCGGCACGGCAAAGATCACGACTTTGCGACCTTTGGTTTTTTCTGCCACAGACACCTGCGCCGGTCCGTCCGCGCCAAGTTCGACAAGGTTTGCGTCGGGAAGCTGATCGCCCTGCGAGATCGTCATATGATACGCCTTTCTGTAATTGCGTTTGGTCTTGCCGCACATATAGGGTGCGGCGGGGGCGCGGACCACTAATTTCAAGCAGGAGACCAAGTCGATGGGGCATGTGGTTGTGATCGGAGCGGGTCAGGCAGGGTCGTCCTGTGTGGCCAAACTGCGTAATGGTGGCTTTGAGGGGCAGATTACGCTGATCGGAGCTGAACCTGTAGCACCATATCAACGTCCACCCCTTTCCAAGGCCTATCTGATGGGAGAGATGCCGCTTGACCGGTTGTTCCTGCGGCCAGAGCGGTTTTACGCGGAAAACGATATCACCCTGCGGACAGGCTGCCGTGTAGACACAATTGATCCCGAGGGCCGGACACTGTCCATTGGCTCCGAGACGATCAGGTATGACGATCTGGTGCTGGCAACAGGTTCGCAGCCGCGACGCCTGCCTGCCGCGATTGGCGGCGCTTTGCAGAATGTCTTTACCGTGCGCGATTTGGCAGATGCAGATGCGATGGCCCCGCACTTCAAAGCGGGCGCGCGGGTCCTGATTATTGGTGGCGGCTACATCGGGTTGGAGGCGGCCGCGGTTGCTGCAAAGCACGGGTTGCACGTCACTCTTGTTGAAATGGCTGACCGTATTCTGCAGCGGGTGGCCGCGCCACAGACCAGTGACTATTTCCGTGCCCTGCACGAGGGTCATGGTGTCGATGTGCGCGAAGGAGTGGGTTTGACGCGCCTGTTGGGAGACACGGCCGTGACCGGCGCCGAACTCAGCGATGGCACAACGCTCTCGCTTGATTTCGCAATCGTGGGTGTGGGCATCACGCCGGCCACAGACCTGGCGGACGCTGCAGGTGCCGCTTT
The DNA here is from genome assembly GCA_947501635.1 of uncultured Roseobacter sp. Lineage (GTDB taxonomy): Bacteria > Pseudomonadota > Alphaproteobacteria > Rhodobacterales > Rhodobacteraceae > Roseobacter. The sequence continues at coordinate 230,721 of CANMWT010000001.1, forward strand.
GGACAATGGGATTGCAACGGATGCGCAAGGGCGCACTTCGGTGGCGCACATCTGGGCTGCAGGGGATTGTGCGTCTTTTCCATACAAAGGCGAACGTATCCGGCTGGAGAGTGTGCCGAACGCAATTGATCAGGCCGAGGTTGTGGCGGAAAACATCATGGGGGCAGGCAAGGACTATGTGGCAAAGCCATGGTTCTGGTCGGATCAATATGATGTCAAGCTGCAGATCGCCGGGCTTAACAGCGGGTACACGGACGTTGTCAGCCGGGTCGGTTCAGGACAAACAGCATCGTTCTGGTACTACAAGGATGACGCATTGCTGGCCGTGGACGCCATGAACGATCCCCGCGCATATATGATCGGCAAACGTCTGATCGAAGCGGGCAAAACGGCAGATCCGGCCGTGGTGGCAGATGTCGGCGCCGATCTGAAACCGTTGTTGCAGGCGTGAGGATCATTGCAGGCACGTTTCGCGGCGTTGCCTTGGCCTCTGTGGGCAAGGGTGACGCTGCTGCGCATCTGCGCCCGACCACGGACCGCGTGCGCGAAAGCCTCTTTAACGTGCTGGCCAATCATGATGTGATCGAAGGGGCGCGCGTGCTGGACCTGTTTGCAGGCACAGGGGCTTTGGGCCTTGAGGCGCTGTCACGCGGTGCCGCTCAGGTGACATTCGTCGATGACGGCCGCGTGGCGCAGCGGCTGATCGGGCAAAACATTGCCAAGCTGCGGGTGCGTGATCGGGCCGAAATTATGCGCCGCGATGCACGGCATCTGCCCGGGCGCACTGGTGCCCCCTTCGATCTGGTGTTCATGGACCCGCCCTATCACAAGAACTACGGCGGGCTTGCGCTGGATGCTGCCCGAAAAGGTGGTTGGCTGGCGCAAGAGGCTTTTATCGTGTGGGAGGAAGCCTATCCAATTGATCCGCCGGAAGGCTTTGAACTGGCGGATCAGCGGAAATACGGCGACACCCATGTGACACTCTTGTCGAAATCCGCGTCCTGATATGATAGTCTGCTGACATGTTCACAGCAGCGCTCACATCGTGGTGGGGCACTCAGGTCTATGACGAAGCAGTGCCTGAGCCCCCCAAAAAGCGGCCCACACCCATCTTCGTGGGGGACGCGGTGCATCCTTGGGCCGGTGAAACGATGCTCCTGTCCATTCTGCGCCGTGATGCGCGACGCCTCGAAGAGGACGATTAGCCGAAAGTCGGGTGGAACTTGCCCCCGGGCGAGAGCGTGAAGATATCCGCCCCGTCGCCGGTGACGCCGATCGAATGCTCGAACTGCGCGGACAGCGATTTATCGCGGGTGACTGCCGTCCAGTCGTCGGCCAGTGTCTTGGTTTCGGGACGTCCGAGGTTCACCATAGGCTCGATGGTAAAGAACATGCCTTCTTCCAATGTGGCACCCGCACCGGGGCGGCCGTAATGCAGCACGTTTGGCGGTGCGTGAAACACGCGCCCCAGACCATGGCCGCAAAAGTCGCGAACGACGGACATGCGATGGCTTTCAACATAGTTCTGGATTGCATGGCCGATATCACCGAATGTATTCCCCGGCTTGACCGCCTCGATCCCCAGCATCAGCGCGTCGTGCGTGACCTGGATAAGCCGCTCCGCTTTGCGCGGCAGCTTGCCGGCGACATACATGCGGCTGGTGTCGCCGAACCAGCCATCCACAATAACCGTCACGTCGATGTTCAGGATGTCGCCATCCTTCAGTGTCTTTTCTCCTGGGATGCCGTGGCACACCACGTGATTGACCGAGATGCAGCTGGCATGTTTGTAGCCTTTGTACCCGATGGTGGCCGACGTCGCACCCGCCGCTTCGACCATTTCGGTGATCCGCTGGTCGATCGCGCCGGTCGTCTGTCCGACAAAAACATGATCCGCGATGTCGTCCAGAATACGGGCGGCCAAAGCGCCGGCTTTGTGCATGCCGCCAAAGTCTGCCGCATCGTATATTCTGATGCCGTCTTTGGTCTGGCGGCCTTTGAGGTCTTGGGTCACTTACTTCTCCATCGCGCGTATGTGCGCGCGTTCTAGCGCGCATTCACGTCAAGGGCCAGTCCGTGTCAGATCAGGACGTCAATGGCGCTTGCGATCTCTATACTGTCAGGGCTGATATTGGTTCCCAGACACAAGGTTTCAACGCCTGATGCGGTGGCGCGGCGATAAGCAGCGGCATATGCGGGGTCGATATCCTCGGCAAGCTTAAATCCAGTGCAATCTGTGCGTTGTACCAGATACAGCATCACGGCACGGTGGCCTTGCCGGGCCATCTCGGCCAACTCGGTCAGATGTTTTGCACCGCGCGCCGTCACACTGTCGGGAAACTCAGCAACGCCCTCGCAGCGGCTGAGTGTTACGCTTTTCACTTCGACATATGCGTCTGGCAAGCCTGCTGCGCTCAGCAAAAAATCGATGCGGCTGTTTTGCCCGTATTTCACCTCTGGCCGCACCATCGTGTAGGCCGAGAGCGGCGCGATGGCCTGCGCGTTCAATGCCGTTTTCAGGGCGCGGTTGGGCAGTGATGTGTCAACGCCCGTAAAGTGCCCGTTTTCGTGATCCACAAGGCGCCAGCCGAATTTCAGCTTTTTGCGAGGGTCGTCGTTGGGCTCCAGCCACACGCGGGTTCCAAGTGTGGCAAGCCCCATCATCGATCCGGGATTGGCGCAATGGGCGGTAATCTCTTGACCGGACTGTTCCAAAACGCAGTCGGCGAGAAACCTTTTGTAGCGTTTGGTCAGCCGGGCGGGCACAAGTTCGGTTTGAAAGCGCATGACCCCACGTCTATACCTCGCTTGAAGTCAGACGCAAGGAGCGCAACACAATGCAAAATCCCACCGCCGCAATGCTGGTGATTGGGGATGAAATCCTCTCGGGACGGACCCGCGATGCGAATATGTTCCATCTGGCAGGCGTCTTAACCGAAGCCGGCATCAACCTGCGCGAAGTCCGCGTTGTCAGCGATGACCAGCCGGCCATCGTTGCCGCAGTACAGGCGCTTTCAAAGGCCTATACCTATGTGTTTACCAGTGGCGGGATCGGCCCAACCCATGACGACATCACGGCAGATTGCATCGCGGCAGCCTTCGGACGCACCATTGATGTGCGCGCCGATGCCCGTGCGCTGCTGGCGGCGCATTACGCTAAATCGGGTTCAGAGCTGAACGCGGCGCGGTTGCGCATGGCCCGCATCCCCGATGGCGCTGCCTTGATCGATAATCCGGTATCCGTGGCCCCGGGGTTCATCGTTGAAAACGTCTATGTCATGGCCGGGGTTCCGTCGGTCTTTCGCGCCATGGTCGACTCTGTGTTGCCGGCGCTTTCGGGCGGCGCGCCGCTGATCTCCGAGACGTTGGAAATTGAAAGAGGCGAGGGCGACATCGCCGGGCCTTTGGGCGCAGTGGCCGAAAAATACCCCAGCCTTAGCATCGGGTCATACCCGTTTCAGAAAAAGAACGGGGCTTACGGGTCGAACATCGTCGTGCGCGGAGCGGATATCGCCGCGGTCCGGCGCGCTGTACAAGAGCTTATGGCGGTTTTGAACGTATGAGCGACCGTCTCGCCCGTCTGTTTCAGGCGATAGACGCCACCTGGCCCGCAGCGCGTGAGGTTGAAAGCGGCCCGTGGCTGCTGCGAGAGGGGAAAGGGGGGGGCAAACGTGTGTCCGCGGCCACTGCATTGCAGCAGGCCACCCCAGAGGATATCGCATACGCGGAAGACCAGATGCAAAAGTTGGGGCAACCGCCACTTTTCATGCTGCACGACGGCGAAGATGCGCTTGATCAGGCGCTGGCCGGGCGAGGGTACGAAATTGTCGACCCCGTCGTGGTGCTGTCTTGTCCGATCTCCCGCCTGACCGATCGCCCCATTCCAAGGCTGACAACCTTTGTGATCTGGGAGCCTCTGGCAATTATGCTTGAGATTTGGGCCGCTGGCGGCATTGGGCCCGCCCGGATTGATGTGATGCGCCGGGCGGAATCCAAAACAGCTATCTTTGCCCGAAACAATCAAAAACCGGCGGGCACCGGTTTTGTGGCGGTGGATGGCGAAATCGCAATGGTGCACGCGGTTGAAGTGTTGGCGCAGCACCGTCGGCAAGGGATTGCAGGCTGGATCATGCGGCAGGCCGCATTTTGGGCACAGGAACAGGGCGCGGCAGAGATGGTTGTGCTGTGCACCAAGGCAAACACGGCTGCGTTAGCGCTCTATTCCGGTCTGGGCTTTGCGCCTGCCACGCAGTACCATTACCGCCACAAACCAGACAGCGGAGACCTGCGTTATGGCTGACGACACACTTCCAACGGCGCTTGACCTGCCCATGCTGGACCCTTTGCCGGAGCCAACGCAGAAGTACTTTGATGTTTGCATGGAAAAGCTGGGCATGATCCCCAATGTTTTGCGTGCCTATGCGTTCGACATCGACAAACTGGATGCCTTTACCGGGATGTACAACAATCTCATGCTCGCACCTTCGGGGCTTAGCAAGCTTGAGCGGGAAATGATCGCGGTCGTCGTGTCGTCAATCAACAAATGTTTTTACTGTCTTGTGGCTCATGGTGCAGCCGTGCGGCAAATGTCCGGTGATCCGGCCCTGGGCGAGGCCTTGGTGATGAATTACCGCGTTGCCACCCTGGATACGCGCCAACGCGCCATGCTTGATTTCGCAGCCAAGATGACCCAGGCCAGCGCGACAATCGAAGAAGCCGACAGGCAGGCCCTGCGTGATGCGGGTTTCTCTGATGCCGATGTCTGGGACATTGCGAATGTGGCGGGGTTTTTCAACATGACGAACCGCGTTGCCAGCGCCACCGCGATGCAGCCCAACCATGACTACCACGCGCAGGCCAGATGAACCCGCTGCGCACCCTTTCGTTATGGATCTTGCTGGCCGTTTGGCTGTCAGGAACGCCGGGGGCCGCGTTAGAGATCGAGCTCCCGGTCGGGGCGCGGTTGACGGCGGAGCGCAACAGCACGCTTGACAGTTTCAGCGCGCCGGTCGGGGTATTCGACGGCGATACCGTGCCCTCCGTTGTCATCGAAGGCGGCATCGAGCGGCGTGCGTGGCGCATCACGGCACCGGGTCTGACACCCTTACAGGTTATCCTGCCGCTGCGCACTCAACTTGAGTCGCAAGGTTATGATCTGGCTTTCGAATGTGCGGCGCGCGCGTGCGGAGGGTTTGACTTTCGTTTTGATATCGAGGTGCTGCCCGGTCCGAACATGTACGTCAATATTGCGGAGTACAGGTACCTCACAGCGTTGCGCGGCGCGCGTGGCGCGCCCGATTCCGCTGTGGGTGTGCTGGTCAGCGTGACGCGGGGCGCGGCCTATGTTCAGGTGATCAGTGCGCTATCAACGGGCGCTTCCGAGGTCGCGATGCCCGCGCTCGAGGCGCCTCCGAAAACGGATACAGGTGTGAGCCAGACGGTGACCGGTCGCGCGATGGGAGACAGGTTGCTCAGCGCAGGGCACGCCGCTTTGGCCGAACTTGCCTTTGCGACCGGTACGACGCAACTGGGCGAAGGGCCATTCGCGTCCTTGGCGGAACTGGCTGAATTCATGCAGCAAAATCCGGACTACCAAATCGCGCTGGTGGGCCATACGGATGCTGTCGGGGGGTTAAGCGGAAACATCCGGCTGTCGCGCGAGCGCGCGCAGTCTGTGCTCGACCGCCTTGTCGGTGAATATGGCGTATCGCCTGACCGGCTGTCCGCTGAAGGCATGGGCTATCTTGCGCCGGTCGCCTCGAACCTCACCGAAGAGGGCCGAGAGCTAAACCGTCGTGTCGAGGCGGTCTTGCTGCCGGCACAATGAAAAACCCCGGCACTTGAAAAAGCACCGGGTTTTTTTTCTGACGGGATAGGGGATTACCAGTCAGAGGGTCCTTTTTCCGCAAAAGAATGCACCAGAAAATCAATGAAAGCGCGGACCTTTGGCTGCGTGAAGCGGCCGGGCGGGTACACCGCGTAGATGCCCTGTGTTTCCATCGGCAAGTCCGGGATTGCGTCTTCGACCAATCCTTTTTCCATGGCTTCGGAATAAAGAAAGCTGGGAAGATAGGCGATTCCCAGACCGGAGATGGCTGCATTCAGCAAAGACTGTCCGTCGTTTACACTCAGCCAGCCCGCCGTCCGAACCTGACGTTTTTCGCCCGAAGGTGCCGTGAGTTTCCACACATTGCCCGAGGACTGGTTGGAATAGTGCAGCAGTTTGTGTTCGTTCAGATCGTCGATCTTTTCGGGGCGGCCATACTGTTCAAAGTATTTCGGCGACGCAATCATGCGCTTGGTTGTTTCGGTAAGCTTGCGCGCGCGCAAAGTGCTGTCTTCCAATTCGCCAATGCGCACGGCCATGTCGAAGCCTTCGGAAATCAGCTCTACGTACCGATTATTAAGCACCATATTGACGGTAATATCGGGAAAATCGGACAAAAACTCACTAAGTACGGGTGACAGGTGGTTCACGCCAAAATCGGTCGCCACAGAGATGCGCAGCAACCCTGAAGGCGCGCTTTGCATCGATGTGACCAGCGCGTCGGCTTCGCCTGCATCGTTCAGCACACGACGCGCGCGATCGTAGTATGCAAGCCCAATCTCGGTCGGGCTGACCCGACGTGTCGTGCGGTTCAGCAGACGGGCTCCCAAACGCGCCTCGAGCGACGACACGTGTTTCGATACAGCAGATTTGGAGATGCCCATCTTTTTCGCAGCATCCGTAAATCCGCCTTGATCGACCACTGTCGCAAAGGCTTCCATTTCTGTGAGACGATCCATCGCCATTCCCTTCAATTCTTCTTCCCACTGTTGTGATCGTGAATTCGGGCATGATCTGGGCAGGTCTTAGACAGTTCCGCGGTTTTTGCGTGGATCGTTCGGGGCGTGGAAACACTTTTATAAAGTTTTCGTTAAGAAATGCTTACAACAGAGCAAAATGTTAACCTTTTGCGCGCAGCCGCAACCGACTGTTTCCCGTGTCGTTACGCGCGTATGCCGCAAACTTGCTTTGCATCTGTCAGTGGAACTGTCTGCACGAAGCTCTACCTGTGCTACCTTAAGAAAACGGGAGGATCGACTATGAAAAGCTTACTACACGTCCTTGCGGCGACAGTTGTGCTAGCTGCGCCTGCCTTTGCGGGCGGTGAAACACCTGCAAACCCCGATGCGGAAGTCTACTTCATCAACCTTGGCGATGGGCAGACCGTCTCATCGCCGGTACTGGTGCAATTTGGACTGCGCGGAATGGGTGTCGCGCCGGCGGGGACCGAAAAAGAAATGACTGGCCACCACCATCTGTTTATCAACCGCCCGCCCTTGGGAGAGGGTGAAGATGGGGCGGATGAACTGGCAAATGGCATCCCGTCTGATGACAATCACAAGCATTTTGGCGGCGGTCAGACGGAAACCGTGATCGAATTGCCGCCGGGTCAGCACACGTTGCAACTGGTTCTGGGCGACGCGGGGCACGTCCCACACAGCACGCCCATTGTGTCCGAGGTGATCACCGTCACCGTGGAGTAACAGAATTCTTTAAAGCGTAACCGCCAGACGCGTGCCCTGATTGATCGCGCGTTTGGCATCCAATTCGGCGGCGACATCTGCACCCCCGATCACGTGGCACGAGATGCCCTGTTCTTCAAGCTGATCGGCAAGCGTGCGTTCAGGCAATTGACCCGCACAAAGCACAATCGTATCCGCCTCGATCAACGTGGGCCGGTCGTGCGCTTCTCCAAAAGAGATAAGAAGACCGTCGGGTGTCACTTTTTCATAATTTACACCGCCGATCATCTTGACGTTTTTCATCGCTAGCGCGGCTCGGTGGATCCAGCCGGTGGTCTTGCCCAGACGCTTGCCCGGCTTTTCGGCTTTGCGCTGCAACAGGGTGACCTCGCGGGCGGGAGGATGCGGTTGCGGGCCTTCCGGGGCCAGCCCGGAACGGTGCTCGGCAGGGTCGGTGACACCCCATTCGCGCATCCAGTCCGGCAGGCTTTCAGTGGGGCTGACACCCTCATGGACGAGGTATTCAGCTACATCGAACCCGATGCCACCGGCACCGACGACAGCAACGCGCTTGCCGACCTTGGCCTTGCCGCGCAGCACGTCAATGTAATTCAATACATTCGGCCCGTCCTGGCCCTCGATTTCCGGGTTGCGGGGCACCACACCCGTGGCAACGACGACTTCGTCGAACCCCGCCAGATCGCCGGCCGTTACATCCTGTCCCAGCACGACTGACACACCGCTGCTGTCCAGCATTGTGCGGTACCAGTCGACCAGTCCGTGAAACTCTTCTTTGCCAGGAATCTGCTTGGCCATGTTCAGTTGGCCACCGACTTCCTTCGCGCGGTCAAAGAGCGTGACATCATGTCCGCGTCCGGCTGCGGTTATTGCGGTCGAAAGCCCGGCGGGTCCGGCGCCCACCACGGCCACGCGCTTTGAGGCTTGCGCAGCTGTGACCAGCAGATCGGTTTCATAACAGGCCCGGGGATTGACCAGACAACTTGAGATCTTGCCACTAAAGGTATGGTCAAGGCATGCCTGATTGCAGGCAATACAAGGGGCGATATGGTCTGACTGACCGGCCATGGCCTTTGCTACGAAATCCGCGTCCGCCAGCATGGGGCGCGCCATGGAAACCATATCGGCGCAACCCGTTGCCAGAACGTCTTCGGCCACTTCCGGCGTATTGATGCGATTGGAAGTGATGACGGGAATGCCGACCTGACCCATCAGTTTCTTGGTGACCCATGCAAAAGCCGCGCGCGGCACAGATGTGGCAATCGTGGGGATGCGTGCCTCATGCCAGCCGATGCCGGTATTGATGATGGTGGCGCCTGCCGCTTCTATTGCCTGCGCCAGTTGCACCACCTCTTCATGGGTCGAGCCATTGGGCACCAGATCGATCATCGACAGCCGGTAGATGATTATGAAGTCAGTGCCCACAGCCTCGCGGACCCGGCGGACGACATCGACGGGAAGCCGCATGCGGTTCTCGTAGGAGCCCCCCCACTCATCGTCGCGCTTGTTCGTGTGGGTAACAAGGAACTGGTTTAGGAAATACCCTTCCGAACCCATGATCTCGACCCCATCATACCCCGCCTCGCGCGCGCGCTGCGCGCAGGTGACGATATCGCTGATCTGCTTTTCGATGCCTTCCGCATCAAGAGCGGTTGGGCGGAAAGGTGATATGGGCGACTTAATGGCCGACGGTGCGACGCATTTTGGCCCGTATGCATAGCGTCCTGCATGCAGGATTTGCATGGCGATCTTGCCGCCTGCGGCATGCACCCTGTCGGTGACCACGCGATGGTTTGCCACGTCCTGATCGCTTACCATCATTGCAGCCCCGGGCAGCACCGACCCTTCCAGATTTGGTCCGATACCGCCGGTGACCATCAGGGCGACCTGACCGCGTGCGCGTTCGGCATAAAATTCAGCCACACGGTTCCAGTCTTTCGTCTCTTCCAGCCCGGTGTGCATCGACCCCATAAGCACGCGGTTCTTGAGCGTGGTAAAGCCCAGATCAAGCGGTGCCAGAAGATGCGGATAGTCGGCCATTGAAACCCTCCCCGGTCATAGTTGTCGTGACATGACATTTTCCGATAAAGCCTGTCACGCACAACGCCGCGTCACAATCGGAAAGAATACATGCAGCTCAGATGGGCCACAGAAAGCGATGCACCGGCACTCGCGCAAGTGTTGTTTGAGGCCATCCGCGAGGGGCCCAGTCCCTATACTGAAGCGCAGCGCACGGCGTGGATGCCGCACCCGCCCGACCCGGTGCGCTGGCAGGCCCGGTTGCGGCAGAAACAGACGGCTCTGATCGCCTGTGCCGGTCGCCCTGCAGGCTTTATGACGTTCGAAGACGGGGGCTGTATCGATCTGGCGTTCGTTTTGCCGTCGCATCGCGGCAAAGGTATCTTTCGCGTGCTTTACACTGCTATTGAGACGCTGGCCCGGCAACGGGCCGAACCGCGGCTCTGGACCTTTGCAAGCCTGTCGGCACAAGCACCCTTTCAGGCCATGGGCTTTGGGGTTATCTATCACGAAACGGTGTCGTACGCGGGCGAGTATCTGCCGCGCGCCAAGATGGAAAAGGTGCTGCCATGACCCCAGAAGAGATCGCCAAGCTGCCCTACCGCCCCTGTGTCGGTGTCATGTTGATGAACACAAAGCGCCACGTCTTTGTCGGCCAGCGCATCGACAGCAAAGTTGACGCATGGCAAATGCCGCAAGGCGGCATTGAAAAGGGTGAGGACCCGCGCGCGGCTGCCCTGCGCGAGCTCTGGGAAGAAACCGGCGTTCACCCCGAGCGCGTGCGCGTCATCGCCGAAACCGACACTTGGCTGCCCTACGAGTTGCCGCATGATCTCGTGCCGAAGCTATGGAAAGGCCGTTTTCGCGGCCAAGAGCAAAAGTGGTTTCTGATGCGCTTTGATGGCACCGATGCGGATATCAATATCCGCACGGAGCATCCGGAGTTCTCGCAGTGGCGCTGGCTACCTGCGGTCGAGCTGGTTGAGAACATTGTGCCTTTCAAACGCGATGTATACGCCGCTGTTCTCGACGCGTTTGACGGACACATCTAGCCTCTGAACAAAGGTACATGCGGCCCTGCAGATTCTGGCAGGAGGCCAATCACGCGCGGATCGTCAGCAATTTCTATTTGCTGGCGCACGGGCACGAACCCGCAGCGCCGGTAGAACCCAAGCGCCTGAGGGCTGTCCAACGTGCAGGTATGAACGTGAAAACGGGTGATCTCTTGGTCAAAAGCGCGATCAACGGCCTGATCCATCAGGTAACTGCCCGCGCCCTGTCCGATCAAGGCATCGGATAATCCGAAATAGGCCAACTCACAGGCACCGGCGACGCGAAAATCCAGCTCGAGCAGGGCCTCCGGGGTGCCATCCTTCAGCAGCGTGAAAAGATGAACGCGCGCGTCGTCCAGAATGGCTTGCAGCTCTTCATCGGGCATACGCAAGCGCCCGAACCACAGCCATGGCTGCCCGATACGCCTGAAAAGCCCGCGGTAGATGTCGGTATCCCGCGGCAGGGACGCGAACGCCAAACCTTCGGGCAGCGGTGTCCCGCGCCGCTGTGGTGCACGCATTTCCAGATGGGTCACGACCGTCGCAACCTTGCCCGGTGGCACGTCGAAAAAACCGTTCTGCAGCATGTTCAGACCAGGCCAGCTGCGGCAAATTCCTTCAACATGTCCTTTTGCGGCCGCGGGCCCACATGGCTGATGACTTCAGCCGCGCACAGATTACCCATTTGCGCGCAAACTTCGAGATCGCGACCCGTGGCGATACCGTACAAAAACCCTGCTGCGAACTGATCGCCCGCGCCTGTCGCATCGACGGGTGTGATCTGCGTGACGGGAACATCGACCCGGCGGCCTTCGGCCAGAATGCTCACACCATCGCCGGACCGCGTCGCGACAACCATGGGACAGATTTCAGCAGTTTTGGCCAGCGCGGTTTCAAAATCGGTCTGGAACAGCGATTCAATCTCGTGTTGGTTTCCGATGACATAGTCCAGATCATGTTCGATCAGCGACAGGAAATCGGCGCGGTGCCGTTCCACGCAGAAAGGGTCGGATATGGCGATGCCTGCAATGCCGCCCCCGGCTTTGGTCGCGCGCGCGGCCTCGCGGAAAGCTGTTTTGCCGGCGTCATGATCAAACAGATAGCCCTCGAGGAACATGATGCGGGCGTTGCCTGCCACGTCTGGTGGTACATCCGCAGATGTCAGCCCCGTCGATATCCCCAGGTAGGTGTTCATCGACCGCTCGCCGTCAGGGGCGACAAAGATCATGCTGCGCGACGTGGGCACGTCGCTGCCCGTCACTGGCTTGTTCACAAAGTCGATGCCGTTGTCTGTCATGGCGCTGGCGTAAAACTCGCCAAGCGCGTCGTCACGGACGCGCCCGATGAAGGCCGTTTGCAAACCCAGAGCGCCGACACCGGCCACCGTATTGGCCACCGCGCCCCCGGGGGTCTGCAGCCGGTCATTCATGGCAGCATAAAGCGTTTCGGACCGTTCCCGCTCCACCAGTTGCATGATGCCTTTCTCGATTCCCATAAGATCAAGAAAGCTGTCATCTGCGTGGGTGATGACGTCCACAACAGCGTTTCCGATGCCGACAAGTTGATAGTGTTTCATTCAGTTTTGTCCTCGAATGGGCAGAGATCGCGGATGATGCAGGTCGGGCATTGCGGCTTGCGGGCCTTGCAGTGATAGCGCCCGTGCAAAATCATCCAGTGATGCGCATGCAGCTGGAAATCGGCCGGAATGTTGTCTTCGATGGCGCGCTCAACGGCTTCGACGGTTTTACCCGGTGCAATGCCTGTGCGGTTGCCAAGGCGAAAGATATGCGTGTCGACGGCCTGTGCTGGCTGCTGCCACCACATGTTGAGAACAACATTCGCCGTTTTGCGCCCCACTCCAGGCAGGCTTTGCAGCGCCGCGCGGCTGTTTGGCACCTCGCCACCGTATTCCTCGACCAAAATGCGGCTGAGTTTCATGACATTCTTGGCCTTCTGGCGGAATAGCCCGATCGTCTTGATATGCTCTGTCAGCCCTTCGAGCCCCAGATCAAGCATCTTTTGCGGCGTGTCGGCGACTTTGAACAATGCCCGGGTCGCCTTGTTCACGCCTGCGTCAGTGGCCTGCGCGCTCAAGGCGACGGCAACCACCAATGTGTAGACGTTGACATGCTCCAGCTCACCCTTGGGGGCAGGGTCCGCCTGCTGAAACCTCTCGAAAATCTTGCGGATGGTATGGTAGTCAAGTTGTTTGGCCATGGCGCAACCTATGCGGATTTTCCCCGCGCAGGGCAAGGCAACAGCCAGCATTTTGCTAAATATTGCGCTAATTGCAGCCGCTTTTTTCAGCGGCTTATTAACCTTAGTCTGCGCAAGCTTGCTCTTTGCTCTCTAACTGGCAAGTCACATGGTAGACCGCACATTTTACGGCTATGCACCCGGCGCGTTGTCGATTGACCCGGTCACGGGTGATGTGCGTCTGGAAGATGGCTACAGCCCGGCCAGCGGGCGATCACGCTTTGAAGTTTCCGACAACGACAATTTCGCCGACGGGGACAGCCGCAACGACGAGATTGGCGATGACAGTAACCAGACCGCCAGCGTGACAGGGCCGGACGGCAGTTTGCTGGGTGCAGGACGCATATACGTGGAAGAAGTGCGCTGGTACGAAACGTCGGACGGCGATGCCTTCACGGTCACAGTTTTCGAAATTGATGGCGAAGTCATGGGATTTGTGCCCAGCCAACCGCTTGAGCCTGGCCAGACCTATACCTACACGGGCGCCACCGACGCAGGTGAAAAGGTAAGCGGGCAAGGCAACAACAACTCGCAAAACAACTACACCTTTTATGAAAGAAACAGCGTCCCCTGCTTTGGCCCCGGTACCATGATTGCAACGCAAAACGGTGAAATTCCTGTAGAATGGCTGGACACATCCGACATGGTTCTGACCCGTGACAACGGGTTCCAGCCAATCCTGTGGATCGGGCGCTCGCGGATGCCGCGCGGGTACTTCAGGCAATATCCCGATGAAATCCCGATCGAGCTTCCGGTGGGCGCGCTTGGCCGGGGTTGCCCTTCACATCCGCTGCGTCTGACGGGCGATCATCGCGTCCTGATCCGCGCCCCGCAGGCCGAACTGCTGTTTTTTTGTGACGAAGTGCTGGCACCCGCCAAAGCCTGGGCTGATGCCGGGCGCGCACAGCGGACAGACCCCGATGGGCAAATCGTGCTGACCCATATTTTGCTCGCGCAACATCACGCGATCATGGCCGAAGGGGCCTGGGTAGAAAGCATGTTTCCCGGCAAAGAGACGCTGCGACGCGTGGGCGCAGACGTTGTCGCCACGCTCGAAGCGCTGCTGGGGCCGGACATGTATACCCTGCAAACCGCACGTCCTTCCCTGACGCGCAAAGAGGCTGTGTTTCTGTTGTCGCAATTGCCGCCGCCGCCTGCGCAGTCCTATGCCGAAATGAGGCCGCGCAAAGAGGCGTAGTTTCCGCATGAATCGGGTCGCACGATAACGCGTATCCCGTTAGGTTCAGGCCATGACACAGCACCAGCCACTCTCCCAAGACGCCGAAAGCGCATATCACTACAGGGTGATCCGCCGCGCAATTGATCTGATTGACGAAACCGACGGTCCGCTGTCGCTTGAAACCATTGCGCAGGAAATGGGGATGAGCCCCGCACATTTCCAGCGGTTGTTCTCCCGCTGGGTCGGCGTATCGCCCAAGCGGTATCAGCAGTATCTGACCTTGGGGCACGCAAAGACGCTGCTGCGCGAGCGCTTCACGACACTTGAAGCCTCGCACGCCGTCGGGCTGTCTGGCAGCGGGCGTTTGCACGATCTGTTTGTCCGCTGGGAGGCCATGAGCCCCGGCGACTTTGCCCGCAAGGGCGCGGGGCTGCGGATCTTTTGGGGTTGGTTCGAAAGCCCCTTTGGCCCGGCCATTGTCATGGGCACTGAAAAGGGTATCTGCGGCATGGGGTTTTCCGCCGAGATGGGCGAAGAAGAAGCATTTGAAGACCTGCTGCAGCGCTGGCCGCTGGCCGAGTTCATCGAAGATCCCATGATGTTGCGGCCATGGGTTTTGCAGGCCTTTGGCGCAGCGGATGGCACGCTGGACAAGGCACCGTTGTTTCTGATGGGGGCCCCGTTTCAGATCAAGGTGTGGGAAGCGCTCTTGTCGATCCCTTCAGGCTGCGTCACGACCTACTCCGAAATTGCACAGGCAATAGGCTCTCCCCGCGCGGTCAGGGCAGTGGGTACGGCAGTTGGCCGCAACCCGATCAGCTGGCTTATCCCGTGCCACCGCGCATTGCGCAAGTCCGGCGGATTGGGCGGTTATCACTGGGGCCTGCCCGTGAAACGAACGATGCTGGCCTACGAAAGCGCGCATACCGAACCTTAAGGCCATGCGCGTGATCTTGCCGGTCCATTTTTCCCCTTTCTTTGCGCGCTGCCCGTTCCCATATTAAAGATCGTGATATAACGACGCTTCGCCCGAACGGAGCAGCAACCACGAAGGCAGGACCTATGACATTGAACACAACGAAACTCGCATGTGCCGCGGTTGGCATTCTGGCGCTGACGGCATGTACCGATCCGGCGCAACTGAACGACGGCACGGGGTTAAACAACACGCAGCAGGGCGCATTGATCGGTGCCGGCGTCGGCGCGATCGCCGGTCAGATCATCGGGGGCGACACCGGTGCGACTGTCCTTGGTGCGGCCGTCGGCGGCGCGGTTGGCGCGGGTGTCGGCTATAACCTTGACCAGCAAGAGGCCGACCTGCGCCGCGATCTGGACAATGGCGACGTGCAGATCACCAACACAGGCGACCGTCTCATTGTAACGATGCCGCAAGACGTCCTGTTTGCGACAGATAGTTTCTCTGTGCGGCCAGACCTGCAGGATGATCTTTACACGGTGGCTGCAAATCTGCAGCAGTATCCTGCCTCGACCATTCAGGTGATCGGCCACACCGACAGCGACGGATCGGCGGACTACAACCAGCGTTTGTCCGAACGGCGCGCAACAGCGGTGGGTGGTATCCTAGTCGATGCCGGCGTGCCTTTTGGCCGGGTGCAAACCATTGGCCGCGGCGAAAGCCAGCCGGTGGCAAGCAACCTGACGCCTGAAGGCAAAGCGCAAAACAGACGGGTCGATATCGTCATTTTGCCGAACGCCTGACGCGAGCTCCCTTGTTTTTTGCAGGCCCAGCAACAGGTTCTGACCCAAACAGATAACCAAGGGTCAAAAACATGACGAAACACACATTGCTGGGCCTCTCAGGCTCGCTCCGCTCCGACGCGACCAACCGCAAATTGCTACGCGAAGCGGCGCGACTTTTCGGAGAGTGCACATACGCCGAGGCAGACCTGCGTCTACCGTTGTACGACGGCGACGCCGAAGCGGCAGACGGCGTGCCCGGCAAGGTGATGGACTTGGCGGGGCAGATTGCTGCCGCGGATGCCGTATTGATATCCACACCCGAGTATAACAAAGGGCCGTCCGGTGTGCTGAAAAACGCGCTGGACTGGGTGTCGCGTACCAAACTTGCACCCTGGAAAGGCAAACCTGTCGCCGTGATGTCAGCAGCGGCCGGGCGCGCGGGCGGTGAACGGGCGCAAATGGTGCTGCGCGGCTTTATGGTGCCGTTTCAACCGCGTATTCTGCAAGGCCCCGAAGTACACCTGGCTGACAGCAGCAATCAGTTCGACGAAAACGGCCGTCTGACGTCAGAGCAGTATACCAAAACGATTACCGATCTGATGGCGGCTTTGCGCGCCGAAATCGGGCGCTAGCCTGCGGGTGCGGATATCTCGATCAGGTTCCGGTCGGGGTCTCTGACGTAGATAGAGACAATCGGGCCGGTGGCTCCCGTCCGCGGGACAGGCCCTTCTTCCACCGCGATCTCCAGCGCTGCCAGATGTATGATCCAGTCTTCCAGTGGCGCGTCGCTCAGAAAACAAAGATCGGCAGAGCCCGCGACAGGCTGTGCGGCATGCGGGGCGAAGGGGCGTGCGGCATCGTGCAGATTGATCTTGTGCGCGCCAAAGTTAAGCGCGTGGCGTTTGGTGCCGTCAGCAGCTGTGAACTGGGCAACTTCCATGCCCAAAGCGGTCTTGTAGAAGGCGCAGGTGGCAGAGATGTCGCGCACGGTCAGAACCAGATGATCGATGCGGCTGACACGGCATTTGGTTTGGGATTGCGGCATGTCGTCCTGAACTGTTACGCATTTAATCTATGCAGAATGCGACGCCTGACCACCGAAGTCAAAACGACCTGATTGACCCTGCCCGTGCAAACGCGCTGGCCGTTACACTTCGCATCGAACAAGCGTTTTCAGTCGGCGACGCCTTGCCCCCTTTTTTCCACCAAATCTATTTTTGGGACCCACAACCAGCGCAGGCACTTGGCCGTGATGGCCACCCCAGGGTCGGCGGGATCATCCCCGATATGGGGCTGCCGCGGCGCATGTGGGCGGGGGGTCGACTTGCCTTTCACGCACCTCTGTCCGTGGGCGAGCCGGCGCTCAAGCTCACCACATGCGAAAAGGCCGAGCGCAAAGCGGGGCGGTCGGGTGCCCTGGCATTGGTCACCTTGCGGCATGAGATTTCGCAGGCTGGCGTGCTGCGCGTCACGGAACGGCAAGACCTTGTCTACCGCGAAGATGCCCGGCCAGACGCTGCCAGCCCGCAACCACCTGATGCCGCGACGGATGAGGAAAGCCGGCGGCAGTTTTCGTTTTCTTCAACGCTGCTGTTCAGATATTCGGCGCTGACCTTCAACGGGCACCGCATCCACTATGATCTGCCATATGCACAGAAGACCGAGGGGTATGACGGCTTAGTGGTGCACGGACCCCTGCTGGCTCAGCTTCTGATGCTGATGGCGCAGCAGGAACTCGGCCCGCTCGCGGCGTTCGGTTTTCGGGCCACTGCACCTCTGATGCATTTTGAAGAGGCCACATTGTGTCGCAAGGGCCAAAGGTTTTGGGTGCGCGCCCCTGATGGCCGCCAGTGTATGACCGCAACGGCGGAGTTGCTGTCAGAGTGATGCACTGACCTCAAAGCCGTCGGGAATGCTGTCGTTCCCGTCAAGCATAAGATCCGCCATGGTCTGCGCGATCTTTGGTGCCATCCCAAAGCCTATTTTAAACCCGCCGTTGGCGATAAAATGGCCGGGACGGTCGGGCCAGTGTCCCAGCATTGGTGCGCGACTGCGGGCGCGCGGGCGCGCGCCGGCCCAGCGTTCGATCACTTGCGCATGCTGTAGCACAGGCAAAGCGCTGCGCGCTTTTGCGATTACAGCGTCGAGTTGGTGGTCCGTCGCGGCGGGGTCGGAATAATCGCGTTCCGACGTTGAGCCGACGGCGACAGTGCCATCGGCATGGGGAATGATATGCAGACCGTCGACAAAAAGCTGAGGCTGCGCACGCGCATCAAGCGCAAAGACCGCGGCCTGCCCCTTGACACCATTGCCGACGGCGCGGCCATGCCCTGCCGTCAGTGCCTCAAGCCCGGACACACCCGTTGCCCACAGAACTTTGCCGCGGTCCGGCGCCTTTGCCATCACCGGCACGCCGCGGGCTTTAAGCGCCGCAACCAGGGCCGCCACTGCCCGGCGTGGATGCAGCAATGCACTGAGCGTGTCTCGTATCACCCATCCGCTCTCACTCTGCGGGATCCAGTCCGCCTGCGGGTCACTCTTTTCAACCGACCAGACCGCCTTGCCCTGCCACAGAGTTTCCGCCTGCTGTGCCCGTGCATGCGCCAGGTCCAGTGCCGTTTGGCCCGCCACCGGCTGCAGCCGACCGCTGCGGACATAGCCCGGGTCTACGCCTGACGCGCTTTGCACGCCGGCCCAGAACGTCTCTGCCATCAGCAGGCTGTCAAGCTGGAATGCCTTTTTGGCGTTCCAGTTCTCTGGCACATGCGGGGCAAGTGCGCCGACGACCCCGCCACTGCTGCCGGCACCCGCGCCGAAAGGATCAACGACCTGAACCGCAGCGCCCTTTTGAATGCAGGCCCAAGCCGTGGACAGGCCAAAAATGCCTGCCCCGCGCACAGTAATATCGACCATTGCCAAATTGCACCTTCTGCCTCAGTGTCCCGCCAGTTCGCGACAGTCTACAAGGTGCTTGGGTGCAGAACCAGATGGCAGATATCGCTTGGCGCGACGGGGCGGTTCCCGTGTCCAAGCGGTTTGATGACCCCTATTTCAGTCTGGACAACGGGCTTGATGAAACACGCTATGTCTTTTTGCAGGGCAACGGTCTGCCGGCCCGGTTCTGTGACGGGTTTCACGTGGCCGAACTGGGTTTTGGTACCGGTCTGAGCTTTCTTGCCACCCTTCAGGCGTGGGAAGCTGCGGGTTGTGCGGGCAAGCTGCACTTTACCAGTTTCGAAGCCTTTCCGATCACCTCCGCCGACATGTCCAAAGCTTTGGCTGCCTTTGACGGTGCCGGGTTGAAAGCCGATGTGTTGTCAGCGGTGTGGACACCCCAAGGCGGTGTTTTCGATGTAACGCCCGCCGTCAGGCTTCATGTTGTGATCGGCGATGCGCGCGAAACTGTTGCACGCTGGCAAGCGCGTGCGGATGCATGGTATCTGGACGGCTTTTCGCCGGCAAAAAATCCCGAGCTATGGGATGCACGGCTGATGTCTGATGTCGCAGCCCGCACCGTCCCGGGTGGAAGCTTTGCAACTTATACCGCTGCGGGATTCGTGCGCCGCGGGCTCACAGAAGCGGGTTTCGAAGTTGAACGGATTGCGGGATTTGGCCGCAAACGTCACATGTCGCGTGGCGTTTTGGGGGCATGACGCAAGACCACAGCCTGAGACTGGGCGTGCTGTTGATGCTTGGCGCATCGATTGTGTTTGCGTTGCAGGATGGCATCTCGCGGCACCTTGCAGATACTTACAACGTCTACATGATCGTCATGATACGCTATTGGTTCTTTGCGGCCTTCGTCGTCGCACTGGCGCGCCGGCAGGCGGGCGGTGTCTTGGCGGCGGCGCGCACTGATCAGCCGCTGGTACAACTGTTTCGCGCGCTTTTGCTTGCGGTTGAGATTTGTGTGATGGTCGCAGGTTTCACACTTTTGGGGCTGGTGGAAAGCCATGCTGTCTTTGCATGCTATCCCCTGCTGGTGGCGGCCTTGTCGGGCCCCGTCCTGGGCGAGCGTGTGGGCTGGCGGCGTTGGACGGCGATCGGGATAGGGTTTGTCGGCGTCATCATCATCCTGCAGCCGGGCTTTGGTGTGTTCCAGCCTGTCGCTCTCGTGCCGCTGGCAGCAGCGACGATGTTCGCGCTTTACGCGCTTTTGACCCGATATGTCGGGCGCCGCGACAGCACTGCGACCAGCTTTTTCTGGACAGGAACTGTTGGTGCTGTTGCTGTCTCGGTGGTGGGTGTGTTCCACTGGGAGCCGATGACAGGGCCCGATTGGGGCTGGATGTCCACCCTTTGTGTTACCGGCGTTCTGGGGCATTGGCTGCTGATCCGGTGCTATGAAGTCGCCGAAGCAAGCGCGGTGCAGCCCTTCGCATATTTCCAACTCGTTTTTGCTGCCTGTATCGGCATTCTGGTATTCGGTGAGACACTGCCCGCCAATGTTGCGTTGGGCGGAGGCATCATCGTCGGCGCAGGCCTATTCACCCTGTGGCGCGAACGACAACAGGCTTGAGCCCACAAGCTCTGCCGAAAATGGTTCGGGCAACGGCTCCTTGCCCAGTTGCGCACGGTAGACCGGCAGGCTTTCCGCAACCCGCATGACATAGTTTCTCGTCTCCCGGAAAGGAATGTGTTCGATCCAGTCCACAATATCGATCTGACCGCGACGCGGGTCCCCATAGACTTGCATCCAGCGGTCGGGGCGACTGGGGCCGGCATTGTAGCCTGCGGACATCATGATGATGTTGCCGGAAAAGCGGCGCGCCAGTGCAGAGAGATATGCCGCGCCAAGTTCGGCGTTATAGACAGGATCGCTGGTCAGTCGCTCTGTCGTGTGTTCAGAACCGCGCCCCAGCCGCCGCGCAACATCGCGACCTGTTCGGGGCATGATCTGCATCAGCCCGCGGGCCCCGACCCCGGATCGGACGACCGGGTCAAATTCGCTTTCTCGTCGCGCGATGGCCAGTGTCATCTCGGGGGCCATGGGCAGGTCACGCTCTGCAAGGGGGTGCAGCGCATAATACCCGAAGGGCACAACAATCGCCCGGCGTGCAAGGCGTTTGCCGATCATCACCGCCAGATGCGGTTGCTCTGCGTCTACGGCGGCCTGAGCAAGCAGCGCTCCCTCTTTTTCGTCCAGACGGCTGGCAAGCTGTGTCCAGAACAACTCGGCCAAAGAGATTTCCCCCGAAGCCTGCAGCAGCATACCTGCCTGAAACAGCGGGTCACGCGCCAGATCCGATCCTCTCCAGTCGCCGTCCGGTTTTGAAGTGGCGAGTTCACGGTCAAAAGGCAGACCTGCGCGCTCAGCCGCCAGCAGACCGTAAAACGATGTCTGATACTGCGACGCCTGCGCGTAGGCCTGATCAGCTGCCGCCACATCGCCCATTGCCTCATAGGCCCGCCCGCGCCAGTACCCTGCGCGGCCCTTGGAGATCGGAGACCGGACCGCCGCGTCATGGTTTTCAAAGTGTCTCAACGCCGTCTTCGGCTCATTCAGTTTGTAGAGCGCAATGTATCCGGCCAGCCACTCCAGATCGGAATACGACGAACCTGCCGTGAGATAGTGCCGGGCCGCGATTTCGTAGGCGCGTTCTGCATCTCCGTTGCGCATCTCGTCGCGCGCCATGGACCGGCGACGGTTTGACCAGGCTTCCGGACGGCCGAGGCTTTCTGCACTGGTCGACGCGGCGATCAAGAGCGCCTTTGCGTCCTCGGTGCGCCCTTTGCGCGCGCGCCACATGAACCGCTCGTATTGCAAACCGCCATCGCGGGCGTGGGTGTCTGGCACCGCTTCGATCAACGCGTCAACGCCAGGTTCTGTATTGCGCAGGGCGATGCGGGCTTTTGCAACGGCCACCGCACCCTTCGAGGCCATGCCAAAGATGCGGCGCGCGTTCTCGAACGCGCCGCGCCACAACATCGCATCCAGTCGCGCGTCATGATGATCGGCCAGCAGCTTTTCGTTCTGGCCGGTAAACAGCGCCTGCTCGATGGTCGACATCGGCATGTTGCGCCACGCACCGATAATGGCGGCATCCGCTTCCGGTCCGCGCCCTTCCGCTCTGAGAACGCCGGCATAGCGCAACACACCCTGCGGTGTTTGCGGCGGTGTCACCGCGAAAAACGCGCGCACGCTGGCATCATTGCGGGCGATTACAGTGCTTTCCGCGCGACGCCTCAGCTGTCGCTCCTGCGGCCAGTCCTTGTTCCGCTCCAGAAAACTGGCGATTTCTGCATAGGTGCCGCCACCTGCCCGCAGCCGCATCCATTCGATCACGTCTACCGCCACCTCACCATCGCGCGCCGCAATCTGCGCGGCGCGATCCCAGTTGCCTTCACGCGCCGCATCGATGGCCCAGCCCAACGGACGCGGGCGTTCGGCCCAGGATGGGAGTGCGGTAACGAAAACCAGCGCAAGGCAGAGGAATAGGCGTGTCGTCACTTGCATTTCCTAGGGTTTGGAGGCTACAGCCTTCGATACTTACAGTGTCTGCCGGTTGGATCAAAGCATGATCCCACTGACAACGCGTTAATCTAGGCCATTTGCCGGCCAATAAAGCTAAAGGAGCGTGAAAATGTTTAAAGGTTCTATGCCTGCCCTCGTCACGCCGTTTCGGAACGGCGAGCTGGATCTGGATACGCTCAAGAAACTTGTAGAGTGGCATATCGGCGAAGGCAGCAATGGTCTTGTCCCCGTGGGGACAACAGGCGAAAGCCCGACCCTGACCCACCGAGAGCATGAAATAGTCGTTGAAGAAGTGGTAAAAGCCGCGGCGGGCCGCGTTCCTGTGGTTGCCGGTGCGGGTTCGAACAACACGCTTGAGGCGATCCGGCTTGTCCGTCACGCCGAGGCCGTCGGCGCAGATGCCGCACTGGTTGTGACCCCCTATTACAACAAGCCGACGCAGTCAGGCCTGATCGCGCATTACACAGCGCTGCATGATTGCTGCGAATTGCCGATTATCATTTACAATATTCCGGGTCGTTCCGTTATTGATATGACCCCGGAAACGATGGGCAAGCTGGCGGCCCTGCCGCGAATCATCGGGGTAAAGGATGCAACGGGCGATCTGGCCCGAGTTTCCGACCAGCGCATGACCTGCGGAGCTGATTTCATTCAACTGTCAGGCGAAGATGCGACTGCGCATGGGTTCAACGCGCAAGGGGGCGTTGGCTGTATTTCTGTTACGGCCAATGTTGCGCCGAAGATGCTGAGCCAGATGCAGGCGGCCTGTCTTGCGGGCGACTATGCCACAGCGCTTGAGCTGCAGGACCGGTTGATGCCGCTGCACAAGGCTATCTTTACCGAACCGGGACTTGTTGGGGTCAAATATGCCATGTCGCGCCTTGATCTGTGCTCCGAAGAGGTGCGCCTACCGCTGACAGCGTTGTCGGATGCGACGCGCGGTCTTGTGGACGACGGGCTGCGGCACGCAGGTTTGATGAACTGATACGCGCCTTGCGCGGGTGGCGTTTTGTGCCACCCGCGCATGGCGTTTGACCCTGAGGGTCGGCGGTGCATTATACCTCTGTCACAGACGTGAGGTTTCTCGATGAACATTCTGCCCGCCATTGCCGCCGCGACACCTGAACTCGAAGACATTTTTCGTGACCTGCACGCGCATCCCGAGATCGGCTTTCAGGAAAACCGGACGAGCCGTATCGTTGTTGAAACGCTCGAACGCTATGGCGTGGATGAAATCCATCAGGGTATTGGCGGTACCGGCGTTGTCGCGCTGATCCGAGGCAGGGGGCGGGGCAACCGCTGTATCGGATTGCGCGCGGATATGGATGCGTTGCCCATCCAGGAAGATACCAGCCTGCCATATGCCTCACGCAACGAAGGGGTCATGCATGCCTGTGGCCATGACGGGCACACCACGATGCTCTTGGGTGCGGCACGGCATCTCGCGCAGACGCGTGATTTTGACGGTACCGTAGCGCTGATTTTCCAGCCTGCCGAAGAAGGCTTGGGCGGGGCGCGCAGAATGATCGCAGACGGGCTTTTTGACCGGTTTCCCTGCGACGAGATATACGGACTGCACAATTATCCCAATCGTCCCTCGGGCCGGTTTGGCATCTGCAAAGGGCCTGCGCTTGCGGGGGCTGCCTTTTTTGACATCACAGTTCGGGGGGCCGGAGCCCATGCGGCACATCCTGATGAAGCGCGGGACGCGCTGATGGTCGCGGCGAGCCTGACCACAGAGCTGAACACAATCGTCGCGCGCAATGTGAATCCGCATGAAACCTGTGTCCTGTCGGTGACGCAGCTGAATGCGGGGAGTGCTTATAATGTGGTACCGGGTGTGGCCACGCTGGCCGGTACGGTGCGGTACTTCAACACCGCAGTATACGATCGCGTGGCCACGCGCATGCAGGCGCTGTGTGACGGTTTTGCCGCGGCGCATGATGTTGAGATCGCGCTTGATTTGCGCAACGTGTTTGATGTGCTGGTAAATGACGCAGCACTGGCGGATGCCTATGTCGAGGCCGCGCGCGATATCGTCGGGGAGGATCAGGCACGGGCCGATGACCTGCCGACAACCGGTGCGGAGGATTTTGCGGATATGCTGAAGCTTGTGCCGGGCGCTTATTGCAGTCTCGGGCACATCGGGACGCTCCCGCTGCACAATCCGGGTTTCGTGATGGGCGAAGAGATCCTGCCCATCGGGGCCTCTATCATGGCGCGCATCGCCGAGCGCCGTCTGCCGCTTTAGCGTTTGCCGTAGTACAATCCGACGACGTGTTCCGCCTCGGCGAAGAACAGCCAGCGCGCGGTCAGAACGCCGGCGATATGGCTTGCCAGTGCCAGGACCGCGATAAAGTGCGAAAACGGCAAAAGCAACAGGATCACGGGCAGAACTACCATCAGGCCCAAAGAGATGATACGCAGTTTTTGCGCATGTTTGCGTCCGATCTCGTGAACGAATTCCTTGAGCAGGTAGTTTGTGCCGGTGTGTGGTGGCTCGAAGGCGCGTACCGCGCCACGCGCACCAAGACCGGTTGCGGTTCCCAGTGTCGTACCTGCCGAAGCAAAGGCCTTGTCACCTTGCATCCATGCCAAAAGCTGCACGCCGCCGACGATCAGCAACAGAAGTACGGCGATTTGTACCTGCCCGGCCAGCAATGCACCACCGGCCACAGAGATCGACAGAAACTTGACCGGCGTCAGCGGCATGTTCCAGCGGGGTATTGTTTTCAGCTGGGTGTAGATCATAGAGGTCGTAAAGACGGTGAGCAGCGACAGGACCGCACCCAATATCCCCAGCAGCGCATAGCGTTCGCCCAGAAAAACAAGGCCCGCGCCGTAAAGACCCATCACCACGAGGGCGCCGACAGCACACCATGCTTCGCGGCTGAGCCAGCTTGAGCGCCATTGGGTGAAGGCTTTGACTGCGCGTTCGGGGCGGCCAAGGTGGAAGGTCGAGGCCAGAAGACCGCCGACCGCCATGGCGTAGGCGATGGCGAAAAAGGCAAAGGCTGTCCAGCCCGTGACATCGGGCGCGCCGATGCCCAGCCAGGCCAGCAACCCGAAGCCCAATCCGCTGAACGTTGTGAAGAATATGACGGAAGGAGCCGGGTGCATCAGAGTTTCTCCAGCGTTTTGTCGAGCCAGCCGAGAAAGCCTTTGGGCTCTTCTGCGACGGGGGCGAGGAAGGGGGCGAGGATGTCGAATTCCTCGGTGGTATCGGGCAGCGTGTCTTTGGGGCGCGGGGGCAGGTACTTGTTGACTGGCTTGGTGCCTTGTTCGGGCATCAGGTCCATGCCGCCGCGTTCGGCCACCAGTTTGCTGACGTCGCTGTCGGGGTCGCTCAGATCGCCGAAGTGGCGTGCGTTTGACGGGCAGGTGCGCACACAGGCGGGCTGGCGGTCTTCTTCGGGGAGGTTTTCGTTGTAGATGCGGTCGACGCAGAGCGTGCATTTCTTCATCACGCCTGCCGCCTGATCAAGCTCGCGCGCGCCGTAGGGGCAGGCCCATGCGCAGAGCCCGCATCCGATGCAGTCGCTTTCGTTGACCAGCACGATGCCGTCTTCGACGCGTTTGTAGCTTGCGCCGGTGGGGCAGACGGTGACGCAGGGTGCGTCTTCACAGTGCAGGCAGGACTTTGGGAAGTGGATCAACTGTGCCGCGCCTGTGTCGGGTTGCACCTCGTAGGAGTGGACGCGGTTGAGGAACGTGCCGGAGTTGTCGGCGCCGTAAGCGTTCTGGTCAGAAAGCGGCGCGCCGTAGTTTTCGGTGTTCCAGCCCTTGCAGGAAATCACGCAGGCGTGGCAGCCCACGCAGGTGTCCAGATCGATTACGAGGCCAAGTTTCTTGTCCGTTTTGTCAGGGAGCGTTGTCATGAAAAGCCCTCTTTTCTGGCGTTCGGTGGGACATCGGTATGACGTCGGTGATGCGTCGGTATCGCGTCGGTGTGCGGCACGCGCTCTGGTAAGGATGCGGACAGGGTTTTTCTCAGGAGGGGGCGCTGCCCCCACGCGCCTTGCGCGTTCCCCCGGGATATTTCCGGACCAAAGAAACCCTGTGTCATGAGCCGACCTTCCAGGTGAGGTTTTTGGGGCCGTGACCGACGGGTGATTTGATGGGGGCGAAACCGGGTTTGGATTCTGCGGGCGCGCTGGCTTTTTCGATCCGCACTTTGAGGTCGAACCAGGCTGCCTGTCCGGTGATGGGATCGGAGTTGGACCAGCGCAGGCCATCACCTTTCGGCGGCAGCAGCTCGTGGATCAGGTGGTTGAGCAGGAAGCCGCGGGTGGCTTCGGGGGCGTTTTCTTCGAGGGCCCATGCGCCTTTGCGTTTTCCGATGGCGTTCCATGTCCAGACGGTGTTTTCGTTGAGGGCGGCCATTTCGAGGACGGGAACGGTAATTTCGCCATGGGGTGAGGTCACTTTGGCCCAGTCGCCGTCGGCGAGGTTGTTTTCGCGCATCAGTCTGGTTGGCAGGTAGAGTGGGTTGTGGCCGTGCAATTGGCGCAGCCATGCGTTTTGCGATCCCCATGAGTGGTACATCGCCATCGGGCGTTGGGTGAGCGCCGTGATGGGGAAGTCTGCGGCTTGGTTGTCTTCTTCGGAGGAGTACCAGATCGGCAGTGGCGACATGGTTGCTTTGATCCGGTCGCGCAGGTGATCGGGGGGCTGCCGATCGCCAAAGCCTTCCGCGGCCAATTGGAATTTGCGCATCGGTTCGGCGTAGAGCGAGAAGAGATAGGGTTGCGGGCTGTCATAAAGGCCCATGCCCACGGCCCAGTCCTGATAGGCTTTGTTCCACGGCTTGTAGTAGGTGGCGCCTGCGGGAATGTGTTCGACGAAAAAGCCGCCGTTTTCGATGTATTTATCGAGTTGATCCGGGTTTACCTCGCCACGTCCGGCCTGGTCGCCTTTTTCACCGCGGAACCCTGCCAGCGGGCCGATGCCCGGTTTGCGTTGGTGGTTGACGATATAGTCGCCGTAGTCGGCATATTTCTGGCTGCCGTCTTCATTGACGAAGCCCGGCAGGTCCAGTTTGGCGCCCAGTTCGCAGAGCATGGACTGGAAGCCCTTGACGTCGCGGTCCGGTTCGATCACTGGCCAGCGGATGGCGTCTGCGGCGGCGTCGGCTTCGCAGATGGGACGGTCGAGCAGCGAGATGCAGTCGTGCCGTTCGAGGTAGGTTGTATCCGGCAGGATCAGATCGGCATAGGCCACCATTTCTGATGAATAGGCATCCGAGTAGATGATCTTGGGGATCACGTAGTCGCCATTCGCGTCCCTGTCGGTCAGCATGTCGATCACGCCGCGGGTGTTCATGGACGAATTCCACGACATATTCGCCATATACATGAAGAGCACATCGATCTTGTAGGGATCACCCGCATAGGCGTTCGAGATCACCATATGCATGAGCCCATGCGCTGACATCGGGTTTTCCCATGTGAAGGCTTTGTCGATTCGTGCGGGGCTACCATCATCTTTGAGGGCCAGATCATCGGGGCCGTGCACAAAGCCCAGATGCGGGCCGTCGAGCGGTGCGCCGGGGGTCACTTTACAGTGCGGTTTGGGATGTGCTGTGGCCGGTTTGGGGTAGGGCGGTTTGAACCGGAAGCCGCCGGGGACCTCGACCGTGCCGAGGATGATTTGCAGTGTGTGCAGGGCGCGGCAGGTCTGGAAACCATTGGCATGCGCGGAAATCCCGCGCATCGCGTGGAACGAGACGGGTCGGCCCACCATTGTCCTGTGTGTCTCGCCGCGGAAGTCTGTCCATTCCTGATCAAGCTCAAAGGCTTCTTCAAAGGCTGTGCGGGCCAGTTCGGCTGCGATGGTCCGGATGCGGGCGGCGGGGATGCCGCACC
This sequence comes from uncultured Roseobacter sp., assembly GCA_947501635.1. Taxonomy (GTDB): domain Bacteria; phylum Pseudomonadota; class Alphaproteobacteria; order Rhodobacterales; family Rhodobacteraceae; genus Roseobacter. Next base: position 258,795 of record CANMWT010000001.1, read on the forward strand.
GGTCGGCGACAGCCTCGGGGGCATAGCTGTCGTCTAGGTACATCTCGGCCATATGGTGGAACACCGGGCGATAGGTCTTGCCGTCGACCACATGGGTGGCGGCCAGATCGGGTTTGACGCCGGGTTGGTCGAAGGGGGTGGGTTTGCCTGTTGCGCGGTCGATGACCAGTTCCTTGCCGTTTGCATCGCGCCACAAGAGCCCGTGGTTTTCCGCGCCCGGGTTGTCGATGACCAGCACCGGCGCGTTGGTGTATTGCGCAAGATACTGCAGGTCCATCCGGCCCGCTTTCATCAGGCAGTGGATCATCGACAGGATGAAAAGCCCGTCGGTGCCCGGTGTGATGCCCACCCAGTCGTCGGCCACGGCGTTGTAGCCTGTGCGGATCGGATTGACGCCGATGATCCGGGCGCCGCGTTTCTTGATTTTGCCGATCCCCATTTTGATGGGGTTGCTGTCGTGGTCTTCTGCAACGCCGAACAGCATGAATAGCTTGGTGTGATCCCAGTCCGGCTGGCCGAACTCCCAAAAGGCGCCGCCCATCGTGTAGATGCCACCTGCGGCCATATTGACCGAGCAGAACCCGCCGTGGGCCGCGTAGTTGGGCGTGCCAAAGTTCTGCGCCCAGAAGGACGTGAATGACTGCGACTGGTCGCGGCCGGTAAAAAAGGCGAGCTTTTCAGGATTGTCGCGGCGCAACGGTGCGAGCCAGTCGGTCGCAATCTGCAGCGCCTCGTCCCATTCGATTTCTTCGAAGTCACCAGCGCCGCGTTCGCCTACGCGTTTGAGCGGTTTGCGCAGACGCGAGGGAGCGTTTACCTGCATGATGCCCGCAGAGCCCTTGGCGCAGAGCACGCCCTGATTGACAGGATGGTCCCGGTTGCCTTCGATATAGGCGACCTTGCCATCCTTGAGGTGGACGTTGATGCCGCAGCGGCAGGCGCACATGTAGCAGGTGGTCTTGCGGACCTCGTCAGACACCTTGGGGCTCAGATCTAGCTTGGGCTGGTTCATGGTGTGCTCCTCTGGGTTCAGGCGGTGGCCTGCAAAACGGTAACGGCGATCATGTTGGTGACGTCTTCGGCGACGCAGCCGCGCGACAGGTCATTGGCGGGTTTGGCCAGCCCTTGCAGGACCGGGCCGATTGCAGCACAGCCGCCGATCCGCTGGGCGATCTTGTAGCCGATGTTGCCTGCGTCGAGGTTGGGAAAGATCATCACGTTGGCGGCCCCTTCAAGGGGTGAGCCTTTGGCCTTGGAGGCGGCCACCGACGGCACGAAGGCTGCGTCGAACTGCAGCTCGCCGTCGCTGGTAAGGTCGGGGTGCTGTTCTTTGAGCAGGGCCGCGGCCTGCGTCACCTTGGTGACCTTTTCGTGCCGCGCGCTGCCTTTCGTTGAAAAAGAAAGCAAGGCGACCTTTGGCGCGACCCCAAGCAATTGCGAGCAGGAGTTGGCAGAGGCCAGTGCGATGGCGGCCAGCTCTTCTGAGGTGGGTTCGATCACGAGGCCGCTGTCGCTGAAGATCATTGCGTCGCGGCCCGAAGGATGGTTTTCGGGCAGTGCCATCAGAAAAAAGCTCGAGACCAGCGGAGCGTCTTCGGCCTTGCCGATCACCTGAAGGGCGGCACGTACGGTGTCCGATGTTGTGGCGACCGCGCCGCCCACGGTGCCGTCGGCGCGGTTCATGCGCACCATCATGGCGGCAAAGACCAACGGGTTTCGCGCCTGTGCCTCGGCCATGTCGGGAGTGATGCCCTTGTGCTTGCGCAACTCGTAATAGGTGGCTGCCGCTTCGGTCGTGAATGTCGACGTCTCGGGGTCGGCGATTGTGATGGCGGGATTGTTCGGCATATCGGCCACGACCAGTGCCGCTGCGATCTCGTCTTGTGGTCCCACCAGCGTGATGCGCGCGATACCGTGGCGGACAGCGGCGACAGCGCCCGCGACAATCCGCGGGTCGCTGCCTTCGCTCATCACGATATGCGCAGGCCGGGCGGCGGCGCGATCTCTGAGATCGCGCAACACGCTCATGGCCTGCGCCTTGGGTTTATGCAGATGCTGTGATGCACCCGGAGTTATACGGCCTGAGGACGCATATCGTCTTTGCTGATCCCAGCAACGGCGACAGGCTTCTTCATGGCATCACGGCGGAACGGATCCCCCAGTTCCTGATTGATCATCGCTTCAATCAATGTGGTGATACCGTTTTCCATCTGGTCCTTGATGGCCTGATTCAACGCATCCGTCAGCTCGTCCATAGTGCGGGCCACGACGCCTTTCAGACCGCAGGCATTGGCGATGCCGGAGTAGGAGACCTCCTCGTCCAGCTCGGTGCCGACGAAGTTGTCATCAAACCACAGGGTCGAGTTGCGCTTTTCCGCGCCCCACTGGTAGTTGCGGAAGACGATTTGCGTGATTGCCGGCCAGTCGCCGCGGCCGATTGCCGTCAGCTCGTTCACGGCGATGCCAAAGGCGCCATCCCCTGCAAAGCCCACGACAGGCACATCGGGCTGGCCGATCTTGGCACCGACAATCGCCGGCAGGCCGTAGCCGCAGGGACCGAAGAGGCCGGGTGCAAGATACTTGCGGCCCTCTTCGAACGCGGGATAGGCGTTGCCGATGGCGCAGTTGTTGCCGATATCGGAGGAGATGATCGCTTCGACCGGCAGTGCAGATTGGATTGCACGCCATGCCATGCGCGGGCTCATCCAGTCCGGCTTGGCCGCGCGGGCACGCACGTTCCAGTCTGTACCCGGATCGTCCTGCTCGTGGGTCAGCGAGGTAAGCTCTTGCGCCCAAGCGGATTTGGTCTGCGCGATTTTGGCTTTGCGTTCGGCGCGGCCTGCGTCGCCTGCGTCATCCGAAAGCTGTGCCGTGATGCCTTTGGCGACTTTCGCCGCATCACCAACGATACCCACGGTAACCTTTTTGGTCAGTCCGATACGGTCGGGGTTGATGTCGACCTGAATGATCGTTGCATCCGCAGGCCAGTATTCGATGCCGTAGCCGGGCAGAGTGGAGAACGGGTTGAGGCGCGTGCCCAGGCACAATACGACATCCGCGTCCTTGATGAGCTGCATACCCGCCTTGGAGCCGTTATAGCCCAGCGGGCCGGCAAAGAGCGGGTGGTTGCCGGGGAACGCGTCATTGTGTTGGTAGCCCACACAGACAGGTGCGTCGAGACGCTCTGCCAGAACGCGGGATGCTTCGATGCCGCCTTTGGACAGGACAACGCCGGCACCGTTCAGGATAACGGGGTTCTTGGCCTTGGACAGGATATCGGCCGCTTGCGCGACGGAGTTTTCTCCACCCGGAGAGGCTTCGAACTCGATGGGCTCGGGGATTTCGATATCGACGACCTGCGTCCAGAAATCGCGTGGAATGTTGATCTGAGCAGGGCCGCTAAGGCGCTTGGCTTTCGAAATGACGCGCGTGAGTACTTCGGCCACACGGGTCGGATCGCGGACTTCTTCCTGATAGGCGACCATATCTTCGAAAAGCTTCATCTGCTCGACTTCCTGAAAGCCGCCCTGACCGATGGTCTTGTTGGCCGCCTGAGGTGTTACCAGCAGCAAAGGTGTGTGGTTCCAGTAAGCGGTCTTGACCGCTGTCACGAAGTTGGTGATCCCGGGGCCGTTCTGTGCGATCATCATCGACACTTTGCCGGTAGCGCGGGTGTAGCCGTCGGACATCATGCCGGCGGAGCCTTCGTGGGCGCAATCCCAGAACTTGATGCCGGCATCAGGGAAAATATCCGAGATGGGCATCATGGCCGAGCCGATGATCCCGAAGGCGTGTTCAATGCCGTGGGCCTGCAGGGTTTTTACGAAAGCTTCTTCTGTCGTCATCTTCATTGGGGGTGCTCCTCCGGGGCTATGCAAGTAAGCGCGAATCTTGATTGTCCGTTACGTAATGTATGCGCTTACATTGTGTTAGGTCCAGTTTTTGGCTCGGGATAGAGCCACAGGTTTCATTGTGTCGATTTCGGATGCGACCAGCTCCACGCCCTTTGCGATCCGGCTCGCGGGGATCGAGGAATAGGCCAGTCTGTAATAGCTGCGTGGTTGCGCGGGGCCGGCGAAAAACGCGTGCCCCGGTTCGATCAGAACGCCGCGGCTTTGCAGTCGGCGGGCGAGGTCCTGAGTGTCGACGCCTTCCGGGGCGCGCATCCAGAAAGACGAGCCGCCGTGCGCGCCTTGCCCTGCGATCTCAAGACCGTTGTCAGAGATGGCCTGCGACATGACCTGCCGACGGTCATGCAGCGTGGCGCCCATCCGCCGGATCAACGCGTCATGGTGGCCAAGCGACAGGAAATAGGCCGCCGTCCGCTGCACGTGGCCGGGCGGGTGGCGCAGCACAGACGCGCGTAACGCGCGGGCTTCGCGAATGAAGGGTTCGGAGCCGACAAGGTAGCCAAGGCGCAAGCCGGGAAAGAGCGATTTCGAGAAGCTGCCCACATAGATGACCCGCCCGTCGGCATCGAGGCTTTTGAGCGCGGGGGAGGGACTTTTGAGAAAAGACATCTCGAATTCGTAGTCATCTTCGACAATCAGCGCGTCCATCTCGGCGGCTCTCTTGAGCAATTCGTGGCGCCGGTTCATGGGCATGGTGCCGGTGGTTGGACACTGATGGCTTGGGGTCGTAAAGATGACATCCGTGTCGGGCGGCACAGCGTCGGGCGGGAGCCCGTCCGCATCAACGCGCACGGGTGTCACATGGCAGCGGGACTGCGTCAGAATGTCCCTAAGGGCATGATAACATGGGTCTTCCAGCGCTGCCTTGCGCCGCTGCGTCAGCAACACCTGTGTGGTCAACCAAAGCGCGTTTTGCGCCCCCAGCGTGATCAGAATCTGCTCGGGCCGTGCCGCGATGCCCCGGCGGGGCAGCGTATGGCGGGCGATGAATTCGATCAGTTGCGGGTCGTCCTGATCGTAGTAATCGGTGGTCAGGGCGGTAAAATCCTTTTGCCCCAGCGCCTTGAGCGCGCAAAGCCGCCAGTTGGCGTGATCAAAAAGTTCCGGATCGGCTTGACCGTAGATGAACGGATAGCGGTAGCCCCCCCAGTCGGGAGGTTTCCGCACCGTATCTCCGCCGGAAAATTTCTGCCCGATGGCGCGCGTCCAGTCGACAGCATCGGTGCCTGTCGGGCCGGGTGTGAACGCGGGTGGTACAGGCGCATTGTCGGACACGTAATAGCCCGACCGCCCGCGCGATGTCAGATAGTCATTGGCCAGCAGTTCGGTATAGGCAATTGTCACGGTGATACGACTGACGCCCAGATGGGCTGCCAGCCGCCGTGTCGACGGTAGCTTTTCACCCCGCTGGAACCGACCCGAGAGGATGCCCTGCGCGATCATTTGCTGGATTTGCGACTGCAAGGTACCTTGCGCGTCCGGATGGAGGAAAAAGGTTTCGACAGGAAGGGCCATGCAAGCAGTTTATACTGGACTTAGCTTGCAAACAATCTGGCATTAACCTGATTGCAAAAAGCCAAAACCACTCCCCCCTGGATATTGTCGATCTGACGAAACTTAACGATTATTGAAACCATGAGTATCATTTTTTGAGAAAATTGCAAGGGAAAGCTGCTGTCATTTGATCGTGCCTTGTTCCGACGGGCGAAATCTTTGCGACTTTGATTTATGTCAGGGCGCGATCGTGGCCCCTGGGAGATAATGCCCCTGATTTTGAACAAGGGAGCCGAGCAATGAAGGATGCAATTCTGGAAGAGCCCAAGGACCAGCCAGCCGAGGGTGCCAAACAGAAAGACAAGGCGAAAGGCAAAGCTGAAAAGGCCGCGCCGATTGAGCCCTTGAGTGACTTTGACCTGTCCGAGTACCCTTATGCTGACAAGCTGGACCGTTCGACCTACGAGGCGGAAAAAGCCGCGTTGCAGGTTGAGTTGCTGAAAGTGCAACTGTGGATTCAGGAGACCAAGCAAAAGGTGGTCATGCTGTTTGAAGGGCGCGACGCTGCTGGCAAGGGTGGCACCATCAAGCGGTTTACCGAACACCTTAACCCGCGCGCGGCGCGTGTGGTCGCCCTGAACAAGCCAACCGAAGAAGAGCTTGGTCAGTGGTATTTCCAGCGGTACGTCAAGCACCTGCCCACCCATGGCGAGATCGTCCTGTACGACCGCAGTTGGTACAATCGCGCCGGTGTGGAACGGGTCATGAATTTCTGCAGACCGGATGAGTATCTGGAGTTCATGCGCCAGACTCCGGAATTTGAACGGATGCTGACCCGGAGCGGAATTCACCTGCGTAAGTACTGGTTCTCGGTCACGCAGGGCGAGCAGCGTGCGCGCTTTGCCTCGCGCGAAACCGATCCCCTCAAGCGGTGGAAACTATCGCCCATCGACCGTGCCAGCCTTGGCAAATGGGATGACTACACAGAGGCCAAGGAGGCGATGTTCTTTTATACTGACACAAAAGATGCGCCCTGGACTGTTATCCGCTCGAACGACAAGAAGCGCGCGCGCCTGAACTGCATGCGGCATTTCCTGTCCACCTTTGACTACCCCGACCGAGACGAAGCGGTCGCGGGCCTGCCTGATCCGCTCATCGTCAAGCCGGCGGATCATATTGTAAACGGTGCCGACCACATCCTCGCAGCGTCGCTGCACCCCCAAACCCGAAGATCTTCCTAATTCACCAACAACGGAGAAACTGATGACACATGTGCCACACGAACTGGCAGAGGAATTTCCCCATCTGCAGGACGAGATTAGCGACCTGAAAGCAAAAGACGGGCATTTTGCGCGATTGTTTGACGAGTATCACACGCTCAACCGCGCGATTCACCGGGCCGAGACAAACATCGAGCCCACTGACGACTATCACATGCTTGAGATGCGCAAGAAGAGGCTCAAGCTCAAGGATGAGATAGCAAGCTGTTTGGCACTTGCATAACGCCTAAGGCACACAAAACCCAAAAAGGCCCCGTCAACCGGCGGGGCCTTTTTCAATTGCTTGTTGAGGGTTCCGCTTGATGAGCTGCCGCGGCCTGATATGCTCATAGCACTGCGCCCTCGCATTCTGCGGGGGGCGTTCTTCGGAGACTTGATGTCTGTGACGGCCTATATCTGCTGAACCGTTTTGCGTTGATCGCATGCAACGGGAAGCCCATGACCACCGTGGAAGCGATTTCTACGGTGTTACTTTCTTGAAAAGTTCAAGGTGTACTGCAGCGGGCACGTAGCGTGCCGGCCGCTGTGTGCATCGGAAAGACCGGAACATTGACATCACATATCGACATCAAACTGGCACAGCCGCAGGATGTGGCCCGTCTCAACACAATAGTAGCCCAATGCGGACTCTTCCAACCGGAGGAAGTCGACTTTGTCCAGGGAATGATCGCAGACCACTTTGGCGGAATGGAGGTATCTGGTTCCTTTTGGGTGATCTCCTCTCATTGCGCGGCATATGTCGCCCCCGAGACCTTGTCGCACGGCGCCTGGAACGTGCTTTTCATAGCCACGCTGCCTGCCGCGCGCGGCATGGGGCATGGTTGTGCTATGATGGCGGACATTGAAGGCCGCCTTACCGCCAAGGGCGCGCGCCTGCTGCTGGTTGAAACATCGGGCACGCCAAATTTTGCGCGGACGCGGGCGTTTTACGACAGGCTTGGCTATGAACGGTGTGGGCGCATTGCAGGCTATTTTGGCCCCGGGGACGACAAGGTCATTTTCGCCAAATCGCTCTGAGTGCTATAAAGGGCCCTGAGAAGATCAGGGCCCTTTTAGCTGCCAGTCTGCGGCACTGGCGGTGTGAAAGGGGTGGAAAGGGCGACATGTTGGAATACCAAGCCGGTGCCGAGGCGCTTTACGAGGCGCTGAAAGACGATCCGTTTTACAAGGCATTGGAGGCGCAGGTGCCAAAGGGCCGAAATGCGCGGTCTGCGATGCTGGCCTACTATGATCTGTCGATCCGCGACGGGGCGGTTTGGGGTCGTATAAGCATGCCTGCGGATGGTAGCTACGGCGTGTCAGTCTGGTCGCTGCCCCTGTCCGACACGGGCGCACAGCAGCGACGCGCTGACAAACAGGCGGCGCTGCTTGTGGCTTTGGGGCCCGCGGCTCTGCAGCTTTTTAATGACATCGAGGCGTCGATGGCCGGCCATGAAGCACCGCTGAAACTGGACGGATTCTGGTATCTGTCGATCCTTGGCGTGCACCCTTCGATGCAGGGCAAGGGGCGGGGCGCTGCATTGCTGCAGCCGGTGCTGCAAGAGGCCGATACGGCCGGTGTTTCAAGCTATCTGACAACTTTTTCGCCCGGCAACATCCGGTTTTACGAAGGTCTGGGATTCGAAAACAAGGGCACCTTTGAAGAACCCGTTTCGCAGAGCGCGTTTTCAGTTTTGGTCCGGACAGCCCGCTAACCGAGATGCATCGCCCCGCCAGAGAACTGGCGGGGCTGCTTGGCTCAATGGTTTAGCCGAAAACGCGTGTCAGCGCGCCGTCCACGGCGTCGCAGATATGGTCGATGTCATCTTTTCCAGCGATCAGCGCAGGCGAGAAACACAGAGTGTTGTTTTTTCCCGGCAACGAGCGGTTTGTGACGCCGATGATAACGCCTTGGCTCATGCAGTCGGCGACAACGGCTTGTGCCAGTTTTTCGTCTACGGGCGCGCGGCTGTCACGGTCAGCAACCAGCTCCGCACCAAGGAACAACCCCTTGCCGCGCACCTGACCGATGGCCTGATGCTTGTCCATCAGCTCGCCCAACCTGCCCAGCATGTATTCTCCCTGCAAGACGGTGTTTTCCAGCAGGTTTTCCTCTTCAATAATGGCGAGGTTTTCAAGCGCTGCTGCGGGGCCCGCTGTGCAACCGCCAAAGGTTGAGATGTCACGGAAGTAGTTCATAGGATCGCTCGCGTCGTCCTTGAAGAGGTCGAACACTTTCTCATTCGTGACAAGGCAGGCGATCGCCGCATAGCCAGAGGCTACACCCTTCGCCATTGTGACCATGTCAGGCTCGATCCCGTAGTGCTGGTAGCCGAACCACGTGCCGGTACGGCCCACGCCGCAAACCACCTCATCGATGTGCAGCAGAATGTCATACTTCTTGCAGATTTCCTGCACCCGTTCCCAGTACCCGTCGGGCGGGGTGATAACGCCGCCGCCGGCTGTCACGGGCTCAAGGCACAGACCGCCGACCGTATCCGGCCCTTCAGCAAGGATGACTTTTTCGATCTGGTCCGCAGCCCAGACGCCGTAGTTTTCCTGCGGCGCGCCGTCTTGTTCGAAAGCGCGGTACTCAAGGCAGTGCGGCACGCGCACGAACCCCGGAGTGAAGGGCCCGTATTGTGCGTTGCGCTCGTCCTGCCCGCCTGCCGACAGGGCGGAAATGGTGGTGCCGTGATAGTCGCGGTCCCGGTAAAGCACCTTGTGCTTTTTGCCCCCATAGCGTTTGTGGGCGATCTGGCGCACCATCTTGAACGCTTTCTCATTCGCCTCAGAGCCCGAGTTGCAGTAGTACACGCGGCTCAGGCCGGGCATCTTTTCGATCAGACGCTCTGCGAACATTGCACCGGGGATCGAACCGGCGGAGCCTGCAAAGTAGTTAAGTTTGATCAGCTGGTCGCGCACGGCGTTGGCAATGCGTTCGCGGCCGTAGCCCACGTTGACCGTCCAGACGCCGCCGGACACCGCGTCCAGATGCTCTTTGCCTTTCTGGTCCCAGACCTTCATGCCCTTGCCTTCGACGATGATGCGAGGGTCTGTCGTCTCATAGGGCTTGTGCTGGCTCAGGTGGTGCCAGATATGCGCGCGGTCCGCTTCGACAACGCGAGAGATATCGTTTTCATTGAAATTGCCGTCCATGGTCAGACCTTTCTTGATGCGCCAGTCGAAAAGAAGGGAATCGGGTGTGCCTAAGCCCCGACATCCAGCGACATGACTAGGTTTCAGGCAAGTTAAGTAGGGCCAGATTGATCGCAATGTTAGGACCAGTAAGTTGCTCTGTCCAAGCTTTTCGTACTTCATTGCTTTGAAAAACCGCTGAAATCGTTCTGCGCTGCAGAATACACAGGGCGGCACTTTGGGGCATCGCTAGGTCTACAGGCACTGACACGTACAGGACGGCCCGCTGCCAAAAACACCTCAAAACCGCCAACACAGGCAGCACCTGGGGTGCGCGGAGGCTCAAACTGGACTCATGACCGGTGTTGAAGTGGTCATTTCATCCGGACGGCAGAGCGGATCACTATGCGCTATCGACCAGTGCGTTCGGGTCGGGTCAAACGAAGTTGGGGCTGACTGATCTCTATGCAGTCGTGTGAAAAGTTTCATCTGGCATCATCAGAAACGGGCTGTGACCTCAATAGGGGCTTGCAGCAGAAATGTTTCTGACATTGGATGACACGGTGCAAACCGAACTTGGCTTATTGATATGGCGGAGCGCACTAAAACAAAAAAACTCCGGCCTCTAGGTTCGGGTAACGATCAACGGGAGAATTCTAGAATGATCAAAAAGACAGCATGTGCATTTGCTGCCGGCGCCGTCATGGCGCTTTCTGCAAACGTTGCGGCAGCAGACGGCCACGGCGAAATCACCGTCGGCTACTTCCTTGAATGGCCCATGCCATTCCTCGCAGCGAAAGCCTCCGGGGCGTATGATGAAGCGCTCGGAATGAAGGTAAACTGGGTATCTTTCGAAACAGGTACAGCCATGAGTGCCGCGATGGCGTCGGGTGACGTACAGATCTCTGTCAGCCAGGGTGTGCCGCCTTTCGTTGTGGCAACATCAGGCGGTCAGGATATCCAGATCGTGGATGTGGCGGTCTCCTACTCCGAGAACGACAACTGCGTTGTCGCCGAGGCACTTGAAATCGATAAGGATTCAGCGTCGGAGCTTGCGGGCAAAAAAGTTGCGGTACCGCTGGGTACAGCCGCGCACTACGGCTTTTTGCGGCAGATGGACCACTTCGGTGTCGACATCGCATCGCTGCAGGTTGTTGACATGGCACCGCCAGAAGGCGCGGCAGCCCTCAGCCAGGGCGCTGTTGACTTTGCATGCGGCTGGGGCGGTGGTCTGGCCCGTATGAAGGAATACGGCAACATTCTGCTGACCGGTGCTGAAAAGCAGGAACTTGGCATTCTGGTGTTTGACGTCACATCCGCGCCTGCGTCCTACATTGCCGAAAACGGTGATGTTGTCGCGAAATTCGCAGCTGTGACAGCGGCGGCGAATGCCGAGTGGAAAGCCAACCAGAGCGAAGAGATGCTGGCCGTTATCGCTGAGCAGTCGGGTATGGATGTTGAGGCGACACGCGCTTCCATTTCGACATTCGAATTCCCGTCGATCGAAGAGCAGCTTTCTGAGGCATGGCTGGGCGGCAACGCGGCCAACTTCATGAAGGGCGTGGCGGACGTCTTTGTGGAATCCGGCTCCATCGACAGTGCGCTGGACAGCTATGTTGACGCGGTCAACACTGGCCCACTTGAAGCCGCAAAAGGCATGTAAGCGACTTTGGGTGGCGCAGGGCAGCCTGCGCCATCCTCTTTTTGGGCCGAAAACGGGTCCGCCCGATCCGGCCAGCCGCCCCGCATAGGGCAAAAGGTGGGAACGAAATGACCGGATTATCCATACAAAACCTATCCATGCGCTTTGATCTGCCGAATGGCGATCATGTTCAGGCGCTGCAGGATGTGTCGCTTGATCTCAAGGCCGGCGAATTGCTGAGCGTGCTGGGGCCGTCGGGCTGTGGCAAGACCACGCTGCTGAATATCGTTGCGGGGTTTCTTGCGCCCACGTCAGGCAAACTGGTGCTGAACGGGCATGATATCAAGGGCCCGGATGCCGAGCGCGGCATGGTCTTTCAGCAAGGCGCCCTGTTCGAGTGGATGTCCGTGCGCGAGAATGTGGGCTTTGGCCCGTCGATGAAGGGCACGCCCAAGATCGACAAGGACAAGACCGTGGATCACCTGCTGGATGTGGTAGGGCTTCAGGATTTCAAGGAAAAAGCGGTCTACGAACTGTCGGGCGGTATGCAGCAGCGTGTGGCGCTGGCCCGCTGCCTTGCCAATGATCCCGATGTGATCCTGATGGACGAACCGCTCGGGGCGCTGGACGCATTGACGCGCGAAAAGATGCAAAGCCTTGTGCTGAAGCTCTGGAAGGAGACCGGCAAGACGATCATTCTGATCACCCACTCCGTTGAAGAGGCCCTTCTTCTGGGCGAGCGTCTGATCGTGATGGCGCCAAGGCCGGGGCGTATCCACAAGGAATACCGCCTGCCCTTTGCCGATCTGGGTGTGGATGCTGATTTGCGTGAGGTTAAGAAACATCCAGAGTTCGGGCCGCGCCGTGAAGAGATCCTGAATATGATCTGGGATATGGAAGAAGAAATTATGGGCGGAACGGAGGATGCGGCATGATCCCTCTGTTAATCTACATCGCTATCTTTGTCGCGGCCTTCTTTTTGGTCACCAAAGTGGTGCAGGGTGCCGGTCTTAAGGATTACACATCGCTCAAGACGGTGACCTTCGGAGATGAGAGCGCTGTGCGCCCCAACCGCGCGGCGGGCGTGATCTCGATCCTAACGATTTTCCTGATGTGGGGAATTTTTACCGGCTCGAGCCTGTTGCCATCTTTCCTGCATGCGCCGGGACCTTTCGAAGGCACGGCCACCTTTACCTACACCGCGCAGGTAGAGGGGCAGGCGCCGGATGATGCCACGGTCACAGTGGTTGTGCATCCGCGCGAACAGGAGACAGAAGCACCGCAGGTGGAGCCGGGTGACGGGTTTGCCAAGAACGATTCTGCGGCGATTGCGCAGTGGCGGACTGGTCTTATCAACGTGGCCCGCAACGACGAGATTTCGAAGAGTGACGGCAATCAGGTCATCGCCATCAACGGTCAGAAGATCGCGCCCGGCGAATCCGTCGAGGTGGAAGGCGGGGTTGTCACGCTGAGCGACAAGGGCACGCCGAACTTCCAGCCGACCCGTGGCTGGCAGATGGAGCCTTTGTACCTGCCCGCGCCTGAAGCGGTCTGGGTCCGGTCTATCGAAATCGCCAAGGAAGGGTTCCGTAACTTTACCTTGCTGGAACACCTTGGGTATTCGCTGTTTCGCGTTGTGGTTGGCTTCTTGCTTGGGGCGTTGGTCGGTATTCCTTTGGGCTACGCCATGGGTCTGAGCGACTGGTTCCGCGGATGGTTCGACCCGATTGTCGAATTCATGCGCCCGGTGCCGCCTTTGGCCCTTATTCCACTGGTCATCATCTGGGCAGGGATTGGAGAGGCCGGAAAGATCATCCTGCTGTTTTTGGCGGCTTTATGGATTATGGCCATTGCCGCGCGGTCCGGCGTGTCCGGTGTGAAGATTTCCAAGGTACACGCCGCCTATTCGCTGGGTGCCAGCAAGTGGCAGATCATGCGGTACGTTATTGTCCCGAATTCCCTGCCGGAGATCTTTACCGGTGCCCGCGTGGCCATGGGGGTGTGCTGGGGCACGGTTGTTGCCGCGGAGCTTGTCGCGGCGGAGCAGGGTGCCGGCATGATGATTATGACTGCGTCCAAATTCCAGAATACCGATATTGTCATTATGGGGATTATTCTCATCGGTGTGATCGGCTTTGGTATTGATATGCTGATGCGGTGGGCGGAGCGCCTGCTTGTCCCCTGGAAGGGCAAGGGGTAGGAGTTGCGCTGGGCAGACAGAACGGAGCGGGGCCATGCTGGGCCCCGTTCTTTTTGGGGGGCCGGCCCCCATTGCCCATGCGGGCAATTCCCCCGGGATATTTGGAGACCAAAGAAGTGATGGGCGGCCGTGCCGCGGCAAACTGACCCTAATTTGCGACATTTCTGTTTATTCTCGGTCAATTTCCTTGTGCAATCGTGTTGTCTCGGTATTGCTAGTTGCAACTAAAAAACGAGGCAGGCGCGCATGACATCAGAAACACCCTTTCAAGGGGCAACGCCGGTGGCGTCTGCCGATCCACAGGCTGCGGACTGGGTCCGCGTTTTGGCCCATTACCGGCAGCCTGATACGGCGCGCTCTGTTTTCGAGATTGCCGTGACGTTGTTTCCGTTTCTGGGCGTGTGGGCGGCGTGTTTTGTTTTGCTCCCGGTGAGCCCGGTCTTGTGCGCGGCACTGGCTGCGGTGAACGGGCTGTTTCTGGTGCGGCTGTTTTGCATTCAGCACGACTGTGGGCATGGATCGTTTTTTGCCAACCGCGTTTTGAGCGACTGGGTCGGGCGCGCGATCGGTGTACTGACGCTGACGCCTTATGACGTCTGGCGCCGGTCCCATGCGATCCATCATTCCGCGGCGGGCAATCTGGCGCGGCGCGGGATCGGGGACGTGATGACCCTGACCGTTGAGGAGTACCGGCGCCGTGGATGGTTCGGGCGCCTGAAATACAGGGCATACCGTAATCCGGCGGTTCTGTTTCTGCTTGGCCCTGCCTATGTGTTTTACATCGAGAACCGTTTGCCTCTGGGGCAGATGGATGGCGGTTGGCGTATCTGGACCAGTTCGGCGGGCACGACGGTCGGGGCTTTGGCCGTACTTTTGGTGCTCTTGTGGTTTGGCGGATTGGCAGCTGTTGCGCTGATATTTGTCCCGACGACGCTTGTGGCGGCGACCCTTGGGGTTTGGTTGTTTTATGTGCAGCATCAGTTCGAGGTGACCCATTGGGACCAGCCCGAGGCATGGGATGTGCATGATGCCGCACTGCACGGGTCTTCGCATTATGTGATGCCGGGCTGGCTGCAATGGTTTACGGCCAACATTGGCATTCACCACGTGCATCATCTGTACAGCCGTATTCCGTTTTACAGGCTTACCGAAGTGTTGCGCGATCACAAGGTGCTGGCGGAGGCGCAGCGGTTGAGCATTGCTGAAAGCATCGCCTGCGCGCGGCTCCACCTTTGGGACGAAAAGCAGCGTCGCCTGCTCAGCTTTGCCGAGGCGCGGCGGACCTACGCCGCGGCCTGAGCCGCATAGCCTACTTGCGCCGCTGTTTGGATTTGGAGCCTTTGGCATGGGTTTGCCCGCGTTTGTGCGGCGGGACAAATCGTTTGGACGGATCAGCCGCACGTTTCTGAGCGGCCCCCTTGTGCCCCGCGGCGCGGTCTTTGCCTTTGGCCTTGGCGCTGGGCGCGGCCGTGTCGCCCGCCCGATCAGCCTTGTCGCGTTCTTTGCGCTCGGACTTTGCGGTCTCTTGCGCCTTCTTTGTCCACACCGGTTTTGCCTTGGCGCGGGCCGGGCGGTGCACTTCGGGATCCGGTGCCGGTTTGGCGGCCTTCTGTCTGGTCTGAGGTTCCTTGCGTTTTTCACTGCGCGCCGGAGCGGTCCGGGTCTTGTTCCGGCCCGGTTTCCGCGGTGGCTGGCTGCGCGATGGCTGGCCGTCTGACGCAGGCGGGCCTTCTGCGCGCCGGACCGTAACGCCGGCCTCTAGGGTCATATCGGGGCCAAGCTGCGCGGTAAAGGCATCGGCTCGGCTGGTCAGGACTTCCACAAATGTGGTGTCCGCCTGCACGCGGATAGCGCCGATATCCTCTTTGGTCAGCCCGCCTTTGTTGCATACCATGGGCAGAACCTTGCGCGGTTCGGCGCCGGCGTCGCGCCCAAAGGACAGAGCGAACCACACAGACGGGCCGAAAGAGCGGGTGGGACGGGTATCAGGGGCTGTGGGGTCGATGAGGTCTTCTGGGGCGGACCGCCGCGCCCGCCAGAGATTGACGAAGGCTTGCGCCAGTTGATCCGCACCAAAGCGTCGGGTCAGGTTTTCAACAAGCGCCTGCATCTCTTCAGGGGCGGGTTCTGTCCAGGCTGGATCATCCAGCAGCCGGGTTTCGTCCTGTGCGTTGACCTCGGCAGCCGAGGGGGGCGCGCCCCACTCCGCCTTCAGTTTCGCCCATCCCAGGAGGCGGTTGGCCTTGGTGTTCAGCTTGGGCGGCACGATCAGCGCCGAGACGCCTTTGCGTCCTGCGCGCCCGGTGCGCCCTGAGCGGTGCAGCAGGGTGTCAGCGTTGCCGGGCAGATCGGCGTGCACCACCAGCTCCAGCTGGGGCAGGTCGATCCCCCGGGCCGCGACATCGGTGGCCACACAGACCCGCGCACGCCCGTCGCGCAGCGCCTGCAAGGCGTTGCTGCGTTCGGCCTGCGTCAATTCTCCCGAAAGGGCGACCACGGAGAAACCACGGTTGGTCAGCCGGGTCGTCAGCCGCGCGACGGCAGCACGAGTGTTGCAAAAGACGATCGCATTCTTGGCTTCGTAGTAGCGCAACACGTTGATGATTGCGTTTTCCGTGTCGCGGGGATGGGTGGTGAAGGCACGATATTCGATGTCGGCGTGCTGGCGGGTTTCGCCGGCGGTGACAACGCGTTGTGCATCGCGCTGGTAGCTTTCTGCCAGTTTGGCAATGGCCTTGGGGACTGTCGCGGAAAACAGCAATGTCCGGCGGTCTTGAGGGGCTTCATCCAGAATGAATTCAAGCTCCTCGCGAAAGCCCAGGTCAAGCATTTCATCCGCTTCGTCCAGAACCACTGCGCGGATGCTAGCCAGATCAATATTGCCGCGTTTGATGTGATCGCACAGCCTGCCGGGGGTTGCCACGACCAGATGCGCGCCACGCTCCAGTGCGCGCTGTTCTGTCCGGCTGTCCATACCGCCCACGCAGGACACCACAGTGGCCCCCGCCTTGGCATAGAGCCAGGACAGTTCGCGTGCGACCTGTTGGGCCAGTTCGCGCGTCGGGGCGATGACCAGACCAAGAGGGGCGGCGGCGGGGCCGAACTGTTCTGTATCCTCAAGCAGGGTAGGGGCGATCGCCAGGCCGAAGGCCACCGTCTTGCCGGAGCCTGTCTGTGCAGAAACGATCAAGTCGGCGGCCTGAAGCTCGGGGGCTGAGACGGCTTGTTGCACGGGGGTCAGCTGGTCGTAGCCGCGCTCTGAAAGTGCTGCTTTCAAGGTGTTGATCACGGAGATATCCTATTTTGCCGGGCAGGTTGTTCCGCCGGTCGCCCCAATGCCGTGCACGGGTGCCGCGTCGTTATGCCTTTGGAGCAAAAGAGTCGACCGGCTATTTCCGCGCAGGCTCGACTGTTGCGTGAAAATTACGCAGGGTGAATTCTATTTCGCTTGGCGCCTTGGGGGAGAGTGGGCAGAATGAGCGGCACGCGCAAGGAGGGAAGAGATGTCAGTTCGGCCGTTGGACCTTGATCCGACCCTGTGTTTCATCAACGGGGAATGGAGACCGGGCGAAACCGGTCAGCTGCTTGAACTGGCTGATCCGTCGACCGGCCAGGCCCTGTGCGAGATCGCACGGGGAGGCAGTGCAGATATTGATGCGGCTGTCGCAGCGGCTGCTGCCTGTGCCCGAGGCGTCTGGGGTCAGTCCACGGCCGCAGAACGGGGCCGTATTCTGCACCGTTTGGGGGGGCTCGTGCTTGAAAACGCACAGGAGCTGGCCCGCATCGAAGCCATGGATGTCGGAAAACCACTCAAGCAGGCCCATGCAGATGTTGTGGCGCTTGCACGCTATAT
Organism: uncultured Roseobacter sp.; assembly: GCA_947501635.1. GTDB lineage: Bacteria > Pseudomonadota > Alphaproteobacteria > Rhodobacterales > Rhodobacteraceae > Roseobacter. The sequence continues at coordinate 276,292 of CANMWT010000001.1, forward strand.
GGAGTTCTACGGCGGTGCGGCCGACAAGGTTCATGGGGAGACGTTACCCTATCTGTCGGGCTACACTGTATACACCCTGCGCGAACCCCATGGTGTGACGGGGCATATCATCCCCTGGAACTATCCTATGCAGATTATCGGCCGGTCGGTGGGGGCCGCACTGGCCATGGGGAATGCCTGTGTGCTCAAACCGGCAGAAGAGGCCTGCCTGACCGCGCTGGCCTTTGCTGAATTGGGCCGACAGGCGGGATTGCCTGCAGGGGCACTGAACGTTGTGCCGGGGCTGGGCACGGAAGCAGGAGCTGCGCTGAGCGGACACGCAGGCGTGCAGCATTTATCCTTCACCGGGTCTGTCGCGGTGGGCAAACTGGTGCAGCAGGCTGCGGGCCGGAATGTCGTGCCGGTCACTCTGGAGTTGGGCGGCAAGTCGCCGCAACTTGTGTTTGCGGATGCCGATATCGATGCGGCACTGCCGTTTCTGGTGAACGCGGGTATCCAGAATGCCGGTCAAACCTGCTCTGCCGCATCGCGCATACTGGTGCAGCGCAGTATCTATGCCGATGTCTCGCAAGCCATGGCCGAGCGTTACCGCGCGCTCAATGTTGGCCCCGCGCTTGACGATCTGGACGTGGGGCCTCTGATTTCGGCGCGGCAAAAAGAAATCGTCGAGGGTTTTCTGGCACAGGGGCGTGATCTTGAGATCATCGCTCAGGGTGCGATTGCGGCGCGGGCGCCCGCTGCCGGTTCATACGTGCGCCCCACGCTTTTTGCGGATGTGGCGCCTGAACACCCGCTCGCACAGCAAGAGATTTTCGGCCCTGTGCAGGTTCTCATCCCTTTCGAGGATGAAGCAGAAGCGCTCGAAATCGCGAATGGGACGGGATACGGTCTTGTCGCTTCGGTCTGGACGCGGGATGGCGCGCGCCAGATGCGACTGGCACGGGCGCTACGGGCCGGACAGGTCTTTCTCAACAACTATGGGGCAGGCGGCGGCGTGGAGTTGCCGTTTGGTGGGCGCGGACTGTCCGGTCATGGCCGCGAAAAAGGGTTTGAAGCTCTCTACGGCTTTTCCGCGTTGAAAACAGTAGCCGCGCTGCACGGCTGAGCTTGCTCGCGGCCTCGTGCTCTGATTGCATGCGTCTGAACGATGGGAAAGGGTGCCAGGATGGCCGACGAGACGAAAACCACCCACGATGCCGAAGAAGACCAGCGGAACCGTGACATCAAGATCTACGTCAACGGCGAGATCGTACATCGCGATGAGGCCAAGGTGTCGGTCTATGACAGCGGTTTCATGCTGGGCGACGGCATGTGGGAAGGCATGCGCCTCTATGACGGGGTGTGGAGCTTTTTCGACGACCACATGGACCGCTTCTTTGACAGCTGCAAAGCTGTCTCTCTGGATGTCGGAATGGACCGAGACGGCATCATGCAGGCGCTCAAGGCCACCGCACAGGCAAACGCGATGACCACAGATGTGCATTGCCGTCTGATGCTGACGCGGGGCGTGAAGGCAAAACCCTTCCAGCATCCATCGCTCAGCCGGTCAGGCCCCACGCTGGTCATCATCATGGAGCATTCCCGCCCTGCCGCCGCGCTGCTTGCACAGGGGATACGGCTGGCTACCGTGCCGCAGGTCCGTGGTTTGCCAATGTCACAGGACGCGAAATACAACAGCCATTCCAAGCTGAACTGTGTGATCGCCTGTTTGCAGGCCGAACAGGCCGGAGCGGATGAAGGGCTGATGCTGGACCCATATGGCTTTGTGAACACCACGAACGCATGCAATTTTTTCATTGTGCGTCGCGGCGAGGTTTGGACATCGACGGGGGATTACTGCATGAACGGCGTGACACGGCAAAAGGTGATCGACATCTGCCGCGCCGAAGGCATCCCGGTTTCTGAGAAAAACTATTCGCTCTATGAGGCCTATGGTGCTGACGAAGCCTTTTTGACCGGCACCTTCGGCGCGCAGACGCCGGTTGCGACGATCGATGGCAAACCCATTGGCGACGGGTCACGACCTGTGACTGAGCGGATCCGGCAGGTCTACAAAGACTGGATTGCCGAGGACGTGCAGCGGAATGCGCACCGCTGGGCCTGACGCCCGCTGATTGGCCAGTTCGCCCATGGCTTTGGCCGAAACGCGCAAAGCACACCGATATTTTTGTCATAGGTTCGCCGCAGCCACAGAGGCGCGCCCGCGTTGTCTGTGGTTAGGGGATGCAAGCGGTATGCCGATCACAACAAATACCGCAGCATCTCCGACCCTCTTTCCCCACCATCTTTGTTGTTTTGTCTCGGAGGCATTTTGGCCAAAACGCGCATAATTCTGGCCACCTCCCCAAGGCCGTAGGCGGGCCCGGTACCCATATGCGTTTCAGTCAGGCAGACATATCGGACCAAACCCCCAAGGGGCGGACGCAGGTTTGCCGGGCTGCCAGCACGCGACCTTTTCGTTTACCCGGTCGTGTCGCCGCCAACCGCAACCAGATACAAAAGGTGCCACTATGAAACCGTTCTATAAAACAACATCTGAAATTCTTGCGACATTTGCTGCCAGGGTCGCCGATGCCGGCTCAACCACGCCGCTGCGGGACTGCGCGCTGCCAGTTTATCAAACGACCGACCAAATGCTGGCGACCTTTCAACGCAACACGGACCGAAAAGCCGTCTGAACGTCTGCCCAGTCGTCCGGATGAACATGGTAAAACCGTGGGAAGGTTTGGTGGAGCATAGCGGGATCGAACCGCTGACCTCCTGCATGCCATGCAGGCGCTCTCCCAGCTGAGCTAATGCCCCGAAGTGCTGGCGATCTGGCCTGCACGGGATGGACCTAATGGCCCGATGCGCCGCTGGATAGCGGCAGTGCGGGGCGGGATCAAGAGTAAAAACGATCCCGCGCCACGATTGCATGTATCAGCTTTCGTCGTCGTTTGCCGCGACGTCTGCGATTTCTTCGAGCGGTACGTTATCATCATCGTCGTCGTCGTCATCCAGCAGATCATCACCCAGATCCACATCGACGTCATCATCATCTTCAAGCACGGCATCGTCGTCGCTTGTTGCGTCCTTAGCCTTGGCAGAGGCGGCATCCTCGGCGTCCGCGGCGATCATGCGCGATTTGGACAGATCAACCTCGACCACTTCGCCGGTATATGGGCTGACGATCGGATCGGCGTTCAGGTCATAGAAACGTTTGCCGGTTGTCGGGCAGAGGCGCTTCGTTCCCCATTCTTCCTTGGGCATGAAAACCCCCTTTGCAATTGCGGTTCAGGTGTAGATGATTCCGGCGAAGTGCCATATGAGGCGGTGTCTGTAAAGACCTGCCGCGTCTTCGCTGCCGCAGCATCTCGTGAATTACGCCTAAAGGGCCCTCTATGACCGACCATTACCTTCCCGGGGATCCCCCAATTCCGTTGGTTTTGCGCCGTTCTGCGCGGGCGCGGCGAATCTCTTTGCGTATATCGCAACTAGATGGCCGGGTGACGCTCACCCTGCCGAAACGGGTGCCCGAGCGCGAGGCAATTGGCTTTGCGCTGGAGAAAGAGGATTGGATTCGCAAGCATCTGGGCGCGCGTGCGACGGAAGTGGCGGTCGGCATTGGCACGTCGCTGCCCATTGGCGGGCAGATGCATCAAGTCGCAGCAGCCGAAGGACGCCGCGTGCGCTTTGAGGATGGGCGCGTTCTGGTGCCCGGTGCGGCGGAACGTGCCGGCAAAAGGCTGGGGCGGCACCTCAAGGAGATCGCACGCGCCCGACTGGCAGAGGCCTCGGACCACTTCGCCACCAAGCTGGGTAAGAACTATTCCGCGATCACCCTGCGCGACACGCGCTCGCGCTGGGGGTCCTGCACATCCGAGGGTCGGCTGATGTTTTCATGGCGTCTTATTCTGGCCCCGCCCGACGTGCTGGACTATGTCGCGGCGCATGAGGTCGCGCATCTGGCGCAGATGAACCATTCTCCTGCTTTCTGGTCTGAAGTAGAGCGCATCTACGGACCCTGCAAAGCGCCGCGCCTGTGGCTGCGGCGAGAAGGGTCTTCCTTGCACCGCTACAAGTTTGACGGCTGAGCGATGCTGTGTCTTGACGCTTGGCGCTTTGTGATCACAAATGAAGCATGATCCTGAACCAGCGCCCCGCCGATGTCTCTCCCGTTGCCCATGATCGCGTGTATCGCGCCTTGCGCAGCCGTATCATGCAAGGCGCTATTGCACCGGGCGAGGCCCTGACCTTGCGCGGGATCGGCAAATCCTACGAGGTTTCCATGACACCGGCGCGCGAGGCGGTGCGCCGGCTGGTGGCCGAGGGCGCGTTGACCCTGTCGTCGTCTGGTCGCATCTCTACGCCAGAGCTGAGCAATGAACGGATTGAAGAGCTGGCGTCCTTGCGCGCGCTGATCGAGGTCGAGCTGGCCAGCCGGGCGTTGCCGCGCGCACATATGGCGCTGATCGAACGGCTGCAGACCATCAATTCCACCGTGGCCGAGGCCGTCGCCCATCGAGATGCTGTCAGCTACATCCGGACCAATCTGGAGTTTCACCGGACGCTGTACCTGCGTGCGCAGGCACCCGCCATGTTGGCGATGGCAGAGACTGTCTGGTTGCAGATGGGCCCGACGATGCGCGCACTCTATGGCAAACTGCGCCGCAAGGAACCACCGCAGTACCACCGTCTGATTATTGCGGCCTTGCGTGCAGGGGACGAGCCGGGACTGCGGCTGGCGGTCCGCTCTGATGTGACCCAAGGGCTGCGCATGCTGGCGAGCTGAGCCGCCTCAGGCTGCGATCCCCGCGCTGCCGAGCTCAAGAAACTTTTCGCGTCGTTCTGATACCAGAGCTGCCGGATTTTGGCTGGACAACTCTTCGATCATACTCGTGATTGTGCGCCCCACGGCCTCGATCGCTTTTTGGGGGTCGCGGTGCGCGCCGCCCAGAGGCTCAGGGATAATGCGGTCGACGACGCCGAGTTTTTTTAGGTCCTGCGCGGTCAGGCGCAACGCTTCGGCCGCTTCGCGCATTTTCTCGGCGTCCTTCCACAGGATGGAGGCGCAACCTTCCGGGCTGATAACCGAATAGACCGAATGCTCAAGCATGGCGACACGGTTTGCTGTTGCAAAGGCGACAGCACCGCCCGAGCCGCCTTCACCCACGATAACAGACACCAGCGGAACGCCGATCTGCAGGCATTTTTCCGTCGACCGCGCAATGGCTTCGGACTGGCCACGCTCTTCTGCACCCTTGCCGGGGTAGGCGCCGGGGGTGTCCACAAGGGTCACGACGGGCAGACCGAACCGATGTGCCATATCCATCAGGCGGATGGCCTTGCGGTACCCTTCGGGCCGGGCCATGCCGAAGTTATGTTCGATGCGTGATTTGGTGTCTTTGCCTTTTTCATGCCCGATGACCACAACCGGCCGGTCGTTGAGCCGTGCCAGCCCGCCCATCACCGCGTGGTCGTCGGCAAAGTTGCGGTCGCCGGCGAGGGGTGTGTATTCGGTAAAGAGTGCGTCGATATAGTCCTGACAGTGTGGGCGTTCGGGATGGCGCGCGACCTGACACTTGCGCCACGGCGTGAGCGACCCGTATAGGTCTTCAAGCATGGTACGGGCTTTGCTGTCGAGGGCGGATGCTTCTTCGGCCACGTCCATTTCGGCATTTGACCGCGCCAGGGCGCGCAATTCTTCTGCCTTGCCTTCGATTTCGGCGAGGGGTTTTTCGAAATCCATGTATTGAGTCATTGTCCGCTCCGCTTGAACCCCTCTTATATGGCGGGCATTGCAGTGCTTTGCAATCACGTCACGTGGGCATGAGAACCGGATAGAGAGACGCCATCAACAGTGCCGCCATGGTCCAGTTGAACGCGCGCCGCCGCGACGGGCTTGTAAGCAGCCGCGCCATCTGCTGGCCCAACACTGTCCAGAGCGCGATGGAGGGCAGGTTCACCAGGCCGAAGACAAGAGCGACCTTGCAGAACATGGCAAGGGTTGCATCGGTGGCATAGACCGACAGGGCGGTGAGCGCCATGGCCCATGCCTTGGGGTTGACCCATTGGAAGGCGGCCGCCTGCAGAAAACTCAGCGGCGTGCCGGTGGCCTGTCGGGCCCGCACCGGCGCTGCCTGCGCGATTTTCCACGCAAGCCAAGCCATATAGACGACAGAAACCACTTTGAGCAGCGTGTAGCTGGTCGGCCATGCATCAAAGAGCTGGATCAGGCCGAGACCGACGAGCACGATCATCAGCGTAAACCCAAGCGCGATACCCAGCATATGCGGCAGTGACCGCGCAAAACCGTAATTGGCACCGGAGGCCATCAGCATCAGGTTATTGGGGCCCGGGGTCGCGGAGCTGACAAAAGCAAAGGCGACCAGAGCGGAGAGAGTTTCCATCGTCATGGGGTATAAATAATTGTGCCGTTACGACGATTGGTTGCGTAATTCTGAGAATTTGGTGTTATCGTGCAATTTATCATGGATATAGACCGAATAGACGAACATATATTGCGTGAACTTGTTGGGGATGGGCGCATAAGCAACATCGCGCTGGCAGACCGCGTCGGACTGTCTGCCTCCGCCTGTTTGCGTCGTGTACAGGAGCTGGAGCGTTCGGGTCTTATCAAAGGGTATCGTGCAGTGCTGGACCGCACAGCGCTCGGGGCGGGTTTTGTAGCCTACATGGGCGTCGGGTTGCGCGATCATTCAAAAGCGAGTCAGGAGGCTTTCGAGACGTCGATTTCGCGCGCGCCGCAGGTGCGGGAGTGCCATAACATAACAGGCACCATAGAATATCTTTTGCGGGTCGAATGTGCTGATTTACCAGCCTACAAGCTGTTTCATACCGATATTCTGGGTGCCATGCCGCAGGTCAGTTCGATCACATCCTATGTTGTTATGGGATCTCCCAAGGATGAACGGGCCTGATATCAGGAGATTTTGTGCCTTCGGCGAGGATATTTGAAGACCAAAGAAACGCGAGATCCTGTCTGGGTGTCGGGCGGGGGCGGAAGCATTCCGGCGCAGTGCTTTGGTGGTTTGCGTGCACTGCGCCAGGGGGCTGGTGTTCAGCCGGCAATCATCTCGGACTGACGCACGATGACCTGTGCCTGCTTGATCGAGGCGATATCCACCAGCCGGCCTTTGTAGACGGTCGCGCCTTCTCCCTTGGCTTTGGCGTCTTCCATGGCAGCGAGTATTTCGCGCGCTTCGGTGACGGCTGCGTCGGAGGGGGTGAAGACTTCGTTTGCGATGGCCACCTGTTTGGGGTGGATTGCCCATTTGCCGACCATACCCAGCGTGGCAGAGCGGTGGGCCTGCGCGCGGAAGCCTTCGTCATCGGAAAAGTCACCGAAAGGGCCGTCGACGGGCAGGACACCATGTGTCCGGCAGGCCGCGACAATTGCTGTCTGTGCCCAGTGCCACGGGTCTGACCAGTATTTCTGGCCTTCGCGCAGCATGTAATAGTTTTCCTGCGTTCCGCCGATGCCTGTTGTTTGCATGCCCATGGAGGCTGCGAAATCCGCGGCACCCAGGCTCATGGCGGCCATGCGGGGCGAGGCGGCGGCGATTTCCTCGACATGGGCAATGCCGGCGGCGGATTCGATGATGACCTCGAAGGTGATTTTCTTGTTGCGGCCTTTGGCGGATTCGATGGCCGATACCAGCGCATCGACTGCGTATATGTCGCCCGCGCAGCCGACTTTGGGGATCATGATCTGGTCGAGGCGGTCACCGGCATTTTCGAGCAGGTCGACCACGTCTTTGTACCAGTAAGGTGTGTCGAGGCCGTTGATACGGACCGAGAGCGTTTTGGTGCCCCAGTCTACGGCGGAGATTGCGTCGATGACGTTGGCGCGTGCGCTGTCCTTGTCACTGGGGGCGACGCTGTCTTCGAGGTCGAGGTTGATCACATCCGCGGCGGAGGCCGCCATTTTTTCAAAGATTGCAGGACGCGAGCCGGGTCCGAACAACTGGCAGCGGTTCGGGCGTGACGGGGCGGTTGGCTGGATGCGAAAGCTCATGGAGACCTCATCGGGTAATATTATTTCAGAACATACTGCAGTGCTGTTATTAAATTGCGTGACATGCTGCAAGTGCATTTCGCGTTTGCAGCATCCGAAACGGTGCTTGTGGATTTGCAGAGCAATTACCGTGCATATTTTTTGGCAATCTTCGAAGAATTTCGCGTTTTGTGGCGGCGTTGCGCCGTTTTAAAGATGTCTTTGCGCTGCGTTTCGGCGAATTTTGAGCGAAATGCAAACCTGGAGGATGTGCGATGATCGAGACCCCGTATCTTTTGTTTCTGGGCGATGCCTCGGACCAGCTGGCGGCGAAAGTGGCGCAGGGCATCAAGGACTGGCGTCCGGAAAATGCCGTGGGTCAGTACCGGTTGCCGGGGTGTCAGGCGGATGTGGGCCTGACGGATATGACGTTGGCAGAGGCCAAGGCGGCCGGTGCCAGGACAGTTGTGATCGGTGTGGCCAACCGCGGCGGATACATCAGCGCGGCGTGGCGTGCAGTGTTGGTCGAGGCGCTGGAAGCCGGTTTCGATCTGGCCAGCGGGTTGCACAACCTGTTGCGCGATGAGGGAGAGCTTGTTGCGGCAGCGCAGGTGCATGGCCGGACCTTGCATGATGTGCGGGTTCCCACGGACGCCTACCCGATTGCCACTGGCGTGAAGCGCAGCGGCAAACGTGTACTGGCCGTGGGTACGGATTGTTCTGCGGGCAAGATGTACACGGCTTTGGCATTGGATGCGGCAATGCGGGAGCGGGGCATGAAGAGCACTTTTCGCGCCACCGGCCAGACCGGGATCCTCATCACCGGGTCCGGTGTGCCGCTGGACGCGGTGATCGCGGATTTCATGGCCGGGTCGGTCGAGTATCTGACGCCGGACAATGACCCGGATCATTGGGATATCATCGAAGGTCAGGGCAGTATTTTCCATGTGTCCTATTCGGGGGTGACGCTGGCGTTGATACATGGCGGTCAGCCGGATGCGCTGATTATCTGTCATGAGCCGACGCGCAAGCACATGCGGGGATTGCCCGGATATGCGGTGCCGACGATCGAATCGGTGCGCGATATCACCTTGCAGCTGGCGCGGGTGGCAAACCCCGAGTGTCAGGTGGTTGGCATTTCGATTAACACGCAGCACCTTGGAGAGGCGGAGGCCAATGCCTATTGCGCCGAAGTCGAGGCGCGTCTGGGCTTGCCGACGCTGGACCCGTTCCGGCATGGTGCGGCGCGGCTGGCGGAGGCGCTTGCGGCGTTGTAAGAGCCGCGGTGCGGCGGTTTGTGCCTTCGGCGAGGATATTTGAAGACCAAAGAAGGGGCTTCCTATGCAAATTGAGGTGAGCTGTGATGTTTTTCGGCTGGCGCAGGTTTTTACAATCAGTCGAGGGTCGCGGACCGAAGCCCGGGTGCTGACTGTCAGGATCACGGAGGACGCGCATCAGGGTTGGGGTGAATGTGTGCCTTATGCCCGCTACGGCGAGACGCTGGAGAGTGTCACGGAACAGATTGCCGCTTTGCCTGCGGATTTTTCGCGTAAGGATCTTTACGGGTTGTTGCCTGCCGGGGCGGCGCGCAATGCAGTTGATTGTGCGCTGTGGGATCTGCAGGCGAAGCGCGCGGGCGTGCGGGTCTGGGAGTTGGCGGGACTTGCCGCGCCCGGGCCGGAGATTACCGCCTATACGTTGTCGCTTGACACACCGGAGAAGATGCGCGTGCAGGCGGCTGCCCATGCACAGCGTCCCTTGCTCAAGATCAAGCTGGGCACGCCTGATGACATGCCGCGTCTTGAGGCGGTGCGGGCGGGCGCGCCGGCGGCGCAGATCATTGTGGATGCCAATGAGGGATGGTCGGCGGAGGTTTACGCCGATCTTGCGCCCCATCTGGTGAAGCTGGGTGTGGAACTGGTGGAGCAGCCACTGCCCGCGGGGGCGGATGATGCGCTGTTGGGCATGGCGCGGCCTGTGCCGTTATGTGCGGATGAAAGCTGCCATGACCGGGCCAGTCTGGCGGGTCTTGCAGGCAAATACGATGTTATCAACATCAAGCTGGACAAAACAGGAGGTCTGACCGAGGCCCTGGCGTTGCGTCGCGAAGGGGTGGCGTTGGGCTATGGTGTGATGGTCGGCTGTATGATCGGATCGAGCCTTGCGATGGCGCCGGCAACGCTTGTGGCGCAAGGCGCTTTGGTGACCGATCTGGACGGGCCGCTGTTGCTGGCAGAGGACCGCGCTGTACCTTTGGTGTTTGATGAGAAGGGTGTGCATCCGCCGCAGGCAGCGCTTTGGGGGTGACGGACGGGGTGCCCTGCGGCCTTCTATAAAAGGCGCCGTCAGCCGGTGGTGACCGGTGGCGCAACCGGGCTGTGTGTCCGGTGCGGCGGTGCGTGGTGAAACGGTATTGCGCTTGTGCAATGGAAGGTTCTAGATGGGGCGGCGCGGGCCTTTGTCCCTGCGGGGACAGTTGACTGAAGAGGGAAAACGCGATGCGGATGGTCTATGTAAACGGCGAGTACATGCCTGAGAACGAGGCAAAGGTCTCTATCTTCGATCGCGGGTTTCTGATGGCCGATGGGGTCTATGAGGTAACATCCGTTCTGGACGGCAAGCTGATTGACTTTGACGGGCATGCGGTTCGGCTGCAGCGGTCGCTGGATGCTTTGGATATGCGCAACCCGATCTCGAAAGAGGCGTTGTTGGAGGTGCATCGCGAGTTGGTGCGCATGAACGGTATTATCGAAGGTATGATCTATCTGCAGATCACACGCGGCGCGCCGGGCGATCGCGATTTTGCCTTTCCCGACCCGGACGAGACCGCGCCGACGATTGTGCTTTTTACCCAGAACAAGCCGGGGCTGGCCGATAGCCCTGCTGCGAAGAAAGGTATGAAAGTCATTAGCATAGAGGATATCCGCTGGGGCCGTCGCGACATCAAGACGGTGCAGTTGCTGTACCCGTCCATGGGCAAGATGATGGCCAAAAAAGCGGGCGCAGACGATGCATGGATGATCGAGGACGGCTTTGTCACCGAGGGCACGTCCAACAATGCCTATATCGTCAAGGACAACAAGATCATCACCCGCGCTTTGAGCAATGACATTCTGCACGGCATCACCCGTGCGGCTGTTTTGCGGTTCGCGCGCGAGGCGCAGATGGAGGTCGAGGAGCGCAACTTTACCATCGAGGAGGCCATGCAGGCGGATGAGGCCTTTATCACCTCGGCGAGCACGTTCGTGATGCCGGTGGTCGAGATTGATGGCAGCGTACTGGGCGACGGCACGCCGGGCCGTGTGGCGCCGCGGCTGCGCGAAATCTATCTTGAAGAAAGCCTGAAGGCGGCGGTTTGAGCGCTTGGCGAAAGATTTGCGCAACGTGCGTTGGCCTGTGTGGCCTGCATGGTGCTGTACCGCGCGCTATGACCATAAGAAGGTGACTTAATTCGTGCCGGCATAGCGTCGGCGCGCCGGCGGTTTTTTCTGTTAATCTACCGTTTTTGCGCTCTGCGGGGCCATTCGTGATGGCGCGGTAAGTGAAGCGTGCTGCGGGCTGGCATATTCCGTGCAGGCAGGTAAAGCTGCGCACGACACAGACCCGGGACAGGTCACGTATTGGGCGGGGAGCGCAGGGCCAATGGCGACGCTGGAGGAGATCAGGGGCAAGGTTGGATCGGTGCTGGGAGTATCGGATTGGGTGGAGATCACGCAGGCGCGTATCGACGCCTTTGCCGATCTCACCGAGGACTGGCAACCGATCCATCTGGACGTGGCTGCAGGACAGGCGGCTGGATTTGACGGCACGGTGGCGCATGGGTTTCTGACGCTGTCGATGTTGTCGGTGATGTCCTATCAGGTGTTGCCGCAGATGGCCGGGGAGAGCGCGTCGTTGAACTACGGGTTTGACCGCATCCGGTTTATCGCCCCCGTGCCCGCCGGCGCGCGCGTGCGCGGGCATTTCACACTGGCCGAGGTCACGCCGCGGTCGGATACTGGCTGGATGCTGCGTTTTGACGTGACTGTCGAGATTGAAGGCCAGCAGAAGCCCGCGCTGACGGCGGACTGGCTGGGGCTTTACCTGTTTTAGGGGCCCTTGCGGTCAAAGGGCCCCGCAGTGCGCAGGCGGGGTTTACTCTTTGCCCACGTTTTCAGCGAAGGATTTTTTGAAGGCCTCTTGCTGTGTGCCGCTTGCCTCTGTCTGGTAGTTGGCTTTCCAGTCCGCCATTGTCATGCCGTAAAAGAGTTCGCGCGCATCGTCCTTGGTCATTTCGATCCCCTTTTCGGCGGCTGCTTCCTGATACCAGCGGCTCAGGCAATTGCGGCAAAAGCCGGCGAGGTTCATCATGTCGATGTTTTGCACGTCTGTGCGGTCTTCCATGAGGTGCTTTTGCAAGCGGCGGAAGGCTGCGGCCTGCAGTTCGATTTCAGTCTGTGTGGGCATTTGTGCGGCTCCTGAATTGCGTTGCGTGACAGATTGGGGTCGTGAGCATCACTGTCAAGCGTTGCGCTGGCATTGTCTGGCGTGTCATCAAGGTTTCAACCATAGCGCCATATGATTGTGGCGGTTGCACCGCGGGCTGGTTTGAGAGATAAGAGCAGCAGTCTGTTAGCGATAACATGAAGAGAGGGACAGGACCGTCATGAGACGCCACCGTAATGTGAAAATCGTCGCCACGCTGGGGCCAGCGTCGAGTGATTACGAAATGATCCGTGCGTTGCACGAAGCTGGTGCGGATGTGTTCCGGCTAAACATGAGCCACGGGACGCATGAAGAAATCCGCGAGCGGCATGCGATCATTCGCAAGATCGAGGCGGATGTGGGGTCAAACATTTGTATTCTGGCGGATTTGCAGGGGCCAAAGCTGCGGGTCGGGGTCTTTGCCAATGACGAGGGCGAAATGCTCGAAGATGGTGCCGCGTTTCGGATGGACCTTGACGATGCGCCGGGGGATGCGCAGCGGGTGAACCTGCCGCATCCGGAGATTTTCCAAGCGCTGGAGCCGGGTTCGACGCTTTTGGTCAATGATGGCAAGATCAGGTTGCGGGTTGAGGATTGCAGTGCATCTCATGCCAATTGCACCGTGATTGCGGGGGGTGTGATTTCCAACCGCAAGGGAGTGAATGTGCCCGATGTTGTGCTGCCGCTGGCGGCGCTGTCCGACAAGGACCGTAAGGATCTTGAGTTTGTCTGTGCGCTGGGCGTGGACTGGCTGGCGCTGAGTTTCGTGCAGCGGGCAGATGACGTGCTGGAGGCGTCCGCGCTGGCCAACGGGCGCGCGGCGATCCTCAGCAAGATCGAAAAGCCCGCGGCGGTGAACAATTTCAACGAGATTTTGGCGGTGAGCGACGGGATCATGGTTGCGCGTGGTGATCTTGGGGTGGAGTTGCCGGTGCAGAATGTGCCGCCCATTCAGAAGCGGCTGGTGCGCAAGTGCCGTAGCGCGGCCAAGCCGGTGATTGTTGCCACGCAGATGATGGAGAGCATGATCGAGAGCCCGATGCCCACACGTGCGGAGGTGTCGGATGTGGCGACGGCGATTTATGAAGGCGCGGATGCGATAATGTTGTCGGCGGAGTCCGCGGCGGGAGATTATCCCGTTGAGGCGGTGACCACGATGAACAATGTGGCCATCGAAGTCGAGCAGGACCCGACATATACGCAGATCATCGAGGCCTCGCGCGAATCCAAGGGGGCGACCATCGCGGATGGTATTGTATCGGCCGCCCGCGAGATTGCCGAGACGACGAACATCAAGGCAATTTGTTGCTTTAGCCAGAGTGGCACGACGGCTGCGCTGGTGGCGCGGGAGCGTCCCCGTGTGCCGATCATCGTGATGACATCGGTTGTGGGCACAGCGCGGCGGTTGACGCTGACCTGGGGGACCAACTGCGTGGTGACAGACGCGCTGGAGCGGTTCAAGCAGGCGGTTGTTGCCTCTGCGCGTGCCGCGCGTGCGCTGGGCTATGCCGATGAGAATGACCAGATCGTCGTGACTGCAGGACTGCCGTTCAACGTGCCGGGCAGTACGAATATTTTGCGTGTGGCGCCGTGCAATGAGAAGCTGATTTTTAACACAGATCCCGAGTAGCCGCACCCGGGGCAGCTTGCGGCGGTCAGTGCACCGTTAACAGCGACAGCACGCCGACCAGCACGAGGCTGAGCGCCCAGACGAGATCAAGGTTGAACCAGCTTCTGGACAGGAATTTCAGCCCCAGCCAGTGGTAGACGCCAAGGGCCAGCACGCCGCCGGCGGCGGTCATGGCGACGGTGTGCAGCACTGCAACCACCGCAGCGATCGCGATGTTGCCGCTGATGAGCGTGTCTGCAGCGGCGTGGCCTGCGTTGGTTTCGATGGTGCGGCAGATGCCCAGATAAATCGGCACCAACATCAGCCCCGCGCCATGGGCCATGGCCGCCAGAAAGGACCACAGCCCGATCTTTGAGGGCGGGACGCGCGCCAGAAAGCGCGGGTGGCTGCGATTGACCAGCAGGTAGAGACCCAGTGCGATGACCAGAAAGGCCGCGCCGATCTGGATTTCGCGTTGCCAGTCGACCAGAAAGAACAGCACCGAAAACGGAAAGAGGATCGCGGCCATGGCCAGCAGGTGCCCTCCCGAGAGCGCCAGCAGTGCCTTGTAAAGGCTCGAAGGTTTGCGCTCCATCAGGGCGGAGGAGACGGCAAGCGGCCACCCCATGCCTGGGTTGAGCCCATGATAGAGGCCGGACGCAACGACGGCCCACCACAGGGCCGCCGTCGAGGTTACGTCATCCACTCGTTAGACTGACGGGTAGCAGAAGCTGTCGGTGGAGCAATCGCCCCCTTCGAGCCTGATCTGGTGGCTGCGGTAGCCTTCGGGGAAGTCGACCCAGAAGTTCGGGTCAAGTTCGAGCCCGCCGTTCTCGCCTACATTTGCCATGACCATCGCGGCGCCACGGTCGCCGGGGTAGAACTGGTCGTCCCATGTGGAGTAGAGCGAGTTGGTCCAATAGACGCGTTTGCCGTCGCGGCTGATCTCGACCATCTGCGGGCCGTAGCCGAAGTCTTTGCCGTTGGGGTGTTTGGTCTTTTTGACGATGCCGCCGATTTCGACCTTGCCTGCAAGCACGGGGTTCATCGGGTCAGAGACGTCGTATTGGTGCATCTCGCCCTGCCCCCAGCAGGCCACGTAGAGATACTTGTCATCAAGGCTGAGGTCGATGTCGGTGACCAGCGGTGGCACAGCACCAAAGCCTTTGAGCAGGTCGGGCAGGTCGTCTGCGTCGGCGGGTTGTGGGTCTATGGTGATGACCTTTTTGGCGTCGAACGTGCCGTCATCTTTCTGCCACCACGTAAAGATCGCGCCCTGCAGGTTGGTGGTATCGACCACCACGCCGACAAAACCGTAGTCTTTGGAAGGGTCGTGTGCGGGGCGGATTTCCAGTGCCATCTGATGGTTTTCCCCCAAATCGATGGTTTGGACGTTCTTGCGCTCGCGCAGGTTCCAGAAATGGATGCTGTGGCCGTATTTGTTGCTTAGCAGGTCTTCGGCGACGATGCCGTTTTCGAATTGCGGGGGCAGGCCCCACTCTGAGCTGACCATGTAGTCGCGCGGCAGGTTCCACCAGAAGTCATAGTGTTTGTCCTGCGCACCGCGGTCCATCTCGTAGCGGCCGATGATATCGAAGGTCTGGCAGTCCATGATGAAGATGCCGGGTGGTCCGTCTGTCCCGTATTCGCCGCCACCGCCGAGGGTGCTGACATAAATGCCTTCGGGGCCGCAGTGGATCGTGTGCGGGCGCGAGTATCCGGTTTTCGCGAAGACCTCTTCGGGTTCGATGATCTTGTGAATCTTGGCTTTCAGTGGTTCCTTGACGTCGATCACATAGATGCGCGAGGAGCGAATGCCGGGAATAATCAGGTAGCGGCGTTCGAGAAACGCGTGGCCTGTCAGCGGCGACAGCGACGAGGAACAGGCGTTCCAGCCGAAGTGATGGAATTCATCCCCTTTGTTGGGCATGATCACCTGATGCACGATCTGGCCGTAGGTGTCTGACGTCGGATCAACGTCGACAACGGCAAGGCCGTCGGACTGCGAGCCATCGGGACTGAGCATCAGTGTGAAGGCCACCGTTTCCGCTGGGGCTTCCATTGCCAGCTTCGGTGTTGCATGAAATGTAGGATCTGGACGCAAGTTCATTATGTATTCCTCCCAAAAATGGCGCGGTTGCCTCTGCGGGCAGCGGCGCGCTCGGGCGAAGCGTCTCACAGAATCATTTTTCAGGCAACAAATGTCTTACAATTGCATGGCGACAATCGGCTGCGCAGTATGCTGTGTCTGGTGCGCCGGATCGTTAACATTTTCTTAAAAGTTGATGTGTGACGATCACCGGTGAAAGTGACACGACATAGGGTATTGAGCCATGAGCGATTTGCCGGACTTTTGGATCACGACGGTAAGACGGCTTGCACCACCTGAATTCGGCGGCGGGATCAGCCATGTTGTGTCCGACGCGGTTGTGCAGGCGGATTGGGTTGTGCCGAAAAGCCCGGAGATTGACGAAGCGGCCAATCCGCGTGGTGGTGTTCGCGGGGCGCGAGGGATTACACGTACGGACGACGGGCACATCATCGTCGCAAGCTACCACAGCCTGTTGATCTACAACAGTGAATCGCAACAGGTTGACAGACACTCCCATCCGTTGATGTCCGGCATCCATGCAATTGCGTGTGAAGGCCCTGTGGTGTGGGTCACGTCAACGTCGATTGACGTGCTTTTGGGGTACAACCTTGAGACGCGGGAGGTGGAGGAAGTCTTTGACCTGACCACGCTTGCGTCGGTGCGCGCATTGGGTGTGGCGCCGCGCGGGCTGGATTTGTCGGCGGATTACAGGGCGGACCCGAGCGTGGTGCGGGGCGACAGCACGCATCTGAACTCTGTCCTGAAGATGGACGACACGCTTTACGTACTGCTGAACCGTTTCGGGGTGATCGTAGACGTGCGGGCGGACCGTGTTGTGGCGCGTCACGACTTACTGCGCGGCGCGCATGATCTGGTCTACATCCCCGAGCGCGACCAGATCGCGGTCAATGACACGAGATCGCAATCGCTCCTTCTGTTTGACCGACAAACATTCTCGCTTGTGGACCGTATCAGAATCGCCCGGCTCAAAGGTGCGCCGTGGTGGCTGACCACCGAAAAGCTAAAGCTTCTGTGCCAGAAGGTTGTGTCGCGGCTTTTCAAGATCAGGGTGAATGCGTCGCCCTTGTTTATGCGCGGTCTGGCCTATGAGAATGGTCGCATCTATTCCGGTACGTCACCGGCTGCTGTCTTTGTGACCTGTCTGGACACACGGCAGATTGTGGGCCAGCACCGGTTTTCGCGCAAAACCACGGATACGATCTATGGCATTCTGCCGGCAAGCGGGCCGCGGGCGTAACCTGTGACCCGCGCGGGAGGTACGGCTGCCGCACTGCTGTGTCACTTCCTTCTTGCCATATGCGCCGCCTTCTCCTATACGGCGGCTTCAGTCGCGCGTCCGGCCAAAATGGCATGCCGAGTCGCGCAATCGACCGACCCGAATAAAGGAGACGGAAATGCCTAAGATGAAGACCAAATCGAGCGCAAAGAAGCGCTTTAAGGTGACGGCCACTGGCAAGGTCATCGGCGGCCAGGCGGGTAAACGCCACGGCATGATCAAGCGGACCAAGAAGTTCATTCGCGACGCACGCGGCACGACAGTTCTGTCCGAGCCCGATGCAAAGATCATTAAGGGCTTCATGCCCTACGACCGTTAAGGAGAGCCGATATGTCCAGAGTCAAAGGTGGTACAGTCACCCACGCCCGCCACAAGAAAGTTATCAAGGCCGCCAAAGGGTATTACGGTCGCCGTAAAAGTACCTTCAAGGTTGCACGTCAGGCGGTCGACAAGGCCAACCAATACGCGACACGCGACCGCAAGAACCGCAAGCGCAACTTCCGCGCGTTGTGGATCCAGCGGATCAACGCGGCCGTCCGCAGCCATGACGAAGCGCTGACATACAGCCGCTTCATCAATGGTCTGACCCTTGCGGGCATCGAAGTGGACCGCAAGGTTCTGGCCGATCTGGCTGTGAACGAGCCCGACGCCTTCGGTGCAATCGTCAAGCAGGCGCAAGACGCGCTGGCCTGAGGCCGGTTGAGATTAGAGTATAGGGCCGCTCCGGAAACGGGGCGGCTTTTTTTGTGGCCCGCGACAGGTTGATCGGCCCCGGCGGGGCGGTCAGACAACTACGCCGGCACAAGCAATTGCAAAAGCGGTTTGGTCTGCTGCGTGACGCGGTCGCGCAACTGGTGCAGGGTCATGTCGTCGTCTTTTGTGAATTCGACGAAAATCTGGTTGAGCACGCTGAAGAGCAACTGGCCTAGCGCCTCGGCGTCGAGATCGGCTTTCACCTCGCCGCGCGCTTGCAGCACGGCAATCAGGGCCGCGACCTGTTTTGACAAGCGCCTGTCTAGGTCTGTGTACCGCGCGCCATTGGGGGTGTCCGGCGCTTCGATGGAGAGAGCCATGGCACTGCGCCACATTTCTTTGGACAGGTAGTGCAGCGAGTGGTCGTAGTATTCGAAGATCAGCGCGAGAATGGCGCGGTCCGCGCCCTGTGGCGGGTCGCGAAGCAAAGCGGCCCCCGATGCGAGCACCTCTTCAACTTCCATCGCGACCGTGGCGATCAGGATGTCACCCTTGTTGCGGTAGTAGTTGTAGATTGTACCCACAGAGACGCCGGCGGCCTCGGCAAGGTCTTCGATCCGGGCTGCACGGTAACCGACTGCCCTGAATTGCGTCACGGCTGCCTTCAAAATACGCTCTTCGCGGTCGGCTTTCTGTTTTTCACGCAGTCCGGACATGGCTCTCGCTTGCGAAGGCGCTTCTTTGCGCTAGTTTCCGTTGGTATAAAAATGAATGCGTTCAACTTTTTTGCAAGGGCTGCGGCCTGAACAAAGATCAAAACCGAAGGGAGATATGAAATGAAACACCTGACATCCTATTTTATGTGCACAACGGCGCTTTGCTTTGTGGCCGGGGCTGCAGCCGCGCAGGAAGAGCTGAATGCACTGGTTTGGTGCGATCACACGGACCCTGCTCTGATCCAGCCGTTCGAAGAGGCCAACAACGTCAAGGTCAACCTGCGTGAATACGAAGGCACCGGTGCGGCGCTGGCCCTGTTGGAGCAGTCTCGTCCCGGCGATTGGGATGTGTTGGTGATCGACGGGATTGATGTTTTCCGCGCTGTCGAGGCGGGTGTTCTGGCGCCGATGCCCGAAGGCGCTGTGTCGACTGCTGACTTTTTTCCGCAAGTGGTGATGGAAGAGAACAACACAGTCGACGGTGTGACATATGCGGTGACCGAGAAGTTCGGCTACAACACCATTTCCTATAATGCCGACAAGGTGGATGCGGCGGATATGGAGAGCCTGTCGACGGTCTGGTCAGAAAAGTACGAAGGCCGCATTTCGATCTATGACTATTATCTGCCTGTGATGGGTCTGGCGGCGATTGCCGAAGGCGTGGCCACGGCCGAAATCGGTGCAGGTGACATGGATGCGATCGGCGGTGTGCTGTCGACCATGCGGTCCCGCGCGGCGTCGGTTGCTGGCGTCGTTGCGGCACAGACCGCGCTTGCCACGGGTGAAGTAGACATCGTCGTAGGCGGTGGAGAGTGGCTGACAGCCGTTCTGGCCGAGGAGCAGCCCAACCTGACATGGACGATCCCCAAGGAAGGTGCAGTACGCTGGGCGCAGTCCATCGGTGTCGTCGAGGGCAGCGAGAACCCTGATCTGGCGGTTGAGTTCATCAAGTACATTGTGAGCCCCGAGGGGCAGGCACGTCTTGCCACGTCCTCGTGTTTCTGGGGCATGCCGGCGAATGCCAAGGCGGGCGAGGTGCTGACCGACGCGCAGAAAGACATTTTGCGCTGGGACAGCCAGCCCGACTATCTTGCGCTGACGCAGCTTTACCCTGCGCCGGATGCTGATCTGGATATCGAGATGCAGGATCTGTGGCTGGAAACGCTGCAACAGTGACACCGGCCGGACCGTCACGGCAGGGCTGGGGCTTTTTAGCCCCGGCCCTCATCTGGACATGCGCTTTTTTCATCCTGCCCTTTCTGGTGATGGGCGCGATGAGCTTTGCCACGCTGGAGGGCCGGACGCTGGTCTGGGGGCTCTCGCTTGAGAATTACATCGAACTGGGCCAGAAGGCTTATCTGTGGCGGGCCGTGCTGGTATCGCTGGAGATCACGCTGACCGTTACTGTTGTGTCAGTCGTTCTGGCCTACCCGCTGGCGTGGATTATCGCCTATCGCGTACCGCAGCGCTGGCAGCGGTTGGTGCTGCTGCTGGCCATTCTGCCGTTCTGGACATCATATGTCGTCCGCTCTTACGCGTGGCTTCTGGTGCTGGCGCGCGAAGGGGTCATCAACCAGACCCTGATCGGCGCGGGCCTGCTGGCAGAGCCTGTGACGCTGGCCAATACGCGTTTTGCTACGGTCACGGGCTTTGTCCATTTCTTTGTCATGCTGCTGACGCTGACGATTTACGCCAATCTGGTCCAACTGCCCGCAAACTATCGCAAGGCGGCGACTGATCTGGGCGCCAATGCGTTCCAGACCTTTTGGCATGTGATCCTGCCGCTGACCCTGCCGGGGATCGTGACCGGGGCTTTCCTGACCTTTGTGCTGTGCATCGGCGACTATGTGACCCCGCAAATTCTGGGTGGCAACAACGAGTTGACGGTGCCGCAGGTCATTATGGTGCAACTGGGCCGCCGGGCGGATTTCCCGCTTGCCTCGGCGCTGGCCATTGTGCTGATGGCGCTGGTTACCGTGGTCTACCTGCTGTCGTCACGCTGGCTGAGGCTTGACCGGTTGTGAGAGCGCTGCCCTTTGCATATCTGGTACTGGCGTTCGCCTTTATCTACCTTCCGGTGGCCACGCTGGTCTTGTTTTCCTTTCAGGGTGGCACGTTGCCGGTGTCGCCTTTTGATGGTCCGTCGTTGCGCTGGTATCGCGAGGTTTTGTCGGACGACGATCTGACCGATGCGCTGGTCAATTCGCTTTTTGTTGCCACGCTCTCATCTGCTTTGGCGGTGACGCTGGGCTTTCTTGCGGCATACGGGTTGGCGCGCCACACCCTTTCCGGCTCCGTGCTGATCCGGTCGCTACTGATTGCACCCATTACCGTCAGTTATCTGATCGTTGGGCTGGGGTTGTTGATCGTGGTGCAGCGATTGGGTCTTGGCGTGTCGCTGCTGACCGTTGGCATCGGGCATGTGGTCATCAACCTGCCGCTGTGCTTTGCGATCCTCTATGCGTCGATGGGCGCACAGCAAGAGAACGCCGAACGTGCTGCGCGCGACCTTGGCGCGACCGAGGCGCAGGTGGTGCGGCTTATCACCGTGCCGATGCTGGCACCTGCGATACTGGCGGCATTCTTTTTGTCGGTTACCCTGTCGTGGGACGAATTCATCATCGCCTTTTTGCTGTCGCGGTTTGACGTGACCTTGCCCGTGGAAATCTGGTCGCTTTTGCGCTCTGGTCTGTCACCGCGGCTGAATGCGGTTGGCAGTTTTGTTTTTCTTGTCTCGGTGACGGCGGTTTTGATCCTTGAAATTCTAGTCTTTCGGAAACGCAGATGACGGCGCCTGTTTCGCTCACCAACATTGACCACCACTTTGGCGCTTTTCATGCGCTCAAGGGCATTTCGCTTGATATTGGGGCGGGGGAGTACATCGCCCTTCTGGGGCCGTCAGGCTGTGGCAAGACCACCTTGCTGAACGTTCTGGGCGGTTTTGTCGAGCCGATGCAGGGGCGTGTGGATATCGGGGGCAGGGATATGACCCATGTGCCCGCCGCCAAACGACCCACCACGACGGTTTTTCAAGACTACGCGCTGTTTCCGCATATGAGCCTGCTGGACAATGTGGGTTTCGGGCTTCGAATGGCGGGGCTGGGGCGGCGCGCAAGGCACGACAAGGCGCGGGCGGCTTTGTCGCTTGTGGGGCTGGAGGAGGCGGCGCAAAAGCGGCCGCATGCTTTGTCGGGGGGACAGCGCCAACGGGTTGCGTTGGCCCGCGCGCTGGCGGTAGAGCCCGATGTTCTCCTGCTGGATGAACCGTTAGGGGCGCTGGACCTCAAGCTGCGCCGGCAGATGCAGGACGAACTCAAGGCGATCCAGAGAAAGGTCGGCACTACCTTTGTGCATGTGACCCACGATCAGGAGGAAGCGATGGCAATTGCGGACCGGATCGTTGTGATGAATGCGGGCCGGATCGAAGATATCGGCACGCCCGCGCGCGTCTACCGTCAACCGCAAAGCCTGTTTGCCGCAGCCTTCATGGGCGAGATGAACCGCATTGCGGTGACAGGCCACGGGGACAGTATCGAGACGCCTTTCGGTCCTTTGGCACGGTCGGGCGCTGGCGCACTGACCTTGTGTATCCGGCCCGAAGCGCTGTGCCACGCCGGAGAGGGTTTTGATCTGGGGCCTGCCACGGTGCGGGATGCTGCATTCTTTGGCACCCATGTGCGTGCCCATCTCAGCCCCGTTGCGGCGCCCGAACTGACGCTTGTGGCGCATTTGCCCGCGTGTGCCGTGCCGGCTGAGGGGACGCAGATTGCGCTGCGGGCCGATGTGGAGGATGTTTTGGTCTTTGACACGGAGGACGATCATGCAACGCATTGACCCCGGAGACTGGTACCGGCTCGACAAAACGGCCGATGGCGTGACCTTGATAAGCGAGCCGTTCATCAAGGAGTTCTACCGCTGCAACTGCTGGCATATTCGCGGACGGGACCGCGATGCGCTGGTGGACAGCGGCATGGGTGTTGTGTCGTTGCGCGCATGGGTGCCGCTGGTGACGGAGCGCGCGCTGACGGCGGTGGCCTCGCACACCCATTTCGACCATATCGGCTGCCATCACGAGTTCGAAGATCGTGTGGTACATGCGGCCGAGGCGGACATTCTGGCCAATCCGACCAATGCCGCGACACTCGCCGATCCCTATGTGACGGACGAGATTTTCGACGCTTTGCCCCCTGCGCCCTACCAGTCCACGACCTATTGCCTGAAATCAGCGCCGGCCACACGCACTGTCGTGGATGGAGATGTCATTGATCTTGGCGACCGCCATTTTGACGTGATCCATACGCCGGGTCATTCGCCCGGTGGCATTGCATTGTGGGAGGCTGCGACGCAGACGCTCTTTTCCGGCGATATCGTCTACGACGGGCCGCTGATCGAGGACACATATCATTCCGATGCGTCGGATTACGAAGCATCGATGGTGCGACTTTACGATTTGCCTGTGCGCGTTGTGCATGGCGGGCATTTCCCCAGCTATGACGGTGAGAGGCACCGGCAGATTATCCGTGCTTGGCTTGAGGCGCGCGAAAAGGCCTGACGAACTGCGGCGGCGCGCATGCATCGCGACTTGCCATCCGATTGCATTCTGATAGGACACGGTCCAAACCAGAAGGCCTGTGACCATGGACGACCTTAAACAGAAATACCTTTCCCAGATCGCCGATGCAGGCGACGAAAATGCGCTTGAAGCGATCCGGCTGGCGGCGGTTGGCAAGAAGGGTGAGGTCGCGTTGAAGATGCGCGAGCTTGGCAAGATGACACCCGAAGAGCGTCAGGTGGCCGGACCGGCACTTAACGCGCTGAAGGACGAGATCAATTCGGCCCTGGCGGGTAAGAAGGCGGCTTTGGCTGATGCGGCACTTGATGCGCGGCTGCGTGAAGAGTGGTTGGATGTGACCCTGCCGGGCCGAGTGCGCCCGCGCGGAACAATCCACCCGGTCAGCCAGGTGACCGAAGAGGTCACGGCCATTTTTGGCGAGATGGGGTTCTCTGTGGCCGAAGGGCCGCGGATTGACACGGACTGGTACAACTTCGACGCTTTGAACATTCCCGGGCATCACCCGGCGCGCGCCGAGATGGACACGTTCTACATGCATCGTGCAGAAGGCGACGAGCGTCCGCCGCATGTGCTGCGCACGCATACCAGCCCCGTGCAGATCCGCACCATGGAAGAGCGCGGCGCGCCTTTGCGGATCATCTGCCCAGGTGGCGTGTACCGTGCCGACTACGACCAGACC
Organism: uncultured Roseobacter sp.; assembly: GCA_947501635.1. Lineage (GTDB taxonomy): Bacteria > Pseudomonadota > Alphaproteobacteria > Rhodobacterales > Rhodobacteraceae > Roseobacter. The sequence continues at coordinate 300,411 of CANMWT010000001.1, forward strand.
CACACTCCGATGTTTCATCAGGTCGAGGGGCTGGCGATTGACCGCGATATCTCGATGGCGAACCTCAAATGGGTTCTGGAAGAATTCTTTTCGGCTTTCTTCGAGATCGATGGGATCAAAACGCGGTTTCGGGCGTCGCACTTTCCCTTCACCGAGCCGTCGGCAGAGGTGGACATCCAGTGTTCATGGGTCGACGGACAGCTGCGTATCGGCGAGGGGGACGGCTGGCTTGAGGTTTTGGGTTCGGGCATGGTGCACCCCAAGGTTCTGGCAGCAGGCGGCATCGATCCCGAAGCATGGCAGGGTTTTGCCTTTGGCATGGGGATAGACCGGATTGCGATGCTGAAATACGGCATCCCCGATTTGCGGGCCTTTTTCGACAGTGACTTGCGTTGGCTGCGCCACTACGGGTTTGCCGCGCTGGACCAACCCACGCTGCACGCTGGTCTTAGCCGCTAGGGCGTTTACGTGACGCGGGTTTTGATCGTTGATTCCGATCCGGCCGAGATCAACGCGCGCAAGCGGGAAAACTACGGAGAAAGCACTGGCGAGGCATATGCCGCGGCCCTTGCGCAGATAGATGCATCTTGCGTACCCGTCATTGTTTGTCCCTATGACGGAGAGACGCCGGACGGTTTGACGTACTTTGACGGCGCGGTTTTCACCGGCTCTGCGGTGTCATGGAGCACGGATGACGCGCGTGCGGCCCCTCTGGCCCGTGTGATGCGTGCGGTCTTTGCGGCCGGGCTGCCCACTTTCGGCTCGTGCAACGGCATGCAGCTTGCCGCCTCGGTACTGGGGGGCGCGTCGGATGTGTCGCGCAACGGGCGTGAAGACGGACTGGCCAAGGACATCCAATTGACCGATGCGGGGCGTGCGCACCCGATGATGGCGGGACGTGTGGACGGTTTTGCAGTGCCTTGCGTGCACCGCGACGAGGTGACCCGACTGCCGGACGGCGCGGTCAGGCTGGCCGGCAACGCGCATTCGCCAGTGCAGGCCATGGCCTACGAGCGTGACAACATCCGTTTTTGGGGCGTGCAGTATCACCCCGAATACTCCCTTCCCTTTATCGGCCAGCGCGTGCTGGACTGGGGCAGGCTACACGAGAATATCGCGGCGGATCTGCAGGTGGCCGATACCGACCCGCAAGCCGCAGAACGGTTGGAGGTGCGATACGCGGACATGCAGGAGCGCATGCGTACCACCGAACTTCGCAACTGGCTGGCCAGCTTGTGAGCGTGCTGACTACGACGTGATGTGACATCCGGCACGGCGCGGGGTAGGGCGGGTTATGTTTCGTATTCTGCTGTCTGCCCTGTTGATTTTCGCAAGCCTGTCGGGTGCCGCCCGGGCAACAGAGGCTGCGCCACGCGGATGCGGGCTAGACAGGCCCTGTCTGCTGGAGGGCCGCAGCTATCATTTGCTGGAACCCGACGGCTGGGACGGCCAAGAACCCTTGCCGGTGCTGTTGCATTTTCACGGATGGATGCGACAGGGAGACCTGATCGTGCGGCATCAGCGGATTGCCAGCGCCACGCGCAAGCGCGGTGTCTTGCTGGTCGCGCCGAATGGAGTGGGGCGGACGTGGAATTTCTGGCAGTCGGCTACCGGCGACGTGCCCTTTGCCGCCGCGGTGATAGAAGATGTCGCCAAGCGCTATCCCATTGACCGCAATCACCTTTACGTCTCGGGGTATTCCTATGGTGGGGCGATGGCATGGCGCTACGTCTGTCAGAATGGCGCAGACGTTGCCGCGTTGCTGGCGATTTCGGGATCGCTGCAGCAAGACAGCCACTGCCCGCAAAGCCCATCCGAGGTGCGCCATGTGCATGGGCTGGCGGATACGGTCATGGATTTTCCCATGGGGCCGGGCGGCGACACCCAGTACCCCGTGGCGCTGTGGCGCGCGCATTATGCCTGTGCAGAGGGGCGTGCGGCGGGGGCCTGGCAGGCGCGCTCTTTTCTGACGTTTCAGCGCACGCGCTGGGAATGTGACGGCGGGCGGGTGACGCTTGATATCCACCCCGGTGGCCATTTTATTCCCCACGGCTGGATTGCGCGGCAGCTGGACGAACTGCTTGGCTTGCCGCCCAGTTATCCGTGAAGGCCAGCTTGACTGCACCAATGGCTTTTCCCCCAGCACAGTTTGGTCTATCAGGGCGCCAGACTGAAAAATCCCCGGTGGCTCGATGAAATTCACACTCTCCTGGTTGAAAGACCATCTTGATACAACCGCAACTCTGGACGAGATCCTGTATGCGCTGACAGACCTTGGGCTGGAAGTGGAAGGAGTAGAGGATCGCGCGGCGAAACTGCGTGATTTTACGATCGGTTATGTCACCTCGGCAGAGAAACACCCCGATGCGGACAGGCTCAGGGTCTGTCAGGTCGAGACCGATGAAGGCCCCAAGCAGATTATCTGCGGCGCGCCGAACGCGCGCGAAGGCATCACGGTCGTCGTGGCAAAGCCGGGCGTCTACGTGCCGGGCATTGATACCACCATCGGTGTCGGCAAAATCCGCGGGATCGAAAGCTTTGGCATGATGGCTTCCGAGCGTGAGATGGAGCTGTCGGACGAGCATGACGGGATCATCGAGTTGCCCTCCGGCGAAGTCGGGCAGTCTTTTGTTGACTGGCTGGCGGAGCACGACCCTGCCAAGGTTGATCCGGTGATCGAGATTGCAATCACACCGAACCGGCCTGATGCCCTTGGGGTGCGCGGGATCGCACGCGATCTGGCGGCCCGCGGGCTTGGCAAGCTCAAGCGCGGCGACGTGGATGCGGTTGAGGGGGCATTCCCCTGTCCAGTGACCGTCACCATCGAGGCGGACACGCTGGAGCAGTGTCCGGTGTTTTACGGTCGCGTGATCCGCGGCGTGAAGAATGGCCCCAGCCCTGCTTGGCTGCAAGACAGGTTGCGCGCGATCGGTCTGCGTCCGATTTCGTTTCTGGTAGATGTGACCAACTTTTTCACCTACGACCGAAACCGCCCTTTGCATGTCTTTGACGCTGATAAGATCGCGGGCAACGCTTTGCGCGTCCATCGTGCCAAGGGTGGTGAAACGCTGGTTGGGCTGGACGAGAAGGAATACACGTTTGAAGCGGGTATGACGCTGATCTCGGACGCTGAAAACGTCGAAAGTATTGCGGGTGTCATGGGGGGGCTGGCAACCGGCTGTACCGAAGAGACCACGAACGTCTTTATCGAAGCGGCCTATTTTGATCCGGTGCGCACGGCCTACACGGGCCGCGCACTCAAGATCAATTCGGATGCGCGCTACCGCTTTGAACGTGGCATAGACCCCGAATGGACGCCTTATGGCATTGAACACGCCACGCGCATGATCCTTGATGTTGCGGGCGGCGAAGCCTCGGAAGTGATTGTCGCCGGTAGAATTCCTGACACCAGCCGCGCGTACAGACTGGATGCGGCCCGCGTCCGCTCGCTGGTTGGCATGGACATCGCGGAAAGTGAGCAGCGCCAGACGTTGACCTCTTTGGGTTTCCGTCTGGAAGGCAATATGGCGCATGTGCCCAGCTGGCGGCCCGATGTGCAGGGCGAGGCGGACCTGGTCGAGGAGGTTGCGCGGATCGCATCGCTGACAAAGCTCAAAGGGGTGCCGCTGCCGCGCCTGACCGCAGGTGTGCCGCGTCCGATCCTGTCGCCGATGCAAAAGCGCGAGGCCATCGCAAGGCGGACCTGTGCCGCTTTGGGGTATAGCGAATGCGTCAGCTACAGCTTTATCGATCAGGCGTCAGCTACGCTTTTTGGCGGTGGCGATGACGCGACACGGCTGGAAAACCCGATCAGCAGCGACATGAGCCATATGCGGCCTGCGCTGTTGCCGGGTTTGCTGCAGGCGGTCGCGCGCAACCAGGCGCGCGGCTACAATGACATCGCCCTTTTCGAAGTCGGTCCCGCCTTCCACGGCGGGGAACCTGGAGAGCAGCATTTGCTGGTCAGCGGTCTTCTGGTCGGGCGCACGGGACCGAAGGATGTGCTGGGCGCGTCGCGCGGTGTCGACGTTTTTGACGTGAAAGCCGATGCAGAGGCGATCCTGTCCGCGATGGGCGCGCCGGCGAAGGTGCAGATCATGCGCGGTGCAGCACCCTGGTGGCATCCGGGCCGCCACGGCATGATTTGTCTGGGCCCCAAGAAGGTGTTGGGCGTCTTTGGCGAGGTGCACCCCAAAGTGCTGGCGGAGATGGACGTGAAGGGCCCGGCGATGGCCTTTACGATCTGGCCGCATGAGATACCGGTGCCGCGCAAATCCGGAGCGACGCGGGCAGCGTTGCAGATCAGTGATCTGCAGGCGGTTGAGCGGGACTTTGCTTTTGTGGTTGATGCGGGTGTCGAGGCTCTGACGCTGGTGAATGCGGCGATGGGGGCGGACAAGGCACTGATCGAGGACGTTCGGGTGTTTGACGAATTCATCGGCGGTGCTCTGGGTGAGGGGAAGAAGTCGCTTGCTCTGACTGTCCGCTTGCAGCCGTCGCAGCAGACACTGCAGGACAAGGAGATCGAGGCGGTTAGCGCCAAGATCATCGAGAAGGTGACCAAGGCCACAGGCGGTGTGCTGCGCGGCTGAGCCGGCGGGGCACGAGACTTTGTGCCCTGATGCGCTACCTGAGGCACGCAAAGGCGGGGGCAGCCCCGCCCATCAATTGAAGTGAGGACTAAAATGACACTGAAGGTCTATCTCTCGGGAGAAATCCATACAGACTGGCGTGAGCAGATCATCGACGGGGCTGCGGGGCTTGATGTCGCGTTTGACAGCCCCGTGACCGATCACGCGGCCAGCGATGATTGCGGCGTGGCCATTCTGGGTGCGGAAGACAACAAATACTGGCACGACCACAAAGGTGCGATGGTCAATGCGATCCGGACCCGCAAGGGCATTGCGGATGCAGATATCGTGGTGGTGCGCTTTGGCGATCAGTACAAACAGTGGAATGCCGCCTTTGATGCGGGCTATGCCTCGGCTTTGGGCAAGTCGCTTATCATTTTGCATGGACCCGATCACGCGCACCCGCTGAAAGAAGTGGATGCAGCGGCGCTGGCGGTTGCGCAAGAACCGCGCCAGGTCGTCGAGATTTTGCGCTATGTGCTGACGGGCGCGTTGCCCTCCTGACAGTCGCGCGCTGGCTGCACCGGCGCGCTGTTTCCTACGCGTCCCAAGGGTATATGCCGTCCGCGTAGAAACTGTGAAGGCGCGTGACTGTTTACATATGTTTCTGTAAAACAGACCGCTCCACAAAAGAACGCCGCCCTGTGCAGAGCGGCGTTCTGGTCTTTGCTGTGGCGCGTGTCAGTTGTTGCCGAGGTTCAGTGCCGGCAGGGCCAATCCGCCGCCCGCTGCCTGAACAGGGGCTGCCGCGCCCGAGATGGACGCGCGGATAACGGCGTTACGCTCTGCTGTTTTGCTGGGCACGAAGACCGGTTGTGCGCCGCCTTGTTCGATAGAAGTCAGGGCACTGTCGTACCATGCGTTGGAGGCCGCTGGCGCGGCTGCCGTTCCGAAGCCCCAGCGCAGATGATGGCCCATCACCTCTCCATAAGGCATTTGCCCTGCGGCAAGCAGCACGGTTGCAGCGCCGAGCGCCATTTGTGCGTCGTCCTGACGATAGCCGAGACCAAGACAGATTTCGCCGTACGCCTGTGCGGTTGCCATGTCACCGTTGAAAGCAGTATTCGCAAGCTGCTGGGCCTGCGTGGCGACAAGTTTCACGTCGCCCGAGCCAATCTGGCTGCTGGCTGGTTGCATCAGGTTTGCGATTTGGCTGCACGCCTGCGCGATTTCGCCCTCTGACTGGCCGGCCTGTGCCATCACGCTCTGGCTTTGAGTGATGGAATATGCGCGTGCTTCGCAGAACTGTTCACCAAGCGCCTGTTCCGGGTCGTTCACGTTATTGGCAAGCACAACACCCTGATTGGCCTGCGTCATGCCCGAGACAAGCTCGCAATGGCTGGCCATCGAGGAAGGCGCCTGATTGCCGGACAGGTTCAGCGGCGCAAAGCCGCCCGAAACAGCCCCTGTCGCGGCGCCGGTTGCAACGGGGGCGGCCGCGTTGGTGTTCAGCCCGCGATCAACCACGCCGTTGTTGTTCTGCAGGGCCGCATTCTGCACGCCATTGTTGCGGTAGCGGTTCACGTAATTGGGATCGGCGAAGGCTTTCAGCAATCCCTGAACGCCCTCATTGGCCACGACCTCGGGATAGGCCGCGCCGCCGCCGGCTTTCAGGCGTTGGTGCGATCCGATCAGCGCCTGACGCTGGTAGTCGTCAAGATAGCCTGTGGGCTGGAACCCCATGTAAGACTGGTAATTCGATATGGCCGCGCGCGAGCGCTGTCCAAGCTGCCCGTCAACTGCGCCTGCTGGAAAACCGAACTCGTTCAGCGCCGATTGGACCTGACGGTTTTGTTGACGCTGGTAGCTGTTGGCACTGTACGAACGCTGTGTCGTGGTGCGTTGCTTTTGCTGCTGCTGCTTGTTTTTATTGACCTGGTTGTTGATCAACGCGCCAACCGCGGCACCCACCGCAAAAGCGCCGATGTTGCTATCTGCCAGCGCCGCTGGCGTTGTCACTGCCAGTGTCGCGGCGGTTATCGCTGCTATTCCGTTCCGTCGTTTCATCAATCAACCCTCGATCAAGCACACTTTAATCGTGTGGATTAAATCAGATTCGCCCTATAACTGCACGGTTTTTTTCCCGAACTGACAGGGATTTGATCGCGCCTCTGCCCTGCTTTGGCGCTATGGGCTGCCCGACAAAGCCCTGCTGGCGGCGCGGCGAACGAGCGCGGTTTGCAGCAGATCCGGGGATGCGAAACGATGCGCCGCGCCCGAAAGCGACGCATCAGGTTGCGGCCCAGCCGGTATCTGCTGGGGCACAGGAAGATTGACGGGATATTTTTTATGCCGTTATCTGGGGAAGGCGAAGGCGGGCGGCCATACAGGATTAGGCATTTGTTTTTGCACAACCTTTGGGCGCTTTGTTGCCTTTGGTAAAGACGACCCGCGCTTTGAGGACGCAAAGCGCGGAACAGCTTGTTGGGGTGGTACTGGGCGGAGCCGATCATGGCCGAACATTTTTTGACGAAAACACGCATCGATCTGGGGCGCTGCATACAGGTTGCAGGCGCGCCTGCGGTTGAGCAATACGCCGATCTTGCCGCGCAGCTTTCCGCCAAAGCGGGGCCCGACGTGGCCAAGCTTTTTGCCGAACCGCTGGTCAGCAAAGGCAATGATCAGGCGGCTTCGACGATCTCGTGGTACTGTGACAGGGCAGGTCAGGGCGTGCCTTTTGCCAAGTTGGATGCCGCGGGCCAAGAGGAAGTCGGCGTCGTTCTGACCGCGCGGCTTTCCGAAATATCTGCGCTTCTGGATGATCCTGACGTCGGTGCTCTGGCGGCGGCAGCGCTTTATATTGGTGGATCGGGCGACATCTGGTCGGTTGATGGTCAGCCGGTGCTGGTGAACTGGGGTCTGATGCCCGAAGCGGGGTCGGATGCGGGCACACGCGCGGCGCATTACGCCAAAACACTGGGCCCTTATCTGCCAATGACGCCGCCGCCACCCGTGACCGCGTCCGAGCGCGAGATGCATGCGCGCGACAGCGCAACCGGTGCTGCCGCGTCCCAAGCCGCAACACCAACGACCGCGGCAGCAGCAGGGACGACCGCTGCCGCCGCTGCAGGAAGTGCAACTGTTGCTGGCGGTGGTCCGTCGGCCGATACCCCGCCATCTGGTGATAACGAAAGCGCCGCTGCCGCCACCCCGCCTCTGCGTGGCCCAGTACCGCTTGTCGCGTGGGTGCCGCTGGTCTTGTTGCTGTTGCTGTTTGGCGGTGCGCTTGCGTGGCTTTTGGTGCCGGGCAATCGCATCTTTGCAGATGATGGCGAGCAACCAGTGGTGACCGACGCGGAAACCCTGCTTGCCGCGCGCGAGATCAATCGCGCCCTGCAAGCCCGTCTTGATGACCTCAACCAGGCGCTCGAAGGTGCAGTGTGCAGGGCGGATGGTACCTTGCTGATGCCTGACGGCTTGACCATCGAAGGGCTTTTGCCGCCCGACTTTGAGCAGGGCCGCGCACAGGGCGGGCAGGTGCTGCGCGCGGATTTGACCCCGACGCTGCCGCCCGCGCCCGAGCGTGTGGTCCTGCCGGAGGGCGACGGGCAGCAAGGCGACGCCGCCACCTTGCTTGAACACATTGATGCGCGCACGGCCATGGTGCTTGTGGGGCGGGTGCAGGGTATGTCCGCCGGGACCGGTTTCTTTGTGGGACCGGACCTGATGGTCACGAATTTTCACGTCATTGAAGGCGCCACTGCCGAAAACGTTTTCGTCACCAACAAGTCGCTGGGCGGGCTGCACAGAGTGGAAATACTGAAGATACTGGGTCCGATGCGTGAGGTGGGCGCTGATTTTGCTTTGCTGCGTGTGGTAGGCGTTGAGCAGCCCTTTTACAGTCTGCGCCAGAGCGATGCGTCGATGCGGCTTCAATCGGTGATCGCGGCGGGCTACCCCGGTGACCTGTTGCGCACCGACAGCCAGTTCAAAGCATTGCGGGAAGGCGACGTCTCGGCTGTGCCGGAACTTACCGTGACAGACGGTACTGTTAATACCGAGCAGGCTTTGTCGGCGCGTACACGCGCTGTTGTGCATTCCGCGCCAATCTCAAAGGGCAACTCCGGCGGGCCACTCATAGACATGTGCGGGCGCGTTGTCGGCGTGAACACCTTTGTGGTGCAGGGACCGATGCGCAATCTGAACTTTGCACTGGCAACGGACGACCTGCTTGCCTTTCTTGAAGGGACCCCCGCGGCACCCACGGTCACAGGCGAGGCCTGTGTGCCGATGGTGGCGCGCCCTGCCGCCGCCCCGCTGGCTGCCCGGCAGTAGCGTGCGCATAAGATGAGCGAAGCGTTCCTGACCAACACCTCGACCGAAGGGCTCAAGCCGCTGGGTACGGCCCCGCAGCGGTCGTTCGAGTTGGTCAGTGAAACGGTGCGGGCGCAGTTCGGACCAGAACATGCAGCACTTTTTGCAGAGCCGGTGCCCACGCAATACGGGGACCGCTTTGACTGGTACGCAACTGTGGCAGGCAAGGCTGTTCCTCTTGCTGACGCGGCTGATCCACAGGCGGTGCGCGCGCGGCTTTCGTCGCTGGTGTCAGATATCAAAACCCATGCGGACAGTCTTTTGGCCTCCAAGACCGCTGAGGACCAACGCCTTGGCGAAGCGCTGGCCAACGCGTTGGAAGCACCGGATGAAGACGCTTTATTCGTGATCGAAGGCCCCGATGGGTCTGCACAGCCGGTACTGGTCAACTGGGCGTGGACGCGCGACGAGCAGGTAGCCGTCCGGGGCGTTCTGACCGGAATGGACCGCCGTGCGGTGCACAAACGGCCCGGTTTTGTGCCAGCCACACCCCCTGTGTCCGTGGCGGCTGTCGGAGTCAATCCGCTTTGGTGGTGGCTGGTGTGGTTGGGCTGGGGGCTGCTGGCGCTGCTGATCGCTGCGGTGATCGCATTGTTGATTGAGCCCTGCGCCCTGCGCCTTTCGTGGTTACCGGACACTTGTGCGAAAACCGAAAATGTCCCCGACACGCTGGCCGAAGACCGTGCGTTGCTTGAGGATCGGATCGCGCTGGTACAAAAGGAAATCGCGATCAAGGACCGTCTGTGCCAGCCTGACTTCGCGCAATTGCCCATTCCTGAACCTGATGCGATTGTCCCGCCGCCCACCGGCATCCAGCCCAGTCTGCCTGTCGATCCGCAGGTCGACCGTCGTGCAGAGGCCGCGGGCGCGCAGCGGGGCGATCTGACCTTTACGCTGATCTGGGAGGGCACGGATGATCTTGACCTTCATTCCACTTGCCCCTCGGGCGAGACCCTGTTCTTTCTGGACAAGGTAAGATGCAACGGGGTGATGGATCTGGATATGAACAGCTTTCAGGTGGTGCCTGATCCGGTGGAGAACGCCTATTTCACCGATCCTTTGGCAGGTGACTACCGCATCCGCGTGCATCTTTACCGCCAGCGCGAGGGCTCGGGGCCGGTTGCTTTTACCCTTCAGGTGCGCGAGGGCGAGCGTGTTACAACGCAAAAAGGCACGGTTTCGGCCGATCGGCAAAACTGGCAGTATACGTATCGATACGAGGGAAAATGATGTTTGAAGAACGTGTCGGACGACTAAAACAGCTTGTGGATTTTGGCGACGAGGTCGCTCTGGTGCCCTATAGCGGGGTGCAGATGCTCGATTTCGGGTTCAATCTGGATACTGTGGCGGTCAAATCCACGAAATTCATCGAGCGTATAACGCGCGAGGCTGACGGTCAGGTCGAGCGGACCCTGATCCCGCTTTCCGGTAACGAAGAGCTTGATGCGGAGGTTCTTGACGCGTCCCTTGAGACTGACGACGCTTATTCGATCCGGCCTGTTTCTGCGTTGGAGCCATTTTTGGAAAAATGGATGCCGGTGCCAGTACTGCGCATGAAGAACCAGCGCGGGCCCAGTGGCGAAGAACGTTTTGACCCCGGCCCGTCAAGCTGGGCACGCCTGCGCGTGGTCGAGCTTGAAACGCCCGATGCGGAGACCGGCCATACGCACCGGGTGCAATTGGCGCTGGATACCAACCTCATGGCGGGGCAGCAGCCGTCTCACTATGTCGCGCCCGAGGTGTCGGATGCGGAAAAGCCGCGCGACTTCAGGCTGGTGTCCGATCCGGCGGATATGGACTGGTTCCTGCGGCGGCTCGAGACCGGTGAGGACGGCGAAACCATAGACCTGCAGCTATGGGTATCAGACTGGCTGAAAGAGTTGTTCATGAGTTTCAAGCGGGCCGAGCGCCCGGGCCGTCAGATCCTCGAAGAGAACTTGCCACATCAGTTTGAACACTGGGCGCGTTATCTGGCTTGCCTCAACCTGATCCAGAAAGCGGTAGCGCCGCCAAAAATCCGTTTCGTCAACACGGTGGCAGAACGCGACGCGGTCACACCGGTATCGGTTGATCTGGTGCTGGATATTGGCAACAGCCGCACCTGCGGTATTCTGATCGAGCAGTTCGCCGGCGAAAGCAATGTAGAGCTGACGCGATCTTTCCCGCTGGAGATCCGAGACTTGTCGCGGCCCGAGTTCATGAATGCAGGCCTTTTCGAGAGCCGCGTTGAATTTGCCGAACTGCGCATGGGAGACGAACGCTTTGCCAGCCGCTCGGGGCGGCGCAACAGCTTCCTGTGGCCCAGTTTTGTGCGCCTCGGGCCCGAGGCGGTGCGGCTTGTGCAGGGCGAGGCGGGAACAGAGACGATCTCGGGATTGTCCTCGCCGAAACGCTATCTGTGGGACGATGCGGCCGTTTCGCAGGACTGGCGGTTTCACAACCACATGGATCCTAACAACCTGCCCAAGGCGGTGCGCGCGGCGATGCGCCATCTAAATGAGGCGGGGGATGTGCTTGAGCAGTTGCGGTCTGACGTCAAGAGCGGTCTGAGGCAGGCAGGAACGGCCAGCCTGACACCGGCGATACGACCTCAATTCTCGCGGTCTTCGCTATATGGGTTCATGTTGGCCGAGATCATTGCTCATGCGTTGATACAGGTGAACGATCCGGCCTCGCGGGCGCGCCGGGCGCAAAGCGATTTGCCGCGCCGGTTGAACCGGATCATCCTGAGCCTGCCGACGGCGACGTCGATGCAGGAACAGGCGATCATGCGGTCGCGCACGGCGGGCGCGCTGCAGCTGGTCTGGGCCATGCTGGGGATCGGTGAGGGGGATAGCACAATTTCGCGGCGCCCTGAATTGATCATCGAGTGGGACGAGGCAAGCTGCACGCAGCTGGTCTATCTCTACAGCGAACTGACCCAGAAGTTCGAAGGTCGCATTGATACCTTCCTGAAACTCAAGGGCCGAGACCGCACCCCCGAAGGCCGAGGCGCACCGGAGCCCACTTTGCGCCTTGCCTGTATCGACATCGGCGGGGGCACCACGGATCTGATGGTGACCACCTACCGTGGGGAGGCGAACCGCGTGCTGCACCCCAGCCAGACCTTCCGCGAGGGGTTTCGTGTCGCAGGTGATGATCTGGTGCACCGTGTGGTCAGTGCCATTGTCATCCCGCGCCTTCAGGAAAACATCGAAGCCGCCGGTGGCCGCTATGTGGGCGAAAAAATGCGTGAACTCTTCGGGGGCGACCGTGGTGGGCAGGACCAGCAGGCCGTCCAACGCCGCCGCCAGTTCTCGTTGCGGGTGCTGGTGCCGCTGGCAGAGGCCGTGCTTTCCGTTTCTGAAGGGTCCGAGGAGTTTGACCGGATCGACCTCGCTGCCGCTGAGGTGCTGGGCCTTGCGCCGCTTGCGGATGAGCCCATCGACGAGGATGCAGCCACAGGTATGCCGCCGGACGTCCTGGATTATCTGGAGCGCGCTGCGGCGGAATGCGGCGCAGAGAACTGGCATTTGGCGGATATGGTGCTGACCACCTCCCGCGAAGATGTTGATGCGATTTCGCGCGAGGTTTTCCAGAAAGTGCTAAGCAATATGTGCGAGGTCATCGACCATCTGGGGTGCGATATCGTATTGCTGACGGGCCGCCCGTCGCGTCTGCCTGCCGTGCGCTCGATCGTCGAAGAGATGATGGTTGTGCCGCCGCACCGTCTGATCTCCATGCACAAATACAAGACGGGTCGCTGGTACCCGTTCCGCGATCCGGTCACGCAACGCATCGGTGATCCGAAGTCTACGGTCGCCGTGGGCGGCATGCTGATCGCGCTGGCCGAGAGCCGTATTCCCAATTTTAAGGTCACAACGGATGCCTTCCAGATGCGTTCTACCGCCCGCTTTATCGGGGAAATGGACCGTAACGGGCAGATCCTGCGCGACCGTGTCCTGTTTTCGGATATCGATCTGGACAAAAAGGGCCGCCGCGGCGATCAGACGGCGACACTGCAGATGTTCTCGCCGGTTCACATTGGGGCCCGTCAGCTTGACCTGGAGCGTTGGACAACAACGCCGCTTTACCGGTTGGACTTTGCCAATTCCGGCGCACAGGCGCGGCCCTCGCCCATTCAGGTCACGTTGGAGAAGGATGAGGACGAAGACGACGACACGCAATCCTCACTGGCCAAGCTGCGGCGCGAGAGCCTGCGCGAAGCCTTTCGGATCGCGGAGCTTTTGGATGCCGAAGGCGACGAGATGAAACTGGGCGATCTGACGCTCAAGCTTCAGACGCTGGGATTTGACGACGAGTATTGGATCGACACCGGGGTCTACAGGATATGAAGATGACGGATGCAGGACAAAAGGTGGTGTGGGCGCATGTCTGACAAGGAAGCATTGACGGCACGCTGTCTGGAAGTTGCGAAGTTGTCGCGCGATGCGCTGGCGTGGGTCAACCATGCCGACAACGCCGAGACCGTGGGTCCCAAGCACAAGAGCCTGACGAAAATGCTGCGCAAGGGCGCGCGGCGGGCCGAACGTCTGGGCAGATCGGCTGGCACCAACATGTCCGTGAGCGTTTTCGGCCCCTCGCAGGCGGGTAAGTCGTTTTTGGTATCGGTGCTGGCGCGCCCCGCAGACGGGCGGCTGACTGCAAATTTTCAAGGTCCCGGCGGGCAACTTGACTACATCAGTCAGGTCAATCCGGCGGGCGATGGCGAATCCACGGGGCTTGTCACGCGGTTCACCATGACGAAAGCGGCCACGCCCGACGGTTATCCGATCCAGCTCAACCTGTTGAGTGAAGCGGACATTGCGCGCACTATCATCAACAGTTTCTTTGAGGACGGGGACCAGTCGGAAACGCCGCCCGAGCCCGAGGACCTGCAGGCGCATTTCGCTACACATACGCCCAAGGCCGGGCCCACCGAGGTGCCGGGTATGACGTTCGAGGAAGTTTACGAGATTGCGGACTATGTCGAGCAGACCTTTGGCAAAGTTGCCTATGCCAGCCACCTGCGCGGCTTCTGGGATGAAGCGGCCTTGCTGGCACCGCGCCTTTCCATCGCAGATCGTGCTGCCTTCTTTTCGATATTGTGGGGTGGCTACCAGCCGCTGACTGACCTGTATCTGAAACTGGCGCATGCGCTTGCCGCGCTGGATCATGCCGAAGTGGTCTATGCGCCGCTTTCTGCACTGCAACCACGCGAAACCTCGATCATCGACGTGAATACCTTGGGGGGTCTCTTCAAAGCCGAAGGAGATGACACACTGCCACTGAGTACTGCGTCAGGCAAAGTCGTTGAAACCGGACGCGCGGTCATCTGCGCGCTTGCGGCGGAGCTCGTGTTTCCCATGGCCCAACAGCCGTCGGATTTTTTCGCACAGACGGATTTGCTGGATTTTCCCGGTGCGCGAAACCGCTTTGAGCTGCCCCTGACAAAAACGCTGGAAGACCCGGAAAAGGGTGTGACCGACCTGCTGCTTCGCGGCAAGGTTGCCTATCTTTTTGACCGCTACGTGGCCAATCAGGAGATCACCTCCATGCTGCTGTGCGTGCCGGACAGCAATATGGAAATTGTGAGCCTGCCACGTCTTGTCGAAAACTGGATCGCGATGACCCATGGCGCCACGCCTCAGGAACGGGCTGTAAGTGATTGCATCTTGTTTTTCGTGATGACAAAGTTCGACAAGCATCTGGGCGAGACGGCGTCCGACGGGCCGGCATCGGAACGCTTCGTGCGGCGCATGGATGCGTCGCTGCTCAAGGCATTTGGTCGTTTGGGGGATGCGTGGGTGCATCACTGGACGCCGGACCGGCCCTTTCAGAACTGCTATTGGCTGCGCAACCCCAACTACTTTGTCGAAGGGCTGATCGACTATACGGATGACAAGAAAGAGATCGCGGTCCGCGCGGAAAAGCAGGCCCGCGTTGCCGAGTTGAAGCAAGCCTGCTTGTCCACCCCGGCGGTGGAGGCGCATTTTGCGGATCCGGAGGCGGCTTGGGATGCTGCCCTTACCCTCAACGATGGCGGTGTGGGGTATCTGACGCGCGAGTTGACCAAAGTGTGCAAACCGCACAGCAAGCTTACCCAAATCGCAGCACAGCTGGACCGGATGACGCAAGATATTCTGGGCGAGCTGCGTGATCTTTACGTCTCGGACGATATCGAACAGCGGATTGAGGAAAAGCGCGAGGCGGCCGCCCAGATCATCGACTGTCTGGAGCTGACCCTGCAAAGTCACCGCTTTGGCGCTTTCATCAAGGCGTTGTGTGTGGACCAGGACGCGATCGAGGACCGGATCAGCCGTGTTCCCAGTTCAATCCGGATCAGTCAGGCTGTCGGGGCGGGTACGGGTTCTGCCGCGTCACCGCAGGCGGGGGGCAACGCGCAGCCGGCACGACCCGGACGCCCTGTACGGCCCGGATCGGTTCCTGCCAAAGCTGCTGTTGCGGAAGATGAGACGGTAAGTTCGGGTTTCGGGGCGATCCGGACAATGACGTCAGAGAATTTCCAGGCGAATATGGCGGTCGATATCTGGATCGAGCATTTGTCGCAATTGCGCGAAGATGTAGAGCGGCTCTCTGCTTTCAGCCTCACACCGGAAGCGGCGGCCGATCTGATGCGCGAACTGGTGCATGGCTTCCGGCGGATTGCCGTGTCCGATGACATGAAAGGCTTGCTGAAATCGATCGACTATGGCCTGACCGTCGACAAGCAAGCGCCGCCCGCTGCCATCGTCTGTGCCGAAGCGATCAACAGTTTTATCTACACTCTGGGCGCTGAGAAACTGGAGACAGCCGCACGCCCCGTTATTGACGGGCCAGACGGCGAACGGCGGGTGGTTTTTGAGCCGCGCGCCTATTCGGACACTGCGTTTGATTTGCCTGAGACTCAGCGGGCTGCGACGGAGGCGTTTTGGACAGATTGGGTGTATATGCTTGAAACACTTCTGGTCGAAAACGCCAAGGACGGAGACGCAGGCAGCATCAACATCGAACAAAACATTGCCATAGGAAAGGTCGTTGGCGCGTTGGAAAGCAATGCAGTTGGATAGATTGGGGACAAAAATCGAAAGGGTGCAGACGTGATAACGGTCGGCCCTGATCCGGCACACCCGCGCGGCGGCTACGCAGTGCTGAGCCTGCCCGAGGGTGACGTTGCGGGTGATGCCACCGAAGTCGCAGTGTTTGACAACTATTCGGAACGCTATCTTGGAGAGGCGGGCTGGCAGGCCACGAAGGCGCTGTTTGGACCTTATAAAGTAGAGCGCTCTGGCGGGATGGCGCAGATCGTTATCGGACCCGAGATCGTCAATCAGATCGAAGAATATGCCAACGTGCGGGTGTCCGTCGGTGCCGCAAGTGGTGATGTAGGCTGGCCCGACGATGTGGTGCCAGCGCCTGGCGCGGCAAAAATCGGCGGTATTATGACTGCTACGGCTCCCGCTGCTGCCGCAGCCGAGGGTGCCGCGACACCGGATCCGCCACCCGCGCCAACCCCGACCGCCGAGCCCTTGCCCGACACAGCGCCCCCTGTCGATCCCATTCCCGTTAAAAGCGGTTGGGGCAGCTTCGCTGTCGGGGCACTTGTTGTCGTGCTGGGCAGTGCGGCTCTCGCGTATTGGTTCCTTTTCATGCAGGAAGACCCTCCTGTTTCGCCTGCTGTATCGCCTGAACCGGTTGTGTCCACCACCAGCGATCCTTGTAGTGCTGCCGAGCTTGGCGCGATTGAGGGTTTCGCCGCTCAGGCCGATGCGCTGCGCGCCTGTGGTGCCAACACTGATGCAGACACGGCACTGGGTTTGGTTGAACGTGCAGCCGCATCGGGGAACGGGGACGCTCTTTTGCTCTTTGGGGTTGTTTATGACGGGGCGGTTGTGGATCCGGTGATCGAAGACCAGATCGGTTTGACCTTTGAGGATAATCCTGCAACCGCTGCTGAATACTATGCCCGCGCCGTTGCGGGCGGATCCCTGAATGCGGCTGACAATCTGGCCGCCCTGTGCACCCGTATGGCCGATATGACCGACACGCTCGTGCAGGGCGCCATAAACGACTATTGTGACAACTGAAGGAGCAGCAATGCGCGTGCGTTTTGGGGCAGTACTGGTTTCTGTGATTATGGCCTTGCTTGCGGCACCGCTGATGGCGCAGCCGCTTTTGGTTGAGGGGACAAGCACTGTCTACCAGAGGGTTCTGACGCGGCCTGCTGCCTCGCTTTACGATGCGGCAGGCGGGACGGTCACCGAAAAGATACCTGCCTTTCAGCCTTACTACGTGTTTGCACAACAGGACGGAGGATGGAAACAGGTCGGCCCGTCGGCAACCCGCGCGCCGACCGGTTGGGTCCGCGCAGAAGAGGTGATGGACTGGAAGCAGAACATCGTCGGCGCCTTCACCAACGGCGCAGGGCGCGAACGTCAACTCATGTTCGAGACCGAGGATAACTTGCGCTGGTTGCTGAACCACGAAGCGTTGCGTCAGGTACAGGAAAGGCTGCTTGCCGAAGCGGCGGCGGGTATCACGCAGGGTGACAATGGTGTCGTATCGGTAGAGCCGGAAGAATTCGTCAACATCCGCGAAGACCTTTATGTCATGCCTATCCTTGACTTCGTCGAGGACCTGCATCCGCTTAACTACGAAGATATCCTGCTGATGGAGGTGGCGTCAGTGCCGCTGCAGGCGCAACAAGAGCAGCTGCAGGCCAGTCAGGCGCAGGGTGAGGGCGCTTTTGATGTGGGGATTGTCTTTGTTCTCGACACTACGCAGTCAATGGAAACCTATATCGCGCGTACTCAGAAAGTGCTGCAAAACACGGTCGAAAAAATTGCAGGCACCGAGATAGGCAAGCTGGTGAACTTCGGGGCGATTGGTTTCCGCGACAATCCGGAGGCTGTGCCGGCGCTGGAGTATCGCACGAAAATGCTGGCGGACATAAAGCGGCGCGAGGACCAGTCTGAGGTGATTGCAGCCATAGCCGGCACGCGTGTCGCTGTTGCCAACTCGCCGGGGTTCAACGAAGACAGCCTCGCCGGTGTCGAAGACGCCATCGACAGGATCGACTGGGAGCAGGCAGAGGCAGGCGATCCGATCGATGCGCGCTACATCATTCTGGTGACGGACGCCGGCCCCAAAGACCCGCGTGATCCGAACGCACGGTCGCAGATTGGTGTGCAGGAACTTCAGGCCGATGCGGAAGGCAAGAACATCGTGACTATGACGCTCCACCTGAAGACACCGACCGGTGGCGAGGGCAACCATTCCTACGCCGAAAGCCGCTACAGGACCCTGTCGACCTTTGCGGGAAGGCAGTATTACTTTCCCATCGAGGGAGGGTCAGAAGAAGCCTTTGAAGGGGTTGCGACGCGCTTGGTTACGGCCATCACGGACCACGTGCGCGTGGCGCGCGGTGACGAAACCGAACTGAGTGCTGACGAGGCCGGTGAGGATCTTGTCGCGCTCGGGCGGGCGATGCGGCTTGCCTATCTGGGCGAGACGCGCAACACCCAAGCGCCGGATGTGATCCGCGGCTGGGTCAGCGACAAGGCCGTAGAGGCCCCGCAGGCACTGGCGGTGGAGCCGCGCCTGCTTATCACCAAGAACGAGCTGGCGACCCTGGCGGAGTTGCTCGACAACCTCATCCGGCTGGGAGAGCAAAGCCAGGGAGGAGATGACGCGCTGAACTTCTTTACCGAAGTACGCGGTGTGATCGCGGATATGGCGACCAATCCCGACCGGCGGATCAATCCGGATGCGGCGACCCTTGGCGGCGCGTTGGAGTACCTTGAACAGTTGCCCTACCGCAGCCAGTTGCTGCAGATGAACGAAGAACGCTGGGCACAAAGTGCGATGCTGCGCAGGTCTATCATTGACGGAATGCGTCAGAAATTGACCCAGTACCGTAAATGGCTTTTTGATCCGCAGGTCTGGACTGCGCTGCATGACGATGCGACGGATGGCGAGCTGGTTTTTGCGATGCCGTTTGACGTCTTGCCCTGAGGCCCGCGGATGGCCTACCGCCTCGAGATTGATAACATGACCGTGTACCTTGGGGACGCAGAGCGCCGGTTCACCCTGCGTACCGGCGTCTGGTCTGTGGCAGCGGGTGAGGTGATCGGGCTTACGGGGCCGTCGGGCTCTGGCAAAACGCTGCTGCTAGAGCTTTTGGGCCTGTTACGCGCGCCGCAATCCGGCGGCTATGCTGCCCTGCCGGTTGTCGGTGCTGTAAGGGACAGTGCGGCTGAGGACACCGCACAGGATTTTGCCGCAGCGTGGCACGCGCCGGATGCGGCTGTGTTATGTGCCGATGCGCGTGCGCGGTTCTTCGGCTTTGTGCCTCAGTCGGGCGGGCTGTTGCCTTTTCTGACGGTTCTGGAAAATGTCGAGATCAGCCAGCGCATTGCCGGCAGGCCCGACGCCGAGTGGCGCGATACCCTGCTGCAGGAACTGGGGCTGTCGCGGATCGCGGGGCTGCGCCCTGCAGCCTTGTCCATCGGGCAACGGCAAAGGGTGGCAATCGCGCGCGCGTTGGCCCACCGCCCGTTTTGCGTGATAGCGGATGAGCCGACCGCAGCACTTGATCCCGAAAACGCTCGCGCTGCGATGCGTCTGTTGATCGAGGCAGCCGAGGCCGGCGGTGCGGCGACACTTCTGTCGAGCCACGATCACGATATGCTTGACCGTTTCGAGATGCGCCGGATGGCCTTGCGGATCACTTCGGATGCACAGGATGGCAATGTCGTCAGCACGTTGACTGCAAATGGCGCCGCGCGGCAGGAGGGGGCCTTGTGATGTTGATCCTGCGCCTTGCTCTGCGTGATCTGATGTTCCAGAAGGTGCATCTGGTGTGCAATATCGCGGTACTGGCTGGGGTCCTTGTCCCGTTGCTTGTGCTCTTTGGTGTCAAAAACGGCGTCTATAATGCGCTGATCGGCGATTTGCTAAGCACGCCACGATATGTACAGATAGACACATCCGGCAATTCGGCTTTTAGCCTGGAGGATGCGGAAGTTGTGCGCGGTTGGCCCGGCGCTGGCTTTGTCACGCTCAAAACGCGCAGCCAGTTTGATTTCGTCAATGTCCGGCTGGAGGGTGGCCGCCAAAAGCGCGATGCGGTGCTGATCCCCAGTGGCGCGGGTGATCCCACCCTGCCCCAAGGGGTGGCGTTGCCTGAAGGTACCGCTGCGGTCAGCGCGCAACTGGCAGCCCAGTTAGAGATCAGGGCCGGTGACCGTATTGACGTGATTACGCAGGCTGAAGATCGTCCGCGACAGATGCGGCTGCAACTGGAAGTCGTGAGTGTTCTGCCGTCGGACAACGTCTCGGGGCGCGCCGTGCTGGCGCGGCTTGAAGTGCTGGACTTGGTAGAGGCTTTCTATGACGCCTATGCGCTGCCCGAGCATGGCATCACCCAAGGCAAACCCCTGCACTCCCGCATTCCGGTGTTTGAGGGGCTGCGGGTCTATGCCGCGCGCCTCGAAGACCTGGCAGCGCTACAAAACCGTATCGAAACGCATTTCGGGATCAGCACCGAAGCGCGTACTGCCGAAGTGCAGGGGGTGTTGAGCCTTGGGCGCAACCTTGACCTTGCCCTGATGCTGACTGCGGCGGTGGCCAGTCTGGGCTTGGCTGCCGCACTTGTCTTCGGCTTTTGGGGAGAGGTTCAGCGCAAGCGCGGGGTGTTGGCCGTATTGGCCCTTATGGGGCTTGGCGGCGGTCGTTTGTGGCTGTTTCCGCTGGTGCAGGCATTGGTTTCAGCAGCCTTGGCGCTTTTGGTGTCTTTTGGGTTGTTTGCCGCGGCGGCCCGTGTCGCCGAAACCCTGTTTGACATGGGAGACGCTGCGGAAAGACTGGTGGCGGTGACGCCCCTGCAGGCCTTGGCGATAAGTCTGCTGGTTGTAGCTTTTGTTGTTGCATCCTCGTTGTTTGCGGCCCGGGCCGCGCTCAAGATCGACCCCGCAACCGTGTTGCGGGAGGGCGCGACATGAGGTGGTTTTGCGCCGTGCTGCTTTGTTCCACTGTGGCAGCACCTGCTGTCGCACAGGAGCAAATGGCCCCATGGGACACAGCGTTGATTGACCCTGCGGGTGGTGCCGACCTGATCGTGCCACTGCCCTGCGGCGGCGGCATGGCGTTTCAGCGCGTTGCGGTGCCGGTTGATCCTGAAAACCCGATTGATGACCGCGCCTTTCGCATGGGCCAGTCACAAGAATCCACTGGCTTTTCGGACTACCTGACCCCGGCGTTTCTGCGCGGAGCATTCAGTTCCGCGGAAGGATCATATTTTTACATCGCCCGCTACGAGATGAACCTGGCGCAGTACCGCGCGCTGACCGGCGCCTGCGCGGCCCCCTTTACCCGCAAGGACCGCTTTGCAAAGGGCGACCTGAGCTGGTTTGACGCGGTCGAACTGACCCGTGTCATGACCGAATGGGTACTGCAAAACGACCCTGATGGGCTGCCCGCAGAGGGTACACGCCGCGGATTTGTGCGCCTGCCTACGGAAGTCGAATGGGAGTATGCCGCGCGGGGTGGTGCCCGTGTCGATCCCACGTTGTTTCCTGCGCGCCGATTTTTCGCTGAGGGCAGTCTGGCCGACTATGCGCATTTTCAAGCGGCAGGACAGGGACGCGGCAAGCTGCGCCCGGTGGGGCTGCGCGCGCCCAATCCTGCGGGGCTCTTTGATGTTTATGGCAATGCCGAGGAGTTGATGCTGGAGCCCTTCCGGTTGAATGCCGTGGGGCGCCGTCATGGGCAGACGGGGGGGATCGTCACGCGTGGCGGATCGATCGACACCGCCGCTGAAAACATCTATTCAGCGCAACGTCGCGAGTACCCAGTTTTCAACCCGCGCAGTGGTGTGGCGCAAAGGGGCAGTTTTTTCGGGCTGCGCGCGGTCATTGGTGCGCATATCGTTACCGATGCCGACTACGATGCGATCCGTGATGGCTGGCAGGCGAAGGTACAAAGCGGCGAGGCTGCACAAAATGCGGACCCGTTGACCGCTTTGGCGGCGCTTCTGGAAGACGAGATTGACCCGAGACGGAAGCAGGCGCTGAGCGATTTGCAGCTGAGTTTTCGCGTCGCGCGTGAGGCAGAGCAGTCTTCGCGCCGTCAGGCGGCACAGTCCACCTTGATAAGCGGGGCTGCCTTTGTGGAAACGCTCATCGAAGATACCCGTGCCATTCAGCAGTTGGAGCTGCGGATCAGAGCGTTGCGAGATCAGACAGCGGTTGCTGTTGGTCCGCAGCGGCGGCAGTTGATGGGAGCGTTCCGTGGCAGTCTTGACCGTCTGGGACAGCTGCGCGCAGGGCAGGCCACATATCTGCTCTCTTACCGCGCTGCGCTTGAAACCTTGACCGCCGAGGCCGACCGGGAGCTGCTGGACGCGACCTATCAGCGGTTGACGCAAGAGCTTATCGAAGCAGACCAGATTCAGTTTCTTGAAATGCTGCGGCTATTTTGGCGTGATTTGGAAAGCTATCGCACTGCTCCCGACATGAGCCAGGATGACCTCCTGACTTTGGCGGTCCGCTAGTTGGCAGGCAGGCTTTTGCGCGTCGGCATGCGGTCGATCACTTCCGGTTCGGGCTCCGGCTTGGGCTCAGGTGGCGGCGTTGGTGCCGGGGCTGCAGCGGCAGGGGCCGCCGGCGAGGCGATATCGTAGCGCTGTGCGCCGGGGTTGATGGTTGAAGAGATATAGGGCCTGCGTGGGCCACCGCCGGGTTTGTCGGCCGCCTCGACCAAAGTAAACAACGTCACACCACGACCGAGAAAATCGGTGAATTGCCCGACCGGTGCCTGCCCCTGATTTGGGATCGCTTCCCAGTGGCGCAGCATATCGAGCGGTTTGACCTGTGCCGCTTCGGCCAGCAAAAGATCACCCAGAAATGCGCCGTCGCGCGACGGGTTGGTGACGCGGCTGAATTTTGCCTGAGGCAGGATCGCACGCACCGCCAGATTGGCTGAAGCCTGAAACTGGCCGTGGTCAGTGCCAATCAGTAAACCGCCACCGCTTTTGCGCAAGGCTTCCATCTGGTTGATCAACATATTGGCGGAGGAGTTGTTGACGCCGGGCCATTTTGTCCGCTGGCGCACGTCTGAATTGCGGATACCAAGCGTACCATCCAGCATCAGCGTCCGCCGGCCACTAGCATAAAAGGTGCGAAATGCTTCTTGGTCATTGCGGTTGAACACACGGTTGTTATTCGCCGCGGTAACCACGACAATACCGTAGCCAGGGTTGGCAGCCATATGCCGCGCAAAAGCGCCGCGGCGCGGTTCGAACTTGTAGACCACGTCAAAGCGTGACCCGCCTTGGTACCCGTCGACAAACCGTGCCATGCGTTGCCGGTTGGCCGGCTTGTTGCTGCGCTCGTCAAGGCTTACGTCCCACCATAACACGCGCATGGGCTCTGCAGTGACAGGGTCTGCCTGCGCCAGCAGAGCGCTCCAGCAGAAAAGCACGAGCAAACGCCACAAGACGGTCATGGCGCGCTTCCGCTTTTACGGGTGGGCATGCGGTCTGGTTCCTCTTCGGGCAGGGCTTCGGGGGCTGCGTTGCTGTCGATGGCGGTGCGCCCGTCACCGGGTGCGAAGCTGGCTGAGATGTATGGTCTTTTGGTGCGCCCGCCGGGTTTATCGGAAGTTTCAACCAAGGCGTAAAGTGTGACGGGGTTGCCCAGAAAATCCTGAAACTGACCCACAGGGACTTGCGCCTGACTGGGGACTTCTTCCCAGTGTCGGAGGATATCGATCGGGGCAACCGGCACTGCGCTGCGCAACAGAGTGTTGCCCAGAAACGCCCCGTCGCGCGACGGATTGGTCCGCCCCGAAAACCGGGCACCGGGTACCAGCGCGCGCAGCAACTGATTGGCGCCGGCCTGAAACTCCCGGTGGTCGGTACCGATCAGAATGCCGCCGCCGGCGTCCACCAGAGCCTGTATCTGGTTCATCAAGAGCGCTGCGCTTGCGCCGTTCGGGCCGGGAAACACCGTCATGGGACCGGGGCGTGCGTTTCGCACCCAAAGGGTGCCGTCGAGCATCAAGGCATTGCGCCCGCTTTGGTAGTGCTGTTGCAGTGCGGCAAGATCACTTTGCGTGAAGCTGGCCGTGGTGGTGGTGACGTCCATCACCAGAATATCGTAAGGCCCGCGTTGCATTTGCTGTGCCAACGCGCCGGGGCGGGTCGTGCTCTGGAAGGTGACAGCAAAACGCTCGCCCCCGCCGAAGCCGTCAATGTAAAGCGCCATAGCGGCGCGGTCGCGTGCGTTGGTTGCACCGTCATACGTGGGCGATCCATCCCACCACAGAATGCGCACCGGTTGCTGCGTTTGCGCCTGTAGCGGTGCCAGTATCACCCCGAGCCACAGTGCAAAAACACAGATCAGCGTCTTAACATGTTTACGCATTCAGGTTTTTCCGCTTAGCTGGTCCGGAGACAGAATGGCTGCTGGCGGTGATTTTGTCCATTTCATTGAGTGGTCTGCGTGCGTGCCGTAGATCATTGCGCACAAAGAAACGGAGCCCGCACCATGAGGGTGGTCAGAGTTTTTGCTGTTGTCGGCGCTGTGGTCCTGCTGCTTGCCAGCGGTGCCGCTGCTTTTGCCGCCCTGCAAAGCTGTGCGGTGAGGCTTAACCTATTGTCCCATCTCAGCGGGTGCACGACCGAGGCGGACCTCGCGATCGAGGCGGAGCTGGCAGAGTTGGCGCTGATCCGTGCGTCGCTCCGGTCAGAGATTGCAAATCGCGAGCGCCGCTTGGCTGGGCGCCAGTGTCAGGCGGCGCTTCCGTCGACCACGGCACCGCTGACACAGGATGAACTGGCGGCGGGCGATCTGGAAGCGCTCTATGGGTGCTGGTCGCTGGGCAGCAGTTATCAGACGCGTGATGTGGATACCGGCCAGGTTATCTCCTATCCGATCTGGCGCATGTGCTTTGATACACAGGGCCGTGGCAAGCAACTGATGCAGGGAGACGACGGGTCAACGTGCGAGGGGCCCGTGAACGCGCGTATTGAAGCCGCGCAGCGGCTGGTACTGGGCGAGGGTGGCAATCTGGATTGCAGCGACGGCGGCTACATCCACCGGCGCGATATTGCCTGTGTCGCAGGCGGCGGCGGGGTCACCTGCGCGACCCTGCAGCCTGAAACGGAGGGCACGGCCGACGTTCCCTTTGCCCGCTGGCAGTAGCAGGCAGGCACCATGCGCTGCACGGTGCCGCGCTGTCGTTATTGTTTGACTGCGATCGAAGGCGATACCACGTCGATCCCCAGCGCCTTGCCCACCGCGTAGTAGGTCAACTGGCCCGCATGCACATTCAGCCCGTTCATCAGATGCGGATCGTCAAGGCATGCCTGACGCCAGCCTTTGTCTGCTAGCGCCAGCATGAAAGGCATTGTTGCGTTCCCCAAGGCAATCGTCGAAGTGCGCGCGACGGCGCCCGGCATATTGGCCACGCAGTAGTGCATGATGCCGTCCACGTTGTAGATCGGGTCCTGATGGGTGGTTGCTTTTGACGTTTCAAAGCAGCCGCCCTGATCGATTGCCACATCTACCAGCGCCGCGCCGGGCTTGAGATCTGCAAGCTGTGCGCGGCTGATAAGCTTGGGTGCTGCGGCACCGGGGATCAGGACCGCGCCGATGATCAGGTCAGCAGCTTCCGCCAGTTCTGCCGTGTTGCCGGCTGACGCATAAGATGTCTTGAAGGTGCCGCCGAAGACGTCATCAAGATAGCGCAGACGTGGCAGTGAACGGTCCAGCACGGTGACATCCGCGCCCATACCGGCTGCAATCTTTGCGGCATGGGTGCCCACAACGCCCCCGCCGATAACAACGACCCGCGCCGGACCCACGCCGGGGACACCCCCCATCAGCACGCCGCGCCCGCCGTTTGCTTTCTGCAGCGTCCATGCGCCGACCTGCGGAGCCAGACGACCGGCCACTTCGGACATAGGCGCAAGGAGTGGCAAACCGCCACGATCATCGGTTACCGTTTCGTAGGCAATACAGGTCGCACCTGAGGCAATCAGGTCATGTGTCTGGTCAGGATCGGGTGCAAGGTGCAGATAGGTAAAGAGAAGCTGACCCTCACGCAGCATTTTGCGCTCCGCGGCCTGCGGTTCTTTGACCTTCACGATCATCTCTGCCTTGGCAAAGATTTCTTCGGCTGTTCCGATGATCTGGGCCCCCGCCGCGCTGTAGTCGGCATCTTCGAAGCCTGCACCGGTCCCGGCGCCTGTTTCGATCATGACTTCATGGCCATGTGCGACAGCCTCACGTGCAGCGTTCGGTGTTATCCCGACGCGAAACTCCTGCGGTTTAATCTCTTTCGGGCATCCGATTTTCATGACGGCTTCCTCCTGCGCCAAAACTTCTTACAGCGGGTTTAGAGGGTTTTGCCTGCAATTAGATGCGAAAATTTGGTCGCCAACGTATATATGTTTCGCATAATCTACGAATACTTGCCCCAAGTAAGAGAGAATCGTGCAGCTATGAGCCTAGATGCGACAGATAAGCGTATCCTGACCGCACTTCAGCGCAAGGGCCGTATGCCCAACTCCGACCTGAGCGAAGTGGTGAACCTCTCGGCCTCTGCCTGTCACCGACGCGTTCAGCGGTTGGAGCAAGACGGCTATATTCGGGATTATGTCGCCTTGCTGGATGCCCGCAAGATGGGCATGCCGACAACCGTTTTTGTCGAGATTACGCTGCAAGCGCAGGCTGACGAAGTGCTCGATGCATTCGAAAAGGCGGTCTCTCGTATTCCTGATGTGTTGGAATGTCACCTGATGGCGGGCACGGCTGACTACCTGCTCAAGGTGGTGGCAGAAGACACCGAAGATTTCGCGCGAATCCACCGCCAGTATCTGGCGCGGCTGCCGGGGGTTGCGCAAATGCAGTCCAGCTTTGCCCTCAGGACCGTGTTCAAAACCACTGCGCTGCCCGTCACGTAGGCGTGCCGCGCGCTTAAAACAGCTGTTCGATGTCGAAGCTTGATGCGAATTCAAACGGAGTGTGAAAGAAGTAGTTCGCCGCATCCGGTGCGTCGAAACTTGGCGAGAACCGCCCCTGCGCCGGTTCCATCTGCGCAAAATAGTCTTCAACTGACGGCGGCTCGAAATGGGGTTCTTCGATGGGTGGTGCTGCTTGCGGTGCCGCTTGGGTTGTGACGGTCATTTGCTGCCAGTCGCCCCAGTCTTCTCCGTCGAAAGCGCGCAGCTCTACGGTATGTGACGAGCCGCCGTCGATGCCGCGTAGCTCGATGTTGCCCAGATCACTTGCCGCGAATTCAAAGCCGTCGCTGGCGTCGATATCCTGTCCACTGATGCGCACTTCGATGTCCGCGGTTTGTTCTCGTAGCTGAAAGGCCACTGCCGCGTCACCATCTGCATCTTCATAGTCTACGTTGGGTACAAGCACTGTCCACGCGTCTTCGGCGACGGTCATGTCCGACAATGCAATGTCGGGGGCAGTATTGACCGGTGATACACTGGGGTCTGTTGGATCAAGATTGACCTCCGCCCCGGTGCGCGCGAAATTCTGTGTCACGAAAATGCCTGTCCAGCCATCATATTCGCCGACTACGATACCGATGCCGATATAGTCAAAATCTGGGTTGAGGATATTGGCCCTGTGACCGGGGCTGTTCATCAAGGCGTTGTGAAGGTTGATTACGTCATCCTCAAAGCCTGAGGCGCCCCGAATGGACTGCCAGGCGACGTTCTCGCCCCATGTCCAGCCATTGGCAAAGGTAAAGCCCGCGTCGCGCATCCGATCACCGGGAGAAGACCCACCCGCGCCAGTATGCGAAAAGGTGTCGGTGTCGATCATCCACTGGCTATGAACATCCGCTGCTTCGTTCAGATCCAGTTCCAGCTGCACGGGATCGACCCCTGCGGCGGCGCGCTCTGCGTTGATGAGCATGAGCATTTGAACTTCGAGTTCAGAGGCGAATGACATGGTGGTTCCCCGGACGGTGTTTTTTGTTCTGTCGAGCCAGTAGTGCGGTCCCACCCCGGGGGAAAGCTATGTCTTCATTGCGTCGTGAGATAGGCATGAAACGGCTGTTGAGACGGCAAAATTGTGGCCGAATTGTGCTGACGGCAAAGAACCGCCGGTAAACGCAGGGCAGACCGGCAGCCAGCTTTGGTGTCGCTGTCTGGAATTTGCTGTGCTACGCTGATGTCATTAATTGGTGGTCGGGGGACAAATGCCGGGTGAACATGACTGGATAACGCTGCATAGGGTGCGTTTTGCACACCCGATTGCCGCTTTGGAGCATGTGTTTGAGGGCCCGAAAGGGCCTGATTGCTGGCGGTTCTGCGTCGAGCACAATTTAGGTGGCAACGCCCTTCCGACCTGGGTGTCCGATGTCTGGGCGGGTCTGGGCATATGGTCTGATCGCGCTGCGGCAGAGGCGATGCTGGCGGACCCCGTCGCAGCCATGCCGGCCCTTGCGGATGCCGTTGAAGCCTGGCATGCGCTGGCGCTTCCGGTGCAGCATCGCGGCGAAGTCAGGTGGCGCGGCATTGTCGAGGAAAACAGCGCCATCCGCCCCGCAGCCGAGGACATAGACGCACCGCTGGCGGTTGTGACATCGGCCAGTTTCGATGACCCGACCAACCCCGACGAACTGCCGCGCATGTCACGTTTTGCGGTAAAGGTTTCAGAAGCGATCGAGTATTTGCGCGTCCAGCCCGGCAACATCCGCACCGGCGTCTTCAATGGTGGCTTTGATGGGCGTGAAGGGTTTACCCTCACGCTTTGGGAAAGCGATGCCCAGATGCTCAAGTCCGCCTATCACAGCGGCTATCACCGCAAGGTCATGGACGAAAGCCGCGACGGCTCGACCTTTGATCGCAGCTCGTTTACACGGCTTCGCATTCTGTCAAATACCGGCAGTTGGTCTGGCGCGCCTTTTCAACAGGTCGCCTGACCGCGCGTGATCTATCCGATGATTTTCGGCCAGTTCGCATCAGCCGACGCAATGCGCTCGGGAATGTCCCGTTCCCATTTGCGTTGGATGCGGCGCGAGTAATTCAGATAAAGCTTTCCATCGACGATCTTCCACGCTTTGGGCGTCGTCGATGCGGTATAGCCCTCACTGACCGCATAGGCGCAATAGCCGCCATATTGTGGGGCATAAGCCTGTGGGTCAGCCGCGAAGGCATCGCGGTTTGCTTCGGAGGAAAACCGCCATGTTGCACCGTTCCAGTCCACGGTGACGTCTTTGGAGCCAGCGACGGGCGCACCTTCGGTAAAGTAGGCCACGGGGTCTGTCCCGTCGATCGCGATGCCTTTTTCGGCGTAGACTGGGGCGATGCCCGCCTGCGCGGCCTGCGCGAAAATCGCGGCAATCGGTGTGGCGGCGGCGCCGGTCAGTACAAAGCGACGGGAATATGTCATGGCGGTCTCCTGCGGTTGAGGCGGTGTTTTCCTGTGCCAGATAGATAAGCCAGCCTGCCCAACGGGCCCAGTGGCCTCACCCAAACGTGACGTTTTGAAAGATTCACGACAAAAAACCCCCGCAGGCGCCGGGCCAACGGGGGTTTCTTAATTCTGTGCCATCGGCCGGTGTGCTTAGAGCATACCTTCGCGTTGGGCTTTTTTGCGTGCCAGTTTACGGGCACGGCGGATCGCTTCAGCTTTCTCGCGCGCTTTTTTCTCGGACGGCTTCTCGAAATGTTGCTTGAGCTTCATTTCACGAAAGACACCTTCGCGCTGCAGCTTTTTCTTCAGGGCACGGAGCGCCTGATCGACGTTATTGTCGCGAACACTAACCTGCATGTGGTTGTCACCACCTTTCTAAGTTAAGTTGCAAGGAATTGCAGGAGTTGGGCGTATAGCAAGGACGCCCTATCTTGTCCAGTGTGAAGAACGATATCGCCAAGGAGCTTGCCATGACCGTACCCTATGAGACCGCAAAAGCAGACCTTTTGCAGGCCGCGCTGATGCATGTTCCGTTTGATGGCTGGTCGGAAGCCACTTTTCAGGCGGCGATTCGGGACACACAACTCGCGCCATCGGTGGCGCGGGCAATTTGTCCACGCGGTGCGGTTGACCTTGCGGTGGCGTTTCACAAGGCTGGTGACGGTGCGATGCTCGCACGTCTGCAAGAGGCTGATCTGGACGGCATGAAGTTTCGGGACAAGATCGCAACTGCGGTGCGGTTCCGCCTTGAGGTGGTCGAGGACAAGGAAGCCGTGCGGCGCGGCACGACGCTGTTTGCGCTTCCCATGTACGCACCCGACGGTGCCAAGCTGGTCTGGGGCACCTGCGATGCCATCTGGACCGCATTGGGTGACACATCCGAAGATGTGAACTGGTACACAAAGCGCGCCACGTTGTCGGGGGTATACTCCTCAACAGTGCTCTATTGGTTGGGTGATGAGAGCCCGGACCACATGGCCACATGGGCCTTTCTGGATCGCCGCATCGCGGATGTCATGCGCATTGAAGAAATCAAGGCGCGCGTGCGCAAAAGCCCGACACTCAGCCGCCTGTTGGCCGGGCCGAACTGGTTTCTGGGGCAAATCAAGGCACCTATGCGTGGTCGCGGTGCGGATATGCCCGGCAGCTGGAGCACTCCGCGCGACTAGGGCCGACTTGCGCGCGGCCGGTCTCGCGCGGTTGCGCTTGAGGTGCACGGCGCTATGGTGCGCGCGGTAAACAGACAGGACGGACGGCATGGCCCAAATGATGCGCGCGATAGAGATCACTGAAGCAGGCGGACCGGAGGTATTGAAGCCTGTTGAACGCCCGATCCCCGAGGCGGGGCACGGTCAGGTCGTTCTCAAAGTGGCCTGGGCCGGTGTGAACAGGCCGGATGCGCTCCAGCGGGCAGGGCTCTATGCGCCGCCGCCCACAGCCAGCGATCTGCCCGGACTGGAAGCATCAGGAGAGGTTGTGTCGGTTGGGCCGGGCGCACAGGGTGTGTCGGTCGGCGATCAGGTCTGTGCGCTTTTGCCCGGGGGCGGCTATGCCGAGTATGTCGCCACGCCTGCGGCGCACTGCCTGCCGGTGCCCGGCGGTATGGGGCTGCGCGAGGCCGCCTGCCTGCCCGAGACCTATTTTACGGTCTGGTCCAATGTCTTCACCCGAGGCGGGCTGAAGGGCGGCGAGCGGTTTTTGGTGCACGGCGGGTCTTCGGGTATCGGCACAACCGCAATCCAGCTGGCGCGCGCTTTCGGTGCGCGGGTCTTTACGACCGCCGGATCAGCCGAGAAATGTGACGTTTGCGTCCAACTCGGTGCCGAGCAGGCGATCAATTACCGCGAAGACGACTTCGTGTCAGTTCTGCGCGAGGCAGGCGGGGCCGATCTGATCCTTGACATGGTTGGCGGCGACTACATCCCGCGCAACCTCAAGGCTCTGGCGGACGATGGACGACTGGTGCAGATCGCTTTCCTCGGCGGTCCAAAGGTGGAAGTGAATTTCACGACCCTGATGACGCGTCGCCTGACCATGACCGGCAGTACGTTGCGGCCGCAGAGTGATCTGGCAAAGGCGCGCATCGCACGGGATCTGGCCGGAGCGGTCTGGCCCCTTTTGGAAGCGGGGACAGTCGCACCCGTGATGGATCAGGAATTTGCACTTGAAGACGCGCATGCCGCACACGCGCGGATGGAAAGCTCGGGTCATATCGGCAAGATCGTTTTGAACGTCAATGGCTGACCCGACGCTGTGGGCTGCACCGCATAGTAGTCTGTTTCTTGCACTGTAATTCACAAACCGAAGGAGCCACACATGGTCAAAACAGCAATCATCGAGACATCTGGCGGGCCAGAGAACATCACGATTGTGGACCGCGAGGTTGGTCGGCCCGGCGCGGGAGAAATCCTGATTGAGCATCGCGCCTGCGGCCTGAATTTTATCGACGTCTACCAACGCACGGGAATGTATCCGCTTGAGCTGCCGCATGCGTTGGGCATGGAGGCATCGGGCGTGGTCAAGGCCGTTGGCGAAGGCGTGGCCCACTTAAAAGTCGGCGATCGCGCGGCCTATGCCGCAGCCCCTCCGGGAGCCTATGCCGAAGCAAGGGTGATGCCCGCTGCACAGGTCTGCCCCCTACCAGATGGCATATCCTTCGACGAGGCGGCGGCAATGATGCTCAAGGGGCTCACGGTTCAGTACCTGTTTCATCGCACAACACCGCTGGTGCGCGGTGACACGGTATTGTTTCATGCAGCGGCGGGCGGTGTCGGCTTGATCGCGTGCCAGTGGGCGCGCTCCGAAGGGATCACGTTGATCGGTACAGCCGGAACAGACGAGAAGTGCCAGTTGGCGCTGGCGCACGGGGCCGCGCATTGCATCAACTACCGCACCGAAGACTTCGCTGCCAAGGTACGTGAATTGACGGAAGGCAAAGGCGTGGACGTCGTGATGGATGCTGTCGGTGCCGATACCTTCGAGGGCTCTTTGGACAGTCTTAAACCACTTGGCATGATGATTTCCTTTGGAAATGCCTCGGGTCCCGTAGCACCTTTCTCGGTTGGCCTGTTGGGGCAGAAAGGGTCGCTCAAGATCACGCGGCCGACGCTGTTTACCCACATTGCAGAGCATGAGACCTGTCAGGAAATGGCGCAAATGCTGTTTGGCAAAGTTGTCTCGGGAGATGTCAAAATCCGGATCGACCAGCGTTTTGCCCTGACGGATGTCGCGGCGGCGCATAAGGCGCTTGAGGCGCGGAAAACAACTGGTAGTACGATCCTCACCCTCTAAAGACGCTCCTAGCGAATAGGTGTGAAAAGGGCGGGTTTGGAACAGTCTTTCAGCACATCCTGCCCGCATGTGCGAAACGTCAGATCCTTGGTCAGGCAGATGCGAGCCTCTTGAATATGGCCCGCTTTGCAGGTGATGGTGATTTGGCGAGCCTTCAGGCGTGGGTTTGATTGCAGAAAGGTTTGCTCGATGACTTCAGGTGCGATCCGGACAGTCTTGGTCAGGTCTCGCAACAGCTGCGGTCTTTGAACTGTGGCGTATGCGGCGCGGGACAGGCTGTAGTAGCTTGATGCGTCGAGGCCGGTGCAGGTGCCGTGCTTTTTCCACTGGTGCCACGCAAGCCCCGCGCTCCCCATAATGTCGGCCATGTCACGCGTCATGGCCCGCGATGGCGGTCGGTTGGCGGTCTGACAATACTGCGGATAGCCCCGTTCGAATTGCGGCCAAAGGCCGTGAAGGATCCAGCCGTGGTCTTGTTGCGATGCGCATTGCTCCGCTGCGCGCGCGTCACCCTCTGTGGCGCACCAGTTGGGTGACCAGCTCAGGGCCATCACGTAGTAGTCGAATTGCCCGGGTGTCTGCGCCTTTGTCTCTGTGGCGCAAAGTAAGAGTAGGGTCAGACAGAACCAGCGCATTTGGGCTTTCCTTATTCAATCCGGGCCACTATATACACCGCAAGTTCCCCCACAATGGAAACCGTTCCGGCCCGCCGGGACCGCCCTTGAAGGCGATGGTTCAGACGTGGGGAAAGCACTTGGATAGGAGCACTGCAATGTCAAAACCGATTATGGCTAAAGCCACCGCTGTTTGGTTGGTGGACAATACAACCATCAGCTTTAAACAGATTGCTGATTTCGTTGGAATGCACGAGTTGGAAGTGCAGGGCATTGCGGATGGCGATGTGGCGCAGGGTGTCAAAGGGTTCGACCCGATCGCCAACAACCAGTTGACGCAGGATGAAATTGACGCAGCCCAGTCAAACCCGATGCACAAGCTCAAGCTGAAGTTCAACGCCGCAGCACAGGGCGAGGAAAAGCGGCGCGGGCCACGGTATACGCCACTGTCCAAGCGTCAGGACCGGCCCGCCTCTATTTTGTGGCTCGTGAAGTTCCACCCCGAGTTGAGCGACGGGCAAATCAGCAAGCTGGTCGGCACAACCAAACCTACAATTCAGGCAATTCGCGAGCGGACGCATTGGAACATTGCCAATATCCAGCCGATCGATCCCGTTGCTTTGGGCCTGTGCAAGCAGTCTGAACTCGATGCAGCCGTGCAAAAGGCAGCGTCCAAGAAGGCCGCCGACGCACCGATCATGAGTGATGACGAACGGCGTAAGCTGGTCAGCACTGAACAAAGCCTTGGTATGGACGCTGAGCCGAAGATTCCGACCGCAATCGAAGGGCTGGAGACGTTCACCCTGTCCGGAGACGCTGAAACAGAAGACGCAGCGTCGGACGAGAATGCAGGCGATTTCGCGGACGCCGACAGCTTCTTCAATCTGCCCGACGGTGCGCATGACGATGATGAGGACGAAAGCGCCAAGGGCTGAGTCCCAGTTTTCGCCACTTTGCGCTGTCCATCCGTTTCCTATCGCGGCGACGGCCTGTTTTTTGCCGCCGGGACCGCGCACAGCGTGCTGCGTTTTTTGCATGGCAGCCATGCAAAAACATTGACTTGCGCGAATCCTCAACTGGCGTAAATGACGAAAACAAGACGCCAACGCACGCGCCTCTGGCCGGTCGGTAAGTTCTACTGATTGACCCGCGTTTATGTAGCGACGGTAACGTCTCTTGAAACGACTTTGGGGAAAATTCCCCCTTTGCTCTTTGGAGATGACCATGAACGCTACCGCTCCCGGTGCTCTGCGCGCCGCCTTTCCCGTCTATGCCGATGCAGCAACAGCTTATATCGCCGCCAACAGCTTTGACCGGCCCACGCTGGTGATAGACCGCCAGCGCGTGGGTGCGCAGTACGATGCATTGAATGCCGGATTGGGTGGTGCGCATATCCATTATGCCGTTAAAGCCAACCCGGCGCCCGAGATCGTGCGTCTGCTGGTCAAAAAAGGTTCAGGCTTTGATGCGGCGTCACGGCAGGAAATTGAGCTGTGCCTGTCGCAAGGCGCGCGGCCAGAGAACATCTCGTTTGGAAACACGATCAAACGCGCGTCGGACATCTCTTTTGCGCATTCGGCCGGGGTGCGCCTTTTTGCAGCCGATTCAGAAGCAGAGCTGGACAAGATCGCTCGTCACGCGCCCGGTGCGCGGGTTTACATCCGCCTGATCGTCGAAAACTCGCTGGCAGACTGGCCGCTAAGCCGGAAATTCGGATGTGCAGCCGGCACACTTCCATCGCTTCTGGACCGTGCCCGCGCGTTGGGTCTCGTAACCTACGGGCTGTCGTTCCATGTAGGATCGCAAACACGCGACGCATCCTTCTGGGCGCCGGTACTGGATCAGGTCGCGCCGCTCTGGCACGCGGCGCGCGCCGCCGGGCATGACTTGCAGTTGCTGAACATCGGCGGGGGCTTTCCCGCTTTCTATGGTCAGACCATTCAAGCCCCACGTGCCTATGCGGCGGCTGTGATGGCGCTGGTCAAGGCGCGTTTTGGGGATGTGCCACAGGTGATGGCGGAGCCCGGACGCGGTATGGTTGCAGAAGCGGGCCATATCGTGGCCGAAGTGATGTTGGTGTCGAAAAAGGCGCAGGATGATCTGCACCGATGGGTCTATCTGGATATCGGGCGGTTTTCAGGTCTCGCGGAAACCGAAGGCGAAGCGATCCGCTACCAGTTCATCACGCGTCACGATGGGGGTGAAACCGGCCCCTGCGTGTTGGCGGGCCCGTCCTGTGACAGCGCTGACATCCTTTATGAGAAACGCCCGGTGCAGTTGCCGCTGGCGCTGCGGGACGGAGACCGCATCGTCATCCGCAACTGTGGTGCCTACACAAGCAGCTATGCATCCGTCGGGTTCAACGGATTTCCACCGCTTGACGTGGTCGTTCTATAGACGACCCGCCGGCGCGGAAACGGGGCTGTCCACTGTCGGGAGGGGTGGACGGCCCTTTTTTGTTGGCCTGTGCGTTGTATGCGCTACGTAACCAACCCGGTCAAAACGAAGAGATTGCGACAGATGATTGAACGAATAGAAACAGGGGTGCGCTCCTCGAAAATCGTCAAACATGGCGGTGTGGCCTATATCACGGGACAAGTAGGTGAGGGCCCGACCATTCAGGCACAGACCGAAGAATGTTTGCGCCGGCTGGATGCTTTGCTTGTTCAGGCAGGGTCATCACGTGAACAGATGTTGCGCGCCACGATCTGGTTGGCGGATATGAGCGATTTTGCCGGGCTCAATGAGGTCTGGAACGCATGGGTGCCAGAGGGTCATGCCCCCGCGCGGGCTTGTGGCGAGGCAAAACTGGCGCGCCCCGAGCTGAAAGTCGAGATCATCGTGGACGCAGCCTACACCTGAGCTAGAGCGATTTGCGGGCCCGCATGGCGGCAGTAATCGTGCCGTCGTCAAGGTAGTCCAGCTCGCCGCCGATCGGGACGCCCTGCGCAAGGGATGTCAGTCTTACCTGACCGTCGAGCTGGTCTGCGATGTAATGCGCCGTGGTTTGCCCGTCGATGGTTGCGTTGAGCGCGAGGATGACTTCGTTTATGCCTTCGGTGGTGACGCGGTCGATGAGGCGGGGGATGCGCAGTTCCTGCGGCCCGACGGCATCGAGGGCCGACAATGTGCCGCCCAGAACGTGGTAGCGGCCCTTGAAGACGCCTGAACGCTCCATCGCCCAGAGATCAGCGACATCTTCGACAACGCAAAGCTCTCCGTTGGCGCGTTTTTCAGATGTGCAGATGTCACAGATGTCCGTTGTGCCGATGTTGCCGCAGTTGAGGCACTCACGCGCTGTTTCGGCGACGGTGGTGAGCGCGTCGGCGAGTGGGATGAGCAGCAGGCTGCGCTTGCGGATCATTTGCAGCACGGCACGCCGCGCCGAACGCGGCCCGAGACCCGGCAGCTTGGCCATAAGTTCGATCAGCGTGTCTATGTCTTTTGTGCTGCTCAAATGCCAATCTGCCCTATAGGAATGTCAAAAACGATTTCACGCCTCCGGCGGGGATATTTAGAGACCAAAGAACCCGCGTCAGAAGGGTAGTTTCATATCCGCTGGCAGCCCCATACCTTCGGTGAGCTTGGCCATCTCTTCCTGCGCGCGTTCGGCGGCTTTGGTCTGGGCGTCCTTGATGGCTGCGAGGATCAGGTCTTCCACCACTTCCTTGTCGTCACTGTTGAAGATGGAGGGGTCTATGTCGAGGCCCTTGAGTTCGCCTTTGGCGGTGCAGCTTGCTTTTACAAGACCTGCGCCGCTTTCGCCCGTGACCATGATGTTTTGCATGTCTTCCTGCATCTGCGCCATTTTGCTTTGCATTTCCTGCGCTTTTTTCATCATGCCGGCCATATCGCCGAGACTGCCTAATCCTTTTAGCATTTGTTTGTTCCTTTTGGTGACGTGGTGGGGGATATGAGCGTTTTCGCGTGCGCGTGCAAGCTTTGCTACCCGTCCTCGAATGGGTCCCATTCGTCTTCTACCTCGGGCAGGGCATCGAGTGTTGCGGCGGCGGCGATTTGGTCGGGTGTTCTGATTTCAGTGATGCTGGCTTTGGGAAAGCGGGCCATGACCGCCTGAACCAGCGGGTGGGCGAGAGCTTCGGAGTGCAGCGACAGTTCCTCCGCGTCACGTACTTCGGCGATGGTTTCTGTCGTTGCTTCGTTGACCACTGTCACAGCCCAGCGGTTGCCGGTCCAGGATTGCAGCCTTTGGCCCAGTCGCTGCGCGAAATCGCGCGGTGCATTTTCGGTCGGCGCGAACTCTATCCGGCCCGGTTGGTAATGGGCCAGTCGCAGGCAGGTTTCGACTTCGACAAGAAGTTTAACGTCGCGGTTTGCACGGATGAGCTCGACCACATGGTCGAAGGTCGGAAAGCGAGACAGGGCGTTTTCAGTAACTTCCGCCAGTGCAGCTGTCGGACCGGTTTTCGGGGCGGAAGTATGCGCGCCCGGTGCGGATCCTCCGCTGCCGGAGGTTGCAGGTGTGGAGAGGGCCGCTCTGGGCGAGGTCGGCGCGGCAGCGTGGCGGTTTTCCTGGACGCCAGTGCCGGGTGGTCGCGGCGGCGGGGAGGTTGCGTGCAGTTTGCGCACGAGTTCCTCGGGTGAGGGCAGATCGGCGACATGTGTGAGGCGTATGATAGCCATTTCAGCCGCCATCATGGCATTTGGCGCGCTGGCGACCTCATCAAGCGCTTTGAGCAGCATTTGCCACAGCCGGGCCAAGACACGCATCGGCAGGGCCTCGGCCATGGCGAGGCCGCGGGCGCGCTCATCGGGCGACACGGTAGGGTCGTCCGCGGCTTCGGGGGTGATTTTCACCACCGAGACCCAGTGGGCAATTTCGGCCAGATCGCGCAGCACCGCCATCGGATCCGCCCCTTCAGCGTATTGCGCCGACAGTTCTGTGAGACCGCCTGCAGCATCGCCTTTGACGACCATGTCGAAAAGGTCGAGCACGCGACCGCGGTCCGCGAGGCCGAGCATTGCGCGCACCTGTACTGCTGTCGTTTTGCCAGCGCCATGGCTGATCGCCTGATCGAGCAGCGAGGTCGCGTCGCGGGCGGACCCTTCCGCCGCGCGGGCAATGAGGGCTAGTGCATCCTCTGCGATTTCTGCCTCTTCCGCTGTCGCGATGCGGCGCATCATGGCGATCATCACCTCGGGTTCGATCCGCCGCAGGTCAAAGCGCTGGCAGCGGGACAGAACCGTTACCGGCACTTTGCGGATTTCGGTTGTGGCGAAGATGAACTTCACATGCGCAGGGGGTTCTTCGAGTGTCTTAAGAAGGGCGTTGAACGCGCCTGTCGACAGCATGTGTACTTCGTCGATGATATAGACCTTGTAGCGAGCTGACGCGGCGCGGTAGTGCACGCTGTCGATGATCTCGCGGATGTTTGCCACGCCGGTGTTCGAGGCGGCGTCCATCTCCATAACATCGACGTGCCTGCCTTCCATGATGGCGGTGCAGTGCTCGCACAGGCCGCAGGGCTCTGTCGTGGGGCCGCCTGTGCCGTCTGGGCCGATGCAGTTCATGCCCTTGGCGATGATCCGTGCGGTGGTCGTTTTTCCGGTGCCGCGAATGCCGGTCATGATGAAGGCCTGAGCGATGCGATCGGCGGCAAATGCGTTGTTGAGCGTGCGCACCATCGCTTCCTGCCCGACGAGATCGGCAAAGGTTTCCGGGCGGTACTTGCGGGCAAGCACCTGATAGGGAGATTTTGCGGCTTCGGACATCTGTCGCCTTGCTGGAACGGAATCGGGTTTTGGTTTCTCAGACTATGTCGACGGCTTGCCAAGGACAACGCCATTGACGCGATAAAGGCCCGCCTTTGGTTCGCGTCACAAGAATTTGCACGTTCATTACCGGTTCAGGAATCGGGTAACATACGGCATAGTTGGACCAGAGGGGAAATGGTATGCGACTGCGTGGCGTCAAATCGAGCCGGAATGTTCAGGTGCGCAAAGGCGGATCGGGCATGCGCCGCGGCGGCAGGATCGGACTTGTCGGCGTGCTGGCGATTTTCGCTTTCAGTTATTTTACGGGAATTGATGTCACACCGCTGCTGAACGGGGGATCGGCACCAGTGGCGCAGCAATCGCAACCTGTGTCTGCGCAGGATGACGAGGCGACGCAGTTCGCGGCCAAGGTGCTGACCACGACCGAAGACGTCTGGGGCGAACTTTTTCCGCAGCAGGTGGGCCGACCTTATACCCCGCCGCAGCTGGTTGTGTTCTCGGGTGTAACGCAAAGCGCCTGCGGTGGGGCTTCGGGTGCAACAGGGCCGTTCTACTGTCCGGCAGACCGCAAGGCGTATCTGGACACGCAGTTTTTCGTCCAGCTTGACCGGCAGCTTGGTGCTGGCGGTGATTTTGCGGCGGCTTATGTTATCGCGCATGAGGTTGCGCATCATGTCCAGAACCAGTTGGGGGTTTTGGGGCAAGTGGATAAACTGCGGCGACAGGTCAGCAGCACCGAGGCAAACGCGCTGACTGTCCGGCTTGAACTGATGGCGGACTGCCTTTCCGGCGTATGGGCGCGCAACGTCAGTGGCTTGATGGAGCGCGGCGATCTTGCCGAAGCGCTCAACGCGGCGCGGATGATTGGTGACGACCACCTGCAGAGGCAGGCAGGCCAAGTGCCACGCCCGCATACTTTTACGCACGGCACATCAGAGCAGCGCGCAAGTTGGTTCGAGCGCGGGTTTGACACCGGGCTTGTCGCGCAATGCGACACCTTCAGCGCGGACAGGCTTTAGCGGAAAGACAACATGGTGAGAGGCTGGACAACGACCCAAGCGGGGCTCGTTACGGCTGCTTCCTTCCGGACCTGACCGGGTTGGCGAGGCGCTCGCCCGCGCCAACCTCTCGATGCGGGATATAAGCAAGCTTTGTCGCGACTGCAAGCCCGCGCGTTCACAGATGCAGTCGGACCTGCAGGAAACCATCGTCGTTCAAGCCACAGGTTTCAGGGCTCATATGTGCGATCTCGTCCAGATGGTCTGCAGCTTCGGGCGCTGTCAGCAGTATTGCTGTGCGTTTGAGGTTGGGCGCAAAACGCCATGGTTTGGCAGACCGGACCGTGCTGCAGTCGGGGGCCTCGAAATAGGTCGTTACAGCCTCTTGCAGGGAAGCGCCGCCACGCACGACGATGTCCTTGTTTGAAAAAGCTTTATAGAGCCCACCCCCACCAGCGCGGTGATCCGTGGTTGCCACCAGAAACTCCTGCAGCGGGTCAATCGGTTTGCCTTGCCAGAGGACATCCAATACGCGCCCCGGGCCCTCAGCAGTGTCGTTGATGCGGCCAGACAGGTCAAAGCGTGGCGGCCGACGCGGGTCGACGCTGTAGCTCAGCCCGTATATGGCATCATAGCGAAACCCGGGGACGTGCGCGTCCACAAGAGGTTGATCGGGCCGATCCGCTGCAAGGGTCGTAAAGATCATCGCAGAACGTTCCAGCCAATCGATGATCTGCACCCCGGTTGTTTTGACGGCCCAGACGTTGTTGGCATAGGGGTTCATGCCGGCGATATGCCTGCGCTCAAGCGGACCTGCATCCAGAAAGAGGAAGTTACCCGGACCATCAAGACCGCCGGTGAGCGGGGCCGAGGACGCCGCAAGGAGTGGCAGGTCCGCATATTCGGTGCCTGCGACGGCCTCGGAGATCGTGAGCAGCTTTGCCTGTGCCAGCAAAGCTGGCAGTGCGCTTGGCTCTGCCAGTGCAAAGAAACTGTGCATCGGGGCTGCAAGCTGCGCCACGGGCTGAGACAGATAGGCAACCGTGCAGGCATGGACCCTTTGCGTAGCTTGTATGATGCGGTCATCTGGTGGGGTGTCGCGCGTCGGGCTTTCCAACCTTACGCGGGATTGTACGATTTCCCATCGCGCATGGGCTTCGGGTCGCCGCAGGCACAGATCTATTACGCCAAGATCAGCCCCTGACGCACCGGGTTGCACCACCGGTTTTCCATGCACTGTCCCTTTAACGGCATCCACGCCTTGGATCCCCGCGTGATCTGGTCCGGGAAACCGCAGGTGGGTGTGGCCGCCGATCACCGCGTCGACCTCTTTCAACGCGGCCACCTTTTGGATCTGGTTCTGGGCTTCCGGGCCCTCGTCAAACAGAGCGATACCCATATGGGCCAGAACAATCACCAGATCGGCCCCGTCGGCGCGCAACCGTGCCGCCGCCTTTTGGAAGACCGGTAGGGGGGCGGCAAGTGCAGCGCGGTCTTCAAGATGGTATTTGCTCCACAATGCGGTCTTATCCGGCAGGCTCGACAAAACACCG
This sequence comes from uncultured Roseobacter sp., assembly GCA_947501635.1. Lineage (GTDB taxonomy): Bacteria > Pseudomonadota > Alphaproteobacteria > Rhodobacterales > Rhodobacteraceae > Roseobacter. Next base: position 341,971 of record CANMWT010000001.1, read on the forward strand.
ATCCGCAGGCGGTGATCGCGTCCGTCAGAGCCCCGGGCTGTTCGTTCCAGCATGCATTGCGGTTGCACCATGGGCAGGTAGGCAGACGCGATATTCGAGCAAATGACCGGCATACCGTGCTGCTGCAGGTACTGTCTGAGCCGCGTTAGGCCATGGTCAAAATCGTGATTGCCAAGCCCGCATGCATCGTACCGCAGTGTCTTCATCGCCGTGACCATCGGGTGGGGCAGGTTGGTTTCCTGACGGGCAAGCCAGTCTGCCAAAGGTGTGCCTTGAAAGGTGTCGCCATTGTCGAAAAGCAGGCAAACTGCTTGCGCGCGCTCTGCGTCTCGGCGCGCACGCTCGATCACTGTTGCAAGTTTTGCAAAGCTGCTGCTGGTTCCTGGTGCGCGGGCCACATAGTCGAACCCGGTCATCTGCATATGCAAGTCACTGGTTGCCAACAGACGGAGGCGAATTTCTGGTTCTAAGGTCGAGACGTCTTGAATGATCATCTCCTGCGGCGGGAAAAGGTTAACAACTATTAGATGAGTTTATTTCCATCAGATCGCGCTTGGGTTGGCAAGGCTTGCGTGTCAGAAAAGCGGGCAGCCCTTGCGCTTGCGCACGCCAAGTGCAATTGCTCAGGTCCGAAGCAGGTGAGGCAGGCCATCATGAAAATTGCGGAAACGGTAACCTTTGGTGGCTCTGGGCTTGACCGGGCCGGTGAGATCCGCACCGACCCTGAGGCGGTGTCCAAAGCGCAGGCTGATCCGGCCGCGCGGGCGATTGTGTTCTGGCGGGGCAAGCCTCTGATCGATATGGAAAACCCGGCCTCACTGGTGCGACTGCCCATAGATCACCCGGTGCTGGCCGAAGCGGGCGAAGTACCTATTCTTTTGGGCCGTGAGGACGGTGCCGCGCGGTTTGCCTATGACCTGTCAGGCTGGGTGCCTGAAGAATTAGACGAGGCGCAACTTGGCGGTTTTCTGGACCCAACCGAGCAACGCCACCCCGAGGTGCCGGACAGTCAGGCTTTTTGCGAACTGCGGCGGGTCATGACCTGGCTTGATGTGCGCGACGCTGAACTGGCGGCCACAGGCAAAGCGATCCTTGGCTGGCACCAGACCCACAAGTTTTGTGCCTGTTGCGGGGTTGCTTCAGAGATTGCACAGGCGGGCTGGCAGCGGCGCTGCCCTGCCTGCAATGCCGGACACTTTCCCAGAACTGATCCCGTCGTCATCATGCTTGTCACACGGGGCGACGCTGTGCTGGTCGGGCGGTCTCCGGGGTGGCCCGAAGGCATGTATTCCCTGCTGGCCGGATTTGTCGAACCGGGAGAAACGCTGGAAGCGGCGGTGCGGCGCGAAGTGTTTGAGGAGGTGGGGGTGCGCGTGGGTGCGGTCACCTATCTGGCCAGTCAGCCGTGGCCGTTTCCGGCATCGTTGATGTTTGGCTGTGCCGGCGAGGCGCTGGACGACAGGCTGAACATCGATCCGGTCGAGATCGAAGATGCGATGTGGCTTAGCCGCGAGGAGATGATGACGGCTTTTGCCGGAGAACATCCACAGGTTTTGCCGGCGCGCAAAGGGGCCATCGCGCGGTTCTTGCTTGAAAACTGGTTGGCAGATCGGCTCGATTGAAGCGCAAGGCATGTCAGAGTGTGGAATTGAACACGAAAGGATCAAAAGTTTATGCAGTTCTCTGCACGACAGGACATAGACGCGCCGATTGACCGGGTGTTCGATATGCTGGCCGAATTCGAAATCTACGAACGTGCAGCAATGCGGCGCGGTGCAGAGGTTTGCCGCAACGATGCACTGTCCGAAGCCGCGGTCGGTGCGCAGTGGGACGTACAATTCATGATGCGTGGCAAAGAGCGGCAGGTGGCGCTGCAGGTCGTGACATTCGCGCGCCCAAACGAACTTGTCGTTGACATGAACTCCAAGAACATCACCGGTTCTGTGCGCTGCGATCTGTTCGCCTTGTCCAAAATGCGCACACGCGCCACCATCGTGACAGAGATCAAGCCACTGACGCTGCCCGCGCGCTTGCTTATTCAATCCGCCAAGCTGACCAAAGGTACGATGACCCAGAAATACAAAACCCGCATCGCTGAGTTTGCGCGCGAAATTGAAGAACGCTGCGGGTCTGGACGCTAGTTCCTGTCGGGATGCGCGGGATAAACACCGAGTATCTCGACCATATTGGTAAAATAGTCGAGCTCTTCCAGCGCGCGCTGCACGGGTGCATCATCCGGGTGACCTTCGATGTCAGCGTAGAACTGTGTCGCAGTAAAGGAGCCGCCGACCATGTAGCTTTCCAATTTGGTCATGTTGACACCGTTTGTCGCAAAACCGCCCATGGCCTTGTAAAGGGCGGCGGGAATATTGCGGACCTCGAACACGAACGTCGTTATCATCTTGTCTGACCGGCGCGACAGATCGAGCGCGTGGGACATCAACAAAAACCGCGTCGTGTTGTGATGTTCGTCTTCGATGTCACGGGCCAGAATATCAAGGCCGTGGATATCGGCGGCCACGGCACTGGCCAGTGCCCCGATACCCGGTTCCGGATGCCGGGCAAGCTCGGCTGCAGCACCCGCGCTGTCGGCGGCCGCTTCGGCGGTGATGCCATGCTTTTTAAGAAAGCTGCGTGCTTGGGGAATCAGCACCAGATGCGCGCGCACGTGGTTGACCTGATCCAGCGTGACCCCTTTGGGCGCCATCAGATTGATACGGACCCGTACGAATCCCTCATCGATGATGTGCAGGCCGCTTTGTGGCAGCAGTCGGTGAATGTCGGCCACACGCCCGTAGGTCGAATTCTCGACTGGCAGCATCGCCAGATCCGCGCGGTTTTCGTGCATCGCCTTGATAACATCATCAAATGTCGCGCAAGGAACAGGCGTGGCATCCGGTCGCGCGTTCAAGGCCGCTTCGTGGCTGTAGGCGCCTAATTCGCCCTGAAAGGCAATGCGTGGGGCGGTTTCGGTCGTCATTACGGTTTCCTAATACAAAAGTGCGACATAAAGGGGCGTTTCGTCGCGGTAAGTACACCTTGCCACGGCCAAGGTGAAGACGTAGATACCCCTGCAAACAGACAACAATGGAACTTGCCATGTTCGATACTATGACTTTTACGAAAGCGGCGGGCGGCATCTGCGGCGCATTGCTTGTGTTTCTTCTGGGCAAGTGGGCGGCTGAAGCGCTGTTCCACGTCGATGCGCACGGCGAGGCGTCTTACGTCATCGAAGTTGAAGGCGGCGAAGAGGTTGCAGAAGCCGAAGAAGTCGATTTCGCGACCATCATGGCATCCGCCAGCGTCGAAGATGGCGCGAAGGTCTTCCGCAAATGCTCGGCTTGTCACAAGCTTGAAGCAGGCGAAAACGGTGCCGGCCCATACCTTTATGGTGTGGTCGGGCGTGCGAAAGCGGCAGCCGATGGTTTTGGCTACTCTGATTCTCTTGCGTCGATGGGTGGCGAATGGACACCTGAAAACCTTAGCGCGTTCCTTGAAAAGCCGTCTTCTTACGCGCCGGGCACCTCCATGGGCTTTGCCGGTCTGCGCAAAGTCGAGGACCGTGCAGACGTTATCGCGTATCTTGACAGCCTCGACGACTGAGGCAGTTTGAATCGATTTGAAAAGCCGCGTGCTACTGGCGCGCGGCTTTTTTGTTGGGCAATCCGCAATTTGGGCCCGCAGATCACATTTTCGCAACTTGTATCTTGGCCCAGCCTCCCGTTAGCTTACATCACCAACGACAGGTCGGATCAGCCGACGCCATTGAGGAGGAAGTCCAGATGACAAATCGACAGGTGCATCCAGTATTCACCAGACCGGACAGTATCCCGTTGGTGGGAAAAATTCTGTGTATTCTGATGCTGGGTGCCGCGATGGTTTGGTCATCTGTAGCGCGTGCGCAGGACAATATGGTCATCAGCCATGGGTACTCTTTTTACGGCGACCTGACCTATCCCCAAGACTACCCGCATTTTGACTACGTAAATCCCGATGCTCCAAAAGGCGGCGAGATCGCATTGAGCGTCGTAGGCACCTTCGATTCGATGCACCCCTACACACGCAAAGGCCGCGCAGGTGCGCTGTCTACCGTGATGTATGAAAGCCTGCTGGGCGACGGCACTGGCGGCGCATCGGCACCTGCGGATGTCTACGGAGAGTCCTATTGTCTGTTGTGCGAGCGGATCGAATACCCTGAAACCAAGGATTGGGTGATCTTCTACATGCGGCCGGAGGCGCGCTTTTCCGACGGCACACCCGTCACCGCACATGACATCGCGTTCAGCCACAATCTGCTGTTGGATGAAGGGCTCAAATCCTACGCCGACGCGGTGCGCAAGCGCATCCCCGAGGTCGAGGTGATCGATGACTACACAATCAAGTTCTATTTCACCGAAGGGATATCCCGGCGCAGTCTTATTGATCAAGTCGGCTTTGTCCCGGCGTGGTCAAAGAAGTGGTACGAAGAAACTGGCGCGGGCCTGGACGAAAGCCGACTGGACATCTCGCCCGGGTCCGGGCCTTACATGGTGGACAGCGTCGACGTAAACCGGCGTATCGTCTACAAGCGCAACCCCGACTACTGGGGAAAAGACCTTCCTTTCAATGTTGGACGCAATAACATCGACACTATCCGGATCGAGTATTTTGGCGATGACACCGCCGCCTTCGAGGCCTTCAAGGCGGGCGAATACACTTTCCGCAGCGAAGGCGACTCCAAGAAATGGGCAACGGGTTATGATTTTCCCAAAACCCGTGAGGGCCTTGTGGTGACAAAGGAACTGCCCGATGGATCGCCACCAACACCATCCGGCATCGTTTTCAACCTTGGGCGCGAGACACTGCAAGACCGCCGCGTTCGGCAGGCTCTGGCGCTGGCGTTTAACTTTGAGTGGACCAACGAAAGCCTGCAATACGGTCTGTTCAAACAGCGCGCATCCTACACGCAGGACACGCCGTTGATGGCCAGCGGGCTGCCCGAAGGCGCTGAACTGGCCTTCCTTGAGAGCCTTGGCGATCTGGTGCCGGCTGCCATGATGACAGAGCCTGCTCTGGTGCCGCATACTTCCAACGCACAGCGGTTGCTGGACCGGCGCAATGCGCGCACAGCCATGCGACTGTTGGATGAGGCCGGTTGGGCCGTCGGCGACGATGGTATCCGCCGCAATGCTGCGGGTCAGACATTGTCACTGAACTTTTTGTTTAACAGTGCGACCTCCCCGACGCTAAGCGCGGTGATGGAGAACTACGTCGCCAATGTGAAAACGCTGGGCATCGACATTACTTTTGAAAAGGTGGATTCAGCGCAGTACACCACGCGCGAACGTGATCGCGACTATGATCTGGTGTTCGACAGCTACGGTGCTTTTCTGGGCACCGGCACAGGGTTGATGCAACGCTACGGCTCAGAGGCTGCTGCGTTTTCGCTCTTCAACCCTGCCGGGCTGGCGAGCCCCTTGGTGGACGCCATCATTGACCGGTCGTTGAACGCATCGACACGCGAAGAAGAGCAGGCGACCCTGACGGCACTGGACCGCGCGCTGCGCTATGAATTCATCATGATACCCGTTTGGTACAACCCAAGCCACTGGGTCGCTTACTACGACCAGTATGAACACCCTGAAAACATCCCGCCCTTTTCTTTGGGGCAACTGGATTTCTGGTGGTACAATCAGGACAAGGCGGATGCCTTGCGCGCGGCCGGAGCACTGAGGTAAGCGCATGGGCGCCTATATTATCAGACGGTTGCTGCTGATCGTCCCGACGCTTTTGGGCATCATGCTTATCAACTTCGCGCTGGTGCAATTTGTACCGGGTGGTCCTGTAGAGCAGGCCATTGCCCGCATTCAGGGCGGCGGTGATGTGTTCGAAGGCTTCTCTGGCACGAACAATGACGCGGGCGCTGACGATCTGAGCGCCGGCAATGACAGCCAGTATATCGGTGCGCGGGGTCTCCCGCCTGAATTCATTGCCGAACTGGAAGCCGAGTTCGGTTTTGACAAGCCGCCCGTGGAACGCTTTCTCAACATGATATGGAATTATATGCGCCTCGATTTCGGGGAAAGCTATTTCCGCTCCATCTCTGTCATTGAGCTGATCAAGGAAAAGCTGCCGGTATCTATATCTCTGGGGCTATGGTCCACACTGATTGCTTATCTGGTGTCGATCCCACTGGGCATTCGCAAGGCGGTGAAAGATGGCTCCAGCTTTGATACATGGACCTCGGGTGCGATTATCGCAGCCTATGCCATCCCGGGCTTTCTGTTCGCGATCTTGCTGCTTGTTCTGTTTGCGGGCGGATCATACTACCAGATATTCCCGCTGCGCGGCCTGACCTCCGACAACTTCGACCAGCTCAGCACATGGGGCAAGGTCGTCGACTACTTCTGGCATATCACCCTGCCGGTACTCGCCTCGACGATCTCGGCTTTTGCGACGCTGACGCTGCTGACCAAGAACAGTTTCCTCGACGAGATCAAAAAGCACTATGTGATGACCGCGCGCGCCAAGGGCCTGTCGGAAAAGCGCGTCCTTTATGGACATGTCTTCCGCAATGCGATGCTGATTGTGATCGCTGGCTTCCCTGCGGTGTTTATCGGCGTCTTCTTCGGTGCCTCGCTCATCATTGAAACGATCTTCAGCCTAGATGGACTAGGGCGGCTTGGCTTTGAAGCGGCGGTCGCGCGTGACTATCCCATCGTGTTCGGGACACTGTTCATCTTTGGCCTGATCGGGCTGGTTGTCGGGTTGTTGTCAGACCTGATGTATGTGCTGGTGGACCCACGCATCGACTTTGAAAAGCGGGAGGGATAGCGCATGGCTGTGACTGACCCGCCAACCGATGCTGTTGACCCCTCCGGAGCGATGCCAGAGGGCCGCCCGCAAAAGTCGTGGCTGTCGCCACTGAACGAACGGCGGTGGCGCAACTTCAAACGCAATCGTCGGGCCTATTGGTCGCTGTGGATATTCTCGATCCTGTTTGGCCTTTCGCTCTTTGCCGAGTTTATCGCCTATGACAAACCGATCCTTGTCCAATACCGCGGGCAGTACTACACGCCGATCTGGAACTTTTACCCCGAAACCGAATTTGGTGGCGATTTCCAGACAGAGGCGGTCTATCGCGACCCGGAAGTGAAGTGTCTGATCGCGACGGGCGGGCTGGATTTGTGTTTTGACGATCCCGAAGGCTACATTGAAGATGCGCAAGACGGTCTGATCGATGGCGAGCCCATTGAAAAAGGCTGGGCGCTGTGGCCGTTGATCCCCTATTCCTACGACACGGCGGTGGACAGGCCCGGCGCCGCACCGTTGCCGCCCAACGGAGAGAACCTGCTGGGCACGGATGGCACGAAACGCGACGTGCTGGCACGGGTCATTCACGGCTTCCGGCTCTCGGTCTTTTTCACAATCATTGTGACGGGCCTGTCCAGCATCATTGGTATCATCGCAGGCGCGGTGCAGGGGTATTTCGGCGGCAAGACGGACCTTATCTTCCAGCGGATCATCGAAATATGGTCCTCCACGCCGCAGCTTTACATCATCATCATCCTCTTCGCGATTTTGGGAAGGGGGTTCTGGCTTCTTGTTTTTCTTATGGTGCTCTTTGGGTGGATGTCGCTTGTTGGTGTTGTACGCGCGGAATTTCTGCGCGCGCGCAACTTGGAATATGTGCGGGCCGCGCGGGCTTTGGGGGTATCCAACATTACGATCATGTTCCGCCACATGTTGCCCAACGCCATGGTGGCGACCCTGACAATGCTGCCTTTTATCGTCACAGGTACGATAGCAACGCTTGCCGGTCTCGATTTCCTTGGCTTCGGCCTGCCGTCCTCGGCCCCCTCTCTGGGAGAGTTGACGCTGCAGGCGAAACAGAACCTGCAAGCGCCCTGGCTGGCCTTCACGGCATTCTTCACCTTTGCGATCATGCTGTCGTTGCTGGTCTTCATCTTCGAAGGTGTGCGCGACGCATTTGATCCCAGAAAGACATTCTCATGAGCGCGCTTTTGGATGTGAAAGATCTTGTGGTGAGCTTCAGGCAGGATGGCAAGCTCACCCAGGCGGTAAAAGGCGTCAGCTTTTCTGTCGAGCGTGGGGAAACTGTCGCGATCGTCGGCGAGTCCGGATCGGGTAAATCCGTGTCGGCGTTGTCGACCGTATCGCTGCTGGGTGACAGTGCGGAAGTGTCGGGGTCGGTTACATATGACGGTCAGCAAATGATCGGGGCGGACCAGGCGCTGCTGCGTAAGGTGCGCGGCAATGACATCAGCTTCATCTTTCAAGAGCCGATGACATCGCTCAATCCGCTTCACACAATCGAAAAACAGCTTGGGGAAAGTCTGGCACTGCATCAGGGCCTTGTTGGCAATGAGGCCCGCGCAAGGATTATCGAGTTGTTGGAACAGGTCGGCATTCAGGATGCCGAAACCCGGGTGACCAGCTATCCGCACCAACTGTCGGGCGGGCAACGCCAACGGGTCATGATCGCCATGGCGCTTGCAAACAAACCCGATGTGTTGATCGCGGACGAGCCCACAACGGCACTGGACGTCACCATCCAGGCGCAAATCCTCGATCTGCTGAAAGACCTCAAAGATCGCATGGGGATGGGGCTTTTGTTTATCACGCACGATCTTGGCATCGTGCGCCGTATCGCAGACCGCGTCTGTGTTATGCAAAAGGGCGAGATCGTCGAGACAGGCCGCACCGCTGATATCTTCGGCAATCCGCAACACCCCTATACCCGCAAACTGCTCAGCGCAGAGCCTTCGGGTACGCCCTTTCCGCTACCCGCAGACGCGCCTGTAATTGCCCGGACCGATCATCTCAAAGTCTGGTTCCCGATACAGAAGGGGCTGTTGCGCCGTACCGTCGGGCACGTCAAAGCGGTCAACGACACCAGCATTGCTGTCCGGTCGGGTGAAACGATCGGTGTCGTGGGGGAGTCTGGCTCCGGCAAAACCACGATGGCGCTGGCATTGATGCGATTGATCGCCTCCGAAGGCGAGATTACTTTCATGGGGCAGGACGTGCGGCAATGGTCCACGCGGCAGCTACGAAGCCTGCGCAAAGACATGCAGATCGTATTTCAGGATCCTTTCGGCTCTTTGAGCCCACGTATGACATGCGCTCAGATCATTTCCGAAGGTTTGAAAATCCATAACGTTGATCCCGACCGCGACCAGCGTACGCTGGTGCGTGAGGTTATGGAAGAAGTGGGCCTCGATCCTGCCACGATGGACCGCTATCCGCATGAATTCTCGGGTGGACAAAGACAAAGGATTGCCATCGCCCGGGCCATGGTGCTGCGGCCCAAGCTTTTGGTGCTGGACGAACCCACCTCGGCGCTTGATATGACAGTGCAGGTGCAAATCGTCGACCTGCTGCGCGAGCTGCAAAAGAAGTACGGTCTGGCATATATCTTCATCAGCCATGATTTGCGCGTGGTGCGGGCCATGTCGCACCATGTCATGGTTATGAAGCGCGGAGACGTGGTTGAAACCGGCGCTGTAGAACAGGTGTTCGAAGCGCCACGGCACGACTACACCAAGACCCTGCTGGCTGCGGCGACCTAGCTTTTAGATTGCAGAGGCGTGACCGGCATTGGACATGTCGTAGGCGTCAAAATGGCGCGCAATGATACGTGTCAGGGGCTGGCCCTCTTCCAGAATGCGGAAGTGCGTCGACGTCAACCTGACGATATCGCCAAAGTAGTCTGCTGCCTCGTGCAACAAGGCTTTGATATGGGCCTCGCGGTCGGGAAAGCGCGTTACCAACTCGTCGATGCTGACCTCAAAGTCGCACATCACGGCCTCGATCAGGCGTGCGCGCAGGTTGTCTTCGGCGGTGAACATATGACCGCGCGCGGTTGCGAATTCGCCCGCGCGAATGGATTTGGTATAACCGGATGTTGCGGGGTTGTTTTGCGCATAGCCTTGTGGGAAACGCGAAATTGCCGAGGCCCCAAGGCCGATAAGAACTTCTGCAGGCTCGTCGGTGTAGCCCTGAAAATTCCGGCGGAGTTGCCCGGTCTGTGCCGCGATGGCCAGCGGATCATGTGGTACTGCAAAATGGTCGATCCCGATCTGGCGGTATCCATCCCATTCGAAAAGCTGCCGTGCGGTCTCGAACAGCTGTAGCCGTTTTTCAGGTGCGGGCAGTGCATCTGACGGGATGAGCGACTGACGCCGCGCCATCCAGGGCACATGTGCGTAGCCGTAAAGTGCCACGCGGTCCGGGCTGAGTGTCAGCAGTTTCTGAACACTCGCCGCGATTTTTTCCGTGGTTTGATGCGGCAGGCCAAAAAGGATATCCGCATTGAGCGAAGCGATGCCCGCTGCGCGCAGCATGTCGGCGGCATTGCGTGTCACATCAAAGCTTTGTAGCCGGCCTATCGTGGTCTGGATTTCTTCGTCAAAATCCTGAACCCCGATCGAGGCGCGGGTCATGCCCGCTTTGGCCAGCGCATCGACACGGGACTGGTCAACCTCGTTTGGATCAATTTCGACCGAGAACTCTCCATTCTCGGCGAGCGGCGCCATGTCGAACACAGTGCCGGCAAGATCCGCGATCATTTCCGAATCCAGAAGTGTGGGCGTTCCGCCGCCCCAATGTACCCGGCTGAGGGTCACATTCTCGGGTAAAACAGATGCTAATAGCTTAATTTCATTCTTTAGTGTGGACAGATAGGTGATGACTGGGTCATTACTGGTAGTGCCTTGAGTGCGGCAGGCGCAAAACCAGCACAGACGTCGGCAAAACGGAATGTGCAGATACAGTGAAATGCGGCTTCCAGGCGGTATCGCGGTGATCCACTCGCGTGCGTGAGCATCTGTGGTTTCAGCCGAAAATTGAGGTGCCGTTGGATAGCTTGTGTAACGCGGGACTTTTGCGTCAAACAGCCCCATTCTGGCGAGTTTGGATGTAATGCTCATACGGTCTGGATAGGCCGTGCTGTGCCTGTCATCCTTGACATGGATCAAAGGCGGGGACTTTTTGATGCAAGACATGGTGGCGCCGAATATGAACGACTGCGTCGATTGCCCGATCCGCCATCGGGCGGTCTGCGCACGCTGTGACGCCGACGAACTGGAACTGTTGGAAGATATTAAATATTACCGCAGTTTCACAGCTGGCCAGACGATCATGTGGTCGGGCGACAGGATGGACTTTGTGGCCTCCGTTGTCTCTGGCGTTGCTGCGCTGACCCAGACCATGGAAGACGGGCGCACGCAGATGGTTGGGCTGCTGCTGCCTTCCGATTTTGTCGGGCGTCCCGGGCGTGAAACTGCGACTTATACGGTGACGGCGACAAGCGATCTGGTGATGTGTTGTTTCCGCCGCAAGCCTTTTGAACAGATGATAAACTCGACGCCGCATATCGCGCACCGCCTGCTGGAAATGACCTTGGACGAGCTTGACGCCGCGCGCGAATGGATGCTGGTTCTGGGCCGCAAGACCGCACGCGAAAAGATCGCGAGCCTGCTGGCCATTATCGCCAGACGAGATGCAGTTCTTGCAAAAAACACCGATATCAACAGTCTGGCGTTTGATCTGCCTCTGACCCGAGAGGCAATGTCGGACTATCTCGGCCTCACGCTCGAAACGGTGAGCCGTCAGATATCCGCGTTGAAAAAGGACGGGGTCATCGTGCTTGAAGGCAAGCGCCGTATTAACGTCCCCGATATGGACCGCCTCATGGACGAGGCAGGAGATGACAGCGACGGCGGCTTCCTGAGTTAACGCCGCCGCTGCCACTGTCCGCTAGTGCGCCATCAACACAGGAACCTTGCTGTCTTGCAGCATTTCCCGTGTAGCTCCTCCCAGCACAGCTTCGCGGAACCGCGAATGGCCGTATCCTCCCATAACAAGCATACTCGCGCCGGTTTCGGTCACGTGTTGGGACAGCCTTTCGCTAACTTTGTACCCTTGGCAGGTCATAACCTGAATGTCGCTTCGCACCCCGTGGCGGGACAGGTAAACCGCCAAAGCTCCACCGGGGTCAGAGCGTTCCGGCCCGGTTGTCGGAGGGTCGATGATGGCGATGTGAACGGTCTTTGCCGCCTGTAGCAGCGGCAGGGCCGCGCGCACGGCGCGCATGGCCTGTGCGCTTTCGTTCCAGCCAATCACAATACAGTCCGGTGGGCCGGCGTGTGCACCTTCAGGCACTACAATTGTCGGGCAATCCGCTTCAAACAGCAGGCCTTCAAGCACCAGACTATCTTCATGTGCGCTGGCTTCTCTATAGGGCATGCCGACAATCGCCACGTCGCTGAAGCGCGCCTGCATTGCGACCGTGCGCCCGACACCAGCAGCCGAGGCGATCGCGCTTATTGTGTCAAAGCGGATGTCGCTTTTTTCCAGATGGCTGCGTACATTGGCCTGAATCTCGCTGGCTTGCATGTGGGCCTCTTCGATCGCAGCATGCATCACCATCGCATTCGAGCCGATCTCGTAGTAGGTGTTCGGTGTGCGGTCGAGACCCAGTGACAAAACCTCCAGATGCGCATCCTGCGTTCTGGTCATCTCTTCTGAATAGGTCAGTTCCGGTGCGTCCTTGTCGAACCGTGTCAGCGCAGTGAAAACTGTTTTGTACGCCATGATTCAATCCTTTCGCCTCAGTTGCTGTGCGTCATTGTAGCGCGCGCAATTTGGCCCTCCCTTGATCCTTGTCAGTCAAAATCGGCTTGCTGATTGATGCAGATCAAGGTTCGAAAGCGGGCCGCGCGCGACAACGACAGGCATAACTAACCAGATTTGCGCGGCGGGATTCCGTCCAGCGCAAAGCCAGACGGAAGGGACACCGGAAAGATGAACACCGGAACATTAAACTACGTAAAGCTTGTCGGGCTCGGTCTCGTCACGCTTTTCGCGCTGATCGCCGCGAGTTATGCGCGCGATCTGGCGTATCAGGTTCATATGATAATCTTTATGTTGGTCGCGGGTGGGCTGTTTCTGGTCACCCTGCGCAAGACAGATGAGCCTGCGTCGCCAATCGCCAAAGATGAATACTTCGACAGTGTGATCCGCGCAGGCGTGATCGCCACCGCCTTCTGGGGTGTTGTGGGCTTTTTGGTAGGCGTCGTGATCGCCTTCCAATTGGCCTTTCCCCAGTTGAACTTTGAATGGGCGCAAGGCTATGCCAACTTTGGCCGGCTGCGCCCCCTGCACACATCTGCGGTTATCTTTGCCTTTGGCGGCAACGCACTGATTGCGGCGTCCTTCTTTATCGTGCAACGCACATCTGCGGCACGGCTTTGGGGCGGCAATCTTGGCTGGTTCGTCTTCTGGGGATACCAGCTGTTTATTGTTCTCGCGGCGACGGGCTACCTGCTGGGCGGCACGCAATCCAAAGAATACGCCGAGCCAGAGTGGTACGTGGACATCTGGCTGACAGTTGTATGGGTCGCCTTTCTGCTGTGTTTCCTTGGCACGCTTATCAAGCGCAAAGAACCGCACATCTATGTGGCCAACTGGTTCCTGCTGGCGTTCATCGTCACGGTCGCCATGCTGCACCTGGTCAACAACATCTCGATCCCTGTGTCGATCTGGGGTTCCAAGTCGGTTCAGGTTTTCTCGGGCGTGCAGGATGCGATGGTGCAATGGTGGTACGGCCACAACGCTGTGGGGTTCTTCCTGACGGCGGGCTTTCTGGGCATGATGTACTATTTCGTGCCGAAACAGGCCGAACGGCCAGTCTTCAGCTACAAGCTGTCGATCATCCACTTCTGGGCGCTGATCTTCCTGTACATCTGGGCCGGTCCGCACCACTTGCACTACACTGCGTTGCCTGACTGGGCATCAACACTGGGTATGGTCTTCTCGATCATCCTGTGGATGCCAAGCTGGGGCGGTATGATCAATGGCCTGATGACGCTGCAAGGCGCGTGGGACAAGCTGCGCACCGACCCGGTACTGCGGATGATGGTGACCTCGCTGGCCTTCTACGGCATGTCCACATTCGAAGGTCCGATGATGTCGATTCGCGCGGTGAACTCACTGTCGCACTACACCGACTGGACCATCGGGCACGTACACTCCGGTGCGTTGGGCTGGAACGGTCTCATTACCTTCGGCATGCTGTACTATCTTGTGCCGGTCTTGTGGAAGCGCGAGCGCCTCTACAGCCTGACCCTGGTCAGCTGGCACTTCTGGCTCGCCACCATCGGCATCGTGCTCTACGCGGCGTCCATGTGGGTGACGGGTATCATGGAAGGCCTGATGTGGCGTGAAGTGGATGCCAACGGCTTCCTGGTGAACTCTTTCGCTGACACTGTGAGCGCGAAGTTCCCGATGTATGTGGTCCGTGGTCTGGGTGGGGTGCTGTTCCTCTCCGGTGCCGTGGTCATGTGCTACAACCTTTGGATGACTGTGAAAGCTTCGCCTGCCAAGGCAAAGCTCGGCACAGCCGTCCCTGCTGAATAAGGAGGGATCAGAACATGCAGATCCTATCAAAGCACAAGTTCATTGAAACCAACGCAACGCTGTTGCTGGTCCTGAGCTTCCTCGTGGTGACAATCGGGGGGCTGGTGCAGATCACCCCCCTGTTCTACCTTGAAAACACCATCGAAAAGGTTGACGGCATGCGGCCTTACTCTCCTCTGGAGCTTCAGGGGCGGGAGGTCTATATCCGCGAAGGCTGTTACGTCTGCCACAGCCAGATGATCCGTCCGATGCGCGACGAAGTCGAGCGGTACGGTCACTATTCGCTCGCGGCGGAATCCATGTATGACCACCCGTTCCAGTGGGGGTCCAAGCGGACGGGCCCGGACCTTGCCCGTGTGGGCGGTCGTTACTCGGATGACTGGCATGTTGTGCACCTGCGCGACCCACAGTCGGTGGTGCCGGAATCGATCATGCCAAAGTACGGCTTTCTGGAGAACACCATCATCCAGCCGAAATACATTGGGGAACTGATGGCGACGCACAAGTTCGTGGGTGTTCCATACACCGACGAGATGATCGCGGCGGCTGAAGCGGACTTCCGCGCGCAGGCCGATCCTGACAGCGACTATGACGAAATGCTGGAACGCTATCCGGGGGCGCAGGTGCGCAACTTTGACGGCCAGCCCGGTATTTCCGAAGCCGATGCGCTGATCGCTTATCTGCAAATGCTGGGCACCTTGGTCGATTTCTCGACCTTCACCCCAGATGCAAGCCGCTAAGGAGGAACAGACAATGGAAACCTATTCTCTTCTACGCGAATTTGCAGACAGCTGGATGCTCCTGCTTTTGTTCTGCGTCTTTGTCGGTATTTGGTTCTGGGTCATTCGGCCCGGATCCAACGCCGTGCATGACGAGGCCAAAAACATGATCTTCCGTAACGACGAACGACCCGCTCCGACTAAGGAGGCAAACCAATGACTGACCATCCAACACCTCCCCCAAGACAAGAGGGCGACCCCGATACCACAGGCCATGTCTGGGACGGGATCGAAGAATTCGACAACCCGATGCCGCGATGGTGGCTGTGGTGCTTTTACCTGACCATTATCTGGGGCGTTGCCTACACGATTGCCTATCCCGCCTGGCCGATGGTCTCATCGGCGACTTCCGGCCTGCTGGGCTATTCCACACGGGGTGAAGTCGCAGAAGAGATTGCGGCGGTGGAAATGCGCAACGAAGGCATCAACATGCAACTGGCCTCGGCCGAGCTGACCGAGATTGCGGCAAATCCTGAGTTGAACACCTACGCAACTTCTGCCGGTGCTGCGGTCTACCGCACATGGTGTACGCAGTGTCACGGTTCGGGTGCTGCGGGCGCTGTCGGGTATCCGAACCTGCTGGACGACGACTGGCTTTGGGGCGGCGATATCGAATCGATCCATGCCACCATCAGCCACGGTATCCGCAACGAAGAGGATGACGACGCGCGTTATTCAGAGATGCCGGCCTTTGGCGATATTCTCGAAACGGAGGAGATCACATCCGTGGTCAACTACGTGATGAGCATCTCTGGCGGCGCGCCGGTTGATCCAGCGCAGGTTGCAGTCGGGGCCGAAGTCTACCTCGACAATTGTAGCGCCTGCCACGGCGAAGAAGCGTTGGGCGATGTGGAGCAAGGGGCACCGAACCTTGCGGATGCGATCTGGCTTTATGGTGGTGACTACGACACGCTGATCGAGACTGTGACCTACAGTCGCTATGGCGTGATGCCACCTTGGACTCAGCGCCTTTCTGAGGCTGAAATCCGGGCAGTTGCCGTCTACGTGCACCAGCTCGGGGGCGGCGAATAAGCTAACCCCACGTCACGAATTGGTGGGCGCGGTCACTTGATGCAAATCAATGCCGCGCCTGCACTATATTCAGTACGTTGCATGTGAACCAACCCCGGAGTGAATCCTTTGTCTGATCAGGTTACCCCACCCAGCTTATACGCAGCCCGCGAACCCATTTTCCCGCGGCGCGTGTCTGGTGCCTTTCGTAATCTGAAATGGATAATTCTGATTGTCACTTTGGGTATCTACTATGTCGTGCCATGGATCAGGTGGGACCGCGGGCCCGACCTGCCAAATCAGGCAGTGCTGCTGGACATGGCCAACCGGCGGTTTTACTTTTTCTGGATCGATATCTGGAGCCATGAGTTCTACTTTGTGGCAGGTCTGCTTATCATGGCAGGCTTGGGTCTCTTTTTGTTCACGTCCGCGTTGGGGCGTGTCTGGTGCGGCTATGCCTGCCCGCAAACGGTCTGGACGGACCTGTTCATTCTGGTCGAGCGCTGGATTGAAGGGGACCGCAACGCGCGGTTGCGGCTGCATCGTCAGAAAAAGCTCGATTTCAGGAAAGTACGGCTTCGCCTGACAAAATGGACGCTGTGGTTGTTGATCTCGGTCGCGACAGGCGGGGCCTGGGTTTTCTACTTTGCCGATGCGCCCACGCTGTTGGTGGATCTTTTCACCGGGCAGGCGGCTTCGGTGGCCTATATCACCGTGGCTATCCTGACCGCGACGACATTTGTGTTCGGTGGTTTTGCCCGCGAACAGATTTGCATCTATGCCTGCCCCTGGCCGCGGATTCAGGCCGCGATGATGGACGAAGACACGCTGACCGTAGCCTACCGGCCCTGGCGCGGTGAGCCGCGCAAACACAGCGAGAAAGAAAAAGCGGGCGAGCCGATGGGCGATTGCATTGATTGCATGGCCTGCGTCAACGTCTGCCCCATGGGGATCGATATCCGGGACGGTCAACAGCTTGAGTGTATCACCTGTGCGCTTTGTATCGACGCCTGCGACGACGTCATGGCCAAGATCGGCAAGCCCCGCGGCCTGATCGACTATCTGGCGCTGTCTGACGAAAAGCTTGAGCGCGAGGGTAATCCGCCACGGTCGGTCTGGAAGCATATTTTCCGTCCCCGCACCATTCTCTACACCGTGCTGTGGTCCGGTGTGGGCATCGCATTGCTTGTTGCGCTCTTTATCCGATCGGATATCGAAGTGACCGTCGCGCCGGTGCGCAATCCGGTGTTTGTGACCATGTCGGATGGCTCCATCCGAAACACTTACGATATCCGCTTGCGCAACAAGAACAATGACGAACGCCTGTTCCGGATTGCCGTCACCGGAGACCCTGCCGTCAGGGTGCAACTGGAAGGTACGCCCTACGGATCAGTGACCGTCGGGGCGGATGAATCCCTGCTCCAGCGCGTCTATGTCGTGGCACCGCCAAACTCGGTACCTGCTGACGGTGGGCTTACCGACATCCGTTTCTGGATCGAAGACCTGACCAACGGGGACCGCGCGTATAAAGACAGCAATTTTACCGGGAAAGGAACCAACTGATGCAAAAGAAACTCACCGGCTGGCATGTCGCTGCGATCTTTGGTGGCGCGTTTTCCATCATCATCACTGTAAACCTCACGCTGGCCTATAACGCGGTCAACACCTTTCCGGGGTTGGAGGTCAAGAATTCCTACGTCGCGAGCCAGAGCTTTGACGACGACCGCGATGCGCAACTGGCGCTTGGCTGGTCCGTATTGGCCGAAGCCCGCGATGGCCAGATCCTGCTTTCGGTGACAGACGCCAACGGTGCGCCCGTTGAGGTGGTCAACCTTGATGCAACACTCGGGCGCGCAACGCATGTGCAGGACGACAGCACACCGGCTTTTGCGTTTGATGGCAAACGCTATGTGGCGCCAGCCGATCTGGGGCCGGGCAACTGGAACATCCGCATGGTTGCCGAAGCTGACGATGGTACTGTGTTCCGTCAGCGCGTCATTCTTCATGTGCCCAAGGAACGTTCATGACAGCGTTGACCACAAATGGTCCTGCCAGTTGCCCGGGGTGCCTTGCGGCGCCGGCTGATCGGGTAGATCCGGTCTTGCCTGACGCGAAACTGGCGTTGTCTTTGCCTACTATCCATTGTCAGGCCTGCATCGCGACCGTCGAGAAATGCCTGAACGCCCATGAAGACGTGCGCGCCGCGCGGGTTAACCTGACGCGCAAGCGCGTGTTGGTGGATGCAGCACCCGGAGTGACAGCCCGCGATCTTGCCCAAGTGGTGATGGACGCCGGATTTGAAGCGCATGAACTGGATACCGCGGCGCTGAACCAGACACAGACGGATGCAGCAGGCCGCGATATTCTTATGCGGCTTGCGGTTGCGGGATTTGCGGCAATGAACGTGATGCTTTTGTCCGTTGCCGTCTGGTCGGGAGCCACGGATGCCACCCGCGATATGTTCCACTGGATTTCGGCTGCGATCACCCTTCCGGCGCTGGCCTTTTCAGCTCAGCCGTTTTTCCGCAACGCATGGGCTGCGTTGCGCGCCAAGCGGCTGAACATGGATGTCCCGATCACGCTTGCCATTGTCCTGGCTGTTGTGACGTCACTTTGGGAAACGGGCCTTTCGGGGAAACACGCCTATTTTGATGCCGCGCTGGCGCTCACTTTCTTTTTGCTGGCCGGTCGCTGGCTGGATGCGCGGGCGCGTTCTGCGGCCCGGTCTGCCGCAGAGGAACTCACCGCGCTTGAAGTGCCACGGGCTTGGCGTATCGAAAATGGCGAGCCTGAAGAAGTCAACGTGAGTGTTTTGCGGCTGGGCGACCATATCCTGGTGCGCCCTGGCGCCCGTGCGCCCGTCGATGGCGTTATTCTGCAAGGGGCCTCTGAAGTTGACCGTTCCGCCCTGACGGGCGAGACAATGCCAGCCTTGCGGCAGGCAGGCGATGCCATGAGCGCAGGCGAGGTCAACCTGACCGGGCCGCTTACGATCAAGGCCACCGCCGTGGGCGTGGATACCTCTCTGCATCAGCTTGCTGCCTTGGTGGCTGTCGCGGAAAGCGGCCGGTCGCGCTACACCTCGCTGGCGGATCGCGCGGCCAAGCTCTACGCACCTGGAGTGCATATCCTTTCGGCTCTTGCCTTTCTGGGCTGGCTGTTGTGGTCGGGCGATATGCGTGTATCACTTAACATTGCCGCCGCTGTGCTCATCATTACCTGCCCCTGCGCGCTTGGCCTTGCGGTGCCAGCCGTGACAACGGCCGCTTCCGGCAGGCTGTTTGCCAAAGGCCTGCTGGTCAAAAATGCGACCGCGCTGGAGCGGCTTGCCGAAGTGGACACGGTCGTGTTCGACAAAACCGGTACCGTGACCATGGGCACACCTCGTGTTACGAACTGGGACAGTCTGACACCGTCGCAGAAAGCTTTGGCCTATGCCTTGGCGCAAAGCTCTTCGCATCCGCTGTCGCAGGCCATCGTGCAAGCGGCCGCGGCGGAGGGCATTGAGCCTGCGCATGTGTCCGCGCAGACCGAACGCCCCGGCTACGGCACAATGGCGCTGTCAGAGGGTGACGAGGTGCGTTTGGGCCGGCCTGAATGGATTGGCGCCGAAACGGATGTGCAGGGGCTTTGCGCGGCGCTCGATCAGGGCCGTGGAGGCGAACCGCTGCTTATCACCTTCGAGGACAGCCCGCGCGACGGGGCGCAGGCGCTGATGCAGTCTTTGAAGGGGCAGGGCGTCGAGGTGATCTTGCTGTCAGGTGACCGCGAAGCGCCCGTTGCTTCTGTGGCAGCTCAGTTGGGAATGGACAGCCATGCCGCCGAGAAACTGCCACAGGAAAAGGTTGATTTTGTGCAACGGCTCACCGACGCAGGCCGTCATGTGCTGATGGTCGGGGACGGGTTGAACGACACCGGCGCGCTTGCCGCGGCACATGTGTCCATCAGCCCCGCGCAGGCGTTGGATGCCGCGCGCGCGGCGTCTGACATTGTACTGTTGGGGCAGGATCTGGGCCCAGTGGCAGATGCGCTCGCGACCGCGCGTCTTGCCACCAAGCGGATCAATGAAAACTTTACGATTGCAACGATCTATAACGTGGTGGCTGTGCCGCTGGCCGTTGCCGGTCTGGCGACGCCCTTGATCGCTGCCTTGGCGATGTCGACGTCTTCGCTTACTGTGTCGGTGAACGCATTACGCATTCGGGGCCGGACATGAACGTATTAACTTACCTCATCCCCATCTCGCTCATTCTGGGCGGGCTCGGGCTCGCGGGGTTTATCTATACCCTGCGCAGCCGACAGTACGAAGACCCCGACGGCGACAGCCGCCGCATTCTCAGCAGCGAATGGGACGACAAGCCGCGGACGGATTGAACCTCCGTTACGAAGGCCCGACAGTTGTGCAGTCAATGTTGCGAGCCTCAAGCCGACGACACACCAGATCGGCTGACTCGCGGCTCATGCCGAGAAAGTTTGCATCAAAACCGCCTGAGCGTTTGACCACTTTGCGCAAAGTGCCGTCCAGCGTCTCCATTTCTGTCAAGGCCGTCGTGACCAGCGCCTTTTCGGCAAGATAGCGGCTGCCATAGCGGCCCACGTTCACGCCCCACTGGTGACCGCCCGAGGTAGACAGCCTGGTCACCACCTCATTCTCTTGTGGGAAGGCAGGCACACTGACCGAGGCATTTATCAGACCGGCAGGCCGCATCGCGGGCCTGAGAGAGACGGGAACCACACTGCCCGGCGCTGCTTTAACATCAGGTTTGTCAGCTTCCGCTCCGCTTTCCTGTGCGATTAGCAGGGCCGAGGTGATATCGGTGTTCAATATGCCGCTTGTACTGGCGGCTGCGGCTTTGGGCTGGTTCGCCTTGGCTTCGGCCACGGCTGCCACGATGTCGGCGGCATTGACAGAAGCCACGACAACCGCAGGCGCTGGCCGTGCTTTGGGTCTCAGGCTCGAGGCCAGAACGCTGGCCACCCGCACGCCGTTCCCGCGTGACGCAACATATGATGGTTTTTGGGGTTTGCGCACACGCGCGCGGCTGGGCGCCCGTTTAAATCCCATGTCCAGCAACTCAGCCACCCGCTTGTTGCGCGCGGTGGTCGAGGTGCCGCCAAACACGGTGGCGATGATACGCTCCTGTCCACGCTCCGCCGAGGCCACCAGATTAAAGCCCGCCGCGCGGGTATAGCCCGTCTTGATCCCATCGGCCCCACGATAGTTTCCCAATAGGCGGCGATTGGTGTTTGCGACATTCTTGATGCCAGCATGCGTCGATTTGCGGGAAAAGAGGTTGTAATACTCAGGGTAGTCGTACAGCACGTGTCGGCCGAGGATCGACATGTCGCGCGCCGTCGACATATGCCCCTTTTCTGTGAGGCCATGCGCGTTCTTGAACGTCGTCCGCGTCATGCCCAGTTCCTTGGCGGTGCGGTTCATGCGGCGCGCGAATGCTGCTTCGGACCCTTCGAGCGCTTCACCGATGGCAGTTGCGGCATCATTGGCTGACTTCACGGCCGCTGCACGGATCAGGTAGCGAAAGGCGATGCGCTGCCCCGACTTAAGCCCGAGTTTGGAGGGTGGTTCAGAGGCGGCAAACCGCGAAATCTTGACCTTCGTATCCAGCGAAATCTCGCCTTGTTCGACAGCTTGAAATGCGATGTACAGTGTCATCATCTTGGTCAGCGATGCCGGATGCAGCCGCGTGTCCGCATTGCGCGAGTGCAAGACCTTGCCTGTGCGCGCGTCCATCACGAATGCTGCATAGGGGGCTGCTGCTGCGCTGAGAGGTAGTATCACGAGCATCCACAATAATGCGAATGCATATAGCCCGTATCGGGCCGGCCAATTACGCCGTACCTTCATGATTTCCGCCTTTTTCTGCCTCATGCCGCCGAATTTTTCCGACTGGCTTTATTGACCGAAACGCTAGCACAGCTTTTGCATTCGATAAACCATTGATTTAAAGCGAATGCGTTAAGTTTGGGTGAAACTGCTGGCGATGCGACATTTTCGGGCCTTGTTTACCCGATCTCCTGCAGCAGCTGCGCCAATCCGCCCAGATCGGACAGACGCGCGTAGCGGGGGGCGGTGATGGGCTCGGGCGCTTTTTCCAATGCCCATTCGAACCCATGAGGTACGAACACGCCCCAGCCACCCGAATCGATCATTGGAAGCACATCTGATTTCATCGAGTTCCCGATCATCATGCCGCGCCCAGGACCATCACCGTGCCGGTTGAAGATGTCGACGTAGCTCTGGCTGTTTTTGTCCGACACAATTTCCACCGCGTCGAACAAATCACCCAGACCGGATTGCGCCAGTTTGCGCTCCTGATCCAGCAAATCTCCTTTTGTTATCATAAGGATGCGGTGCGTTTCCTTTGCTGCTTCCACGGCTTCGCGCGCATGCGGCAAAAGATCGACGGGGTGTTGCAACATCTCGCGGCCGGCATCCAGCAGTTCTGCTATCACATGGCCAGACACTTTGTTGTCGGTCACATCAAGTGCGGTTTCGATCATCGACAACGTGAATCCTTTGATGCCAAAGCCATAGTGGCCAAGGTTCTGACGCTCTGCAGCCTCCAGCCGCTGCATCAACGCGGGCTTGTCCGTATAGTCTGAAAGCAGTTCGGCGAAATGCGCTTGGGTCAGTTGGAAAAACCGTTCATTGTCCCAAAGTGTGTCATCTGCATCAAACGCAACCGTGGTCACTGACTGCCGCATGTCCATGCCCCCTTTTCTAAAGCGCTATTGAAGTTATATACAGCGTCTAAGACTCATCCTTTACCGAAAGATCAGGAGCAGCAATGCACCGCGATGCCTTTACAATGTCGGACCGGTCAGACGAAGACGGTGACGCGTCTATCCTGACCGCAACGAAGCCGAAGACAAAGCGCCCGCCGCTCTACAAGGTGCTTTTGCTCAACGATGACTTCACACCGATGGAGTTTGTCGTTCACGTACTGGAACGCTTCTTTGGGCTGAATCACGCGCAGGCTTTCGAAATCATGCTGACCGTACATAAAAAAGGTGTGGCCGTGGTTGGCGTGTTCAGTCACGAGATTGCCGAAACAAAGGTCGCTCAGGTGATGGATTTTGCCCGCCGCCACCAGCACCCGCTGCAATGCACAATGGAAAAAGAAGAGTAATCAGGTGATTGACGCCCGATTGACACTTGCGCTCGGCGAGGGCGGTCTCGTCATGCCGAATGATGATCTGATCGCAGTGATGAAACCCCCCTCCGAGGCGCGTCTGAATGATCTGCCCAAGGACCGCTGCGTAATTGTCGAAGGGTTCAAACCGTCTTTTGACAACTGGTCTGCACGCGGATTTCGAGCAGAGGTTCAAACGGATCAGAAATACGGTGCAGTCATTGTCTGTCTGCCGCGGGCCAAAGCCGATGCACGCGCGATGATCGCGACGGCCATGCAGATCACGGATGGGCCGGTGGTGATCGACGGGCAAAAAACCAGCGGTGTCGACAGTATCCTGAAGGAGATGCGCAAACGCACTGCTTTGACTGCTCCGATTTCCAAGGCCCATGGCAAACTGTTTTGGTGTCCGGTGGCCGATCCTGAGGCATTCGCAGACTGGGTCGCGGGCCCGGCGATGACGCCGGGCGGTTTCTGGACCGCGCCGGGCGTCTTTTCGGCTGACGGGATTGATCCTGCCTCCGCCTTGCTTGCAGCGCATTTGCCGGACCGTCTGGGCGCGCATGTTGCCGATCTGGGCGCGGGATGGGGTTTTTTGTCTGCGCATGTTCTGACGCGGCAGGACGTGCAGACTGTACATCTGGTCGAGGCTGAACATATGGCGTTGGAATGTGCCCGGCGAAATGTGACCGACCCGCGCGCGATTTTTCACTGGGCGGATGCCACCCAATGGTCTGCGCCCGAGCGGATAGAAAGCGTCGTGATGAACCCGCCTTTCCACCTGTCACGCGCGGCTGATCCCGGAATTGGGCAGGCTTTCGTGGAGGCGGCGTCGCGCGTGCTTGCGCCGCAGGGAAACCTTTGGATGGTGGCCAACCGTCACTTACCATACGAGCAGTCCTTGCAGGCGCGCTTCGCGAATGTCTTTGAAGTTGGCGGCGATACGCGCTTTAAACTCTTTCACGCAACGCGCCCCAAACGTGTCAGCAAGTAAGGTTTTCTGCTTCAGGAAGGAAACAGATGTCTTTTTCGATCAATGGTAAAACCGCCATCATCACCGGCGCTGCGAACGGGATTGGTCTTGCCATCGCGCGCCAGTTCGCGGATCGCGGGGCAAATGTCATGTGCGCCGACATGGACGAAAAGAAGCTGGAAGAAGAGTGGGGCGGTTTGTCGGAGGATGGCAACCTGCGCTACTTTGCGGGTGATCTGCGGCAGCGGCTGACCATCGCCAATCTGGTGTCGGCCACAATCGACAGTTTTGATCGGGTTGATATCCTCGTAAATGCATCGCGGCAGGTGATCGAGACCAATGCGCTTGATGTGGAAGATAATTCGGTGGCCATGCTGCTAGAGCAGAATTTGATGACCGCCTATCACCTTACACAGCAGGTCGCCAAACGGATGATCAAACAGGGAGCAGACCAGCCCGAGGGTCAACTGGGTTCTATCGTCAACCTCAGCTCTATCGTGGCGCGTACGACGCGGCCCGAACTCATGGGATACTCCGTGGCCACCGCAGCCTTGGAGCAGATGACGCGGTCCATGGCACTGGTGTTGGCGCCCCAGCGTATCCGGGTCAATGCGGTGGCTTTCGGGTCAGTGATGAGTGCTTCGCTGAAATCATCCATGATCGAGCATACCGAGTGGCGCGATGACATTCGCGCGCACACCCCGTTGGGGCGTATTGCGGGCCCGGCGGAATTGACCGATGCGGTGCAGTTTCTGGCTGCAGAAAGTTCAGGTTTCATGACCGGCGAAATCATCACGGTCGACGGCGGACGCAGCCTGCTTGATGCGGTTTCGGTCCCTGCGCATTGATGATTGGTCTTGGCCTTGCTGCAAAAAGCGGTTTAAACATAGTGTCAGATTAAACTGACACATTAGGCGGCGCGATGACCCAAGACTTCGAAACAGAAAAAACACGTGCTTCGGCATGGTTCCGCGAATTGCGCGACCAGATCGTAGACGCCTTCGAAGAGCTGGAGCGGGATCATGCGCAAGGGCCGCTGTCAGACCGCTCCGCGGCGCAGTTTGATGTAAGCGAGACCAAACGGCACAGCGATGACGGGTCGGACGCCGGCGGCGGTTTGATGAGCGTCATGCGCGGCGGCCGGGTGTTTGAAAAGGTCGGTGTCAATATCTCAACCGTGTTCGGAACATTGGGGGAGCGCGCGCAGATGGCGATGGCCGCGCGCAAGGGCATTCCGGGTATGAAGGAAGACCCGCGGTTCTGGGCTTCGGGCATCAGCCTTGTAGCGCATATGCAAAATCCGCATGTGCCGGCCGTGCATATGAATACCCGTATGTTCTGGACGCCGCATGCGTGGTGGTTCGGTGGTGGATCGGATTTAAACCCCTGCATCGAGTATGACGAGGATACGCAGCACTTTCACGACCAGCAAAAGGAAAAGCTGGACCCGCATGGTGCGGATTTCTATCCGCGGCTGAAGGACTGGGCGGATGAGTATTTCTATATTCCGCATCGCAACCGCGCGCGCGGCGTGGGCGGAATTTTCATGGACGACCATTGCTCGGGCGATTGGGAGACGGATTTCTCGTTGACGCAGGATATCGGGCGGGCGTTTTTACCTGCCTATGTGCCGCTTGTGCGCAAACGTCGCGTGCAGCCCTGGTCTGATGCGGATAAGGACGCGCAGCTTGTGCACCGCGGGTTATATGCGGAGTACAATCTCGTTTATGACCGCGGGACAAAGTTTGGTCTGGAGACCGGGCATGACGCCAATGCGGTACTCATGAGTTTGCCGCCGCTTGCGAAATGGGTATAGGGGGCGCTGCCCCCGGCCTATTCAGGCCTCCCCCGGGATATTTAGAGACCAAAGAAGCGGCTGTTAAACGCCTAGTGCCAATCGAAAAAGTTGGGGCCGGCACGGCTGAGCAGGTCTTGTGCGAGATCGCGCCCCATTTCGGCACCTGTGGAGACCGGACCGCTGCGCCGGTCTGCGAGGGCTTTTGATCCGTCGGGACGCAAGACCTCGCCGCGCAGATGGATGGTGCTGCCGTCGAGTTCCGCCAGACCGGCGATTGGTGTTTCGCAAGAGCCGTCCAGGGTGAGAAGGAAGCTGCGTTCGGCGGCCAGCCGATTGCCGGTGTCGCTGTGGTGGATCGCCGCGAGCAACGCGGCAGTGTTGTCATCGCTTATGCGGCGTTCGATGCCGATGGCGCCTTGAGCCACCGCAGGCAGCATGTCGTCTGCATCGATTGGGGTGGCGGGGACATCGGCCAACTTGAGCCGGTTCAGCCCTGCGGAGGCGAGAAAGGTGCATTCTGCCACACCGTCTGCAAGTTTTTTGAGGCGTGTTTGCACATTGCCGCGGAATTCGACGACCTGCAGGTCCGGTCGCCGGTTTAGCAGTTGCGCTTTTCGTCTCAGGCTTGAGGTGCCGACAACGGCGCCTTTTGCAAGGTCGGCAATGCGGGTGAGCGTTGGCGATACAAAGGCGTCCCGTACGTCTTCGCGGGGGAGGTAGGTGTCGAGGATGAGGCCCTCGGGTTGCAGGGTCGGCATGTCTTTCATCGAGTGCACCGCGATATCGATTTTACCGGACAACAGGTCCTCTTCGATTTCGCGGGTGAAAAGCCCCTTGCCACCGATCTCTTTCAAAGGGCGGTCCTGAATGGCGTCGCCGGTGACTTTGATCACGACGATTTCGAAGGCATCTTCGGGTAAGTCAAACGCCTGCATCAGCCTGGAACGCGTTTCATAGGCCTGCGCCATTGCAAGCGGAGAGCCACGGGTGCCGATTTTGAGGGGCGAGTCGGGAGTAGGTAAGTGCACTGTCATGGGTTTATCTTTTAGATGTGTCAACTTAAACTGACAACTGGAATGATAGAGAATCTCAAGCTAAAAGCAGGAAATGCGTAATGAAAGACGGAAATCACACAATGAGCCAGACGAAAACGATCCTGCGGGCGCTTGCCGGTGAAACGCTTCCGACACCGCCGATCTGGATGATGCGGCAGGCGGGGCGTTATCTGCCGGAGTACCGTGCGACCAGAGCACAGGCCGGAGATTTTCTGTCTCTTTGTTATAATCCCGAGCTTGCTGCCGAGGTCACATTGCAGCCGATCAGACGCTACGGGTTTGATGCGGCCATTCTTTTTGCGGATATTCTGTTGCTGCCGCAAGCGCTGGGGGCGGATTTGTGGTTTGTCACAGGAGAAGGTCCGCGGTTGTCGACGATCACGCAGGCGGCGGATTTCGACAGGTTGAAGCCCGTCGATGAGATCGATGCGGTCCTGAACCCGATCTACGAGACGGTACGCATCTTGCGGCAGGAATTGCCGCCTGAGACGACGCTGATCGGTTTTGCGGGTGCGCCATGGACGGTGGCCACGTATATGATTGCCGGGCGTGGCACGCCGGATCAGGGACCCGCCCATGCATTGAAAGCTGAAAACCAGGCGCTGTTTGAAGTATTGTTGGCGCGCATCACTGCGGGCACGATCGAATACTTGTCCAAACAGATTGAGGCCGGCGCCGAAGTTGTGAAGATTTTCGACAGTTGGGCAGGATCACTCAAAGGCGAAGACTTCCAGAAATACGCGGTGGCCCCCGCACGCGAGATCACGCAAGCCCTCAAGGCGCGGCATCCTGAAATACCTGTTATCGGTTTCCCGCGGGAGGCAGGCGATGGCTATATAGGTTTTGCGAAAGCGACAGGCGTCGATTGTGTCGCTTTGGACAATTCGGTCAGTGCCGAATGGGCGGCGGCGCATGTGCAAGTGGATGGCTGTGTGCAGGGTAACCTGGCGTCAAGCCATATGGTGACGGGCGGGCAGGCGTTGGTGGATGAAGCCAAAGCGATTGTTCAAGCTTTTTCAGGTGGGCCGCATATCTTCAATCTGGGGCATGGGATCACACCCGATGCGGACCCGGATAATGTCCAGCGCATGATTGATGCGGTTCGCGGGCAATAAACGATGATTCCGGGTTGACGGGCAGAGCGGGCTGCAATAACTCACGCTCCGATGGCGTTATAGCTCAGTTGGTTAGAGCGAACGACTCATAATCGTTAGGTCGGTGGTTCAAGTCCACCTAACGCCACCACCCCTTTCTGCCCGAGGAGCCCGACAGGTAACGGCCTGACAATCGTGGGTGACAAGCCGTATGATCTGGCTTAGCACTTTATACCAGTGGACAGACAAGCACTTGATCCGCTTCGGCGTGGTCGGGGGATGGGGAGGAAAAATGATCATTTCACGCAAGGGTTTTTTGAACATGGCTGCTGCAGCAGCCTTGTCGCTTGGTTTTGGCGGCACGCCTGCCGCGGCACAGGAAGTCACGCTGACGCTGCATCAGTTTTTGCCACCGCAGGCGAATGTTCCAAAGCTTATCTTGGATGTTTGGGCTGACAATGTGGAGGAGGCGAGCGGCGGGCGGATCAAGATCGACCGGTTTCCGTCAATGCAATTGGGCGGGCGGCCGCCCGAGTTGATGGATCAGGCGATTGACGGCGTGGCGGATATCGTCTGGACGGTCGTCGGGTACACGCCGGGGCGTTTCCCGCGCACCGAAGTATTTGAGCTGCCCTTTATGATGACCAACGCGAGAGCTGCGTCGCGCGCCTATTGGGAGATGTTTGAGACACATATGCGCGACGAGGACTTCAAGGATGTCGAGATTCTGGGAACTTGGGTGCATGGTCCCGGCATCATTCACGCAAACAAGGAAGTGCGTACTCCCGCCGATATGGAGGGCATGAAAGTGCGTGGCGGGTCGCGTCTGGTCAACTCGCTGCTGGAAAAGGTCGGCGCTGAGCCTGTCGGCATGCCCGTGCCAGCAGTGCCGGAAGGGCTTTCCAAAGGTGTGATCGATGGCACCACGATCCCTTGGGAGGTGACGGCGGCCTTGAAAATCCCGGAGCTGGTGGGCAATCATACCGAGTTCACGGGTAACGCACTTTATGTGCTGACCTTTGTTCTGGCGATGAACAAAGACCGTTATGACAGTTTGCCTGCGGACCTTCAGAAAGTGATTGACGATAACTCAGGTCTGGAGTTTTCGATATTCGCCGGTGGCGTCATGGAAGACAGTGATGCCCCCGCCCGCAAGGCGGCAGCAGATCGCGGTAACAACATCGTCACGCTGACCGAAGATGAGGCACAGGCGTGGCAGGCGGTTGCGGCACCCATCTACGATGAGTGGGTTGCGGAGATGAGCGAGAAGGGTATCGACGGTCAGGCCTTGATCGACGAAGCGCGAGGGCTGATCGCGGAATACACAGAGTAGGTCACACCGAAATGGCGCACCCGGTGACGTACCGGGTGAGCCGCATCTGTCTGGCGGAGAGTTCAATGCATCACGCGATCGGCTGGTTGGCACGGGGCACGGCGGTGACCGGTGGTTTCGTGCTGATCGTATTGATCGCGCTGACCACGCTCTCGATCATCGGCCGTGCGCTGAACGACATGCTGCACACAGAGGCGGCAAACACGCTGCTGGGCGGTTTCGCGCAAACGCTTCTGGATCTGGGCGTCGGGGAAGTCAGCGGCAGCTACGAATTGCTTGAAGCCGGCGTGGCCTTTGCAATCTTTTCGTTTTTCCCGATCTGTCAGCTCTACACGGGTCATGCCACTGTTGATGTCTTCACGTCGCATTTACCGCAGCGGGTGACCCGCGCGCTTATGGCTTTCTGGGAGGTGGTGCTGACGGCGGTTCTGATCCTCATCAGCGTTCAACTCTTTGGCGGCGTGCAGCGGTACTATGGCAATGGCGAGACGACCTTTTTCTTGCAGTTTCCCGTTTGGTGGGCCTATGCGGCAAGCTTTGCGGCCTCTGTCGTGACCTGTGTCGTCGCGGTCTATTGTGCGGTGATGCGGTTGGGTGAATGCCTGACGGGTCGCAGCAAGCTGCCGCAGGTTTGATCACCTTATGAGCACATTACTTGATCTGTTGCCTTTTGCGGATATGGATCGCCTCGCGCTCGGGTTCTGGTCCTTTCTTGTGCTGTTGGGGCTGATATTTCTGCGTGCGCCCATTGGCCTTGCGATGCTGCTGTGCGGGTTTGGTGGCTGGTACTATGCGATGAACGGTAACCCGACGCCGCTTCTCGCCAAGCTGAAATCCGAGACGTATACGACCTTTTCAGACTATTCGCTGACCATCATTCCGCTGTTCTTGCTGATGGGGCAGTTCGCCACCCTCTCGGGCATGTCGCAGGCGTTGTTCCGTGCCGCCGAAAGCTTCCTGGGGCATCGGCGTGGTGGGGTTGCAATGGCCGCTGTCGGGGCGTGCGCGGGCTTTGGCGCGATTTGCGGATCGTCTCTGGCGACGGCAGCGACCATGTCCAAAGTGGCGCTGCCAGAGTTGCGCCGTTACGGGTACTCGGGTGGTTTTTCCACCGCAACGCTGGCCGCGGGGGGAACGCTTGGTATCCTGATACCGCCCTCGGTCATTCTGGTGATCTACGCCATCATAACCGAGCAGAACATCGCCAAACTGTTCCTCGCAGCCTTCGTTCCGGGCGTGCTGGCAGCGCTGGGATACATGATAACGATCTCGATTTACGTGCGGCTCTACCCCGATGCCGCGGGTACGCGTGCGGCTATGCCAATGTCCGAACGCTGGCGGGCACTGGGCGCCACATGGCCTGTGCTACTGATTTTCGGCGTTGTCGTTGGCGGCATCTACCTAGGCTGGTTCACACCTACCGAAGGAGCCGCCATCGGTGCTGCGGGTACCGGACTGGTCGCGCTGTTGTCGGGCAGCCTGTCCTGGCCGGCGTTCAAGGAATGCCTGCTTGGGACCGGGCGGACAACGGCAATGATCTTTTTCATTATTCTTGGTGCCAGCTTTTACAACGGTTTTCTGGCGCTGTCCGGTGTGCCCCAGTTCATGGCTGATTGGGTGCTCTCGCGCGAGCTTAACCCTTGGGTCGTCTTGTCGGTCGTTTTGCTGTTCTATCTTGTCTTCGGTTGCCTGATGGACAGCCTGTCGATGATCCTGCTCACCGTGCCGATCTTCTTTCCGGTGATCTCGGCAATGGATTTCGGTATGACCACGGAAGAGATTGCAATCTGGTTCGGAATTCTCGTGTTGATCGTGGTCGAGGTGGGGCTGATCACGCCACCTGTCGGAATGAACCTTTTCATAATCAATGCGATGGACCGCGAGACCCCCATGACCTCCACCTACAAAGCGGTGCTGTTTTTCGTGGCGTCGGATATCCTGCGCGTCGCTCTATTGGTCATGTTCCCGGCCATCACATTGTTCCTTTTGTGGTAAGAACGATCAAAAAATGTCCGGATGCCGGGAAATACCGCGTTTTTCTGTCAGGAAATAGCTTGCAGCCCGACAGGGAAAGTGCAGGATACATACGGTGACGTCTGCAGGATCTTGGGAGGGATTCGTGATCCTTTCAGCGGCTCTGGTCCATGAACAAACCGCCGGTTGCTTTCGGGAGGAATGGCAATTGGCAGGTGGGACATGCGCTCTGGGGGTTGGTCGGACTGTTACTCTTGTTAAGGCACTGGCGGTGCTTGATTTCGAGCCTGCCAGTGTCGACATCCCAACCGATACCGCAACGCGCTGGGGGCTGATCCACGAGGGGGCGTTTTTCAAGGAGCGCCGCAATGAGTGAAGACCCGCCTGAAATACCCATGCCACCGCATGTGTATATTCCCGGTTTAAGCCCGCGGCATCCGGATCATATCTTTGACGATCTCAAGGCTTCCGTACTGTCGGGTATGCCTGCAAGCGAGTTGCACAACACCAAAGCGTTCATCGCGGGCAGGCTCTTTTACGATGGTGGCTACTTCTGGGAATGCTACGCGGTGCTTGAGGCCGTCTGGCGACAAACCAAAGACCCAAGCCCCGAGCGGGACATGGTGCTGGCACTTATCCAACTGGCCAATGCACGATTGAAGGTTTTGATGCTGCAGCCGCGCGCCGCCATGCGGTTATGCGATATGGTCGAGGCCCATCTGTCACGCTGTCCGCAAGACCGGGCGGTCTTGGGCCTTCGGGTGCCTGATATGCTGTCGCGTGTCGGTGAAGCAAAGCGGATTGCAAAGGCGGCTATCGAAACACCTTATTGACGGCGCCTCTTTCGCCGCAGCAGGCGGCCCCCCCCCGACAGGTGGATATTGATCCATGTCAATGCGCGTGTGCCGCAGTTTCGTTCAATAAGAGGTGGTCGCCATTCGGTGATGCGCATTCCCAGGGAGACGGACCATGCAGCAAGACGTGAAGACCAGAAAACTCAAGGCCCGCACTGATTGCATCGGTTGCTCGGATTGCACGGGCGTTTGCCGTGCTTTACTTGATCTGGCATTTTTGCCTGAAACTGTGCTGCGCTACGCCCACGCCATGCGCTGACGCCTTAGCTTTGGGCATTCAGGATGATTGTGCCCAGCCCCCATAGCGTCATCTGAAAGTGGGTGTTCTGCGTGCCCTCGTGGCTGAACCAATAGCTGAAGTGGTTCCCGATCACCAGAAAACCGGCCCAGATAGATGTGAATGCCGTGGCGCCAAGAATGCCTGCGGCCCGCGCGCTATCCGCAGACAGGATGCCGAACACCGCCAGCGCGAGGCAGGCTGTTGCGATCCATAACAGCAGGCTTGCGGCAAGCTCCGCGCCCACCACGGTTTTGAATGCAAGCATCTGCAGGCGCCTGTCCTTGACCGCGCGATGTGCAACCTGCGCGAATGCCTCGGGGTATTCCTCGCGCATGCGTGTCATTTCCAGCACTTCGGCGGTGTAGGTTTCGTTGATGGAGGGATGTAGAAGGTTGTCGCGTACACCCAGTGTCAGCCAAGCCGCCAATGCCCCGGTCACAACGGTCTGGGCGATAAGAAGAGCAACTTCCATGAAGTGTTCCTGTGCGCTGTCGCAAAACGTAAAAAGGCCGCGCAAATTGCGCGGCCTTCTGTTTCTTCAGCTGGATCAGGTCCAGGCGATTTCCGCAGGGCGGAACTCGAAAGCGATGTGGTGTCCGGCACCGACAAGACCCTCTTTGGTGTGATTGTAGAGCGACCGCCAATAAGGCTGGATCGTCACACCTTCTTCCTGGATCATCATCTCGCCCTTCTTGACGATTTCTGCGCGCTTGGCGACATCCGCCGTTGCCAAAGCTTCTTCAAGCAGCGCGTCGAACTCTGGGTTGGCCCACCCGAATTCGTTCCACGCCTCGCCAGAGCGATAGGCAAGCGCCCAGATCTGCACGCCCAGCGGACGGTGGTTCCAGTTGGTGGACGAGAACGGGTACTTGACCCAGTCGTTCCAGAACGTTGAGCCGGGCAGGATCGTACGCTTGACCTTGATGCCAGCGTCACGCAGCTGTGCCGCTACGGCATCGGTGGTGTCTTTGCGCCAGGCGTCGTCAATAGACATCAGCTCGTGCTCAAAGTCACCCATGCCCGCCTCATCCATCAGAGCCTTGGCCGCTGCCGGATCATGCTTCATCGGGGGCAAGGCGGCGTAGTCAGGGTGCATCGGGCCCACGTGGTGGTTCTCGGCGACGATCCCGCGCCCGGCATAGCCCAGCTCGAGCAGGATAGAGTTGTCCACCGCCATGGCAATCGCCTGACGGACGCGTTTGTCCGCGTAGGGCTTCATGCCATCGATTTCGGCAAGCTGATTGGGCCGGATGACAATGGTAGAGGCAGTCGCGATAGAATTCTCTACCCAGCCGTCCAATGTGCTGAAGATATCGATGAAATCGCCTTCAATGGAGTAGGTGAAGTCGATCTCTTCGGCTTCTGCCGCCGCGACAAAAGCGGAAGGGTCGGTGCCGTAGTCGATGTATTCCAGACGGTCAAGGTATGGTCCGCCGTAGACTTCGGTGCCCCACCATGTGTGCTCGGTGTTCTTGACCAGAACAGCTTTGACGCCAACTTCCAGCATTTCGGGCAGATACGGGCCAGTGCCAACAGGGTTGGCAAGTGGATCGGCTGCGTCAAAGGATGCAGGTACAATCGCCGCAGGGTAGTCGGACATGCCAGGGATCAGCGAGATGTCGGGGCGTGGCAGCACCAGTTTAACGGTTGTGTCATCCACCACCTGAATGGCACCATCAAGCGCTTTACCGGTGTTTTCGTCAATGAGAACCGCAAACCGCCCAGCCATCGAGTTGCCTTCGAGTTCTTTGTCACACCAACCGGTAATGTTGCGCGCGACGTCTTCGGCCGTGAAAGCCGAACCATCGTTCCACGAGACACCGGGCCGAACGTTCAGCGTGTATTCTGTCGCATCCTCGTTGATCTCCCAGCTTTCCAGAAGGCTGGGGCGGAAGGTACCATCGTTTTCATAGGTCACGAGGTATTCCAGCCAGCCGCGGCTGAAGTTTGCAATCTGGCTCCAGTCATAGGTGCGCGGGTCTTTGAGCGCACGTACTTCCTGTTGCATCCGAGCGGTGCCGCCCATCTGGTGGCCACCGGCCTGTGCGGCAGGCGCAGACAGGCCCAGCATCGCGTATGCGGTCGCGGTTGTTGCACCAAAGGCGCTGGCTGTCGCCAGAAACTCGCGGCGCGTGACTGCGTCAGTGCCGACCTTGGATGCGGAATCCACTACCGCTTTCGGCAATGGCTTTCCGGTACGTGTTAGAAACGTCATGTTCTTCCTCTCTGTTGGCATGCGTGCTTTTCTTGAGTGCATGCGCCGGCATCTTGTCCGGCTTGGTGATGCAGTTGTCCTGCTTTTCATTCGAAGCCCCTTTTCGGGGAACGACGCGATACTCAAACACTCTGACGCATGGCGTCAAGCCCATCTTGAGCTTGAAGTGAGACGCAAATGCTCGATAGTTTGCGCGGTTGGTCGTAATCCCACGGTGTCGCGCGGTGTAAAACGGCGCGCTGGTCCCAGATCAATACATCGCCAATTCGCCATTTATGGCTGTAAACATACTCTGGTTTGGTGATGAATGACGTTAATGTATCAATCAGTGTCGCTGATGCCCCTTGATCGTCGCCGTCGATTTTGAATGTGTGGCTGGCGATGTAGAGTGCTTCGCGACCGTTTACGGGGTTCGAGACCACTGCCGGCCAGCACTGGTCTGGCCACTTGTTAAACATCGGTAATTTTGCCAAGTCCGGCGAAATGCGCGCGCGCGAGTGCGAATAACGGTGCCAAAGCGCTTTGTTGCGAATCTGTTCTTTGAGCGTTTCGGGCATTTCGGCCCATGCCGCGCGGGAGGATGCGAGCTGGGTTTCGCCCCCTTTCTGTGTCACGACGCGTCCGATCAGGATGTTGGTCAGCGCGGGCACGGGCAGGAACGTGCTGTCGATGTGCCACAGCATATTCGCCCGCAGATTGAGAGTGTGCAGGTCCATCTCACCCGTCAGGCTGCCGTCGTCTTTTATGTTCGAAACCTCGGGCACTTTGAATGTCTCGCCTTCCGCACGCTCGTCTGCCAGCCGGTCTTCGATGGGCCCAAACTTGCGGGCAAGCTCAATATGGGCCGCATCGTCTATGCGTTGATCGCGCAACAACAGCACCGAATGCTCTTCGAAGGCGGCCCGCAGTGCGGCAAAACCCTTATCGTCCAGCCCGGCCAGATCAAGACCCGTGATTTCAACACCGAAACGCGGCGTCAGCGGAGTCGTGGTCAGCATCTTTACAACCCTCCCATAGCTTCGATTGCATCTGCTGGCATGTCGCGCACCTCTTGCCAGACCGCCGACTTGGCCGCATTCAGCAGCCCCTTGGGGTCCATCCGTTTTTTCCAGGCCAGATGCCGGTAATCGGCATTTTTCAACCCGCCGCCCTCGACCCGCCACGTATGGGCGTCATAGACGGGAAATCCGTTTGCCTCGTAGGTCGCATTGATCTCGGCCAACCGTTCCGGGGTCGAGAACCATATGATCGGCAGGTCAAAGGTTACGATCTGCCCGCCGACCCGCGCAAATTCATGGTGCATCCACACGTCATCGCCGATCTTTAGGCGCAGTGCTGCAATCGCTGCAGGATCGGGCGGCGTGGGGCAGCCGACTTGCTGGTATGTGGCGCTGCGGTCTGCTTTGAGCACCTGCAGCGTTGTGTGGTTATACGAGAAGTCGAAGACATGCGGCAGCTTGGCCGCAACCCGCTCTGCTTCTGTCAGGGTCAGGTCCAGATGACCGCCCGCAGCCGCTATAATTGCTGCGAAACGCGCGATATCCTCTTTTGGCACCAAAGAGACCAACAGGTGTTTTTCGGGGCGGATGTGGCCTTCGAGTTTTGGGAAATAGGCGCAGATGCGTGCATCGACCGTGGTCAGCAGTTTGCGCGCCACATCCGGCGCCTTGGCAATCTCCACCCCTGCCGCATAGGCCCCTTCGTAGGTATCAAAGGTAGCCAGACAGCCAACCCAGTCGCGTGTCGGAACCGTGCGCAATGTCACTTCGGTTATGACCCCGTTCAGCCCCCAGGCGTGGTGTATTTGCAAAACGTCCGCACCTTCGAATATGTGCTCTTGTGGCGTGGCCTCGACTGACTGCACCTTGAGCGCGATAAGGTTGCCAGGATCGCGCAGGGCCCCATTGGCGATGGAGCCGATCCCGGCGGAGCCGCCCGCAACAAAGCCGCCGATCGTTGCAATGTCCTGCGTGGACGGGAACATCGCCATTTCCTGACCCTCTTTTAAGAGGGCCGCATTGATATCTGCCATCAACGCGCCGGCCTCGGCCCTCACATAGCCGTCGCCGATCTCGAGCACGCGGTTCATCCCCGTCGTCTCGATGATAAGCCCGCCATCCATCGGCACAGATTGTCCGTAGTTTCCCGTGCCACCACCGCGCAGAACAACAGGTGCGTCATGGGCATAGGCCACTGCCAGAACATGGCGCATCTCTTCCGGTGTCTTCGGGCAGGCGACAAGATCGCCAAAGCACTTTTTCAATTCGGCATTCAGGATTGGGCTGTACCAGAAAAAGTCGCGGCTGCGTTTTTTCACCAGCACAGCCTCGTCAATCACCTCCACGGGGGCGAGAGCTGCAGCAAAAGCGTTCCAGTCGATCGATGTTTTTCCGGAAATGGACGTCATAATTCAAAAGCCTCCGAAGACAGGGGAAGAGGGTAAAGGGGCGTGTGTGAGGCCACGCATGCGCCGGTTGAAGGCACATCGCAGAGCCTCAGATCCTCCAGCGGTGCCGCCTCGATGCAGGGCGCGGCAAGGCCCAGAGCGGCGGCAGCATTGCGAGTTATCGTGCGCAGCCAATGCCCCATGGGTGGGTCAAGATGCGCGGCCAGCACCCCCAGATGCAGCGCGGCGCGCGGGTCATGTTGGCCGACGGGACAGAAGGCATCCGCCACGTTGTCCGAGGCCAGCACGACCGGTACGCCGGCCTTGTCCAATTCGCGCAGCCGGGTGATGCCGCGTCGGTTAGGCGTGCCCGCGCGGCGGCCTTGCAGATAAAGGTTGGTGGTGGGCAGGGCACAGACATACACGCCCGCGGCCAGCAGTTTGTCGGTCACACGCTCCAGATCATCTCCGTGCCTGTCGGCAAGGCTGACGGCGTGCCCGCACAGGATCGGGCCCTGAAAACGCGTGGCAAGGGCTGCGTCACAAATCGCTTCCAACCCATTGTACGCGCCCAGACCCTCGTCCACATGGAAATCAAGCGGCAGCCCGAACCGCTCTGCCGCGCTGAAGGCATGCCTGAGACCGCGGCGTATCTTGTCGGGGTCATGGTGCAAAACAAACGCACCCAGCACCCCGCCCTGCGTCTGTGAGATCGACATCGCCGCCTTGGTGCAAAAATCTTCCTCCGCCAACTGGTCAATGCTGGTCAGCGCGGCGGTTTGAAGGGTCAGCGGATGATCGCGTGCCATCTCGTTCAGGACCGTCCATGCCAAGGGGGGCTCCGGCTCCAACCCCCAGTCGATATGGCTGCGCACAGCGCGACAACCGGCACTCGCAAGCTCAGCAAGACCCTTGCCCATCCGCTGGTACAGATCGTCCGCGGTCCAGTTGACCTTGTCCTCTTTTTGCGCGGCAATGGCCTGCGACAGATCCCCGCCCACATGCCCCATCCGGTGCAGGCTGTGGCACTTATCAAGGTGGCAATGCGCCTCGACAAGTGCGGGCAGCAAAAGCCGCGGGGCTGGCCCTGCCGGTGCCGCAGTCATCCGTCGTGCGCGCCCGTTGACGATTTGAAGGTCACCACGCAATACATCGCCCGCGCGCGTGCCACCAAATGCCACCGGGTCACTCAACAGCGCGCGCGGCACACAGATGTCGTGCAAAACCATGTCTGGCACATCAGAAGTGTCATGCGCGCCGCTCATGTCTGGCGGCCCCATGTTTGCAGTCGGTCGTGGATTAGTGTCATTTTGGCCGGCACCTTTCGCCCCCGCAAGCGGAGTTCATTGGGCGGCCCTGAGAGATCAGCGATCTGTGCCTGTTTATCTGGCCGCAGGGTTTCAAATATTTGCGCGCTGCGCAAGGATGTTCTTGGTTCAGCATGGATGAGGTCAAAATGAAGCCACTGACGCCTGACGCGATCGCCCCGCCCTTTGCGCGCTACTCGCACGGCATCGAAATTCCCGCAGGGGCACGTATCGTGCGCACATCCGGTCAGCTTGGTCTGGCGCGGGATGGCTCTGTGCCCCCTGATGCGGCGGCGCAGGCTGAAATCTGCTTTGCCAACATCGGCCATATTCTTGCCCAAGCAGATATGAGTGCCGCTGATGTCTTTCATGTCTCGGCTTATGTGACAGACCGCGCGCATATGGCGGGATACATGCAGGCGCGCGACAGTTTTCTGGCGCCAGCAACTGTTTTGCCGACCTCCACACTTGTGATCGTCTCGGGCTTTACACGACCCGAGTTTGTGGTCGAGGTTGAGGTCTGGGCCGCCCGGACTGACCCTTAATCAGCACTGTCATCATGCTTGAGCCGGCGCAGCTTGAGAATGCTCCACACAAGTGTGCCGCCGAAAAAGGCGCCGGCGATGCCCACGACTTCAAACATGGCAGGGCCGCGCGGCAACCCGCGAAACGCGATGGCACCCAGCAGCAGTGTCAAACCCGCGACAGACGCCCAAAGGCGGAACATGATCTCGGCGCGGGAGGGTGCAAACTTGGACATATGCTGTCAGTCGTCCTTTTTTGTATCGTCAGACCGTTTGCGTTTTTGCAGCAGTTTAAAGCCAAAAAACATCGCCACAAAGACAATGATCCAGAAAATAAGATCGGCCAGCGCAGTGTTCATGCATGCTCCTGCAAGTAGAGTTTCCAAAGGCTGCCGGTTTCAGGCAAACCGCCGCGTGTCACAGGATGTAGGATTATCGTTTTGAAATCCAGCACTATGGGCTCAAGGCTTTACTTGCCGCGCAAAAGCAGGCACCGCTGCGCTATGAATGATACCGCGAAGGGCCTTTTGATAACGACCTGTGGCGTGCTTTTGGTGGTGCCGGATAGTCTGTTCGTGCGCCTGATTGACGCCAGCGCCCTGACCATTGCCTTTTGGCGGCTGTCCCTGTCGGGCGGCCTGCTGGGGCTTGGTCTTTTGTTGCTGCAGGGCACGCGCCCGTTTCAGGCCGTTCTGGGCACGGGTCGCTATGGCCTGATCTACATCTTCGGCGTGGGGCTCAGTGGTATTCTCTTTATTCTGGCAGTCAGCTTGACCTCTGTCGCCAATGTCGTATTCATCATTGCGTCACTGCCTGTGTTTGCAGCCCTTTATAGCCGCATCTTTCTGGCAGAGCCGGTCCGTCTGCGCATGTGGCTGACAATGGCTGCGGTCATGGCCGGGCTGGCGGTCATCGCCTACGGGTCTGCCGGCGCGGAGCGTTCGAGCCTTGCCGGCGATGCGTTGGCGCTGGCGGTCTCGGCGCTGTTTGCAGCCGCACTGACCGCGGCGCGGCGGGTCAAACATGTCTCCATGGTGCCCGCTGTGGCCATGGGGTACGTGCTGGCTGCTCTGCTGATCCTGCCGTTTGCCGCGCCCCTGTCCGTGCCATCCGAACAGGTGGCGCTGGTTGGCCTGCACGGCGCTTTCATTCTGGGCAGTTCGGTTCTGCTGGCGATTGGTCCACGCTACATCACCTCGGCAGAGGTCGGTTTGCTGGTGTTGTTGGAAAGCGCACTGGCACCGCTGCTGGCATGGGCAGTTGTTGACGAAAACCCTGGCCGTTTTGCACTGCTTGGCGGTGCGATTGTAATGAGCGCCCTGGCCGTATCGAACCTTGTCGCCCTAAGGCGTGAACTTAGAAATCGACGCTGACGCCGGGCAGTTCCAGTGCCTTCATCAGATCGCGCAGTTCCTGACGCGCAGCCACGTTCGAGATGTTCAGCTGTTTGACGCCAATATCTTTGAGATCCAGCAGCGTCAGACCCCGCGGGAACAGCTCGCGAAACACCACGCGTTCGGAAAAGCCGGGTGCGACGCGGAAGCCAATGCGCTTGGACAGGTTTTTGATCGCCCGCTCCATCTTTTCCTTGTTGACCATCCGTTGCGCGCCCGTGCGGTTGCGCACCACGACCCAATCGATTGGCGTAAGCCCGGCCTGCGCGCGCAATTGGCGGGCATTCCACACCATTTCCGAATAGACCGACGGACCCAGAATTTCTTCGCCAGAGGCGTCGGTGCGCGCCAGCAGGTCAAAATCGACAAAGCTGTCATTCAACGGCGTGATCAGCGTATCGGCGAGGCTGTGCGCCACCTGGCTAAGACGGGTATGCGAGCCGGGACAGTCGATCAGGATAAAGTCATTGTCCGGCTCCAGCTCGGCCACAGCCGCCGACAGGCGGTGGTCATAG
The DNA here is from genome assembly GCA_947501635.1 of uncultured Roseobacter sp. Lineage (GTDB taxonomy): Bacteria > Pseudomonadota > Alphaproteobacteria > Rhodobacterales > Rhodobacteraceae > Roseobacter. The sequence continues at coordinate 383,038 of CANMWT010000001.1, forward strand.
ATATTCTCGCCGGGTTTAAGCGTCTCGGGAGCGATCTCGGGAAGCGGGTGCGCTTTGGGGCTGGCCAGTGCCAGTCCCGACTTTTGCAGAAAGTTGGCGCGATTTTCGGTGTAGCGCCCAAATGTGCGCTGCCGCAGGTCAAGATCAAGTGCGCTGATCCTGTGCCCCATGCGCGCCAGCGCGGTGGCCACATGCATTGACACGGTCGACTTGCCCGCGCCGCCTTTTTCATTTCCGACGACGATGATATGCGCCATTTGCCCGATCCTTTGCCCCTGCCGCTTGCTGCGGCATTGTTGGCGTCACTATATGGCGCGTTGGGCGCTTTGGGAAGGCAATATGGCGTATGTTAGAGCCTGTTTCGGCCGAATTTTGGCAAGTGTCGCTTTTCGGTACACAGGCTGTTTCGGTGCCCGCGGGGAGTGGCGTGCGGCGGCGGACAAGAGGGCCTGATGGTCTTGCCAGCACACAAAAAAACCGCCCGTTGCGGGGCGGCTTTTGTTTTTGCAACGTGTGTCCGGTTTAGAAACCAAGACCCGCATATTTGTTCTTGAACTTGGACACGCGACCGCCGGTGTCGAGCAGGCGGGACGAGCCACCGGTCCATGCGGGGTGCGCGGAAGGGTCGATGTCAAGCGACAGCTGGTCGCCTTCCTTGCCCCAGGTGGATTTCATCTGAACGATGGTGCCATCGGTCATTTTGACATCGATGACGTGATAATCGGGATGTGTATCTGCTTTCATCGGTCTGGTCCTTATGCGTTGGCGCCGGGCAGCGGCTTGTAATTGGCGTTCTCTGCGATACGCGCGGATTTACCACGGCGGCTGCGCAGATAGTAAAGCTTTGCGCGGCGCACGCGACCACGGCGGACAACCGTGATGCTGTCGATGTTGGTGGAGTGCAGCGGGAAGACACGCTCAACACCTTCACCGAAAGAAATCTTGCGAACTGTGAAAGACCCGGCGATGCCATGGCCGTTGTTGCGCGCGATGCACACACCTTCGTAGTTCTGCACACGTGTCCGTGTGCCTTCTGTCACTTTGAAACCGACGCGGACGGTGTCGCCGGCGCGGAAGTCGGGAATATCTTTTCCCAGAGCGGCGATTTGTTCCGCTTCAAGCTGTGCAATCAGATCCATCTGATCGTCTCCTATGATGCTCGTGGTTTGCCCACGAAGTTTTACGCGTTTCAGAGCTTCCGGTTGTCGTGATCGGGTCCGCGCATGGCGCCCGCCGGGAGAGTGCAAACATCATTCCTTTTTCGAACGTTCCAATAATGAAACGGCCCGGAGCCGATAAAACCGATTCCAGACTGGCGCGGTATAGGGCGGAATGCACTGCGGATCAAGTCGCTTTGCGTGTGGATCAGCGGAACAGGAACTCGTCGCTGCCGGCCTCCAGTTTTGCAAAGCGCAGCGGCAGCGCTTTACGCAGAACAGCAACCGGCACCCCCCCTTTTCCGCGTGCAGGGCGCATCTGCGTGCCCCGGGGTGCCGTTCGGGTGCGCGCCTCGGCCGGCATGGCCGGTTTGGCGCACGCTGTCGACTGTGCCGGAGCATGCGCGCGGTCGTGGGGCAGGGCGCCTGCAGGTGCCGCTGCCGCAGCTGAAACCTGCGGTGCCGGCCGGTGCGTGCCGCGCGTTTTGCTGAACAATCGGGATAGTTTCAGCATCTGGATACCTTTCCCGACCCCTTTGGTCTGTCGGGGATCGTACCGATGAGTATCTCAGAACATTTTGTTAAAACTTTGCCTTGAGGCTCTGGAAATGGGACCGGAATATGACCTGATGAAAGCGGACCAAGCGCAGGGTTTCTCAGGCCTTGTCGTCCGGGTCGCGATCAAGCTTTGCCAGCATGTCAGGGCGGCGTTGCGCAGTGATCTCCAGCGCTTTTTGCCGCCGCCATTTTGCGATCTCGCCGTGGTTGCCGGACATCAGCACGTCAGGGATGGGCTTGTCGTGCCACAGGCTGGGACGTGTGTACTGGGGGTGTTCAAGCAGCCCGTTCGCGTGGCTTTCGTCAACCGTGCTTTGCGCATTTCCCAAGACACCCGGCAGCAGTCTGACGGTGGCGTCCAGCATCGCCTGTGCAGCGATCTCGCCCCCCGTCAGCACATAGTCGCCCATTGACACTTCGCGGATGCCGTAGTGTTCCAGCACGCGTTCATCTACGCCCTCAAAGCGTCCGCATAGCACGGTGACCCCGTCGCAACGCGCCAGATCGCGCGCCATGGACTGGTCAAAGCGTTGTCCCCGCGGGGACATATAGAGAATGGGCCAGCGGCCTTTTGCGTAGCTTTGGGCGTCTTCGATGGCAGGCCCCAGCACATCCGCACGCAGTACCATCCCGGCACCGCCACCTGCGGGGGTGTCATCGACGTTGCGGTGTTTGCCGATGCCAAACGCGCGCAGGTCGTGGGTGTGCATCTGCCACAGCCCGTCCTGCAACGCCTTGCCCGTAAGCGACAGGCCCAGCACGCCCGGAAAAGCATCCGGGAAAAGGGTAATAATGCGGGCTTGCCAGACGCCTGCCAGCTCTTCGGTGCTGTCCATCAGGGCGCGCGGTTTGAGCGTTGGCCGGATTGTCTTGCGGCCGTGGCTTTTGGGCGCGGCGCTCATCTCAGACCAGCCCTTCGGGCGGGTCGGCGATGATTTTGCCTGCCGCAAGATCGACGGTCGGAACCAGCGCCAGCGTGAAGGGCAAAAGGATTGTCTCGGACGCACCGGGCCTGCGAATTTCAAGGATGTCACCCGCGCCATGATCGAGAACCGTCTTAACGGTGCCAAGCCGCGCGCCGCCGCTGTCAAAGACTTCAAGCCCGATGAGATCGGCATGGTAGTATTCGTCATCCGGCAGCGACGGCAGTTGATCGCGGGCGGCAAACAACTGTGTCCCCTTCAGGGCGTCGGCTTGTTCCTTGGTACTGACTTCCGCAATGCGCGCGGCAAATCCGTTTTTGATCGGGCGCAGGATGGCAAGGTGAAAGCTGGCACTGCCGTCTTCCGTGGTCAGAGGTGAATAGCTCTCGATATCCTCAGCCACAGCGCAGAAGCTTTTGATGCGCACTTCGCCGCGTACGCCATAGGCGCCGCTGATGGCGCCGACACAGATTTTTTCATCAGTCATTGGAGCACCCCGATACACAGACCATCCGAGACCATGCCACCATGGTCAAGGCAGCGTTCCGAGTGGTTGAACCGCTCGACAAACACGCCGGACAGGAAGGCCAGCAGCACCAGAAAAAGCGTTCGGACAGGACGGAACATCTATAGATCCCGACAGTAGACGGTGTGATGTGTGTCTCCGGCACCGCGCGCGGGACCGGATCGATTGTCTCGGGCCGGCCTGCCTGCGCAGGCCAGCCCGGCAGGGCCGCGTTATTCCGCGGCGGCTTCTTCGGCTGGCGCTTCTTCTGCAGGGGCGGCTGCTTTTGCCGCCTTCTCTTCTGCGCGCTCTTGCGCTTTTTTGCCGGGTGTCCCCTTCTTTGGGTTGTTGCGCTCGGCTTTTTCTTTCAGGCCGGCGGCTTCAAGCATGCGTGCCACACGGTCGGTGGGCTGCGCACCTTGGGAAATCCAGTACTGGATGCGCTCGGCGTCCATTTTCACGCGCTCTTCGCTGTCTTTGGGCAGGAGCGGGTTGTAGGTGCCCAGCTTCTCGATGAAGCGGCCGTCACGTGGCATGCGGCTGTCTGCAGCAACGATACGGTAGAAGGGACGTTTTTTGGAGCCGCCACGGGCGAGACGAATTTTCATAGCCATGAGTTTGTTTCCTTTTTGGTGTCTTTGTGTGAGCTGCGTTTCAATGCAGCTTACGATTGGTGTGATTTATGGTGCTGAATGACTTCAGCGATGATGAAGTTCAGAAACTTCTTGGCGAATTCAGGGTCCAGGTCGGCCTGACTTGCCAAATCTTCGAGCCGTTCGATCTGCGCGGCTTCGCGCGCGGGATCGGACGGGGGAAGGTCGTGTGTCGCCTTGAGTTTTCCAACGGCCTTGGTGTGTTTGAAGCGTTCTCCAAGCGTGTAGACCAGGATGGCGTCGAGGCGATCGATGGACGCGCGGTGCTCTTTCAGCACTTCGGCCGCGCGGGTCACGGGGTCGGTCATATGCGTCCTCCAAAAGCGGGGTTTTGCGTTGTCAGTCCCGCGTCGGGACCACGTCGGTACACTGTCTGTGTCCGGCACGCCGTGTTTTTACGATCAGTCAAGTGCCCAGCCTTTCGGTTTGAAGAGCGGATCGGCATAGTGGCTGATCTCCATTTCGATGCCATGTTCCAGCTGTGAGCCCTTGAGATCCTGAGGTGACGGGTGACGGTAGACCGCGTCATTGCCGTCGATCGTGGGCGCGCCGTGATCTTTGACCGCGCCCAGACGTTCGGCCAGCCGGATGCTGTCAAGGTTTTTAGGGTCTATGTAGCTCACGGCCGTGTCCCAGCCGCAGAAGCCATAGAGGTAATTGCGCACCGCATGCGTCGCCTCGAGCGCGTAGCCGTGGCCGTTCTTGTCGGGCCAGATCACCCATGCGATTTCCGCCTCGGGCCATTTGGCGGGTTTCCAGCCACCGGCCATGCCGTAGGTCTCATCGGTCTTTTTGTCGTGTATCATCAGCATCCCGTAGCCCCGGATATGCCAGTGGCCGATCTCGGCGGCATAGAGCATCCACGATTCGTAAGCATTCAGCGGCCCGCCCATGAAGCGCGCGCGATAGCTGGTGAAAGTCGCTTTGAAGTCGGGGTAATCCTCGGGTTCGGGGCCGCGCAGGAGCAGACGTTCGGTTTCGATGACGGGGATGAGGGTATCGGTCACGCCAAGCCCCCCCCAATTGCGCCCGTGGCCGGGTGAGGGAGCCTCCGGCGGGAGTTTTTCCGGCAAAGTGACAGGAGCTGCAGAGCGCGGGTGCTGCCGGTGATCTGAAGGACAGGGAGTGTCATGTCACGAAAACCCCAGTTCATCCGCGCTGGCACCGTTCAGGACGGGCCGCGTGAAGGATCTGTCATAGCGGCGGATGCACTTTGTCTGGGTTGCGAAACGGTAGGCGCGCTGGCAGTCGGCATCCGCATGCATTTCCGTGCGGTAGTCTTCATAGGCCGCAAGTGACGGGAAGGAAAAGTGGCAATAGGCGATATCATTCGGCCCTTCATAGGGCATGTGGTAGCCGTGGTGGGTGCCGCCCATATGCGGGATTTTCCACAGCCAGAAACGGGCATAGCGCTCGAAAGCTTCGAGCTGGTCGGGATCTATCTCATAGCGGACGGTGCAGGTGATCATTTCGGGCGGGCTCATTTCTTCTTGCCAAAACCGCTGAGGCCCGGAGGCAGGGCAGCACCGCCGCCCATGCCGCCCATGCCGCCAAGTCCGCCGGGCAGTTTGCCGCCCATCTGTTTGGCCGCCGCTTCCAGCGCTTTGGGGTCCATGCCTGCGGCCATGTCCTCGGGCGAGGGGCCGCCTTTTCCGAACATGCCCTTCATGGCCTGTTTGAGCATGCCGCCTTTGCCCATCTTGCCCATCTTTTTCATCATGTCGCCCATCTGGCGGTGCATCTTGAGAAGCTTGTTAAGCTCAGATACCTCAAGACCCGCACCGCGCGCGATGCGCTTTTTGCGGCTCGCCTGTAAAAGCTGCGGGTTGGCGCGTTCTTTCTTGGTCATCGACTGGATGAGTGCGATCTGGCGTTTGAGGATGTTGTCGTCGAAACCTGCGTCCTCGACCTGTTTGGCCATTTTATTCATGCCGGGCATCATGCCCATCATGCCTTGCATGCCGCCCATCTTTTGCATCTGCTCAAGCTGCATTCTCAGGTCATTCATGGTGAAGTGGCCCTTCATCATGCGCTTGACCATCTTCTCGGACTGCTCCATTTCGAGCGTCTCTTGGGCCTTTTCGACAAGTGCCACGATGTCGCCCATGCCGAGGATACGGCCTGCGACGCGGTCGGGTTCGAAGGTTTCGAGCGCGTCCATCTTTTCGCCCAGTCCCACGAACTTGATGGGCTTGCCCGTGACGGCGCGCATCGAGAGGGCCGCACCGCCGCGGCCGTCGCCGTCCATCCGTGTGAGAACCACGCCGGAGATGCCGATGCGTTCGTCGAAGTTTTCCGCTGTGTGTACCGCGTCCTGACCGGTGAGCCCGTCCACGACCAGCAGTGTTTCGCGCGGGTTGGCGACATTGCGGACGGCTTCGACCTGCGCCATCAGTTCTTCGTCGATCGACAGCCGGCCCGCCGTATCCAGCATGTAGACATCATAGCCACCCAAGCCCGCCTGCGTCTTGGCGCGTTTGGCGATGGCGACGGGGTCTTCGCCTTTGACGATGGGCAGGGTATCGACGCCGATCTGGGCGCCAAGGATCGCAAGCTGTTCCATCGCCGCGGGGCGGTTGACGTCGAGCGAGGCCATGAGGACTTTTTTGCCGTCACGCTCCTTGAGGCGTTTGGCGAGTTTGGCGGTGGTTGTGGTTTTACCGCCGCCCTGCAGGCCAACCATCAGGATCGGTGCGGGCGGATTGTCGACTTTGAGCGTGCCGGGCTCGCCTTCGCCCCTGAGCACGTCCACCAACGCGTCATGAACGATCTTGACCACCTGTTGGCCGGGCGTGATGGATTTGGTGACGGCCTGTCCGGTGGCTTTTTCCTGTACGGCTTTGACGAAATCACGCGCCACCGGCAGCGACACATCGGCCTCGAGCAGGGCGACGCGGACCTCGCGCAGGGCGGTTTTCACGTCCTCGTCGGACAGTGCGCCTTGCTTGGTCAGGCGGTCAAAGACGCCGGAGAGGCGTTCGGACAGGTTTTCAAACATGGGCCATCGCCCCTTTCGTACCGGTTGCAGACTGCCTGTAACCTAGGCAGCCGGCCATTATTTCGCAAACGTCCCGCGTCGTGTCTGTTGGGACAAAACCAAATGGTTTTGCCCCCGTGGGCGCAACGCGCTGACGGAGGGCGATCCCGGATAGGTCCGGGACCGGAAGGCTGGTGCTTCCGGGTGTTGGCGCGTCTCTAGGCTGCGGGTGGCGGTCTGTCAAGCCGCGTCTTGCTGCGCGCCGCGCAGCCCCGGGGCGGGTTTTCCGGGTGCCGAACGGCGGTGATGACACTGCAGCCAGGGTGCGCGGCGTGGGCCGCGCGCCCTGGGGGAGTGGGTGGGCGCGGGTCAGGCGGCCAGAGTGTCGACTTGCGCTTGTGCTTTGGCCAGAGCCTCTTCGGCGTCGACCATCATGCGGTCGGCCGCGACGATCTCTACGTCGCTGATGCCGATAAAGCCCATGATGTGGCGCAGGTAACCCGAGGCGAAATCGATCTCGGAGCCGATGGCTGTGCCACCGGATGCCACGGCGATCACCGCGCGCTTGCCTTCAAGCAGGCCTTGCGGGCCATTTTCAGTGTATTTGAAGGTAACGCCTGCGCGCGCGATTTGGTCGATCCATGCTTTCAGGGCAGCGGGCACACCGAAGTTGTAGATAGGCGCGCCGATGACCAAGACGTCAGCGGCTTTGATTTCTTTGATGAGGCTGTCGGAGAGAGCCAGCACCGCTTTCTGGGCCTCGGTGCGCTGGTCGGCAGGGGTAAAGTTTGCCTGCACCCATGTCTCGTCGATCTGGGGAATTGCTTTTGTCAGGTCACGATGGATGATGTTTGTGCCAAGTTTGTTGGCGATCTGTGCGGACAAATCGCGTGAAGTTGATCCTGTCAGGCGGGCGGAGGCGTCGATATGCAGAACTGTCTGTGCCATTGTTCATGTGGTCCTTTGTCACGAGTGAGCGTTGGTATGGACAGCAAGATAGATATTGCAAATTCCAACACAACACTGCAAATTGAACGTATTGTGTGCGAAATTGAACGGAAGTAATTTCAAACGATAGCGTGGCAGCAGGCGTGCTGGTGTTTGCGCTGCAGTTTTGACCACTTGGCAATATCCTTTGTTTGACGGGCGCTTACCTGCACGGCATGCTTGGGGTGCAAAGCGCGGCGGTGGCGCCTGGTCGGAAAGAGGCACTGATGGAAAACTGGGACGAGATCAAAACCGCTTTTCAGGTGGCGCGTATGGGAACGGTGAGCGGTGCGGCAGAAGTACTGGGCGTGCACCATGCGACAGTGATCCGCCACATCGACTCGTTGGAGGCGCGCTTGGGGGTCAAGCTGTTCCAGCGGCACGCGCGCGGGTATACCTCGACCGAAGCGGGCCAGGATCTGCTGCGTGTAGCTCAGGCCACGGATGACCAGTTCAACCAGCTGGCGGGGCGCATCAGGGGTCGCGGCAATGAAGTGTCGGGTGATCTGGTGATCACCTCTTTGATCGACATCGCGTCGCGCATGGCGCCGCTGTTGAAGGATTTTCAGGAACAGTATCCGGATGTGGTTGTGCGGTATCTGACCGGCGAGAGGCTTTACCGGCTTGAATACGGCGAGGCGCATGTGGCCATTCGCGCGGGAACCGTGCCGGACCAGCCCGATAATGTGGTGCAGGAATTCCATTATCACCGCGTAGGTCTTTATGCGAGCAAGAGCTATATCGAGCAGTGCGGCATGCCCGAAGGCGTGGACAGCTTTGCCAGACACCGGTTTGTCGCGCATGATTCCGACGAAAGCCGCGCCCCTTTCGAACAGTGGCTGCGCCGGCATGTGCCCGCCGAGAACCTGACCTTTCGCAGCAATGACAGCCGGACGATGCGCGCGGCTATTCTGTCGGGGGCCGGGATCGGGTTTTTGCCGGCTTTTGAGGCGGATTTGCACCCTGAACTGGCCGAAGTGCACCCGCATCAGGAAGAGTGGAGTGGCCCCTTGTGGCTGGTGACACATGTCGACCTGCACCGCACCACGAAAGTTCAGACCTTTTTAAGCTTTTTGAAGGCTGCTGCCAAAGACTGGGACAAGTGACCCCCGCCTTGTGGGGCCATGCAGCGATGCTGCTGTTTTCCGCGCTGGTTGCGGGGTCTTTCTCGCTTGGCGCGCAGGTGGCCAATGACATTGCACCACTGGCGTTGAACGCGGTGCGGTTCTGGTTGGCAGCCGGGCTGATCGGACTGGCGCTGTTGATGGGGCCGCACCTGAGCCGCGCGGCCTTTCGGGCAAGCTGGCGGTATGCGCTGCTGGGTGGGCTTTTTGGCGCGTATTTCGTGCTCATGTTCGAAGGCCTCAAGACCGCAGAGCCGGTGAGTGCGGCGGCGGTCTTTACGCTGACACCCGTAATTAGCGCGGGCTTTGGCTGGTTACTTCTGGGACAGGTGACCACATCGCGCATGGCGCTGGCGCTGGCAATCGGAGCCCTCGGCGCGGTCTGGGTGATCTTTCGTGCGGATATACAGGCATTGCGTGCCTTCGCCGTCGGCAAGGGCGAGATGATCTACTTTGTCGGATGCGTGTGTCACGCGATCTATACACCGCTTGTGCGTAAGCTGAACCGCGGCGAGCCGGTGCTGGTCTTTACCTTTGGCACGCTGTTGGGCGGCGGTGTGGTGCTGACGCTGATTGGCGCGCGCGATCTGGCCGCGACCCCCTGGTTGATGCTGCCACCGCTGGTCTGGGGTACCTTGCTTTACGTGGCCATCTTTGCCTCTGCGGGGAGTGTGTGGCTTTTGCAAACAGCCACCCTGCGCCTGCCGTCCGCGAAAGTGATGGCTTACACCTACCTTGTCCCAAGCTGGGTGATCGTGTGGGAAGCCGCGCAGGGCAAGGCTTTGCCTCCCGTCGTCGTCATTGGCGGTGTGGCGTTGACGGTCGTTGCGCTGGGGATGCTTTTGCGGGACGAGGAAACGGCGCGCCCGGCGGCAAACACGCCTGCGCGGCGGTGACCACAGCGTCTGATCCGGCCACCGCACCCTGTCAGGGCCGGTCGTCTCCGGTGGTCGCGGTCGTGGCAGTGGCCGTCGCCGTGGCGTCCGGTTGCTCCGGCAATTCCGCGGCGAGGAACCGTTCGAAAGCATCCAGATTGACGGGTTCGAACTGGCCAAACCCCTGCATCCAGACGGATGCGTCCTTCAGGGCGTCCGGCTCGAGCTTGCACCATTTGACGCGCCCGCGCTTTTCCTGGCTGATAAGTCCTGCCTGCATCAGAACGGTCAGGTGTTTCGAGATTGCCGCCAACGACATCTCGAAAGGCTCTGCCACGTCGGTCACGGCCATGTCGTCTTCCAGCAACATGGTCAGGATCGCCCGTCGTGTGGGGTCCGCAAGCGCCGAAAATACCTGATCCAAATCCTGTCTCATGCCAGATGCTGTGCATGCAGAACTTCTGATCGTCAACCAAATGGTTGAATAAGGGATTTACGGCAATCTGGCCAATTCCGCCCCTGCGACAGGGTGACCCGCCTGAAGCAGACCTGCGTAAATGTATTTAAAAACAGCCTGTTAGTAGAAAGTGATACCCCGGCGTTGACCTGTTGACTCACGCGCCGCTGCACCGTAGCAAAACATCAACTCTGAAAGGGGCTATTGTCAGTGCCGGATCCAGACCAACAGCAGCAGATTGAGCAGCTCGAGGCGCGGATAAAAGCAGCCAAAAAGGCGCAGGCACCCAAGCCCCGATCGGACGAGCACTACTCTCAGGCGCAGCTGGCCTGGCGGATGGTGATCGAACTTGTGGCCGGTCTTGGGATCGGTTTCGGCATGGGATACGGGCTGGATTACCTTTTTGGGACCCTGCCGATATTCATGGTGCTGTTTACGATGCTGGGACTTGCGGCGGGGGTGAAGACGATGCTCCGCTCGGCGCAGGAAATCCAGGAGAAGAAACTGGCCGAAGAGGCTGAGAAGAAAGACGAGGGAGCCTGAAATGGCGGATAAAGCAGAGACCGGCGGTCTGGTATTCCACCCGATGGACCAGTTCATCATCCAGCCGATTTTTGGCGGTGATGTGACGTGGTACACACCGACCAATGCGGCGCTTTGGATGGGGCTTTCCATTGTAGCGATAATCCTGCTTCTGGTCGTCGGGAGCTCCAAGCGTGGGATCGTGCCGACGCGGTCGCAGTCCATCGCTGAACTGGCTTATGGCTTCGTCTACAAGATGGTCGAGGATATCTGCGGCAAGGAAGGGCTGAAGTTCTTTCCCTATATCATGACGCTGTTCATGTTCATCGTCTGCGCAAATTTTCTGGGTCTGATCCCCACGTCGTTCACGCCCACATCGCATTTTGCGGTTACGGTGGTTCTGGCACTGGCGGTGTTTATCACGGTGACCGTCGTCGGTTTCGTCAAGAACGGAGCAGCCTTTCTGGGGCTGTTCTGGGTGTCATCCGCACCGCTGCCACTGCGGCCTGTGCTTGCCATTATCGAGGTGATTTCCTACTTCGTGCGCCCCGTCAGCCATTCCATTCGTCTGGCAGGCAACGTCATGGCCGGTCACGCTGTTATCAAGGTGTTTGCCGGTTTCGCAGCGATTGCCGCTGTCAGCCCCGTGGCCGTTCTGGGTATCACGGCGATGTACGGTCTGGAGGTGCTTGTGTCCTTCATTCAGGCCTACGTTTTCACAATTCTGACGTGCGTGTACCTCAAGGACGCACTTCACCCGCATCACTAATTCGGACGGAAACGCCCGTTCAAATACTCAACTTCCAATCGTAAGGAGAATTCACATGGAAGGCGAACTCGCACACATCGGCGCAGGTCTGGCAGCTATCGGTTCTGGTGCCGCGGCTATCGGGGTTGGTAACGTAGCCGGCAACTTCCTCGCAGGCGCTCTGCGCAACCCATCTGCGGCTGCAGGTCAGACTGCAACACTCTTCATCGGCATCGCTTTCGCCGAGGCTCTGGGCATCTTCGCCTTCCTCGTCGCTCTGCTGCTGATGTTCGCTGTCTAAGACTAGCAGACAGACGACAATCCTTACGGTCGGGCGGCACGCGACAGGCGCGCTGCCCGATGTAACGGCTCCGTACCACCGCAGCCCGTTTCTTGCAGGAGAGCAACATGGCAACCGAAACACTTGGCGCAGACGCCGCGGCCGCCGCACCCGGCATGCCGCAGTTGGATTTCTCGACGTGGGGCAACCAGATTTTCTGGCTGATTGTCACGCTGGTGGTTATCTACATGGTCCTGTCCCGGGTCGCCTTGCCGCGTATTGCCGGCATTCTTGCGGAACGTCAGGGTACGATCACAAATGATATTGCTGCGGCCGAAGACCTGAAGGTCAAGGCGCAGGAAGCGGAAGCGGCCTACGACAAGGCGCTGCTGGATGCGCGCACCGAAGCGCACCGGATCGTCGCTGAGGCCAAAGCCGAAATCCAGAGCGATCTGGATGCGGCCATCGCGAAAGCGGACGCGGAGATTGCGGCGAAGGCTGCTGAATCCGAGAAAGCGATTGCAGACATTCGCGCGGGTGCCGCAGTGGCCATCGAAGAGGTCGCCAAAGACACCGCGAAAGAGATCGTTGCCGCCATGGGCGGGAGCGCGGATGCGGCGTCGATCACGGCTGCCGTTGACGCACGGTTGAAAGGATAAAGACATGCGCACCTATTTCAGCCTCTCGACCTTTGGACTAGCGCTTTTTGCGGCGAACCCCGCGTGGGCGGCCGGTGGCGGCATCTCGCTGAGCAACACTGACTTTGTGGTGTTCCTTGGTTTGGTCGTCTTTGTCGGTATTTTGATCTACTTCAAGGTGCCCGGCATGATCGGCAAGATGCTTGACGGCCGCGCCGAGGGTATCGAATCCGAATTGAACGAAGCGCGCGCGCTGCGTGAAGAAGCCCAGAGCCTTTTGGCCGGCTATGAGCGCAAACAGCGCGAAGTGAAAGATCAGGCCGAGCGCATCGTTGCGGCGGCAAAGGAAGAGGCCACCATTGCCGCCGAACAGGCGCGGGCCGACCTTGAGGTTTCGCTGGCGCGCCGGATGGCGGCTGCTGAAGATCAGATCGCAAGTGCACAGTCAGCGGCGATCAAGGACGTGCGCGACCAGTCCGTGACAGTGGCCATTGCCGCCGCACGTGAAGTGATCGCAAGCCAGATGACCGCGGCGCAAAGCAACGCGCTGATCGACAAGGCGATCTCGGACGTGGACGCGAAACTGCACTGATCGCGACACCATAACCCATAGCGGAAGGACTGGCGTTGGCCGGTCCTTTTTGCATTTTCGGGAGGGTGTGAGTGTCTGGACGGGCCGTCCAGTTGGGTCAGCCGGTTTTGCCCTGTCTGACCGGGACGGAGCGCGTGGCGGTTCCAAGGCTGTCGAGGCGCTGTCTGGCGACCTCTTCCTGAGCGGCGGTACGCACGTTGTGGCGCAATGCTGTTTCGATGTAGTCCAGATGTGTTTCCACAGCCTGCCGCGCGGCCTTGGGGTCTCGTGCCTGCAGGGCGGCATTGATTGCGCGGTGCTGGTCGAGCAGGTCAGCACGTGACGTCTGCTGTTTGAACATCACATTGCGGTTGTAAAACACGCCATCGCGCAGAAGTTGGTACATAGAGCGCATCATGTGCAACATCACCACATTGTGGCTGGCTTCGATGATCGACATGTGAAATTCCGCATCAAGGCGGGCCTCTTCTTCTGCGCTGCGTTTGCCGCGTGCGGCTTCCATTTTGTCAAAGACGGCCTGTACCACCTCCAGATCCGTGTCCGACGCGCGCCGCGCCGCGCGTTCAGCCGCAAGCCCTTCCATGTCGCGCCGGAAAGACAGGTAGTCAAAAACAGCTTCGTCATTGCGGGCAAAAAGCTCTACCAGAGCGGGTGAGAAGGCCGAGCCCAGAACATCCGCGATATAGACGCCGGCCCCTGCCTTGGGCACGAGCAGCCCCTGTTTTTCCAACTGGCTGATGGCGTCGCGCAAGCTGGGGCGCGACACGCGGAGCCGATCCGCCAACTCCCTTTCAGCGGGCAGGCGCTGGCCCGGCTGAAGGATGCCGCGCAGGATAAGCTCTTCGATCTGGCGCACGACGGCAGCTGAAAGCTTCTCGGATTCGACAGGGCGGAATGGCATCGGTCTCTCCTTACTGGTAAAAATATATTACCACATGTGCGCGGCGGCAAACGCTTTTGCGGTAATCTCGTATTAATCAACCGGAGCGACACTGTGGCATGCGTTTGGTTTGTGTTGCGATGTCGCTTTGTGTCGGTTTGGCTGGCTGTAATGCGCCGGGTGCGTATTTTCACAACGTGCCGCCTACGCGGGTCATGATCGAGGGTGCCACATTTGACGTGCGCTACCGCAACCGTCTGGCGGAGGCCAACAGAATTGATGCACGGATTGTCCCGCGCTTTGACGACGTGGCCCTTAAAGCAGCGCGCGCCATGCGGGTTGTCAGCGGCTGCGATGTGGCTGAGGTGCGTGGCGATGCAGCACAGATCACCGGTGTTCTGCTGTGTGACGCGGGGCAGGTGCAGCGGCCGCCCACCGGCACCGAACTATATGATTGCGTCGTCATTGACCGCTGGTCGGGCGAGCCTGATGTGCTGCGCATTGAGGATTACGACTGTGCCGTTTTGCCATTTTGACGGCTGGCTGCCGCGGCCGGCGCAGCGTCGGATCGCCTTCGTGAGGGGTCAATATCTTGTGGATAAGTTGCCTTATACCCCAGATTGTGGGGTGATTTGGTTGACAGGGAGGGTGTGAAGGCCGCAGGTTTATGCTCTGACGGAATCATTGGACGTGTTGCGTGCGGTTTTCAAAACTCAGACTGACCGGCTTTAAAAGCTTCGTCGATCCCACGGATCTCATCATTGCCGATGGTCTGACCGGCGTTGTGGGGCCGAACGGCTGTGGCAAGTCCAATCTGTTGGAGGCGCTGCGCTGGGTGATGGGCGAAAACCGGCCCACCGCGATGCGCGGCGGCGGCATGGAGGACGTCATCTTTGCCGGTGCCGCGACCCGTCCGGCGCGCAACTTTGCCGAAGTGGCGTTGCATATCGATAACTCTGACCGGCTGGCGCCTGCGGGGTTCAACGACAGCGACGCCCTGGAGATCGTCCGCCGGATCACCCGCGACGTCGGCAGCGCTTACAAGGTGGGTGCCAAAGACGTGCGTGCCCGCGACGTTCAGATGTTGTTTGCAGATGCATCAACCGGGGCGCATTCGCCTGCGCTGGTGCGGCAGGGCCAGATTGCCGAGCTTATCAACGCCAAACCCAAGAGCCGCCGCCGGATCCTCGAAGAGGCTGCAGGCATCTCGGGGCTGTATCAACGGCGGCATGAGGCAGAGTTAAAGCTCAAAGGGGCCGAGACGAACCTTGCGCGTGTCGACGACGTAATCGAACAGCTTGCCAGCCAGTTGTCGCAACTGGCCCGTCAAGCGCGTCAGGCCGCGCGCTACCGCGAGATTGGCAACGAATTGCGCCGGGCCGAGGGCATGCTGCTTTACCGGCGTTGGCGTGAAGCGGATGAGGCGCGCGCCACAGCAGAGGAGGCGTTGCGCAAGCAGGTCACCCTTGCAGCACAGGCAGAGGGCGCTGTGCAGGGTGCAGCCAAGGCGCGTGCGGCGGCCGAAGAGGCTCTGCCGCCCCTGCGTGAGGAGGAAGCGATCGCCGCGGCAGTGGTCCAGCGCCTAGCCGTCCAGCGCGACACTTTGAGCGATCAGGAAGCCCGGGCCCAGTCGATGATCGAGACGTTGACGGGGCGGATTGCCCAGCTTGCGCGCGATATCGAGCGCGAGGGAGGGTTGAACCGGGACGCGGGCGAAACGATCGAACGGCTTGAATGGGAAGCGCGCGAGCTTGAGAAAGCCTCTGAGGGCCATGAGGACGCGCTGGCGGCGGCGGCGGAAGCTGCGCGCGAGGCCGCTTCGGTGCTGCAGGCCCGCGAGGAGGACATGTCCGAGCAGACAGAGGATGTGGCACGCCTTGCCGCGCGGCATGCCTCGGCGCAACGGTTGCTTGAAGACAGCCGCAAGACGCAACAGAAGGCGGAGACCGAAGCGGTCAAGGCGCGCGAGGCTGTGTCGCTCTCGGAAGCGGCACTGGCCAAGGCCAATGCGGATTTCGAGGCTGCACAGGTTGCAGAGGCCAAAGCGGTTGCAACAGCGGCGGATGCGGACAAGGCGCTTGTGGAGGCGGACGAAGCGCGTGTCGAGACGCAGGCGCGGGAGACCGAGGCGCGGGCGCACCGCTCCGAGGCTGAGGGCGAGTTGAACGCCCTGCGGGCCGAAGTGGGCGCTTTGGCCAAGTTGCTTGAGCGCGACACAGCTGAGGGCGGGCAGATCCTTGACCGTTTACAGGTAAGCCATGGGTTTGAAAAAGCGCTGGGAGCGGCCCTTGCCGATGATTTGCGCGCGCCGCAGGTAGATGCGGATGGTCCCTCTGGCTGGGCGGTATTGCCGGCCTACGGGGTTGAGCAGGCATTGCCCGAGGGCGTCACCCCGCTGACACTGCATGTGTCGGTGCCGGATGTTTTGACGCGGCGGATGGGCCAGATCGGTCTTGTGGATGCGGACGATGGACCGCGCCTGCAGGCGGCGCTGAAGCCGGGGCAGCGGTTGGTCTCGACCGAAGGCGACCTCTGGCGCTGGGATGGTTTCCGTGCCTGGGCTGAAGATGCGCCGTCGGCGGCCGCCCTGCGGTTGCAGCAGTTGAACCGGCTGGAAGAGCTTAAGCAAGCGCTGGAGCAAGCAACCGGCAAAGCCGAGGGCGCGCGTGCGGCGCATGAGACGCTGACAGCGCAGTTGGCGCAGCTGACGAGGGCGGATGCGATGGCGCGGGATGCGCGCCGCGCGGCGGACCGTCTGGTGGCAGAAGCGGGTCGCGCGCTCAGCCGGTCGGAAGCCGACCGGAACCTGTCTCAGGGGCGGCTTGAATCGCTTGGTCTTGCGGTCGCGCGCCACGAGGAAGAGGCGATGGCTGCGCGCACGTCGTGCAAAGAAGCAGAACGTGCGCTGGCTGAGCTGGGCGATCTGGCGGATGCGCGCGCGCAGGTTGAGGCCGTGCGCATGGCCGTAGAGGCGGCGCGGATTACGATGATTTCGCACCGCTCTGCACATGATGAATTGCGCCGTGAAGGTGAGGCCCGCACCAAGCGGTCTCAGGAAGTGGCCAAAGAGGTCAGCGGCTGGCGGCACCGGTTGGAAACCGCCGAGAAGCGCAGTGCGGAGCTGGTTGAGCGCAAAGCCGCTGCCGAAGCGGAGCTGGAAGAAGCCAGCGCTTTGCCTGCAGAGATCACCGCAAAGCGTGAGGAACTGGGAGCGGCGATAGCAACCGCCGATGCGCGCAAAGCCGAAAGCGCTGACGCTTTGGCCAAGGCCGAAGCCGCGCTTCGTGATGCAAGTACGGCAGAGCGGGAGGCGGAGCGTCTGGCTTCTGACGCACGCGAGGCACGTGCGGGCGCCGAAGCGCGCAGCGAGGCAGCACGCGAGACCGTTGCCCTTGCCGCCGAGCGGATCGCGGATGAAAACCAGCTCACCCCCAGCCAGCTTTTGGCACAACTGGACGTCACGCCCGACGCAATGCCCCGCGCCGATGCGTTGGAGGCGGATGTGAACCGCCTCAAACGCCAGCGGGATGCCTTGGGCGCGGTCAACCTGCGTGCTGAGGAAGACGCCAAAGAGGTGCAGGTCGAGCATGACACGCTGTGTCAGGAGAAGACTGATCTGGAAGAGGCCATCAAGACCCTGCGCGGCGGAATTGCCAGCCTGAACCGCGAGGGCCGCGAACGGCTGCTGACGGCCTTTGAACAGGTGAATTCGAATTTCTCGATGCTGTTCACGCATCTTTTTGGTGGCGGGGAGGCGAACCTCGTCATGGTCGAGAGTGATGATCCGCTGGAAGCCGGGCTTGAGATCATGTGCCAGCCGCCGGGCAAAAAACTCAGCACGCTGAGCCTGTTGTCGGGCGGCGAACAGACACTGACCGCGATGGCGCTGATCTTTGCGGTCTTTCTGGCCAATCCAGCGCCAATCTGTGTGCTGGACGAGGTGGATGCGCCGCTTGATGATGCCAATGTGACAAGGTTTTGCGATCTTTTGGACGAGATGTGCCGCCAGACCGAGACACGGTTTTTGATAATCACGCACCATGCGGTGACCATGGCGCGGATGGACCGGCTCTTTGGGGTCACTATGGCTGAGCAGGGTGTCAGCCAACTGGTATCGGTTGACCTTAAAAAGGCCGAAACGCTGGTCGCCTAGACCCGGTGCGGGAACGGTCACTTCATTGTGTGCAGACTTTTGCATCCCAGCGACTACTGTTGCTGTATGCGAGCGTTCCGGACCTTCCTGATTGCACTGGCTGCGGCCCTGGCGTCTTTGCCGCTGATGGCGGCCGAGTGGGCACTGCGCGAGACTGACCGCGTGTTGTCTCGCGCGGAGGTCGAGGCGCTGACCGCGGGCCGCACTATTGTGTTTTACGATGACGGGCGGTCGAAATACTCGGTCGGGGGCGCTTACTCTTATACCTATGCCTCGGGCGAGTCGGCCTTTGGTCAATACGACATAGATGCAGAGGGAATTGTGTGTATCGCCTATCGCAACGGGTTTTCACGCTGCGACCGCTATGTCGAGGCGGCGGGGCGTATTGTCTTGCTGACGGAAAACGGGTTGCGCTTTCCCATCCGGCCCATCGAGTGAGACCGGCACAAAAAAGTCCCCGCGCGGATATTTCCTGCGCAGGGTCAGTGAATTAGACCTGAATGTGTGTGTCATCGCGTATTATGTCCGCAAAGCCCTAAGGACCGGTAAACCGCGCGTGCCTGCATGCGTTCCGGCGCTACAAAGCGCCCAGTAAGGCCGGCGTGGGCCATGCATCTGCCGGCAAGCCGAGGCGCTTTTGTTCCTTCTGCACCGCGATCCGCGTGCGCGCGCCCAGAATGCCGTCGGCAGCGCCGACATCATGTCCGCGGGCCTGCAGTTTTTTTTGCAAAGCGACCATTTGCTGCCCGTTCAGCCCCTTGTCTGGCGCGCCGCGTTTCATCTTGGGGGCGCCTTCGATCAGGGTTGCGAAATAGGCGGCGGTGACCACGTAGGTAAAGCTTTGGTTCCAGTCGAAGTAGACGTTGAAATTGGGATAGGTCAGGAAGGCGGGGCCTTTATGGCCCTGGGGCAGGATGAGGGACGCTTTGAGGTTCTTGGGCAGCACGCCATTGCGTGGTTTGACGCCCTGCGCTGCCCATGTGCGCACAGGTTGCGTGCTATGGATGCCGGTCTGCGACCAGTCGAGCGTGGCCGGCACGGTCACTTCCTGCAGCCATGGCTCTCCGGGGCGCCAACCGAACTTGGACAGCATCGCCGCGCCCGATAGCAGCGCATCGGGGGCGGAGGTCTTGAGGCGTACATGGCCGTCGCCGTCGCCGTCCACTCCGCTTTCGAGGATGTCGCGCGGCAACTTCTGGAGCATTCCGATCTCGCCCGCCCAGGCCCCTGTTGTCGTGCCCGGGTCGAAATCGCCTCTTTCGTAAAGCTCGATCGCGGCAAAGACCTGCGGGCGAAACAGGTCGGGCCGCCTGCAGTCATGCGCCAGCGTCACCAGCGCGCTGGCGGTGTTGAAATCTCCCTGATAGGTGCCGTAGGCGGTTTCAAATGCCCAAAACGCCAGCAACACGCCGCGTGACACCCCATAGCGGCGGTCAATCGCGTCAAATACAGCGTCATATTGGCGGCCCAGTTGCTGGCCTTTTCTGAGACGCGCATCAGAAATCAGGTTGTTTGAAAAGTCGAGAAATGGACGCTGGAACATGCCCTGATCGCGGTCGGCGCGCAGGACACTCTGGCTTTGACGAACACTGGAAAAGAACCTGTCAACCGCGGCCCTGTCGTGACCTTTCTGTACCGCTTCTGTCTTCATGTCGCGGACAAAGTTCTGGAAACTGCCGCCGCAGGCTGCAAGTGCGGGAAGCGAAGTGGCCGCAAGCGCAAGTGCGGTGACGATGGCAAGAAGGCGCATTTTCATTCTCCGGTTCTACAGTGTCAGGTATGCGGTCAGGCCAGACAGCAAGAGCATAACGCCCCATGCTTTCCACAGCATGACGATACTCGCGTCAATGTCCACAGGCTCCAGTTTGCGTCGCGCCGCTTCGTTGACCCAAGGAAAGTCGCGGCGGGCGCCGTCGTAGGTGCGAGGTCCGGCAAGAGCGATGCCGAGGCTACGGGCCATCGCAGCCTCGGGCCACCCCGCGTTGGGCGAACGGTGCAGGCGCGCGTCACGCCAGATGCCGGCGGCGTTCAGGCAGCCACCGCAAAGTGCGAGAAGCAGTGCCGTCAGGCGCGCAGGGATCAGATTGGCGAGATCGTCGCTGCGCGCTGCGGCCCAGCCAAAGGCTTCGTGACGCGCGGTGCGGTAGCCAATCATGCTGTCGGCGGTATTGATGCATTTGTAGGCGATCATGGCGGGCAGGCCGCCGACCAGAAACCAAAAGGCGGGTGCGATCACGCCGTCAGAAAGGTTTTCCGCGGCGCTTTCGATTGCGGCGCGGGCCACGTCTGCGTCGTTCATCGCAGAGGTATCACGGCTGACAATCATGGCCACAGCCGCGCGCCCATCTGCCAAGGAGCGGCGGAGTCCGCTGGCAACGGCGGCGACGTGTTCCGTCAGCGAGCGTTGCGCCAGCAGGATCGCAGCACAGACCGCCTCGACCACGGGGCCCGGCAGGGACAAAAGCCAGCCGCAGGCCAGCCCACCCGCCACCAGCGCGACAAGAACCAGCGCGCCCCTCAGTCTGCGTGTGCGCCCACGGTTAAAGCGGTTGTCCATCCAGCCGATGGCTCGCCCCATCACGACCGCAGGGTGGGGCAGCCGTGACCAGAGCCAGTCTGGTTCACCAAAGGCAGCGTCGAGCAGCATGGCGATGGACAGAACGGCCGCCGTCGTCATCATGCAAGTGCGGCCTCGAGCCGTGGCCAGTGCAGTGCGTGCGGCAGGCCCAGACGCAGCCAGCGGGTATTGTAGGGAAAGACGCGCGACCAGATGTGGTGTCGGGCCAGCCTTGTCTGCCACTGAGCCGCGTCGTCCACAGTGTAGAGGCGAAAGAGCGTCGTACCGCCGGTGATCCCTGCGCCTGCGCGCTGCATCACCCGGTCGAGCCTGTTGCTGTCCTCCGAAAGCCGCGCGCGGGTTTGTGCGGCCCATGCGTGGTCGCCGAGGGCTGTAGCACCCAGATGCAGCGCGGGCCCTGACACGGCCCATGGGCCAAGCAGCGTACCCAGACGCGCAATCAATGCAGGATCGCCGATTGCAAAGCCCAGACGCAGGCCTGCGAGCCCCCAGAATTTACCAAAGCTTTTCAGAATGAGGGTGCCCGGCGCGGTCGACATGTCGATCAGGGAACGGTCCGGCGCCACGTCGCAGAAGCTTTCGTCGATCACGGTAAGGGCGGCCCGGCGCAGGGGCAGGGTTTCTGCGCGCCAGAAGTCGCCGGTGGGGTTGTTGGGGTTTACGACCACCTGCGCTTCGGCGTCGGTTGATGCGGCGACGTCCCAGCCGTGAGCGTAGAATGCGGCGGCATGTTCGTTATAGGTCGGTGTCGGGATAAGGACCTTTGCGCTTTGTCGCAGCGCCGGTATCTGGGCGATTAGGGCAGAGGCGCCGGGGGCTGCGAGAATTGCCGCTTCGCGCGGGACCTGCCAGAACCTGCGCGCTGTGTCGCACAGACGCTCCATCGCTGCCGCATCAGGCAGGGCGGTCCAGGCATCTGGCGCAAGTCCGGAGGCGGGATAGGCCGTGGGATTGATACCGGTAGACAGGTCAGCCCACGCGATTCGTGCGCCACCGTAGATCGCGCGGGCCGCGTCTATGCCGCCGCCGTGATCCCTCTTTAAAGCCGTCAACAGTGCCCCCGATCAAGAACGTTTGTGCTGTTCACTGCACTGTTAGCCATTGCGGTTGGCGGAAACCAGCCGGTTATTGAAGTCTCACCGAAACCATTACCTTTGTAGCGAAAGCATTAACGCTTTCTTAACCTTTCAGGCAGACCAAGAGGATATGCAAAAAATTTGCACCACACGTGGGGTGGAGGTCTTATGAAAGTCTTGATCGTTGAAAGCGAGGACGGCCTCGCGCTGGTCTGGGCGCGGCATCTGGAACGTCTGGGAATGACCGTGAAACACGCGCGCACGCAAAGCGCGGCTTTGGAGCGGCTGAGGATTTGGCGGGCGGATGTCATCATCCTCAACCTGATGCTGACGGATGGCTCGGCGTTGGCAGTTGCGGATTACGCCAGTTACAGGCTCCCCGATGCGCGGGTGATTTTCGTCACCAACACATCCTTCTTTTCGGACGGGTCGATTTTCTCGTTCGCCCCGAATGCATGCGCCTTTGTGCAGTCTGCGACGCCGCCGGAGGATCTGGCGGCGATTGTAGAGTATAACGGCCCCGCCTAGGCGCAGGCTCCAGCGCATCTTTTTGACCTGGCGTCCCTTAGCCGCGCCCGTGTGGTGCGGCATAGTCGAGATCAGGGTTCACGGGTATGATCCGGTGCGGGTTGATGCTGTCGTGGCTGTAGTGGTAATGCCGCACGATATGCGCAAAGTTCACGGTCTCGGCCACGCCGGGCATCTGGTAGAGCGCGCGGGTATAGGCCCAGATATTGGGGTAGTCGATCAGCCGCTTTTTGTTGCATTTGAAGTGCAGGTGATAGACCGGGTCAAAGCGGATCAGCGTGGTAAAGAGCCGCCAGTCCGCTTCGGTGAGGATGTCGCCCATCAGGTAGAGGTTGTCCGCAAGGCGCGTCTCGATCCAGTCCAGCGTGTCAAACAGCGGGCCGACCGCGGCGTCATAGGCCTCTTGCGTTGTGGCAAAACCGCATTTGTAAACGCCGTTGTTCAAGGTGTCGTAGATGCGGTCGTTCACCGGCGCAATCTGGTCATGCAGGGCGTTGGGCCAGTAGTCCGTTTCATTGCCGGTGATGTGGTTAAAGGCGCTGTTGAACATCCGGATGATTTCAGAGCTTTCGTTTGACACGATCGTCTGACGCTCCTTGTCCCACAGGATTGGTACGGTGACACGCCCTGTGAAGACCGGATCGGCGCGGGTGTAGACATCCCGTGCAAAGGGTAGCCCGTAGAGCGTGTCACCCGTCGCGCCGTCGGCGTCCGTGTCAAATGTCCACCCTTCGGTCAACATGTCAGGATGCACCGCAGAAATGTCGATATGTGGCTCCAACCCTTTGAGCACGCGGAAAATCAAGGCGCGGTGCGCCCATGGGCAGGCATAGCTGACATAGAGGTGATAACGGCCCGAATCGGCTTGGAAACCACCCTCTCCGGAGGGGCCGGCAGCGCCGTCAGGGGTCACCCAGTTACGAAATTTCGATTCTTGCCGCTTGAATTTTCCACCGGTCGATTTGGTGTCATACCATTGATCGCGCCACTCACCGTCTACCAAAAGACCCATGTCAAACTCCTTTTTTCTAGGGCGATAGTTAGTCTGCGCGGCACATCTTGCCTAGCGTCCTGGGCGCGCATCAAGGCTGCATGGATGCACATCCATGGCGGCACTGCGGCAAAAAAGTGGCAAAACTTTGCTTGATTTTTCAATGGATTCGGACATTTGTTGATTTGGGGATGATAGGAGTACGGTATTGTGGAAGCGGTATTTTCCAAAGAAATTCAAGCCGGTCTGGATCAGGCGCGGATTGAGGGATTGAAAAAGTCTTCACGGTTGAGGGTTAATCTGGGTGACAACGTGTTGCCGGTTCTGCGCATGTGGAAAACCGGTTTCGCGGTGGAAGCCGAAGCGCCCCCGCTGCGCGGATTTGTCGACCTTTATGACGGGGCGATCCACCTGTTTCAGTGTCTGATCGTGACCAGTGAAGAAGAGGGCGGTGAGCGCCGCTACGAATTCAAGCGTGCCACGGCAGTTGCTGAAAAACCTGCAGTGGATTTCGAGATCCTTGATCATGCGCCCGCGGGGCTGATCGAAGACGCACGATAAGCCTTACTGAAGATCGCAAAAGGCGTCTTGCAGTCGCGCGCAAGCCTCTTGGACGCGTGCGCGCTGCGTGGCGAGGTTGAACCGCAGAAAGCTTTCGCCGCCCGGACCGAAGGTGGGCCCGTCGCTGGGGGCGATGCGCGCCTTTTGTCGGACCCGTTCATTAATTTCCGCATGCGTCATGCCGGTGCCGGAAAAATCGACCCAGGCGAGAAACGTCGATTGCAGCGGGAGCGAGCGCACGCCCGGAATAGCATTTACTGCTGCGTCAAAAATCGTGCGGTTGGCATCGAGATGCGCCATCTGCGCGTCGGCCCATACCGCCCCTTCCGGTGAATAAGCGGCAGTAATCATAGTGACCCCCAGCGCAGACGGCTTGTAGTCAAGCATGGCGAGCCGGCGCGCCATCTCGCTGCGCAGCTTTGCATCGGGGATAATCATGTTGCCTGTGCGTTGCCCTGCGATGTTGAAGGTTTTGGAAGCGGCTGTGAGCAGCACCATCCTCTCGGTAGCCTCAGGTGCTGCGGTATGCATGGGCACAAAGGTGTGTCCGGGGTACAGCAGGTCATGGTGAATTTCATCCGAGACGATCAGCAGGTTGTTGCGGGTGGCGAATTCAGCAACCGCGCGCAGCTCGTCGGCGGTCCAGACGCGGCCTGACGGGTTTTGCGGTGAACACCAAATTAGCATCTGTTCCGTCCCGTCGAGCCGCGATTGTGCGTCTTCCAGATCGAGCACATAGGTGTCGCCCGTGCGTTTGAGAGGGCAAGCGACAACCTCACGGCCGGCTTTTTCGATCTTTATGCGGAATTCATGATAGACTGGCGTGAAGGTCACAACCCGTGCGCCCGGGTCTGTCCAGACGTCAAGACACAGCGCAATTGCATTGCCCAAGCCTTGCGTTGTGAGAATCCACGATGTGTCGATCTGCCAGTTGTGGCGGGTACGCATCCACCACTGGATGGCTTTCAGATAGTCGTCATGGATGTGCATATATCCAAAGACGCCGTGGTCAGCGGCCCGACGCACCGCTTCGATCACGCAAGGAGCGGTCGGATAGTCGCTATCGGCGGTCCACATGCCGATCCCGTCTTCGGGTGAGACGCCATAGAGCGTCTCCATCAGATCCCATTTGCTGGCATGCGTGCCGCGGCGGTCGATCGGATCGTTGAAAGACATGAAAGCTCCTTGGTTGCGATTCGGCAGCAAGCTAACGTTTCGAGCCATAGGGGCAAGGCCAAGTTGTGTTGCACAGCATCCGCGCATCACCTAAATGGACTCCATGAAGAGAAATATCATCTTGCACCCCGATCCGCGGCTGAAAAAAGTTGCCGAGCCTGTTGAGGATATCAGCGACGCGTTGCGGACGCTGGCCGACGATATGCTTGAAACGATGTATGACGCGCCGGGCATCGGGCTTGCCGCGCCGCAGGTGGGCGTGTTGCAGCGCGTCGTGGTTGCGGACTGCATCAAGGACCCTGATGACACTCCGCGCCCTTTGGTGATGTTCAATCCGGAGGTGATCTCGTCATCGGATGAGACGCGCGTCTACGAAGAGGGCTGTTTGTCCATCCCCGAGCAGTTTGCGGATGTTACACGACCGTCGGAGGTTGAGGTGCGATGGATGGACCGGGACGGGGTTGAGCAGACGGAAGTTTTCACCGATCTGTGGGCAACCTGCGTACAGCACGAGATCGATCACTTGGATGGAAAGCTTTTTATCGATTACCTCAAACCGCTGAAGCGGCAGATCATCACCCGCAAAATGGTCAAGCTCAAGAGGGAGCTTGCGCGTCCGTGAGTGTGTTGGAGATTTTGCGCTGGCCTGATCCGAGGCTGGGCCTGCAATGCGCCCCGGTCGGAGCGGTCACGGATGAGGTGCGGGCGCTGGCGTCGGACATGCTTGAGACGATGTATGCAGCGCCGGGCAGAGGGCTTGCCGCGCCGCAGGTCGCCGTGCTGCAGCGTCTCTTTGTGATGGATGTTGCATGGAAGGACGGGCCGCGCAGCCCAGAGGTTTTTGTGGATCCTGAAATTGTCGACGCAAGTACAGAGCTTGTTGAAAACGACGAGGGCTGTTTGTCTATCCCCGGCGTCTTGGCGGGGGTCAGCAGGCCTGCGTGGGTTGAGATGCGGTGGCACGATCTGGACGGCGCGCCGCAGCAGCGCCGCTTTGACGGGTTTGCGGCCGCCTGCGCGCAGCACGAACTGGATCACTTGAACGGCACCGTGACGCTTGACCGTGTGGCACCTGCGGTGCGCGCGACGATTTTGCAGGCGTATCGCGAGGTGCCGGTGTGACCGTGCAACCGTTCCTGAACTGGCCTGACGCGCGGCTGCGTACCGCGGCCGACCCTGTTTCCGAGATCACGGACGAAATCCGGACGATCTGGGACGACCTGATCGACACGATGGATGCAATGCCGGGTGTCGGACTGGCGGCTCCACAGATCGGGATTATGCTGCGGCTGGCCGTGGTGGATGCATCGGACGCGCGCAACCGGCGGATACGCATGGCCAATCCGGAAATCCTCGATGCCTCTTCGGTGCTCAATAGTCACGAGGAAGCCAGTCCGAACCTGCCCGGTGTCTATGCCGCAGTCAAAAGGCCGCGCGGCGTGTCAGTCCGTTTTTTGGATGAGGCCGGGATGTATGTGAGGCGCGACTTTGTCGGGCTGGAGGCAACAAGCGTGCAACACCAGATCGATCACCTGAACGGCAAGATGTATTTTGATCGTCTGAGTAAGGTAAAGCGCGATATGCTGCTGCGGCGGGCGCGAAAGCTGAAGGCGTGACCATGGGTCATTCACCAAACCGTTCGGGGTCCGGCAAAGTCGCCGTTTCGTCTCAGGACGGCGGCCCGGCCCATTGTCTGGCGGAGGCGTGATGCGCGTCGTTTTCATGGGCACGCCGGAGTTTTCGGTGCCAGTGCTGGACGCGTTGGTGACCGCCGGTCATGAGGTTGTGGCTGTCTATTGTCAGCCGCCCCGCCCCGCTGGGCGCGGCAAGAAAGACCGCCCCAGCCCCGTTCAGGCGCGGGCTGAGGCCCTTGGTCTGCAAGTGAGACATCCGGTGTCGCTGAAGGGTGCAGAGGCGCAGGCCGAGTTTGCAGCGCTGAACGCCGAGGTTGCTGTCGTCGTGGCCTATGGTCTTATTCTGCCGCAAGCCATTCTGGATATGCCCCGGCGGGGATGCCTGAATATCCATGCCAGCCTGCTGCCGCGTTGGCGTGGTGCCGCCCCGATTCACCGGGCCATTCTTGCGGGCGATCAGCTAACTGGCGTTTGCATCATGCAGATGGAAGCTGGTCTTGATACAGGGCCTGTATTGCAGCGGGCAACTGTAGACATCAGTCCCGAAGAGACAACGGCGCTGCTGCACGACCGGTTAAGCGTCTTGGGCGCGCAGCAGATCGTCGACGTTCTGGCGAACCTTGACAGGCTGGTGCCAGAACCGCAGCCAGACCAGGGGGTTACCTACGCGGCCAAGATCGATAAGGCCGAGGCACGGATCGACTGGAGTAAATCCGCGGTCGAGGTTGACAGGCTCATCCGTGGCCTGTCACCCTTTCCCGGTGCCTGGACGCAGCAGAGAGAGACGCGCATCAAGCTTTTGGCCTCTCGCGTGAGCGCGGCAGGTTCGGGTGCGCCTGGAACTGTGTTGCTCGACCCGCTGCGTGTGGCCTGTGGTGAAGGTGCGGTCGAGGTCCTGACCCTGCAACGGGCTGGAAAAGGTGCACAGGATGCGGCAACCTTCCTCAATGGCTGGCCCTTGCAGGCCGGCGATACTTTCGGAGGAGAAGGCTGATGTTTCCCATTCTGATCGGCACAGTCGTGATCGCGGGTATTGTTGGCTATGCCTCGGAAAAATCGGGGTTTACACATAATGGCTATGTCCAGAGCATCATCATATGCGTGGGCGGAGCCTTTTTGATGTATTTCGTCACTCTCATGTTTGGCATCGGGTTTCGCAGCCCCGGTGTAAACGCGATCGCCGCGTCGGTCGGGGCGTTGATTATCGTTCCCACGCATTGGCGCAAGTAGCCTGACGCGCGTGGGCGGTTATTCCGCCGGTGCGCGGCTGACCAGTTTCTCGTCGTCTTCCACCGGCGCACGCACGCACAGGCGCAAGAGCGGTGGGACTGTCAGCAGTGTCAGGAACGCCGACATTGACAGCCCCCCGACGACAACAGCGCCCAGACCACGGTACAGCTCCGATCCTTCGCCCGGAAATACCACCAGTGGCAGCATGCCAAAAACGGAGGTCAAGGTGGACATAAAGATAGGCCGGATGCGGTTGCGGGTTGCCTCTTCGATGGCGTCGATGGGGGCCATGCCCTCGTCGCGCAGGTGGTAAAGCGTCTGGTGTACGATCAGGATCGCATTGTTCACCACGATCCCCACCAGGATGATAAAGCCCAGCAGTGTGAGCATATCCAGAGGTTGCGTCTGGAACGTGTTGAGCAGCGCCAACCCCCCTACGCCGCCTGCCGCGGCGACAGGAACCGAGATCAGGATCACAAGCGGTAATACGAAGCTTTCAAACAGGATGGCCATCACAAGAAAGACGATGATAAGCGCCACGGCAAGGTTGATCTGGATGGCTTCCCATGTCTGGCTGAGCTGGTCGGCGGTGCCGGACACGGTGACGCGCACCCCATTGGGCAGGCCGCGCTCTTCCAACACTTGCACCACTTCCGTTTCCAGGAGTTCGACAGCCGCTTCAAGCGGCAGCGCGTCGGAGGGGCGCACCTCGAGCGTGACGGTACGCAGCCGGTCGCGGTGCCTGATTTCGGTGGGCCCTGCGGTTACGACGACATCCGCAAGCGCAGACACAGGCACGATCTGGCCCGAAGGCGTAACGACCGGGTAGTTGCCGATGTCTTGCGTGCGCTGTTGCAATTGCAGGCCGGGGTCCCCCTTGAGCATCAGATTGATACGTTCCGCCCCGACGGTGATCTCGGCAATCCGCAAACCGTCGTTGAAGGCATCCACAGTCACAGCCAGATCCGAGGCTGTGAGCCCTGCGTCGGCAAGCCGCAGACGGTCCGGCATCAAACGCACTTCCGGTGCGCCAAGCTCAAGCCCGGGGATCGGGCGGAACTGATGCCCTTCCGAGCGCGGCAGAAGTTGTGAAATGGTGCCTGCGGCCTGTCCTGCCACTGACAGGATATCTTCTAGTTCCTGACCGGAGATATTGAGTTCGATGGTTCTGCCACCACCGACTCCGCGGCCGAAAAGCGAGGGCTGTGTCATAAAACCGAACGTGCCGGGTTCGGCAAAGATCGGACGCGACAGTACGGGGATAAGATCGCCCGCACGGGTGCCGTCCACGGCGGAGGCTCCGACGAAAGTTGCGCCGGGGCGCGCCACAAAAAAGAAGTTGTCGATGGTCGGCGTGCCGTCATCGGTTTGAGGGGCGGGATTTGCCTCCCATAGAGGTTGGGCGACGGTTTCGATCCGTTCAGCGATGGTTTCAGTGGTGTCGAGGTTGTAGCCGGGTGGCGGTATGATCACACCAAAGACCAGATTTCGGTTGCCCTCGGGCAGATATTCAAGCCGCGGCAGGAAAGTCACCGTCGCGATGGCGGCTCCGCCCGCGATGGCCGCAACCATAAAGAGCCCAAGGGCTCGAAAGCGCACGGTCATTCGCACATAGGCCATGACCAGCCGATGGAAGCCGCGGGCAAGATGGTCGAGGCCCCAGATACCTACTTTGGTTTGCGGGCCTTTGGTCAGCAGGCGGCTCGCAAGCGCGGGGATAACGGTGACCGCGACCACCAGCGACAGCAGCACCGAAACCGAGATCGCCACCGCGATGTCGCGAAAAAGCTGTCCCGCTTCAAGCTGCATGATAAGGATCGGGACAAAGACCAGCACGGTCGTAAGGGCCGACACAAGAATGGCGCCCCAGACTTGCTTGGCGCCAAGATAGGCAGCTTCTCGTCTGGATTTGCCCTCCTCGCGTAGCCTGTAGATGTTTTCCAGCACGACAATGGCCGCATCGACGATCATCCCCACTGCAAAGGCGATACCGGCAAGCGAGATCACATTCAGCGTTCTGCCGGTGGCTGCCATCGCGACGAAGGTTGCCACGATGCTGACGGGGATTGCCAGCGACACCACCAGCGTGGCACGCGGACTGCGCAGGAATGCCAGCAGCACCGCTGCCGCCAATGCGCCGCCGATCCAGATGTTCTGGGTGACAAGCTGAATTGCCCCGTTGATGTAAATCGTTTCGTCATAGGCTTGACGCATGTTCAGGCCCGCGTCGGCCACGGAGCCTTCGCGCAACTCGGCCAGCACTTCTTGCACGGCTTCCATTGTCTCGATGACATTGGCTCCCGGTTCGCGCACGATGTTGAAGGCCAGCCCGGGTTCGCCACGAAAGCGCAGCCGCGAGGTAGAGTCCTGAAACGCGAAAGCGACATCCGCCACGTCGCCCACGCGCACCCGGCCTGACCCGCCCGACCCGATGTCGGACCGCAATACGACCTCTTCAATGGCGGCCACTGTGTTGAGGTTGCCCTCGGCACGTACCACGTAGCGGCGTTTGCCTTCTTCCACGTCACCAGCGGACAGTGATATGTTTTCGTTGCGCAATATGCGCACGACTTCGGGCACGGTCAGGTCGAAGCGTGCCAGCCGCCGCGGGTCCACGACCACCTGCAACTCGCGTGTCACGCCGCCAAAAACGTTCACGGCGGACACGCCTTCGATGCGCTCAATCCGGTCCTGAATGATGTCTTCGACAAAATCGCCATAGGTGGGCATGCTGCGGGTGTTACCCTCTTGCGCGGTAAGCAGTATCCACGCAATCGGGCTATCATCCGAGCCGGAGGTGTCCAGCGTTGGCTCGCCTGCCTCTTCAGGGTAGTCCCCCACGCGGTCAAGCCGGTTTGAAACCAGCAGCAGCGACTGGGCCATGTCGGTGCCCACGCCGAATTCCAATGTGACCTCGGCCTCACCGGTGCGGGCTCGAGAGGTCATGATCTCCAGACCCTCAAGGCCGCGCAGGGCCTCTTCCTGCGGGTTGATGATTTCGCGTTCCACTTCGGAAGGCGCGGCGCCGGGCCAGTTTGTGCCAATCACAACAATCGGTTTGCGCACGTCAGGGGCCAGTTGGATTGGAATGCGGCTGACGGCGATCAGGCCGAACAAAACGGCCATAATAACCGCAGCGATCACCGCTACGGGACGTTCAATGGCGAAGCGAATAAAATCCATGACCGTCCCCTAATTGCTCGCGCCCATCGGCGCGATGTCCTGACCCGGGCGCAAGCGTTCGTTGCCGCGGGTGACCACGATGTCACCTTCGGCCAGACCATCGAGAACTTCGAACCGGTCCCCTAGTGCCACGCCAATCTGTACGGTGCGGGGCTGCGCTTTGCCTTCGTCGGCCACAAATACCGACCAACCGCCACGGGCTTGTACCAAGGCGTCTTTGGGCACCGACAGCACGTCGCGGGGGGAGGAGATCGGGATATTGACGGTGATGGATTGACCAATGGCCAAGCGGTCCAGCGCGTTGGGCTGTGTTGAGGTAAAGCGCACAGGGCGGGTCCGCGTCGACGTA
The DNA here is from genome assembly GCA_947501635.1 of uncultured Roseobacter sp. Taxonomy (GTDB): domain Bacteria; phylum Pseudomonadota; class Alphaproteobacteria; order Rhodobacterales; family Rhodobacteraceae; genus Roseobacter. The sequence continues at coordinate 414,373 of CANMWT010000001.1, forward strand.
TCCTCGACGGGCAAAAGCACACGCATTTCCAGATCCAGCGGTTCGTTCGTTTCGGTGTATCCGTCCACCTTGAGGCCCGGTTCGAGCACGCCGACGTAGCGCGAGGGGACACTGGCTTCGATCTCGATGGAGCCGGTGTCGAGCAGCGAGACGACCGGCGCGCCGGAAGCAATGAACTCGCCGGGGTTTGTGTCAACTTCCAGCACGATCCCGGGAAACGGTGCAGTAATTTCCGCGCGGTCTAACTGGTAACGCGTTTCAGCCAGATTGGCCTGGGCGGTTTTTACCCTGGCCTCGGCCTCGGCCAGCAGACCCTGCGTCTGGAAATAATCACTTTGCGCATCGTCAAAGCGGCTGGTCGAGAAAGAAGCGGTGTCGCGCAGACCTTCAATGCGGGCCAGTGCGTTTTCCGCGCGTGCAACGCTGGATTCCGCGATTGTGATGCCGGCCCGTGCCTCGGCCAGACGGGCATCTGCCTGTCTGGCAAAGATTTCCAGCAGCTCTGTATCCAGACGGACCAGAAGGTCACCGCGTTCCACGACCGCCCCTTCCAGCACCAGAACCTCGGCCACCGTGCCGCTGATGCGGCTGGCGACGGTGCCTTCACGCGAGGTGACCACCTCAGCAAAAAGCGGGACGGTTTCCGCAATACGCTGTATTTCAACCGTTTCCACTCCGACTGTGGCCGGCCGGCCTTGGGCGAGCGTGCTGGTCGGTGTGCTCAAGGGTGCCGCAAGCAGCAATGCAAAAAGAAGGCCGTTCAGGGCGGGGAAGCGGTACATTGGCGGGCTCATTTCACTGGGGTAGGTGTTAACTGAACCAGATAGTTTGTTTTTTGTCACGTCAACAAGCGGTGAATGTGCATATTCGCGCAAACTTTCAGCGCCAATCGACAGAAAGCCAGCCCGTTTTCAGGTCTCAAGCGCGCTTGCGTAGGCGCGCAGGGCCTCGATCTCTTCGGCGGTAGGGGTCTGGCCGGTAAAGCCGACAAGATAGGCGGGTACCAGTTTGTTGCGCAGGTTCATCGGCTCATTGAGTTGTGCATCGTCGTATCCGATCTGCATGTAATACAGGATGCGCGCCCGTGCGACGGCTTCCAGTTCAGGATACCCGAAACGTTCGAACATGGCTTGCAGGGCCCCCAGCCGCCGGCTGTCCGAACTTTGCAGCACAGTGCGTACCTTTTCTGACCGGCGTGCCCAGTCGCGGACAGCGAAATCCAACCGCGTGTCGAAAAGGGCTGGGTTGATGACACATCTGAAAACATTGCCCACCGCCTGCGTGATCGTGGCGGCAGGGGCGTCCGCCATATCTACCAGAGCTGCGGTGTTTGTGGCTTGCCAATGCTCCAACAGGGCGTCGAGCAGGTCCTGACGTGATTTGAAGTACCAGTAAAAGCTTGATCTGGAAACGCCCATGGCGCTGCCCATCGCTTGTATCTTGACCCCTTCCACACCGTTTGTGACCAATGCGTCAAGTGCGGTGTTCAACCAGTCGTCTCGCGTCACTTTGACATTGCCGACCAGAGGTGCGCTGTCAGGGTTGTCTCTGTGCAGGAGCGGGCCAGTCATATCAGCTCTCCGGAGGTGCGCCGCCTTCGGCGGTGCGTTTTGCGATAAAGCCGCGCAGCACGTCGAGCCGGTCGCCATCCACTGCGGGACGCACATCGGCGGCCAGAATATCCTGCCAGACCTGGGTCGCACGGCTGTTGGCATCCAGAGCGCCGCGCTCGGTCCATGTGCCGAAGTTGGCGTAGTCATGCACAATGGGTTCGTAAAATGCGGTTGAGTAGCGCTCCATGGTCTGAGGCGCGTCAAAGAAGTGGCCACTGGGGTGAACATGGCGCAGGGCGGTGTCAAAGCCGATCTCGTCGGTGCCCGCCTGTGCGCCGGCGCAGAGTTCGGCAATCATATTCAGGACTTCGACATCGGTGACGATTTTCTCATAGGACACGCTCAGTCCGCCTTCCAGCCAGCCTGCAGAATGGATCACAACTGTCGCGCCGGCCATCAGGCAGCCCCACAGACCCATCTGGTTTTCGTTTGCCGCCTGCACGTCGTTGGTGTTCGAGGCCGACCCCGCAGCCGAACGCCACGGCAAGCCGGTCAGTCGCGCAAGCTGGCCCGCCGCCAGCGAGGCCTGAAAATGCGCCGGCGTGCCAAAGGCGGGCGCGCCCGATTTCATGTCAACGTTAGAGGTGAAGGTGCCATAGCACACCGGTGCGCCTGTTCGTACAAGCTGTGTCAACGCAATGCCGGCCAGCGCTTCGGCGTGGCTGAGCGTGATGGCCCCCGCGACAGTAATCGGCGCCATGGCTCCCATCAGTGTAAAGGGCGTAATGATCGACAGTTGCCCGTGTGTGGCGAAATCAATCAACCCCTGTGCCATCGGAATATCCAATGTGCGGGGGCTGTTGGTATTGATGATGGTATAGCAGTGCGGATCGGCCATGAAGTCTGCATCCGTGACACCGCGAAAGTCGCGCACCATTTCAAAACAGTCCGTTGCCTGTGGCGTGCCGCGCGCAAAGAGGAACGGAAATTTGTCAGTCAGGCTCAGTTGTGTTTCGGTGGTGAAGTAGTGGCGCAAGTGGGTTGGTACATCCTGCGGTTCAACCGAGGGCGACATCATTTGGAACACGTCGAAGTGGTGGCACAGTTGGGTATACTCGCGAAAATCCTGTGCTGAACCGGGCCTGCGTCCGCGTACCAGATCGGTCGCATGCGGTGCGCCGGCACCGGGCTGAAACACCAGCGTACCGAGTTCGAGCAGGACATCACGCTCCCGCGCACCTGCCCGTCCGGTGATGGACTTTGGCGCAGTTTCGAGGGCCGCTGATATGATATCGCGTCCGATGTAGACCATCTCGGCTTCGACGCGGGCGCCCGCCTTTCTGAAAAGCTCGACAGCTTCCGGCAACAGCACCCGGATGCCCAACTCTTCCAGCGTGCGCAGGGCCGTGTCATGCATGGCCGAGATCTGATCGGCGGAAAAAACCTCCATCGGCGGGAAAGGATTGCGCAGATTACGATAATCTACTTTGCGCTGAGGGGCGGCAGGGCCTGCCGCGCCGCGCCTTGTCCGTCTGCGTGTCTTCGCGCGCGGGTCTGTCATCCGCGCATCGCCTTGCCTTCCGGGTCGTAGGGAGAGGGATCAATCACCCTGGCGCTACGCTCCACACCAACAACGTGAACGCTCAGGGCCGTGCCCGGCGCACAGTGTGCCTGATCGACCAGAGCCATGGCCAGCGATTTGCGGGTCCAGTGGCCGTAGCCGCCCGAGGTGACAAAGCCCACCTGCTGGCCGCCGCACCAGATGGGTTCGTAGCCACTGGCATCCGCGTCCTCGGCGTCGATCTCAAGCGTGACAAGCTTTTGTGCCGGGCCATTGCCGTCACGTTCGGCGATGGCCGCGGATTTTCCAACAAAGGCCTTGTCCCAGTCGATCCAACGGTCCATGCCGGTCATGCCCGCGGTGTAGCCTTGTGTGAACTCCGCGTTCCAGATGCCAAAACTCTTTTCAAGTCGCAGCGAGAGCAGGGCGTTGAAGCCATATTCGCGGATGCCCTCTTGTGCGCCGGCATCAAGCAGGACTTGGCGCAGCACGGCGTGATCGCCCGCGCGACAGTGTATCTCGTAGCCTAGCTCACCTGCGACGGACAACCGCCCGACCTTGCAGCGCAACAACCCGATGTCGAATGACCCGCAGCCCATAAACTTCAGATCGCCGATCGGGCCGTCCGTGAGTTTTTCGATAACCTTGAGTGATGCGGGCCCCGCAAGAGAGAAACCCGACGTGTCCTCGCCCAGATCGCGCACAGTCACGCCGTCTGTCAGGTGATCGTCGAACCAGCGTGCATGCCACTGGCGCAGGTAGTAGCTGCCCATGATCCACCATGTGCCATCTCCCCAGTTAAAGACGGTGAGGTCACCCTTCAGACGGCCGTCTTCGGCCAGCATAGGCGCCAGTTTGGCACGGCCCGGTGTCGGCAGCTTGGACGCCATTATGTGATCGAGCCAGTTTTGCGCGTTCGGGCCGGTCACTTCAAACCGGGAAAAGCCAGTGATATCGAGAAGGCCCACGCCACTGCGCACGGCATGGCATTCGGCTTCGACGATGGGGTGCGCGTTGGATCGCTTGAGCGACGGTGTCTCGTTGAAACCCGGCTCGGCGAAGTACAATGGCACCTCCAGATCCCAGCTTTGCCCCCACTGGCACCCTGCTGCGGTCATGTCTGCGTAGGCGCCGGCGGTCTTGAGCGGGCGGCCCGCCGGCAGTTGTTCATTCGGATAGGTCATCACGAAGCGCCGGGTATAGAACTGGCCGGTGGTTTCCTTGATGTACTGCTTGTTCTCTGCCCAGATGCCATAGCGGGCCACATCCATCCCGTAGACGTCGGCCTCGGGCGTGCCGTGGATCATCCACTCTGCCAGCGATTTGCCGACACCACCGCCCTGCAAAAAACCTGCCATCACTGCGCAGGCGGACCAATATCCACGTTTCCCGCGCACAGGTCCGACCAGCGGATTGCCATCGGGCGAGAAGGTGAACGCGCCGTTGACCCATGTCTTGACGCCAACCTCCTGCAGGCAGGGGTAGCGTTCAAAGCCCAATGTCAGTTCATGCTCAATCCGGTCGGGGTCTTCTTGTTGCAGCTCAAACCCGTATTCCCACGGCGCGCCATCCATCATCCAGTGCTGGTGATCTATTTCGTAGATGCCAAGCAGAACGCCTTTCTGATCCTGTCTCAGGTAGGTGAAGCCTTCGAGGTCGACGGTCATGGGCACTTCGAAGTCCAGTTCTTCAAGCTGCGGGATCGTGTCAGAGATCAAGTAGTGATGGTTTAGCGGGCTCACGGGTAGTTCGATGCCCGCCATGCGGCCCACCTGCTTGGCCCAGAGACCGGCTGCATTGACCACATGTTCACATGACACAGTGCCCTTTTCGGTGACAACTTCCCAGCCTTCCAGCGTCTGGTTCAACTCCAGTACACGGTTGTGCTCGATCACGGTTGCACCGCGTTTCTTAGCGGCACCGGCGTAGGCATGCACGGTGCCGGTGGTGTCAATATAGCCCTCGCGGTCAGCCCACATACCGCCCAGAAGGCCGTCCCCTGACATGATCGGGTTCAGTTCCAGCGCTTCCTCGACCGTGACAAGCCGACAGTCGTCGATCCCGATCGACTGGAAGGTGCGATAGGCCGATTGCAACCATTCCCAGCGGTCAGGTGTGCCAGCCATCGTGAGGCCGCCCGTCATATGTAACCCGATGTTCTGGCCGCTTTCTTTCTCGATCTCGCTGAGCAGGTCGATGGTGTAGGCTTGCAGCTGCGCGATGTTGGGGTCGGCATTCAGTGCGTGAATGCCACCGGCCGCATGCCAGCTGGAACCTGCGGTGAGAACCGAGCGTTCGGTGAGGCAGACATCTGTCCATCCGAGTTTTGCCAGATGGTACAGAACCGATGCGCCGACGACGCCGCCGCCGATCACAACTACACGATAATGAGACTTCATGAGGGGTCCTCCCGAGCAGATCGCTATAACTGTACACTTGTGTCTAGTGCTTGACATGACGGTAAATCTGAAATGATTTTTCAGTCAATCGTTTTGTTGTGGTCTACCCGCGCCGGCATTCCTTTTTCCCAGCCGCTGCACGGGCTGTTCAAACGCTCCGGTCGCCCTATTTTTGATGAAACAGATAGGAGTATACCGTGAAACACGCAGCATATCTTGCTCTGGCACTGGTCGTTGGCTCACCCGTTGGTGCCGATATCACTGTTCGTTTTGACGAGGGCGCGCCGAAAGATCGCTTCTCGATTACCAATCAGGGCGCCTGCCCGTTGGGCGAGGTCGCCGTTACCCTTGATCTGGGTGCGTCGGCGGCGGGTTTGATTTTCGACGTCACCAGTCTGGGTGCGGGCGTGTCCGTTTTCCAACCTCTTGAAATGGTTGCCGGTCAGGAGTTTCTGGCCAGTGTTCCCGAGGTAAAGGACGGTGACAGCAAGATTACCCTACCGGTCGTTGGGCTCGCGCCTGGTGCCAGCATTGCCTTTACAATCGACGTTGACGATACGCGGGGCGTATCAGAGACAATGGTTTCCGGCGCTGAAATCTCGGGGGCCAAGGCGGTTGTCACCGGCTATGCGACTACCGCGGAGGCGACATTCGGCAACAACGCCATCGCCGAAGTTGAATTCACGTCCTGCAACGCCTGAGCTCTAAACGAAGAAGACCGGCGTGTAGCCGGTCTTGCTAGTGTCGCGATTGATAAACGCCGTCAGGTAACTTTGACGTCCATTTCGCCTAAACCTTCTACCGCTATGGTCATAACATCGCCTTTTTGCACCGGGCCAACACCTGCGGGTGTACCTGACAAAATCACGTCGCCGGGCGCCAGTGTGTAGTATTCGGAGAGATACGAGATCATCTCCGGCACTTTCCAGATCATCTGGTTCAGGTCGCCTTCCTGTTTCACTTCGCCGTTCACTTTGAATTCCAGTTTGCCTTCATTCAGGTGGCCTACCTCCTCGACCTTGTGGATCGGGCCCACGGGTGCGGACGCATCGAAAGCTTTGCCGATTTCCCAGGGGCGGCCCATCTTTTTCGCGACACCCTGCAGGTCGCGGCGGGTCATGTCGAGGGACAGCGCATACCCGTAAACATGGTCAAGAGCTTGATCCAGCGGGATATCTGTACCGCCGCTCTTTAGAAACACGGCAACCTCTGCCTCGTGGTGCACGTCACTGCTTTGAGGTGGATAAGGGAATTCGCCAGTGGTGTTCAGGTCGTCGGGGTTCTTTTGGAAAAAGAAAGGTGGTTCGCGGTCCGGGTCGTGCCCCATCTCGACGGCATGCGCCGCATAGTTGCGCCCGATGCAATAAACACGGCGCACCGGAAAGGCGCCACCGCTTGCGACGGGTACCGACACTGTCGGCGGAGTGGGGATCACGAAATCGGACATGGAAGTCTCCCTGAATTTTGATTCTGCTGGTGTCTTATACTGGACCAAATTGTAAATCAATCCAGACCAATCTAATAAAATTGGAAAAATAGTTATTGATTTATCCCTTTGGAGGGGTATTTTGGCTCAATATGAACACATTGGATAACCAATACCGAACCAATTCGGCAATTGATCGACCTGCGGATGATGCTGACATCATCGGAAAGGTGCGCGATTTTATTGCAGAGGGTGGGTTTCAGCCAGGCGACCGTTTGCCGGCGGAGCGCCAGTTGATTGGTGCGCTTGGCATGCCCCGTGGTGCGTTGCGTCGGGCTTTTGATGCTTTGGAGCGCGAGGGGGTTATCTGGCGCCATGTTGGCAAAGGCACTTTTATTGCGCGCGAGGGCGCGGGCGCTGGCGGTGGTGACACAGACTGGACGATGGATGTCGCGCGTCAGATCACGCCACTTCGCATGGTGCGCGCGCGCTTGTGTATTGAACCTGCACTGGCCGGCGAGGCCGCATTGAATGCATCCGCTCAGTCCGTGACGCGCATGCGCCACGCTTTGGAGCGGGCGAGTGCCGCATCTAACTGGGAAGACTACGAGACACAGGACGATCTGTTTCATCGTGCCATCGCACAGGCATCCGACAATGAACTGCTGATCGGTCTTTTCGACCAACTGAACCGCGTGCGCCGCGCCGTCGCTTTCGGAGCGGTCACGCGCAGTACGCCGCGCCCTGCCGCCGAGCATTCCAGTTTTGCGGAACACGAACGCATTGCCGCAGCGATTGAGCGACGCGACCGGCATGCAGCGCAAGAGAGCATGCGCAGCCACCTTATCTCTGTGTCTAAACGTCTCTTTGAGGAGGGATAGGGCACGAGGTCCAGGCATCAGCGCGCAGAAAGGTCCCGGCAAGAGGGCTGACAAGACAGTAATGAATGACATGCACCAAGGGAGGAAACCATGTCCTTAACGAGAAGACTTATGCTGAAAGCGGCAGGTGCCGTGACGGCCCTGACGATGACCGCAACCGGCGCATTGGCGTCAGATACTCTGCGCGTCGGTCTGGGCGATATCGCAAGTGTCGAGAGCCTTAACCTGCTGATCGCGATGGAGCGTGCGAAAGAACGTGGCGTGGATATGGAGATGACATTCTTCAATTCCGAAGACGTCGCCGTTCAGGCGGTTTTGTCCGGCGAGGCGCATATCGGCGTTGGCGCGCCTTATGCTTTCATGGCCAACTCCAAAGCGCCGATCCGCATGTTCTACCGCATGTCCACTTTGCTGTTCTTTCCGGTCGTCAATTCCGAAGTCTATTCGGGCTGGTCTGATCTGGACGGCGAAGAGATTACCGTTCACTCGCGCGGTTCAGGCACAGAGGCGCTGATGCGTCTTATGGAGAAGGTGCACGGCATCGAATATGCCAACATCTCTTATGTGCCGGGCTCCGAAGTGCGCGCGGGTGCTATGCTGCAAGGCACCATCAACGCGTCTATCGTTGATGCCGCGAACTTCCGTTTACTGCTGGAAAAGGGCGGGGACAAGTTTGCCAAGCTGCCTTTGGACGGGGTGAACGCGACGGACGAGGCGCTGTACGCGCGGGCCGATGTGCTTGAAGGGCGTGCCGACGACATGCAGATTTTTGTCGAAGAGTTGCTGCGCACTTGGAATGACATCGCGGAAAACCCGGCGATCGTCGCCGAACTCCGGGATCAGTATAACTTGCTCGCAGATCTGCCGGATGACGTAATCGCAGACGCAGTGCCATACTATGAAGAAGCCGTGGCCAACGGTATCTATCCGCTGAACGGCGGCCAGGAATCCGATGCTGCGGATGACATGGCGTTCCTGTCAGCCGCCGGACAGGTCGAAGGTGACCCAGCGGACGTGAACCCGTCTGATTTCTGGGATTTCTCGGCGCTGAATGCTGCCAAAGCAGCAATGAACTGAGCAGAGCTCGATGACCGCTCCGACCTTTGTGGTCGGGGCGGTTTAAACACTTTTCGCAAGGACGTCACAAATGTCGACCGTTCAGACAGAACCGGGTCTCGTGCAGGGTCCGACCAGCCGCGCTTTCGAGATGCTTGGAGGCACGCCACTCATGTGGCGTCTCCTGTCGCTGGCAATTTTTTGCACTGTTTGGGAGATCGCCGGTCGGACCAATTTCAACTGGGCCTTTCCGACCTTTCTCGAGACCATGGCCGCCCTGTGGGACATGCTCACCGACGGCTCCCTGCTGAAAGCATACACGCGCACGCTAGAGCCACTGGTGATTGGCTTGGTGATATCGCTGAGCATAGGTGTCGGCGCAGGCGTTCTGATGGGGCTGCGCAAGGACGCCGAATGGATCACGCTCCCGGTCTTTATCACGATGCAGGCCGCACCGATGGCGGCTCTGATCCCGCTGATTACCTTCGTATACGGCATCGGCCTGACGTCCAAAGTTCTGGCGGTCTGCATGCTGGCGATGCCGGTGATTGCGATCAACAGCTACAAAGCCGTGCGCAATGTGCCGCCGTCTCTGGTGGACATGAGCCAAAGTTTCATGGGGTCGCGTCAGCAGCAGGTCTTCAAGATCATCCTGCCGGCCGCCAGCCCGATGATGTTCGCAGGTATCCGCCTTGGCGTGGCCGAGGGGTTCTCTGGTGTGGTTCTGGCGGAGCTTCTTATCACGCCGACGGGGATCGGTGATCTCATCACCTTCAACCGGTCTATCGCCAAGTTCGACTACATGTACGCCACCATCTTCTCCATCGTAGCTTTCGCGGTCATCACCGTATCGCTGCTGCACCGTCTGGAAACCAGTATTTTCCGGCCTGAAAAACGAGGCTCCTGATGAATATGACAACAGCAATCAAGACGCAGGCCGAAACAGCCAACGACGCGATCATCGAAACGCGGGGGCTGCACAAAGTCTACGGCGGCGGCGTGACCGCGCTGCAGGATATCAACCTGTCATTCAAACGCGGCGAGTTGACTTCCTTGCTGGGCCCGTCGGGCTGCGGCAAGACAACTCTCCTGAAAATCATAGCGGGCTTGCTTGAACCGACAAGTGGCGAAGTCGATGTCAACGGGAAGCCGGTTAAGGGGCCGGGGCCTGAGCGGGCGTTTGTCTTTCAGGACTTTGCCCTCATGCCTTGGGCCACAGTGTTGCGCAACGCAGCCTTTGGGTTGGAGTTGCAGGGTGTCGCAAAATCTGAACGCGAGGACCGCGCGCGCCATTACGTGGCCGAAGTCGGGCTTGCCGGTTTTGAGGACAAATACCCGCATGAGCTTTCCGGCGGGATGCGCCAGCGGGTAGGCCTTGCGCGCGCTCTGGCAGTCAATGCCGACGTGTTGCTGATGGACGAGCCCTTCTCGGCGGTGGACGAGCAAACACGCCGCAAGTTCCAAGAAGACCTGATCCGCCTGCGTGAGGTCGAGAACAAGACATTCATTCTTGTAACCCACTCGATTGAAGAAGCGGTTTATCTGTCAGACAGCATTGTGATGCTGTCCCCTCGGCCCGGTCGTCTTAACCGCATCGTGCATCCGGCGATTGATCGCTCTGGTGACCCCGACCTGATCCGGCGCAATCCCGAATACCTCGATCTGATCGACGAAATTTGGGCGGGCCTGCGGGCCTACGTGGAGTAAGCAGATGGAATTCTATGGCTTCAAAGTGCCCAAGGCGGCGGCTCTTTTGTTCTGGGCAGCGCTTTGGGAAATTGTTGGACAGTTTGAGTTGCTTTTGTTGTTCCCGCCGCTCTCAGAGGTACTGTTGGCGTTGCCCGACGTTCTGACGACAGCGAGTTTTGCAGAAGCAGCCACACTCACTGTTACGGCTTATCTTGGCGGGCTCGCGCTGGCGGTCGTGATCGGTATCGGTCTGGGCATGTTGATGGGGCTTGTGAAGGCCGCGGATAACCTTCTGAACATGTGGGTGAATATCTTTCTCTCCGCCCCTCTGTCCGCATTGGTGCCAGTGATCATGATCATTTTTGGAATGGGCATGCCAACCGTTGTTGTCACCGTTTTCATGTTCGCAGTCTGGATCATAGCGCTGGATACGCGGGCAGGTGTGCTGCATGTTTCGCCGTCGCTGATGGAGATGTCTACGTCTTTTGGCGCGTCGCGTCTTGAGCGGTTCAAAATCATCCTGCTGTCGGCAATGCCCGAGATCCTGGCAGGCGTGCGTCTCGGTGTGATCCGCGGTGTCAAAGGCGTGGTCATCGGGCAACTGCTGGTGTCGATCATCGGTGTCGGTGCACTCTTTTCGCTGTATTCGCAAAACTTCCTGATGGCGCATTTCTGGGCGCTCATTCTGATCCTCTTTGCTTTTGCACTCAGCCTTGCTGAGGTCATCGCACGGCTTGAGCACCGGATCGAATACTACGCGGGCGCTCGTGCATGAAACTGACGCTGGCCACATGGGATCACGACCGCTGCATGCCTTTGCATGACGGGCGCGTCTCTGTGCCGGGTGTCGAGTTCGAAAGCCATATCCTGCCGACCGGCAAGCTATTCCCGATTGCGGTTCAGGAAGCACGCTTTGACATCACCGAGCTGTCCATTTCCAGCTACATCCTGCAAGTGTCACGCGGTGATTGCGCCTACACGGCCATTCCCGCGTTCGTCAGCCGTGCGTTCCGCCACAGCGGGTTTTATGCGCGGGCCGGTTCGGGGATCAACGGGCTGGACGATCTGGCGGGTAAACGGCTGGGCGTGCCAGAGTACCAGATGACAGCTGCGCTTTGGATGCGCGGGTTGCTGGGAGACGACCACGGGGTTGACCCTGCGCGTGTACACTGGCGCACCGGCGCGCTGGATGCCGGCGTCCGTCATGAAAGGCTTGCGCTGGACCTTCCCAAAGGCATGGTGGTCGAACCCATCAAGGACGGTGAAACCCTGCAGGATCTGCTTTTGGCGGGCGACATAGACGGCCTGCTGGCGCCGAACCCGCCAAAGGCTTTTCTGGAAAACGATCCACGCATTCAGCGCATCATACCGGATTTTGGCGCAGCGGAACGTGCCTATCACGCGCGCACCGGGTTTTTCCCGATCATGCACGTGATCGCAGTACGCAAGTCTTTGATCGAGCAAGACCCCGATCTGGCTGTCCGGCTGTATGCGGCATTTACCGAGGCGCGCGATCTTGCCCTTGATCGCTTGCGTGCAGTCTGGCTTGGCTCGGCCAACAGGTTGTCCTTACCCTGGCTGAACGAGGCTATGGAAGCCACCCGTGGCGCGATGGGCGACAACTACTGGCCCTATGGATTTGAAGAAAACCGTGCCGAACTTGACGCAGTCTGCCGCTACTCGTCCGAGCAATTCCTTGCCGCGCGTTGTGTGACGCCGGAAGAGCTTTTCCCGGACGCTGTTCGATGAGCGCGGATCTGATCCACGCGGGCCTAGGCTGGCCCATTGCGCTGACGCTTACCGGATTGAGTTTCGTGACGTCTTTCATGACTGTTGCCTTTGGCATCGGCGGGGGGGCGGTCATGCTTGCGGTGATGGCTGTCTTGCTGCCTGCGTCGGCAATCATTCCCGTGCATGGTCTGGTGCAGTTGGGATCAAATGCGGGCCGCTTGTCGATCATGTTGGCGCACGTAAAGCGCGCCGTGCTGCCTGCATTTGTGTTAGGAGCGGTGATCGGTGTGACGGTCGGCGGCTCGATGGTTGTGCAACTGCCAGCAGGTGCCATTCAGCTTGGCGTCGGGGCTTTCATCCTATGGTCCGTGTTTTTCAAGCCGCCCGCCTTCATGCGTGATTCCGCTGGTATCACAGGGGTGTTTTCCAGCTTTCTGACCATGTTTTTCGGGGGCACGGGGCCCTTCGTTGCGACCTTTGTCAAGGCACAGGGCCTTGACCGGCTGGGTCACGTCGCGACACATGCGGCCCTGATGACGATCCAGCACGCGTTGAAAATCCTCGTCTTCGGATTTCTGGGGTTCGCGTTCGCACAATGGATTTGGTTTGTTGTCCTGCTGATTGCTGCTGGTTTCGCAGGCACTGTCGTCGGTCGCCAGGTCCTCACCAAAATCGATGAACGGCGGTTTTTGATGCTGCTGAACACAGTTCTCACGCTACTTGCACTGCGGTTGATCTGGTCGGGCGTATCGCAGCTTGGCAGTGGATAATGCGACAATTTGACCTAGCTTTCAGGTATCCGCGTCGCGCCTGAGAGACAAACAATCACAAGGCGTAACCGAATAAGAGATCAATAGGGAGGAATATTGATATGACCAAACTGAAGATGAACCGCCGCACACTGCTCGGCACCGGTCTTGCGGCCTCAGCGATGAGCCTTGCGACACCGGGTATCCTGCGGGCTGCGGCGTATCCTGAACGTAACCTTTCGGTGTACATTCCCACGCGCGAGGGCGGTGGTGCGGATCGCAATTTCCGCGCTTTTTCGAGCATCTGGAAAGACAAGCTGGGTGCCGAATTCGAACCGGGTTTCTACCCCGGTGCCTCGGGCCGTGTGGGCTATGAGATCTACATGGGCAAGGCCGAGCCAGATGCCTACAATCTGATTTTCGGCAACATGGGGCCGGAAGTGTTGAACTGGGCCGTGCAGGCGCCGACCTTTGACATCAACGATTACTTCTACTTCGGGCGCGTTGATACCGATCCGGGCTGCGCCTTTGTCGGCGCCGAAAGCGCGTTCCAGTCGATCGATCAGATTGTCGAAGAAGGCAAGAAGCGTACGCTGACCGTCGGGACCAGCCGTATGGCGCACCCGGCGTCCATCGGCATTCTGGCACTGGGCGAAGCAACAGGGGCCAAATTCAACCTGATCCCGCTGTCGGGTGGCAAAAACACCGTCGCTGGCGCGGTCACGGGCGAAGTCGACTTCTCGGTTCTGACATCAGGTTCGGTGATTTCGGCGGGTGACAGTGTGCGCACCATGCTGGTCTTTGGCGAAAACAAGGTCGGAGACGCGCTGGACAACGCGCAGAACATCAACGACGCCTTTGACATGGACTTGCCGGAGATGTTGTCTTCGCGTGCGTTCGGCATTCACAAGGCGGCGGCTGACAACCATCCGGACCGCTTCGAAAAGCTGGTGTCGACCTTCAACGCAACCTTCGAAGACCCGGCGCTGCTGGAGTCCTATGTCGCCGCGCGCGGCACACCCGAGTACCTCAATCGGGGCGGTGTCGAAGAATGCGGCCAGTTTGTCAAAGACATGCTGGAACTGGGCGAGCGGTATAAACCGCTGCTGACCGGCGCCTAAACTGACAGGCCCGCACCGGCGCTTCCGATACGCCGGTGCGGGCCACATCCTATCCTCCCGTTTCGCGACGCTTCAGGAATTCTTATGGCAGATGATCCCAACCGCGCGCCCAAACACTTGGGTGCAGACCTCGTAATACCCGTTCTGGCGGTGATCTTTACGCTCTATTACTTTTCCACGATCTGGAATTCGCCCTGGACCGCTCAGGTCAGTGCGTTCGCGATCGGGGGCGTGCTGCTGTTCATCTGCGCGCTCTATTTCATCAAAGTTGCCGGTCAATTCAAGCGGGGCGAGGGGCGCTTTACCTTCACCAGCCTCATCAATTTTGAGGATATCCGTACGGGTCGCGTGGCGCTGCTGGTTACGACCATCGGCTTTTGCTGGTTCATCGACGAGCTTGGCTTTACCCTGACCACCTTTCTGTTCTTGTGGACCAGCATGGCCATTCTTGGCGCCTTCAAGCGGCTGGGACTGGTGACGATAGTCTCGGCGGTACTGGCGCTTGGCGGCTGGGCGGTTTTCATCCTCGCGTTTGACACGAGGTTCCCGCGTGGCTGGTTTGAAGAGACGATGAAAGTGGTGATGGCCAATGGGTGACGCAGCAATCATCAGTACCGTCTTTCTGGAGACGATAGGCTATTGGTGGGTTATCATTCCCACCATTTTCCTTGGCCTGATCGTGGGCGGCATTCCGGGCTTTTCCGCCGCGAACACCATCATCATACTGATGCCACTGACGCTTGCGATGGACTTGCAGATGGGCCTTGTCTTTATGGTCTCGCTGTACTGCGCGGCGCGCATGGGGGCGGGTATTCCGGCCATCCTTGTGAATATTCCGGGCACGGCAGGTGCGGCGGCCACGCCGCTCGATGGGTATCCGATGACCAAACAGGGGCGCGGCCAGCAGGCGCTTGCCATTTCCTTTGTGGCATCCTCACTCGGGGGGCTGTTGACCACCATCATCGCCATTGCCGCCATGCCGCTTCTGGCGCGCGTAGGCTTTTACATGCACTCGGTCGAAATGATTGTTGTTATGCTCTTTGGCATCTCGCTGATCGCCTCGATCGCCGCACAAGACATGCTGAAGGGTCTGATCGCAGGCTTTTTTGGTCTGATGCTGGGTGCCATCGGCACCGATGTGGTGTACGCGACACCGCGCGGCACCATGGGTTTTCTGGAGCTTTACGACGGTGTCCCGCTTATCCCCGCGCTGGTTGGTCTTTTCGCCGTGTCGGAAGCCTTTATTATCATCGAAAAACGCGTGATCCTGACCAAGAAGGGGCAGGAAGCGATGGAGAACCCCTCTTGGGCTGCCACCTTTGAGGGGGTGCGTGACGCCTTAACGCGCTGGACGCATATCTGCTGGACATCGGTCATCGGGCTTATCATCGGCGTTATCCCTGGCGCGGGTGCCTCGATTGCCAGTTTTGTTGCCTATCAGCAGTCGCGGACCTTCTCAAAGACCCCCGAAAAATATGGCACGGGCCATATCGAGGGGCTCGTCGCGCCGGAAAGCGCCAACAACGGTGTCACCTCGGGCACGCTGGTGCCGCTCTTGGTGCTGGGTATCCCGGGCGGGGCAACGGCTGCCATCATGCTGGTCGTGATGCAGTACCACGGTGTCAGCTTTGGACCGTCACTGTTCCAGCAGGACCCGAAAGTCGGCTACGGGATGTTTATCGCGATGGCGGTGTCATACTTCCTGATGATCCTGACGATTATCCCCTTGTCCCGATACATGAGCCGCGTAACCACGGTACCGACGATCTATCTGGCGCCGATGATCATCTCTTTCACGCTGGTAGGTGCTTTTGTACCACGCGAGTACATGTTCGATATGTACCTCGCGCTGGCCTTTGGGGTCGTCGGCTATATCGCGCGCCGCACTGGCTACCATGTTGCGGCCATTCTGATCGGGGTGATCCTTGGACCACTGCTCGAGACATACTTCCTGCGCGCGCTGAAGAAATCCGAAGGCGATATCATGGTGCTGTTCTCTTCGACATTGGGCAACATCCTATGGGTGGCGCTTGTTGTGTCGCTGGTATTGCCCATCGTGTTTGAGCGCCGCCGCAAGAAAAAGGAGATCGTGATCCAATGAAGGTGAAAGTTGAATACGATGTGGCACTGTCACAGAATGTCCGGCATCTGGGCAGGCTGGATATACCCGGTGGCGGTCAGGTCGTGGTGCAGGGAGACTTTGCCTACGTCGGCCATATGAAGCCGCCGCACGGCACCTCGATTATTGATATTTCAGATCCCGCAGCGCCCAAAGTTGTGGCGCATATTGACCCGCCGGAGTGGTCGCATACCCATAAGGTGCGCGTGGCCGGGGACATCATGATTACCAACGTCGAGCAGGACCGGCGGCATTTCCTGCGTAAGGGCGAAAAAATACCAGCCCTGCGCGCCGCCGGAAAAACCGAAGCAGAGATTGCCGAGGCACTGGGTGTCACGTTGGAGGATATTCCAGATCTCGATGCTGCGCTTGAGCGGGGGTATACGGGCGGGGGGTTCCGCGTTTGGGACATCTCTGACAAAACCGCGCCGAAACTGCTGTCATACGTCAAGACGCATGGCTTTGGCACACACCGGTTCGATATGGACGAAAACTACGCCTACATCTCGACGGAGATGGAGGGCTATGTCGGCAATATCCTTGTCATCTATGATCTGTCGGATCCTTCCAATCCGACAGAGGTGTCCCGTTGGCACATGCCGGGGCAACATGTGGCGCAGGGCGAGACACCGACAGGTGTGGGCTACAGCCACCGCCTGCACCACGCGATGCGGGTGGGCGATGAATTCTGGGCAGCCGTCTGGCACG
The DNA here is from genome assembly GCA_947501635.1 of uncultured Roseobacter sp. Taxonomy (GTDB): domain Bacteria; phylum Pseudomonadota; class Alphaproteobacteria; order Rhodobacterales; family Rhodobacteraceae; genus Roseobacter. The sequence goes on from CANMWT010000001.1 coordinate 431,366, forward strand.
CAGGTCTGCGGGTTCTTGATGCATCCGACATGACCAACCCGCGCCAGATCGGAAGCTATATCTGGCCGGCCGCCATTCCCGAGCCCACCCATACTGTGATGCCGCTCGAACAGATGATTGGCGGTCGCCGCTATGCGGTGGCCATTGACGAAGAGCACGCGCACCAACCGGGGCGTTTGCACGGATTTCTCTGGGTCATGGATGTAACCGACCTTGAAAAGATGGAACCTGTGGCCGCGTGGGATCTGTCAGAGCGTGCATGCCCTTACGTCGGCGAAGAGGGTGTCCGCTTTGGCGCGCATCAGTTCCGTGAAAAGCTCGACAGCACGTTGGTCTATTGCACGTGGTTTGCCGGCGGTCTGCGCGTTCTTGATCTGGCCGATCCGCTGACGCCCAAAGAGGTCGCTTACTTTATGCCCGAACGAGGCCCGGGCGACATGGCGCCACAATCAAACGACGTGGATGTCGGCGACGATGGCCGCATCTACCTGCTCGACCGAAACAACGGTCTCGACATACTGGAGTTAACAATATGACCACTGCAACCGACGAACTTTTACCCCCCAGTGTTGATCCCAAGCGCAAGGCGATCGGTATTCGCCGCGTGACCATGCGCAATGAGGCGACGACACGCAGTGTCATGATGGTGCGAGACCATGTTGTCATTACCGATGAGAAAGAAAGCAACACAGGCCCAACGCCGCTCGAGATGACGCTGTCCTCTCTGTGCGGCTGCGAGGGGGTTATCATCAACCGCTGCGCCGAGGCGATGAAATTCGAGTATTCCGCCGTTGATATCGAAGCGGACGGCGAAGTGGACCAGCGCGGCAGCCGCGGCGTTCAGGGCGTGCGCCCCTATTTCAATTCCGTCAAGATGCGCATCCGCATCCATACCGCGGAAAGTGACGAACGTCTGGACCGTTTGCGCAAGAATGTCGAGTACCGGTGCCCTGTCATGAACCTGTTCAGTTCAGCCGACGTGGAACTTGACGTGACTTGGGAAAAAGTCGACCCGTGCTAAGCCTAAGGGTTAACGGGGAAGAGGTTCAGATCAGCACCGATCCGGACACGCCTTTGGCCTATGTTCTGCGTGACATACTCAAGCTGAAAGGCACCAAAATCGGATGCGGTCTTGAGCAGTGCGGAGCTTGCACGGTTCTGGCCGATGGCGAAGCTGTGCAAAGCTGTGCCACCCCGGTCGCGGTGTTCGAGGGCCGCGACATAACGACAATCGAAGGTCTGGCGGCCAGTGCAGAGGGCCGCCGCGTCCAGCAGGCGTTTACAAAAGCACGCGCGGCGCAATGCGGATATTGCACCGCAGGCCTTGTGGTAAAGGTGACCGCATTGGCGCAGGCGGGCGTACCGGCAGACCGCGACCGCTTGAAAGACGCGCTTACCGGGCATTTGTGCCGCTGCGGCAGCCATCCAAGGGTTCTGCAAGCTGCGGAGGATGTGTTGGAGCGCAAGGCATGAGCCTAGAAAATTATCCACTGGTACGCGATTGGCTGCATGTGAAAAACGGACGGCTTCACCTGAGAACAGGCAAGGTGGACTTGGGCCAGCGCATCAGCACCGCGTTGATGTGCATCGCCGCTCAAGAGCTTGCCCTGCCGTTTGACACCATCGACATTGACCCCGTCCGTACTGACGACAGCCCTGACGAAGGTATCACTTCTGGCAGTAATTCTATTGAACAGTCAGGAGCCGCGCAGCGTCTGGCCTGCGCAACGGCACGTCAGTGGGCTATGACGGCTGCAGCGGATGCATTGGGGGTGGAGGTTGAAGCCCTGTCTCTTGAAGATGGACAGATCAGCCATCGTGGCACCAACGACAGATGTGACCTGCTCGACCTACTTGTTGCCCTGCCCGCAGACTTGCCGGTTGATGCACAAGCGCCTGCATGGGTCTTGAACGGGCCGATACCCGACGCGATGCCGCGCGGGCTGCGCGACATGGTTGAGGGCCGGTATGTCTATGTGCACGATTTGGAACGCCCGGGCATGCTGCACGCCCGCATCGTCTGCCCTCCCAAAACGGATGCAAAACTTGCAAAGCTTGACCCGACTGTAGTCACCCGCCTTGAGGAAAAGGGGGTGCACGTCATCCGCGACGGGGCGTTTCTTGCCATCGCTGGGCCGCAGGAGTGGCAGGTGGTGCGTGCGGCCTCAAGCCTTGCGGCGGCCTGCGTCTGGGATTTGGGTCCAGAGCTTGCAACAGGGGATATCTTTCAGGCGATGGCGGATCGCGACGCACAGCGCTTTTCAGTTGTTGACGGCAAACCCGACCCAGACGCGCCGCTTCCCCCGACGCTCGATGCGCCGGCCTACACGGAAACCTTCGAGCGGCCCTATACGCTGCATGGGGCGCTGGGTCCTTCTGCGGCGTTGGCAACTTTCAGCGGTGGTCAGCTGGAAATCCTGACGCACAGTCAGGGCATCTATTTTCTGCGCGACAGCATTGCTGACAGTCTGGGAATGGCGCCAAAGGACGTGGTGCTGGAACATGTACCCGGCTCGGGCTGTTATGGGCACAACGCAGCAGATGACGCCGCATTCGAGGCAGCACTTGTGGCCGTAGCGCTGCCCGAAACGCCAATTTTGCTCAAATACACGCGGTCAGACGAGCATGGGCGCGAACCTGTAGGCACGGCAATGGCCGTGCGGCTGGAGGCGCGTTTGAGTGCGGAGGGCCATATTGATGCGGTCTGGATGGAGGCGCGCGGCGATACCCACCGCGGCAGGCCGCGCGCCGGCGCAAACCGCGCGGGGCCAGCGCGGCTTGCGGCCAATGCTGCGCGCGATTGCGATGTGCCTCGGTTTGTGCCTGAACCCAATATGAACCGCCACGCAGGTCTGCACCGAAACCTTGATCCGATTTACACCTTTGCAGACAAGCGAATGGTCAAGGCATTGGTGCCAGATTTGCCGCTCAGGCCTTCTGCCCTGCGCTGTCTGGGTGCGCCCGCGAATGTGCTGGCGATCGAGAGCATGATGGACGAGCAGGCGGTCGCGGCGGATGACGACCCGATTGCCTTTCGCATCCGGCATCTGAGTGATCCGCGCGATATTGCCGTGTTGGAAAAGCTGCGCGATGTCCTTGCCTTAGCCGGTCCTTGTGATGGCCCGGATGCGTCCGGCCGCGGTATTGCCTACGCCCAGTACAAGAACGCGATGACACGGGTTGGCGTGGCGGTGGACCTGTCGGTGACTGAAGTTGGCGCAGTTGCGCTGCACCACGTACACCTGGTGGCGGATGCGGGCCGCATTGTTGATGCCGATGGACTTTTGGCGCAATTGGAAGGGGGCGTGCTGCAAGGCGCAAGCTGGGCTTTGCACGAACGCGTGACATGGGGCCCGCAGGGTCGTGAAAGCCTCGACTGGGAGAGCTATCCCGTTCTGCGGTTTGACAATGTCCCCACGTTTGACATCCACTTGATCGATGCTGGCCACGCGCCTTCAGTCGGGGCGGGAGAAGCAAGCCCGAGCCCGACCGTTGCTGCAATTGCGAACGGGATCTTTGCTGCTTCGGGCCTTCGGTTGCGGCGCATGCCCTTTGATGCAGATGCCGTGATGCAGGCCGCTTTGCAGGCATAATTGCTCTAATTTCCAGCGGTTTGACGCGAATAGGCACATCTTTTGCACGGGGAACTCGCCTTTCTGATTTGTTTCGTGTATGCTGCGGTGCAGAAAAACAGCTTGGAAAGTGTTTCTCATGACTGGACGTATCATCACGGTTGCTCAGCAAAAGGGCGGATCGGGCAAGACGACCGTCACCGTCAATCTGGCGACTGCACTCCTCGCGCAAGGCAAATCTGTCGCGCTTTTGGATACCGACCCGCAGGGCAGCCTCGGAAAATGGTTCATGAAACGGGTTGAAACCCACGGCGACGACCCGAACCTGAGGTTTTCGACAGCGACCGCTTGGGGCATTAACTACGAACTGCGCTCACTCAGCGCACAGGTCGATTTTGTTATCGTTGATACGCCCCCAAAGGCCGACAGTGATCTGCGACCTGCGCTCAGGGCGGCTGATCTGGTGCTAGTGCCCTTGTCCGCCAGTCATGTCGATATCTGGGCCACACAAGATGTTCTGGATCTTGCGGATCGGGCCAGCAAACGTGCCTGCATCGTAATGAACCGCACACGCGCGGGGACACGGCTGGGTGCTGAGGTTCTGGAAGCGGTCGCTGAACTGGAAGCTGATGTGCTGAAAACAAGCCTGGGCAACCGGATCCTGTTTGCAGAATCGCTGGGCAAGGGCCTTGGCGCCATTGAAAGCAAAAAAACCAGTGCTGCAGCAAACGAAGTCAGATCGCTGGCTGAAGAAGTAGCGCATATCCTTTAGCTTCAAATACTTGGCGGCCTCTGAGAGAGGGCCTGCGCATGACGATGGGCCTAAATTAAGTGTCGGGTATCTGCCACGCGCCGATAGCTTTCAGCCCGTCCTCTACAGGGGTCACGGATACAACACCCAAGGTGCCCTTGCAGGCCATCACCAGCACTTTGTCCGACGACAGCGGGATCGCCATGCCGGTCGTATCCCGCACACCGGCGATCTGGCCACCGGCATTGCCATCAATCGCGGCGTGTAGCCGGGCGGCATGTGCCTCCATCAATGGTCGCCAGACATCGGCACCGGTGCAGACATTTTTTTCCGGAGAGCCGCTCCACGTCATCTGGGCCAGCGCGTGCGGCTCCAGCAGATCTGCCAGATGCGAGATGTCGCAGGGGCGGGTGTCAATCGCCAGAGCGTTGCGCAGGGCTGCGACGGTGCAGCCGTTGCTGCTGTCAGCCGTCCCCGCAGGATCGCTGAGTGCACGGCTTGTCATGGATGTCGCCTGTTTTGACAGGTCGATCAGCGCGCTGGAAAGATTTTTGGCGTCAGCCGCGTTGCCGGTGATCTGCTTTTCCGGCGATCCGCTCAGGCAGAAGCGAAAGAGACGCCGGTTTGACACGGTCAGCGTCGCGATGGGCTGTCCCTTGGTCTTCAGGTCGATACAGCGTGGCAATACCGTTTCACCTATTTCGCGCAGCAAAACCTCCAGTTGCGCGCGCGGTGCTTCGGGCAGGGTTTGACGCTCTGCGGCGAGCCACGCCGCCTTTGTCGAAAAGCGGTGCAATACCTCGTTGAGGTTCACGTGTTCGGTTTGGGCATCTGCATTGTCGAGCGGTGCGGTGTTCATGCTGCATCCTCCCCGATTTTCTGCACAGTCTCGCGGGTGGCGCGCAGTGCCTGTTCCACGTCCTGTGCGCTTTCGATAACCGCGCAAGTCACATCGTCGGCAGAAGTATCGCTGCGCGAAAAGACAAACGACTGTCCTGGCGTGAACATGATCGCTGAATGGCCATAGCAGCCCGCGTCGATCAACTCCGATGCATGCCCGTCCTCAATCACCGAAAAGCACGTCGCTGCCTTCTGGCTCAGGCTGTCCAGCACCTCGCGCGGGCAGGGTGCGGCAGAACTGGAGCGCAGAATGAGACGCGAGGACAAGTCCCCAAAGGCAGTCAACGTGCAGCCGGGTGCATTCTGTCGTAATTGATCCAGATGGTTTTGTATGGTCATGTCAGTCCCCCGTTCGTCATTCCGGCAAGGACATCAGCGGCACGCTCAGGCGAGCAGTCCCAAGCGCGAGTGCGCTGTATGTCCATGCCGAACTTCAAATCTAGCTCCCAAATCCTGCGATATCTTCGGGATCAGCCAGCCTGCGCACGGCTGGCCTTGGCCCTGACGCCACCCGGCGTGGCATAATGCGCGGCTCGGGTTCGGGCGCTGGTTCCGGCACGGTCACGGCGGAAGGGTGGCGCAGGTCCTTGGCGCGCGGCGCATCCATCTGAACAGTCTCATCCGAAGCCGGCGCAGGTGGTTCCGCACCAGTTAAAAGGGCGATGACATGCTCTGAGAACGCAGCTACTCCGCTTTCGATCCACACGGATTCATCTTCTCCGGCGCTGAGCGCAGATAGAAGGGAAACCGGATAGATCGCATCAAAAAGGCCGTCGGTTTCATACTCTACGCGCTTGCGTACCCGCATTTTGTCGCGGTCGTTCTGAAGTTTGTCGAACTGCGTAATAAGCAGCAGGTTCTGACCGGAACTTTGCGGGGCCAGTATCTTCCAGATCGCCGCTTCTGACTGGCGCCAAGCTTGCGTCGCATGGGTGCACCAGATCACATGATCGCGCGGGGTGATAACGTTTTCCCACATCTCTGCAGGCATGTTGGGATCAGAAATCCCCGGCATGTCCAGCAGGTCGCACAGCTCTAGCGCCTCTGCTTCCATGTGCACTTCGATCAAGGCGGTTTCGTCCATGCAGACAGACTCCAACCCGTCCAGTTCGATCTGCGTTCTAGTGCCATCGAAACCGATGGCGAAGGCGGCAGGTGCTCCGTAGGAAATCTGCACCGGCGGCAGGCGCGTCGCCGTTACCTTCATCGGTAGCGGCTGGCTGTCGAGGATGATGTTTGTCAGCGTGCTTTTGCCCGCGCTGAACTCGCCCATGAGCACAAGCCGCGGTTTTTGCTCTTCCTGCGGTGTGATGTCGATCATATCATCTTCATTCATTCGGTTTTTCCTTCCCAATGCGTCGGTGCGGAATGGTGTTTGAAGTCTGCGATCAGGCCTTCGATCAGTTCGAGCCGCTTGCTTTCTTCCTTACCAAGGCAAATGCGCTGAAGCCCGTCCGCATCCCCTTTCGAGCTGCCGATTTCGATCATGATGTCGCGGTTTTGCTCAAAGAAGGCATCCAGCGTGGCGATCAACTGTTCGTTGATTTGCGATGTCTGAACCGTCTTCAGTTGTTCCATAAAGTCCTGAGTTTCGGCGGAAACCAGGGCGTGAAACTGTTTGGCGAAGGCCTGGTAGCCCCGCGTGCGCCGCCACCATGACACCCACCAGCTGTCATTGAAATCAAGCGCGATGGTCTGGGCGATCGTGACCGGAGCCGGAAACTCCTGAACTTCCGGCACATTCAGTTCGATCCCCTCAACGGCGGTTCCGAATGCTTTGAAGTAAAGCTCGGCGATATCCACGACAGCCAGTTCATAATGGTCTTTGGCCGAGCGTTGCGCGCGCACGGCAAAGACCGAATACGCCGATTTCAACAACATGCGCAGACCGGTCGGGTCATAGCTCCAGACCTTGCTGTCGCCTTTGTTTTCAAGGTGCGTGATAAGCGAATGCGTGGCGCGTTCGATAAAGTTGATATGCGCCCGGTCTGCGCGGGCCTGATAGCTCGCGATGATCTCTGCGGTTTTTGCTGCAAGTTCCGCACGGTGCCGATCGGCAAGAGCGTTCAACTCGCTTCGCACTTCATGCATGCTCATCGTGATCTGCGCTTGCTCGCCTTCGACGCGCACTTTGTTGGCGGCCTGCTGGCCGCTGGCCACGCTAATCGCGGAAGACGCGATTTTGTGCAGTTGAGGATCCCCCAGCTTTTCCACGATCCGCTCTGCAACAACGCGGTTCAGATCAGGCAGACCCGAGATGTGCCAAATGATTTCCGCTGGCGGACGCTGGCGCAAATTGCTGCTGTCCTTGGCGTCGGCCCACTTCAACAAGGCATCCGAGCTGGCGTCGGAAATCCCCTTGATGTCGTCGGCCAGCACCATGTTGGCCCAATACGCGCTGCCAAAGACGATTTGTGCGTCTTCGGGGCCTTTGTGATCGGCCAGAACCTGACGGATGCTCGTTTCGATCTCTGGAATCTGGGTCGCAGGATCGCTTAACTCGTCGATGCGGTTCACAAAGATAATGACATCGCGGGACTGCAGGCTCGAAATCATGCGGATCAGCGCCATGTCGACCGACGTCAGCGCTTGATGGGCCGACAGAACCACAACACACAACTTGCTCGCGCGCACGGCATTGATGGTCACCTGCTCGCGCATCATGAAGGTGTCATTCACACCGGGCGTGTCGCGCAGGCACATGCGGAAAGGTTTGCTGTTGCTGCGCAGGAACAGATCCGCAGACCGGGTGATATCCGCAAAACGCCCCTGGTTTTCCACATCACCCGATGTGTCGTCCTCGTCATAGAAGTCATCACCGATGCAGATGTATCGTTCCAGCAGGTTTTTGTCGAAGTAACCGTATTCGTGTTCCTGACCCAGCAGCAGTTCGAACTTGCGTCCCAGCCGGCGGCGCGATTTGTCGCGTAACACTTCGATTTGCTGGCGGATGTTGTCGAGCTCGCTTTCAGAACCGGCACGCCCCGCCAATTCCCCCAGCCGGCCGCCTTTGTGCACAAGCCGGTCCCATTCGTCTTCTTCCATCATCTGGAAACGCGCGCTGATGTCTTTCTTTTCGGCGCCGGGGCTCAGATGCAGGGAAGTGATTACAGATGTCCAGGGGTTCACATCGGAAGGCAAAAGATCGGACCAGCCGGCCATGGCGTTAACCAAGGTTGTTTTGCCCGATTTGACTTGCCCCAGAAAGGTGATTGCTGGTTCGAAGGCATCCAATTCCTTGCGCAACCGCGTCACGGCGCGCCGCGCGGCGGAACCGGTGGCTTCTTCAAGACTTTCAAGAGCGTTTTCAACCATTTCAACGCGTTGCGAGAAGGCCTCCAGCGGTTCAAGACCGGCGGTCAGGAACTGGGGCTGCGCCACGACATCTGTCGGTTCATCCGTGCTGATGGGTGTCTCTATGTTCATACTAATACCTGTTTTTCATTAACGGCGCCCTGCTTTGACGCTGATGGGTTGAGAACAAGGCGATTTGTGCCGACGATGCGGCCCTGCTTGCCTGTCCCGGTCGTGCTCCGAAGCTTTGAGGTATGGTCGTGGTGTGCCTGTGTCATGCGTAAGCCACCTCCGCCATTTCTTTTTTCAGCTGCAAAAGCGCGCTTACGGCATCCCGTGCTGCAGTATCTGTGCCTTCAAGTTGCAGCAGCATAATGACCTGTTCACTCTCCAGCACATCCTCGCGCAGCGCGTTGAGATGCGCGTCGTCGCTGCCGGCGTCCATGAGCAGGGTAGCCATCGCCTGTGCCGCCTGCGCGGAATGCGCCAGCATCTCTTTGGGTTGTGGAGCGCCGCCGGCACTTGCAGCCATCTCGTCGGCACAATCCTGCAAAATGGCCAGTGCGGTCTCAACCGCCTCGGTCCGCTTCATCGGAGCAATCTCAGGCGTGCCGGTCGTAGACGACGTGCCTTTGTCTTCCTCGCCGCGGTGTTGCGACCGTTGCGGCTCGACCATTTTGGGGCTGACGTGGGCAAGCAGCATCTGCACATAGTCCAGATCTGCACGGCGGCCGGTGTCTATGTGGTTGTGCAAGTTATCCCGCAAGGCCTTACCACCGCTCGAGGCCCAAAGCGCTGGGTCTGCCAGCTCTCCCTCTTCATGCGCCGCGATTGCCTGTTTGGTCGCAATCGGGAACAGGCTCAGGAACTCTTCGGACCAGTCGTTCTCAAAGCGCGTGGTCTGCGCCTGCAAAGTTCCCTTCATCTGCAACTGGTCCGCTTTAGTAAGCGCCAGAAAGCTATGGTCTTTTAATTCTTCCGGGAAGTGGGCCCATGTTTCGCTTTCGGCCGCTTGAAAATCCTGTGTGCACCAAATGGTGAAGTCTGTCGTTTCAATTGCGTAGTTGAGGGCACGTTTTTGTGCATCCGCCGCTGCGGCCAAGCTGACCTCGGTCAGGGTTTTATCCGCCAGCTGTGGCAATGGCAGCAACTGTGTCACCCGGAACACGCCCGCGGGCAGATTATGCTGATGCGCACGTCCCGCACTTTCGCTGGGCTTGCCGTCCTGAGTTTCAAACAAAACGCGTTCAGAGGGCCCATAGCCGACTTCGAACACTGGCACGCCAACAAGGTCCGGTACTTCGGCACCTGCCAGCAGCATCCGCATCAGGCTGGTCTTGCCGACACCGGGGTATCCGATGATGGTGACTTGTGCCGGCTTTTGAAGCTGGTCGAGCAGTTTCCGGCCGACATTCAAAAGTTCGCCGGTTAGCAGCCCGTCTTCGACGGCGCGTTCAAGATTATGCATTGTGGTTTGAAAATCAGCGGGTTGCATCATCTCTCTTGTCTCCGCAATGCGCTGTTTTCGCCGTTCAAAAAGCTTTCTTTCTGGCAAGCTGTCCCAAATCCGGCACCACGATCCGACACCTTCAGGACGCAAAGCGATACGTTATCCTGCTCAGGATCATCCAGCTCGACGACAGATTGCAAAAGTTTGGAGCCGATATCGGCACTGGGCTGGTCGCGCGATTCAAAAACCACACGAGCTATTTCCTGTTCTCCGATGAACTGCAGCCCATCACTGGCGGCAATCAGGATGTCGTTGTCCCGCAATTCGATTGGGGTGTCGCGACAGTCGATCTCGGGGATCGCGGCACCGATCAGTACTGAAGTCAAACAGCTGCGATCGGGGTGCTGCTCTGCCTCTTCAGGGGCCATTTCACCGGTTGCGACCAGCTTTTCCAACCTGCTGGCCAGTGAATGCTCTTCGTTCAACCGGAAAAGCCTGCTGCCCCGGAAAAGGTACAAAGGCGAATCCCCGATCGAAATCCAGTACAACCGGTTTCCGAAAACAACGGGCGCCACAAGGGTCGAGCCCATGCCATGCATCTGCGGTTGATGTTCCGCAACATGGCCGACGCTCTTGTTTGCCTCGATCACCGCACGATGCAATATCTTGCCGATATTGCTTTCCATGTCGTCGGGCCCGTCAGCCAACATCTTCAATTCACTAAATATTTCTGTAACAACAATTTTGCTCGCGATATCACCCGCAAGATGACCGCCCATGCCGTCTGCCAGCACGATAAAGCCAAGATCTGCGCCATCGGCGAAGTCTATGGCGACTGCATCCTCTTGCTGATCGCGACGCCCCACGCTGATGGCGGGCGCCGCGTCATAGGTGTATCTTGCGCTATCAGGCATGCTTTGCGACCTGTTCTTCGGTCTCTGCCCAGCTGAAATCGTCGGCGCAGAACGAGATAAAGCGCAACGTGGTCTCACCCAGACGGATAAGGTCCTTGGATTTCAGCTCTTCCGTGCTGAGCAGTGGGATATTGTTGATCCGAACAAGGTTCGTTTTGCCGCTATGACCCACGAAAAACTTGTTTTGCTCGGCATCGTAAGCGATCGAGATGTGGTTATCGCGCGAGATGCTGTTGTCGCCAAAGTTCAGACATACCGTCTGATCCGTGCCGCGCCCTACTTTGGTGACGCCGTCCTTGAGCGCGAAAGACTCGCCGCGGCCCATTTCCGAGACAACAACAAGCCACCCCACGGGGAACTTGCTGCCGGCGCCCGATTCTGCAGCGAACGGGTCTTTTTGTTCGATTGCGGCGGCGTTAAAGCCCAGCAAACGCGTTTTCACCCGACCTGAACGGCCAGAGCCGCGGCCTTTGGCGGGGGATGGCATCTGCACAGGTGCGTCCATCGCATCCGCCAGCGGCTTGAGTTCCTCTGGCGCCTCTTCCGTTGGGGGCACTGCGACGGCTTTTGGTGCCTGCGGCTCCGCAGCCGGCTCGACAGGCGACAGGATGTTCCGACGCATCGGGCTGATGCTTCTGGATATGCTGACGGCTGTCTCTCGGCTTTCGCGCAAGCGCTCGAACGGGTCAGGCAGATCCAGATCTGCGACGTCTTCCTCGGTGTCTTCGACAGCTTCAGTCGTTTCATCCGCTTGCGCAGCTACGTCTATTTTGTCTTCTTCCGTGTCGTCCGCAGCGTCCAGAAAGAAGTTATCTTCAGTCGCCGCAGCACTGTGCGTTTCTTCTTCAGCGACGGTCTGAGGCTCCGGCATTACCGGTTCTTGCGTGGCGTTCGCCATGGCTTCCCGACTTTGCGCCATGCGCTCACGGTCGATGGCCTCGAGCATGGACTGCACCTCGTCATCGTCGTCATCATAGTCTTCATATTCCGCCAGCTCATCATCATCGGCCATGTTCATCGCCATGAAGGATGCTTGCGCATCAAGCTCTGCTTCGGGTGCCGGTGCAGCCGATGTCTCCATCGCCATGGGCTCTTGTGCCTCAGGGGTCAGAGGGGTTTTGAGCACCAACGGCTCGACCGGTGCGTCCAGCGCCGTTCCGGCGACGGCGTCATCTGCCGCGCTTGGCGCTGTGGCACGCTTTTCTTTGATGATGTCGCGGATAAATCTCATCTGGGTTCTCCTCAGGAATTTGACGTGGCAGGGTCAGTGCCGCGATTTTTTGAAAAACAGCGGGAAATTAGGCTGGATAGAAGGCTCTTTGCGGGGTTTGTGTTTTCGGTGTTTTCGCCGTTCGAGGCATCCTCCCCCGCCAGCGCTGCCAGCCGGGTCTCGATTTCAGCCTCTTGTTCTTGCTGCCAGCGCTCAAAATCGTCGATCGGATTACCGAAGATATCGACCAGTGTCTTGGGTGCCTGCGCGTTGCGCTGCGCCTCGGCCTCGGCCGCTTTGATTTGGCGCGCAGTGCCCGAGCTGCCGTTTTTGTCCAGCTGTGTATTGGTGATCTCGACAATGCGGGCGATCTCGTTTTCCAGATTCGGATCAAAACGGATCATCGCACGGGGCAATGGGTGCTTTTTGGGCTGCTTTTCAATGTCCTCCAGCCACTCGGCGGCGGATTGATAGCGGTTTTTCTGACGCATCTTCAAAGCGCGGTCGACAGTGACCAGTATGTTGTAGTCGAACGGCCACTCGCCCTCGACCAGCGGGACATACAGATCAGGCTTGCCTGCAGTCAGTGATTTGAGCCTCTCAAAGCTGTCCGGCGGCGCATCGCCTGTAATCATGTAGTGGAACGTCGCGCCCAGGGCATAGATGTCACTGGAAAAGTCGTGTCTGCCTTTGGGGGTGTAGAACTCATAGGGCGAATAGCCGTCCTTGACCGCAAATATAGTCGGCCGCGACTGGTCTGTGTGCTCTTTCGAGGCGCCAAAATCGATCATTGTGACATGCCCGTCTTCATCGATCATGATGTTGTCGGGGGATACATCCCTGTGCAGCACGTCGTTCTGGTGAATAAAGCCGATGGCATGCAGGCATTGGTGCAGGGCGGAGCTGACGAATTCATTGTTGACCCGCTCAGGCTCGTCCTCAAGCACGGTGATGAAGTCGGCACCTTTGATCTGGTCCAGCGCCATATAGGCTGTGTTGTTTTCTTCAAATACCTGATGCACCGCGACAATGCCGGGATGGACCAGTTTGGCCAGCTGGCGTGCTTCGCGGATGAACTGCGATTTGATTGCCTGAAACTGTGCGCCGACTTCTTCGGACGCCGGTTGAACGATCTTGCCGCGACGCTGACACAGCTCGGCGGGGAAACACTCTTTGACCACCACCTGACGCGCCAGGCTGTCGCGCGCGATGTAAGTGGTGCCGAACCCGCCGCTTTGAAGCTTCGCCTGAATCAGAAATTGGCCGTTGAGCAGCTCTGTCCCAACTTCCAAATCTTCTGCATCAGCGAAGTTTTCTCCCGCTAGCATGTGGTTCACTGGTCTTATCCGTTTGCCAAAGTTTCAGTTGGACGCAGGTCCGGCTACTCTTTTAATGCTTTATTATTCTTCCCAGATTGTGCGGATAAAAAGGCAGCGGTTTGTCAGCTGTGTGTTGTTTGCAAGTGGTAAAAACAGTGTTTCCAGCGCTTTCAGATCTCTAAAAATGTTCGTTAAAATATTGAATTAAATTGGAAAAATGATCTTCTTCAAAGTGGGCCATTTTGAGCAAGAAAGCTCTTAAACACGTGCCAAGAGCGCGATGTGCAGCCTTTTGCAATGCCGTTCGCGCAGCGGGCGAAACCATCAAATTCCTCGGAATGCCCGCGATTTCCCTGTGGATTCTTATGGTTGCACAATTCTGAATTGCGCCCACAATGCGTCCATGACGAACCCGCATATCACAGTGGATACACAAGGACCCGAGGCCGTGATGCGCATATCGGGTAGTCTGGTGACGAGCGCGCTGCATCTGGTCGAGGATCGCATCAGGCAACTTGGGGCTGGCGGGCCCGTTTCGACGATAGACATCTCGCAGCTGGACGCGTTGGACACCGCCGGCGCCTATGTTCTCGTCAATACGCAAAACAGCCTCGCCCAAGCCGGACACCGCCCGCGCATCACAGGCGCCACGGCAGACCGCGCGCGCCTTATCGAGAAAGTCGCCTCTGCCATCTTTGAGGCGCATGCACCGCTGCAACAGCGAACAACCCTTTCAGAACGGGTTGCCGAGGTCGGACGCGCCACTGTCGGGGTTGTGAGCAATGTCGCAAACTTCACGGGTTTTATCGGGCTGGTCATAGCCAGGCTTGTCCGGACCATTGTCGTACCGCGCCGGTTGCGGGTCACGGCGCTCTTCGCCCAGATGGCCCAAACCGGTTACAACGCTGTCCCGATCATCGCGCTGATGGGCTTTCTGATCGGCATTGTTCTGGCGTTTCAGGGGGCTGTGCAGCTGCGCCAGTTCGGCGCCGAGGTTTTCGTGGTGGACCTGATCGCAGTTTCCGTCCTACGCGAGTTGGGAATTCTGCTGACCGCTATCATTGTCGCGGGCAGGTCCGGTTCGGCCTACACGGCGGCTATCGGGTCGATGAAAGTACATGAAGAGATCGACGCCATGAGAACACTCGGGCTGGATCCGGTCGAAGTATTGGTGCTGCCGCGGCTGATCGCACTGGTGCTGATGCTGCCTGTACTGGGACTGGTTGCGAACCTGTGTGCACTGACCGGCGGCGCGGTGATGAGCTGGCTGGAGTTGGGTGTCAGCCCGAACATGTATGTCACCCGCCTGCGTGAAAACACGGACATCTGGCATCTGGCCATCGGCATGATAAAAGCGCCATTCTTCGCCTTTACCATCGCTGTGGTCGCCTGCTGGCAGGGCTTTCAGGTGGCAGGTTCGGCCGACAGCGTAGGCGAAAGAACACGGGCTTCGGTGGTACAGGGCATATTTCTGGTCATTGTGCTGGATGCCATCTTCTCTGTTCTGGCAGCGGAGCTTGGCATATGACCGCAACGGAGCATCCCCCCGCCAACAACCGCGAGGCGGTTATCAAGGTGCGTGGCGTCATGAACAGTTTTGGCGATCACGTGGTGCACGAAAACCTTGATCTTGATGTCTGGCGCGGAGAGGTGCTGGGCGTCGTCGGCGGTTCCGGTACTGGCAAATCCGTTCTGCTGCGCTCAATCGTGGGACTGCAAAGGCCGGCAGCGGGACAGATTGAGGTATTGGGCGCAGACGTTCTGCACGGCAGCGAAGAGGAGATCGACGCGGTCGAAAAACGCTGGGGCGTCGCCTTCCAGAATGGCGCGCTCTTTTCGTCACTGACCGTACTGGAAAACGTCATGGTTCCCATGCGAGAGCATCTGCAGATTTCCGTACCGCTCATGCGGGAACTTGCCGAGTTGAAAATCTCACTGGTCGGTCTGCCGATTAACAGTTGCGGCAAGCTGCCCTCAGAGCTCTCGGGCGGTATGGTCAAGCGTGCGGCTCTTGCGCGGGCGCTGGCACTGGACCCCGAAATCGTCTTTCTGGATGAGCCGACGGCAGGGCTAGACCCGATCGGGGCCGCAAAATACGACGAATTGATACGCGAGTTACAGGTGTCGCTGGGACTGACAGTTTTTATGGTGACACATGACCTCGACAGCCTGTACGCCATTTGCGATCGCATCGCGGTGCTGGCCGACAAGCGCGTTCTGGCAGAGGGGCCGATTTCTTCCATGACACGTGTCAAAAATGACTGGGTACAAGAATATTTTACCGGTCCCCGCGCGCGTGCTGCACAACAGAAAGATTTGTAGGTATAAAAGCGCTATGGAAACCAAGGCGAATTTTTTGCTGATCGGGTTGTTCACGATCGCCGGCCTGCTGGGCAGCATGGCCTTTCTGCTCTGGCTGGCCAAGGTCGAGATTGACCGACAGTACGCCTATTACACTATCTCTTTCGACAATGTCGCCGGGCTCGATAACGCGGGCGATGTCCGGTACAATGGTTTGCAGGTCGGGCGCGTGGTGGATCTGCAACTAGACCCGGACGACCCGTCCAAAGTGCGCGTAAGCATCGAACTCGACGCGGAAACCCCGGTGAAAACAGATACCGTGGCCACCTTGCAGTCGCAGGGCGTCACCGGTGTGAGCTTTGTTGCCCTGAGAGGCGGCTCGGCAGAGGCCGCTGATCTTCCTGAAGACAGTGTAATCCGGTCCGAACCGAGCCCCTTGCAATCGGTATTGGAAGGCGTGCCGGTTCTGCTGCAACGCGCGGTCGACTTGCTTGACGACATCAATGCGGTGGTCAGCGAAGAGAACCGAACTTCGGTGACGCGCATTCTAGAAAACCTCTCCTCCGCTTCGAACCGACTGGACCGCACGCTCGCCGACTTTGAGACCGTTTCAGCAGATATCAGCACCAGCGCGGCGGCAGTCGCAGGGTTTTCGACGCGGCTCGAGGGACTGGCGGATACAGCGGAAACCACCTTTATGACAGCGACAGACACACTGGCACAGGGCCAGGAGGTCATCGCTCAGGGAACAGTTGCGCTGGAGCGTGCCTCAGATACTCTCGGGTCGATGAACGAAAGCTTCAGCGCGGCCACAGCCCTGATCGAGGGCGATCTGGCGGCTTTGATCCAGCAAGGCACCGCAACAGCGGGCCGCATCGATAGTACGCTCGAAACGCTGGAAGAACCGGCCAGAGCTGCCTTTGCGGCCGCCGCTACGACGCTGACAGAGGCGGAACAAACGTTCGCCTCGGCAAATCAGGTTTTCAACGAAGACATCGAAGGCATGATCGTCGATATCCGCAGCGCGGTGACCACCTTTAAGACGGCTCTGGTAAGTGCCTCGGACAACTTCACTATGATCTCGCAAGAGGTGCTTGTGGCGTCGCAGTCAGCGTCCAACTTTGTCGGCGTGCTGGAAAGTGTCGCGGTCGCCAACCGCGTGCAGATGTCGCGTTTTTTGCAATACGGTTTGCCAGAGTTTCTCAAGCTCACCGAAGACGCAGGGCAGCTGGTGCGGAACCTGCAGCGTTTCGTGGATCGAGTGGACAGGGATCCCGCACGCTATTTTCTGGGGTCACAAGGGTCGGAGTTCCGTCGATGAAAAACCATGTCGCGAAGTATCTTGCCGTGCTGGGCCTGTCGCTGTTGTCTGGCTGCACTGGGCTGGCTTCGCTCAACAGTGCGACGGCGCCGGTTGATTTGTATTTGCTGACGCCGAAAAGCACTTTTGATCCAGGCCTTCCGCGGGTGCGCCAACAGATTGTCGTGACCGAACCGACCGCAACCGCTGCTGTTAGCAACGACCGTATCACCGTGCAGCCTACCGCTCTTGAAGTGCGGTTTTTGCCCGGGGCGCGGTGGGTTGATCGTGCGCCACTCATCATTCAGTCCCTGCTGATCGAAAGCTTTGAGAACAGCGGGAAGGTGGATGCGGTCGGTCGCTCGGCCATCGGGTTGCGGGCCGACTACGAGATTGTGACCGACGTGCGCGAGTTTCAGGCGATCCTGACTGACACAGGCTCTACCAGCGCCGCCGATGCTCCGCTGGTTGCCGATGTACGGCTCAACATCAAAATTGTATCCAGTAATGACGACAGGATCATCGCGTCGCGCTCTTTCGAGAGCCTGCAGGAAGCTTCCAGCGACAATGCGAGTGACATTGTGAACGCTTTTGATATCGCTCTGGGGCGCGTCATGAAAAAGTCGGTGGAGTGGAGCATTCGCGAAATGCATCGCGACGTGTTGAGAGCAGACGACGGCAGCTAAGGACGCGGCCTGCGGCGTTTTTTTAGTGGTAGGTGTCTAGTTTGACCTGAATGCTTTTGAATTCGTTCCAAGCACTACCGATCACGTCAAAAATGCTCTGAATGTTCTGTTTTGCAGTTGTCATGGCGTGTCCTCCGTTGTGATAAGACTACCTCTATGCGCACCCCCGCGCTGTGAAGCGGATCACACGGGCGCAAAAAAAGTTTGCTTAGTCGGGGCGGGGTGCCTTCAAACCTGACGCGCAGCGCGGATGATCGCACCGATCTGCATCAGTTGGTCTGACAACGGGTTCGTCTTGCGCCAGACCATCCCGATGGTGCGCGACGGGCGCGCGCCGGGGAACTTGGCAATCGCGACATCGGCTGATCGTGTTTCCATCTCTACTGCCATTTCAGGGATCAGCGTCACCCCCATGCCCGCGCCAACCATCTGAACCAGCGTGGACAGTGAACTTCCTTCCATCAACGCGCCGGGGCGGCTTTCCTCCACGGCGCAGAAAGACAGCGCCTGATCGCGAAAACAGTGGCCCTCCTGCAGCAGCAACAGCCGCATCGTCTGAAGGCTCTTGCGGCTGGGCACCGGTTTGTCCGCATCCTGCGACATCCGCACCAGCACGAAATCCTCCTCGAAAAGAGAGAACTCGGTCAGGCTCGGCTCGGATATGGGCAAGGCTACGACGGCAAGGTCGATATGCCCCTCCTGCAGGTCCTCAATCAGCGATTGTGTCACAGCCTCGCGCAGGTTCAGATCAAGCTCGGGAAACCGCCGCGACAGCGCTGCAATGATAGTAGGCAGGAAGTAGGGGGCGACCGTCGGAATGATGCCCAGTCGCAAGCGCCCTGCCAGTGGTCCTTTCGAGGCGCGCACAACATCGTCCAACTCTTCCACAGCCAAAAGGATATGGCGTGCCTTGCCCAGCAAACGTTCACCAACGGGCGTCAGCCGAATGTCTCTGGCGCGCCGCTCGATCAGCGCCGTGCCGAACATTCCCTCCAACTCCTTGATCTGAAGCGATAAGGCCGGTTGCGAGATCGAACAGTCATCTGCCGCGCGGCCGAAATGCCGGTGCCGTGCCAATGCTTCGAAATATTTCAACTGTTTCAGGGTCAGACCAATCATAAGCTCAGCTTATCGTTACTGTTTGGAAATCAAATTAGAGTTAATTGCCATGCTTTGCTAGAACGATTCTAGAAACAGCTTAGGCTTTCGCTCATCCACCCAAAGGGAGAATATCATGGACGGAAATAACCTCGATCCGGCCGGCGGCTGCCCGGTCATGCACGGCGGCAACACAGAGCTGGGCAATAGCGTCACAAAATGGTGGCCACGTACGCTCAACCTCGACATCCTCCACCAACACGGTGCCCGCACCAATCCGATGGATCCCGACTACAACCATCGCGAGGCTGTCAAAGCACTCGACTTTGATGCCGTAAAGGAAGACGTGAAAGCCCTGATGACCGACAGTCAGGACTGGTGGCCAGCCGATTGGGGCCATTACGGCGGGCTGATGATCCGTCTGGCGTGGCACTCTGCCGGCTCATACCGCATGGGTGACGGCCGCGGTGGCGCCGGATCGGGCAACATCCGCTTTGCGCCGCTCAACTCCTGGCCGGACAATGCCAGCCTCGACAAGGCGCGCCGGTTGCTTTGGCCGGTCAAGAAGAAATACGGCAATGCGCTTAGCTGGGCTGACCTGATCATCCTCGCCGGGAACATGGCGTACGAATCCATGGGCCTGAAAACGTATGGTTTTGCTTTTGGCCGCGAAGACATCTGGGGTCCTGAAACAGACGTGAACTGGGGTGTCGAAAACGAATGGCTCGCCCCGTCTGAAAACCGATACGGTGACCTTGACGATACCTCCACGCTTTATAACCCGCTTGCGGCGGTCCACATGGGGCTGATCTATGTGAACCCCGAGGGTGTCAACGGCGTGCCCGACCCGGCGCGAACGGCGCTGCACGTACGCGAAACATTCGCCCGCATGGCCATGAACGACGAAGAAACCGCAGCGCTGACCTGTGGGGGCCACACCGTGGGCAAGGCGCATGGAGGCGGAGATCACGCCAACATCGGTGCTGAACCCGAGGGCTGCCCTGTGCATGCGCAAGGATTTGGCTGGGAAAACCCCGGACATGACGGAAAGGCGACCAATGCGTTCACCTCCGGTATCGAAGGGGCGTGGACGAAGCATCCGACCCAGTGGGACATGGGCTATTTCGACTATCTCTTTGGATATGAGTGGGAGCTCACCAAGTCGCCTGCGGGTGCGAACCAGTGGAAGCCGGTTGACATGCCCGAGGACGAGATGCCGGTCGACCCGACAGACCCGTCCAAGCGCCGCATGCCGATGATGACCGATGCGGACATGGCCATGAAGGTCGACCCGATCTACAATGAGATCTGCCAGAAGTTTCGCGCTGATCCGGACTATTTTGCGGACACCTTCGGCCGGGCCTGGTTCAAGTTGACGCATCGCGACATGGGACCAAAGGCAAACTACTACGGTCCCGACGTGCCCGGAGAAGACCTGATCTGGCAAGACCCGATCCCAGCCGGCCCGACATCCTATGATGTTGATGCAGTCAAGTCCAAGATCAAAGCCAGCGGCCTTTCTGCGGCGGAAATGATTGCGACGGCGTGGGATAGTGCGCGCACTTTCCGCGGTTCCGACAAGCGTGGCGGTGCCAATGGCGCGCGTATCCGTCTGGCACCGCAAAAAGACTGGGCCGGAAACGAGCCAGAGCGTCTGGCCAAAGTGCTTGGCATCCTGGAGCCGATCGCAGCAGACGCGGGTGCGTCGGTGGCCGATGTGATCGTTCTGGCCGGCAACGTCGGGCTGGAGCAGTCCATCGCGGCCGCGGGTTACAGCGTAGACGTGCCTTTTGCAAAGGGTCGCGGTGACGCTTCGGACGCGGAGACGGATGGCGCCAGCTTCGACGTGCTTGAACCTTTGGCCTGTGGCTTCCGCAACTGGCAGAAAGAGATCTATGCGGTCGCGCCGGAAGAGCTGATGCTGGACAAGGCACAGCTTTTGGGCCTCACAGCGGCAGAGATGACGGTACTGGTCGGCGGTATGCGCGTGCTTGGCACTAACCACGGTGGCACGGCACATGGCGTGTTCACCGATCGTGTCGGACAGTTGACCAACGACTTCTTCGTCAACCTGACCGATATGGCATATACTTGGGTTCCCGCCGAGGATGGCAGTTACGAAATCCGTGACCGCAAAACCGGCGCGGTAAAGTGGACGGCGACCAGTGCGGATCTCGTCTTTGGGTCGAACTCGATCCTCAGAGCTTACGCCGAAGCTTACGCGCAGGATGACAACGCCGAGAAGTTTGTGCGCGATTTCGTACTGGCATGGACAAAGGTCATGAACGCTGACCGCTTTGATCTGGTCGCGTAAGGCACCTTCCGTCCGGGCGGGCAACTGCCCGGACACCCTATCCTGCAAAGGCTGATGGCTTTAAGCAGTGAACCGTTACCGGTACACACCCGTTGGGCGCATAAGGCATGGCTATCCACATCTTTTCCCGACAGCTGTACTGCGATTGGTAAATGGCTGGCTAAAAGGGCTAAATGCGCCGCGTCATCATGACATTCAAAAGTGCGCATCCGGTCAAAAGAAACCCTGACAGCAAGTAGAGCGCGACTGCGCCCTCAAACGCGACGCCAAGGTAAAAAATCGCGTACAGAAAGATGATCAGCCCTCCGACGCCGCCTAGAATGGTTGATACAATTGCCATATGCTCGCTCTGCCTTTTGGTGCGCTCTGAAGGCGCTTTTTGACGTTTTATACACGTATTCCGCTAAATTGTCACCTATAGAGAAACAATAGGGCGGTTGTCCGCCTACTGTCACTCCATGCAGACTGAGAGTTACCCTCTGGCGCGCCCCCTTGGTGGCCGCAAAACCGAATGCGCATTCTGAAGGAAAAATCATGGTGCTGCTGGAGCGCGATGAACCTCCATCCCAAGGCATCTCATGTTGCGTCTAACGCTTTTTTTCATTGGTTCCAAACTCTCTTTGCGTATCAAGCCGTCTTGCAATATCTCTCTACACCGCATATTAATTGGGGGATATTTTGGGGGATTTTTTTTTGTCAAAGCTTACTGCCTTATTTGTGAAGTCTGCACCCTCCGGCAAATACGAAGATGGAAACGGCCTGCGCCTCGTAAAGCGTAAAGACGGTGGTGGGCAATGGGTCTTCAGGTATATGATACAGGGGCGCCGACGGGAGATGGGCATTGGCGGGCTGACTGCAATTTCACTTAAAGATGCTCGCGAAATTGCAGCCCAATATCGTTCTATGGCTGCTCGCGGCATTGATCCCATCCGGTATAGACAAGCGCAGCGGCGTGAGGCTGCGCGGGACCGCAATTTGCTGCAGGACGTGGCGCGTGATGCATATGAAAGCCACAAGGCAAGCTTGCGAGGCGACGGCAAAGCTGGCCGCTGGTTTAGCCCTCTTGAACTGCACGTCCTGCCGAAGCTAGGGAGCATGCCGGTTACAGAAATTACGCAGCGCGATGTACGGGATGCCTTGGAGCCAATTTGGCATGTAAAAGCGGCTACGGCCAATAAAGCGGCGGATCGTCTGAAGATTGTCTTGGATCATGCGGCAGCCTTGGGGTTGGATGTCGACCTTCAGGCGGTTGCCAAGGCCAAGAAGTTACTTGGCCGCCAGCGCCATGAAGTCAAGTCGATCACGAGCATGCCATGGAGAGACGTTCCTGAGTTCTATGCATCGCTCGCAGAGCTGACGATCACCCACCTGGCGCTGCGTCTTCTAATCCTGACCGGCCTGCGCTCCAAACCAATCCGTTTTGCGCGCATCCAAGAAATCGACGGTGATATCTGGACAGTGCCTGCAGCGAACATGAAAGCGCGTATTGGGCAAGAGCGGGATTTCCGCGTGCCGCTATCGGCTGAGGCGCGGCGGACCATTGATCTTGCGCGCCCGTTTGAACGTGATGGGTTCCTTTTTCCATCAGCTCGGAAGGGCGTGATCAGTGATGCGACGATGTCCCGCTACATGGAGCGGAGCGGTCTTCGGGCACGCCCACATGGGTTCAGATCAAGCCTTAGGACATGGTTGGCCGAAACCACCAATGCACCCCATGAGGTGGCAGAAGCTATGTTGGCGCACCTCACTGACAGCAAAGTCGTGCGGACGTATCGACAGACAGATTACTTGGATCAGCGGCGCGATCTACTGGAACGGTGGGCCCGTTTTTGCGCAGGTCAGAAACTGGATGCGTTGAAAGTTGGGAAGAACAAATGAAAAGTGATCCCACTAAGTCTCGCGGCCGTCCCAGCTTGGAGAAAACGGACCGTGAAGATCTTTTGTGGATGTTGGAAAGGTGGAAAGCAGGAAAGTCGGGGTTTTCCGTGAGAGCAATCAGCCTTCAGGCCGTCGGTTTGGCAACCACCTCAGTTGATCATAAGCCAAAAATTTCAGCAAACGATGATGCAAAAGCAGAGAAACCAAAGCCATCAAGCGTCGCTAAGAGGCTTGAGCGCCGTTTTGCCGACTTAATCAAACAGGGTGAGGCTCTTCCCGTCTCTGTGTACCGCGTTCGCAACATGCATCTCTTATTGTTACGGGGTGGTGCCGATCGGCCAATTTCGTCAGAAAACCAAGTGCTCGCAACGCAGCGTACAGCCCGTGAACTGGATATGTCCGAAGAAGAGGTCATCGAACACGCACTTCGTGGCTGGGCCATACTGAATGATTGGTTCCCGGATCGGCACAATTGGCCGGTCTGAGGTTAACAGGCACTCAAAAGACGAGACCTACCGCAAAGAATTGTAAATGTTTGTTTGCATTTCAACGGCTTAATTTTTCTCCCAATGTTTGTGGATTTTTCTCCCACGTGTCTTTTCCGAGTTTATCCGTGTCTTGTTGCAATCGCCCGAGACACAAACGGAAAGGACATAGAGATGACAGACAAACTGATGACATTGGATGAGCTCTCGCGCGAGCTGGGAGGTCTGAGCCGCGCTACGCTATACCGGCACATTAAATCCCTGCCCGGTTTCCCACAGCCCGTGAAGATCGGAGCAGCGACACGGTTTCGCCTGTCGGACGTACAGGCCTTCATCAGCAATATGAGAACCGTGCCAGACGCCGAATGACTTGCCTTCGCGATGACCAGAGCGAAGGCGCAACAGCTACCGCATTGTTGGTCTTCGCGACTTTTTGGATACTAGAGAGGACCTCTCATGATTTTTTGTTGGAAATACTCCGGGAATGCGTTGCCGCGCACTCCCGGAGCGAAAATGAACAGTCGTTGCGATACAACTATCATCGATAAAACATACGCCATTTGCGGCAATCTGCAAACCTGGCGTGTAAGGCATAGCTTCGACTTGGACAGGCACCGCGTGCGGCTGGTGGCAACTCTCTGCTACGAGGAGGGCAAGCCATGATTTTATTGGAGTATTCGAAGCGTTATGAGCGCGCTCGAGGGGCAATCCAATGCGCATTAGTTTCACAGGATCAACCCAAGGCATGGCGCGGTTTAGAAACCGTTCTGAAGGCGCGCCTGACACCCTACGAACGGGCTTGTCTACTGTCCTCGATCGCAGGGGCTAATGACCCGAGCCTTCTCGTCGAAGTCCTGGAAACCGTTGTTCCGGCCAGATTGGTTGGGGCACCCTTGCCCACGTTTATAGACATTGAGGCTGATGCAGGGTGGTGGGCGGATTTGGCGACCGTGCCTGAGCTAAAAGCTTATCTATCGGCATGCTTTTTGCGTCTCCCCGAGCACGACAAGATGGAGTTCTTAACTACCCCGATGCGAGGGATTGACACATGAAAAATGACCCCCCTGAAATCGGTGAAGGATTGGCAAAGGAGATCGCGGGGTCAGATGATATCCGTGCCCGCATCCAGCATCTCGCAAACCTTGATCTCGTAGACTACGAACGCTGCAGGCAGGAAGAAGCCACTGCGCTCAACCTGCGTGTAAGCGTTCTGGACAAGGAGGTGCAGAAAATGCGTCAGGTCTCCGATGAGCCGCATACAGATGGCTTTGATGACATGCAGCCTTGGCCTGACCCTGTTGACGGTGCCGACGTGCTCGACGAGCTGCTGACGACGATCAAGCGTTTTTGCGTTCTTCCGGATCACTCGGATGTACTGATCGCGACATGGATTCTTCATGCACATGCGCACGACTGCTCGGACATCTCGCCGCTTCTCTGCCTAACTTCACCAGAAAAGCGCTGTGGAAAGTCTACGGCGGCCTCCGTCATAGCGTCCTTGGTGCCCAAGCCCATGCCTGTCATCAATGTATCACCATCGGTCGTTTTCCGGGTGATCGAGGCCCACAAACCAACCCTGATCATTGATGAAGGCGACACCTTCCTCAAAGACAACGAAGGCATGCGGGGGATACTCAACGGAGGGCACAATCGCCGAACCGCTTACGTCTGGCGCTCGGTTGGAGATGATCACGAGCCGAGGCGCTTCAAGGTCTGGGGTCCGAAGGTCATTGCCATGATTGGGCACCCGCCCGATACGATCGTGGATCGCTCGATTTCCGTGCGATTATGCCGCAAACGGCCAGAAGACTGCGTCGAGCGCTTCTCCGCACGCTCCGGCGACGCGCTTATCCCGTTGGCTCGCAAAGCCGCGCGCTGGGTTGCAGACAATAGGAATGTCCTTGCAGCGGCAGATCCGGTGATGCCCGAAGATCTCAATGACCGAGCACAAGACAACGCGCGCCCGCTGTGTGCAATCGCTGATGCCTCCGGCGGCACTTGGCCCACGAGGGTAAGAAGAGCGCTCGTCGGCCTTGCGCGTCAGGAAGTTGAAGATGATCCCACATCACCGGGCGTAATGCTGCTCTCCGACATCGCTGAAATACTGGGGCGCTGGAATGGCTCCACGATAAGTTCCAAGGATTTACTTTCGGAACTGATATTGGATGACGAAGGACCATGGGCAGAGTGGCGCAGGGGTGATCCGATTACACCTCAGGGGATCGCAAAGCTGTTGAAGGAGTTTGGGATTCGTCCCAAAAGAGACCGCAAGGGCCGCTTTTATCGTGTCTCGGAACTCCGCGAAGCCTGCGATAGGTATCTGGAAGCGACGCCAAAATAAGCGTCACAAGCGTCACAAGCGTCACAAGCGTCACACAGAACTGTAAACGTCACGTAGAATATTTTTAATTCAGGCACTTATTTGTACGGTGACGAGTGTGACGCTTGTGACGCAAAATTTCCAACGTGACGGAACAGAATGTGGAATGCTCCATCTGAATTGGTCCGCCGTTATAGTGCTGAGGAAGCGGAGGGCTGAGAGTGGCAAGCGATCCGGCGGCTCCAAGAGCGGTTTCCGGGCTTGTCACGCGAAACAGCCTTGGAGATGGCGCGCGAGTTCAGGGCCTAAGCGTAAAGCAAAAGCTCACTGCGCTTTGCCCAAAAACAGGCCACTTGGTGGGTGGATTTGCGATTTCCGCCTAGCCAGTCTCTTTCATGGCTCGCCAACGTGCCCACCGACGCCTTTGAGCTTCAGCGATACGAGCCTTCCCGTCAGCAGTCCGCGGCCCCGTACTGGCGCCACCGTGAAACTTACATCGCGTTCGGTCTGTAAGCGCTTTTGCTCTGCATGCAGTCCCCTTTCGGGTTTTGGCGCCACAGAGTAACACCGCTCCATCATCGATCGAATTTTTGGCAACCATATAAGACCCTAGCCCGCGCGTGCGCGCGCCCGCATGTATTGCAAACCAATTGTATTCTATCATGCGCCCAGCACACTTGTACGGTCGTTTGTGAACAACAGTTGGCTACTCCGGATTTCGCCTATCCGGGATTTCACTGGAAAGTTCTTGAAGTGACTGTTCGATCACCTCAGATGGGTCTTTAGCAAACAACAATGAGATGGATGAAGTCATTCCCGGGCCTCCAGGATTGATCAGAGACCCCGCCGGTTCAAAGGCGCCAGCGTTCTCCAACAATTCAATTAGAAACCTCTGAAAAATGTACCCATCAAGGTATATGTCGTCTAACTCGCTTGGCTGATAACTGTCCTTTGCTTCCTTCCACAGCTCAGGACGAGCATCATACTTAAACCTTGGCTCTGATCCATTCTGCAGATGCGAGAGGAACGCGCTTTCGATGAGTGAGGAGAACTGATACTCACGTTCGTAAATTGCGCCACCGTGGCACTCGCCAAAGCTTCGATCAAAGCTCGCGACCAGGTGACCGCATTCCCAGTACTCTGCCGCACGACAAATCGAGCAAACGACGTCCTCTCCGGTTTCTTCATCGATCATCAAAACAAATTCTCCACACCAGTTCAATTTTGGCGCTGAAGCGCGTGACCGCTCAGGCTATGGATCGAAAGAGTCTGCTGGCCAGGCTCCATCAGGTAAGAGACAAGTGGACCATCTTTCCCCGCCGAGTAATCGAGACAGAGAGCGTTCCGAGCTTGAAGAACCGGTTTTCCGGTCAGCCAGTAGTGACCGAAGAATACGGGTTTTGCGGCACTGGGATAGGTACGACGCAGAACATCTTCAGGTACCATTTCCTCAGGAAGCTCCGATGGATTAGGCACAGAGGCAGAAATCTCTGCCCAACTTTGACAATTTTGCGCCCACCAGCGAAGACGAATACAATCACGCCAAACCCCGTCCTTATCATGAAACCCAAAGCCTGCGGGAAGAGGATGCTCGGGACCTTTCGTCGTTGTTTCCACCAAGTCGAACAGGGCGCTTTTCCGGTCAGCGGCTTCAACAAACTGATCTTGACTGAGAACCCCGTCTTTTGCGACCACTTTCAACTGGGAAATTCGCTCTTCGTCCCAACATGCATGAACCGCTCTGAAGTCCTCGAACTCCAGAAACAGTGGCAGAGTCCGCATCCATGAGATGATCTCATTCGCCTCGTGGCTTCCCAATGGAAACTCGTCCAAAAACGTCTGATGCTGGTGAGTATTCTTTGGTGATCTCGTCCGTAGTCCATCGCAGAGTTCCCTATTGCCATAAAGCAGACCCGGATCCGTCGTATGGTATTGGATGGCGTTCAGTTCATGATTGCCCATAACAGCATATGCTGTGCCGGCATCCATCATCCGACGAACGGTATCGATCACCTGTCCATTCTTCAGTCCGCGATCGATGAAGTCTCCGAGGAATACGCAAGTTCGGTTTGGATCAGAATGCCGCCAAGCCCCTTTTGTCTGCGAATAGCCTAACGAGTTCAGACGTACCCAGAGCTTGTCTGCCTGTCCGTGGATATCGGGAATAATATCGTACAATTTACCTCTCATTCTTTTCAGTCAAAATATCAAATGAAATTTACTGTTACGCATCGATCTTGTGGCGGAACCCCGCAAGACATTTATCGATCACAATCATACCCTTAGGGCGCCTCACGCGGTAACTGTCGATTGGCAGTGCGCGTTGCGTGTCCCGACTTTCCAATGTCCAAAACCAGGAACACTTTATGTCCACGCCAGCAATGCCAATGCGAGAAACCACCCCGTTCCGCGCTGTGCTGGGATCGGCTGCCGAAAAAACCTCAACAACCGTTCCTACTGGCACCGGCAGCCCTGATCCGTTGTGCCTGATCCAACCGCTCCAATTACCTTCTATCTCTGAGACATGAGGGTGCATCCAGCACTCCTTTCAAAAGCTCTGCGAAGCACGCACGTGTCTTTTTCTCCTGCGGATCGGAAGCGACATCGTCTTTCCGTCAACTGCCCAAAGCAGAACAGTCTTTTCATTGTGGTCTCCTTGTTTGAGACCCGTATGACGATCGGTGTGTGATGAAGCCAACCCATAGTTGCCGTCTTGGCCACATCCCCTTTTACAGGCGACCACCTTGCCGGGTCTGGCAGGTTGGTGAGGGAACGAAGGCCCTCTCTTGATGCACGAATATAATGACCGATTTTGGTCTTTGGAGCAAGCTTTAGCTTACTGCAAATACGAGCGTGTCCAAGCAATACGGACGTTATGGCCATCGCAAAGTCACAGAGCTACTGCGAGCGGGAGGCTAATCCGTCAACCACAAGAAACTTGAACGGCTGCAGGTCGAAGAAGGCCTGCAACTGACTAGACGACACAAGAAACGCATACGACTGTACCACGAATATAGCTCGATTAGGCGTCAACCTCCCCACGCTTCTCAATCCACTTGGTGAGGCGCGTCTGTTCCTTGAGAGCCTCCTCCTGTCCGGGGGCTATGCTGAACGGGTCATTCAGACCGAGTTCACCAACGCAGGCCTCACAGTAGCGCTCTCCACCAAATGGGGCTGGGAAATTCTTTTGACAGTTGAGGCATATCGCGCGTTTGACGTTGCTCTTCTCAGAGATACACGGTTCGCACCGCGCTGCCTTGGACTTATGCGTCGTGAACTCAGTACCGCAGGCGCCATAGGACTCTCAAAGATGGCCTTGGGCGCTGGGCGTTTGCGAGCAGGCTTGGGAACAGGTTTACGGGCGGGCTTGCCACTTTTGATAGACTCGTCGCACCGTGCGGCCTTCGGTTTATTTGTCATGAACTCGCGGTCACAGGCACCACACTGCTTGTCATGCATAACCTTAGGCGCTGGGCGTTTCCGGATATGTGTACTTTGGTGGGTACCCTTAGTTGGACCTCAAGGGTGTTGCCAAAGGCTGGAAAACACTTGAACGCGGAGACCATCAAAGGCGTTTCAACGTACCGCCCAGCCAGTGGCGGTACGCTGTATTAGCTAGGGTGTTATTGAATTATTATCAACAATCAAACGGGACAAGCCAGATCGGGTTAATCAGCAGTCGTCCTTTCAATGACAGTCCCCTGAAAGCTGAATGAGAAACCGTGCACTCCTGTACCCCCAATCATGACCGACAGCACTCTTGGGCTACAGGCTGGTCGAGTGGATGCCCATTCTACAAGAAAGTTCGCGCCCACACCGAGTCGATCGTCACTGATCGCGGAAAGAAAACTCTCCGATGCGAAGGGCTTCAGGGATACGTCGTCGGACAAAAAGGTGCGGATTTTTGCGCCCATCTCATCATAAATTTCCACCGATTTCACACTTATTGTCGTTTTGGGATCAACATTGTGAATGACCATAGTTGATGAGAGGGGTTGCAGTGCATCTTCAGCAGTACCGACGCCAGACATGGCCGGGACGTAGACGACTTCACCAAATGAGGCGTCACACGTTGTCAATTTGGGCAAGGCCTGTTGAGCCATCGCACCGGAAGCAGATCCCATAACAATCCCAAGCGACAATACAGCGCTTCGAATGTGTTGGCGACAGGCCAAGTCTTTGTAAAAAATGTTTCCTAATGGCGTCCACAACGTCATTCGATGTTCCCCCAGATTTCAAAATGTAAATGCATACGATCATTACTTCTTACTTTCCCATCGTGGCGCCAATAGCTAGCAGCAAATTTTTATTTTCCAACGCACTCCGCTGCCCGGCGTTTCGATAGCTTTGGATGTACAGCAGCATCAACCTGAGCCTTTCCGCAACAGCAGATGTGCGGCAGGAAATGCGCTATTGAACAATTAGCCTATGTGGTTTTATCGGCCAAGGCCGGCTGGGTATCTAAAAAGCAATGTCGCGATGGCAGAGATGAGAAGCATGAAAAGCGAGTACAAAGCCACAGTCGGAGCGTGATCGTCAAAACAAAACCGATGATTGGCATGCAGCCGAACTGAGCAATAATTACCATGTAAGACTCGTGAGGTAGGTGGACGGCAGGACTGAAGTCGCGCAAAATCCGCGATGCCCCATTACCGAAGCATGATCGAGTAAACAACCGCTTCAAGCAGGAAGTATACGAGATATCCGATCATAACGTTTTTTCGTCGCAGGCCCTGAGCATTCACTAGTATCGAATGGTCCCTGACCAGCTCCAAAGGAAGGCGAGTGATCGAATGCTTTGCACTGCCTCGATGCGAAAAGTTCAACGCCCGCCAAATCACCCACCGGGGCTTATCGTGCTCTGAGCCGCATTTGTCATATCAATGAAGATGTTACCCAGAACTCCCGGGTCCACGGTTCCGGTGTGCAGTGAATCGCCCGTTAGCATCTCCCGGCCAAGGATTTGGACCGCCTGCGGCGAGTCGGCAAACTTCGTATGGTTCGTGCTGTTCGTATCCTCAACCTTCGTCAGGTCGATTACAGTTACGCCTAAGGCGTCAAGCGTTGCGACATCCGCGTCGCCGACCCGGTTGACGCCCCTTGCAAGAAATCGCGAAACCGACAGTGCCTTGTCATCTTCAGAAATCAGGACGTAGAATTTTCGTTCTGACGGATCGAAGGCGGCCATCTGTTCGGCAAAGACGTCTACATCGATATCTGCGGATGCCAATATGACGTTTCTCAGCTTCCCGCTGCTGTCAAACCTGCCTTGGATACGCGCCTGCTTCATGGCCTCTACGCTCAGAAAATTTCCCATGGAGTGCGCAACAAGATTTACGGCTCGCGCGTTGGTTTGGAGAAGTGTGTCTGAACCTTCAATCAAGGCGGTTCGCGCAGCCAGGGCGCTGTTCAGATCATACACATAGTCCGTCAGTTTTCCGGCGGACGCCCAAGTGAAGAGAACGGGCACTCCATCGAAACCGGAATCTTCAACGAACTGACCAAGCCTCACAACGGCATCGGTGAAAGTGGTGTTGTAGCCATGTACGAATACCAGAATCGAGTCTTCTTCATCGGGTGCTGCGCGTATTGCTTCGTTGATATCAGTTACGAACTGCCGCTCACCCGGAAACCGCACTGGATCGATAACTGTCATCTCATTCTTTGGATTGGGTGGCAGACGCTTCGGGCGCTCTACCTGCCCCCTTTTGTGGGTCGGCGGGATTGTCACGGTCACTCTGGCATAACTCAGCTCGCCGCGTTGCCCGGAGAACATTAGTGCCGGGTCCGCCGAAGGCTGTCGCGTGGTCAGAACGTAAATATCGTGGGTCTTTGTGCCCGCAATTTCTTCGACTGGAACACTCGGGTTTTGCACACCGATGATCGCCTGTTCGCGGTGGCTGCACGCTGAAACTGTCAATCCGAGAACAAGCAACAAAATCAGCCGAATGTTTCTAGCCACGCCAGTCATATCACTACTCCCAAAGCTACTCTTTGGACGCCGTTCCGGTGCCCCTGCCTGATCGTCAACAAATACCGTTTTCTTTGACAGTTCAAGACGAGGAGATGTTTATTATATGTTGCAACGCGTTGCCAAGCCGGTGAAAGTTCTTTCAGAAAATCGCAATCGGGTTACGTTTGAAGAATGGAGAAGACCAAAAACCTGTTGTCCGCTTTCGCACGCCTGTTGCTCGCCTCGCTTTTTTGTGTGTGGCTCTTAGTCCCACAGGCTTCGGCTCAAGCGATCACCGAGGAAGTCGATCTGGATGCGGCTTTACCGCCGGTGTCTACGCATGCGCCCCACAATACACTCCAAACGCTGCAAAACCTGCACGATGCTCTGGTCGAAGCGGAGGCGACTTATCGCGAGGATAAAACAAGCCAAAACTTTCAGCGCATCAATCTGCTTGCTGATGCAATGATTTCTCTCTTGGATTTGTCCGAAGAAAATGCGGCCACCCGCCGCGACACAAGTATCCGCACGATTCTGGCACTGATTGACATCATCGAAGAGGTTGACCCCGCTAAATTCGTTGTACTGCCTGACCATACAGCGGATTTGACAGAAATCCGCGATTACCATCCTGTTCCCGGCACACCGCTCGTTCTGCAGAGGATTGATGCGGGCCCGCGAGAGGGAGAGTTTCTTTTTTCAGCCAACTCGTCGAAGATTGCGCCCAGATATCTCAGAGAAATCGCGACGCAAACGCCGGAGCGTCTGGAAGATCTGTGGAGTACGCGGTTTCTGCAACTCAGCGGCCCTTGGATACCTGCCGCTCTGACCAATTCTTTGCCCGGTTTTTCAAAGGACTTGTACTGGGGGACACCGCTATGGAAAATCGTCCTGTCCTTTGTGTCGCTTGTTTGTGTCATTGGCGTTCTTAGCTGGCTGAAATCGGCGGTGAAGCGCCGCATTGCCGCCGGCGAAATCAGGGTCAGCACAGGTAAGCTCGTGCGTTCCAGTGCAACGCTTTTACTGATCTTTCTCCTGAACGAGTTTTACGACTACCAGCTTTTTTTAACCGGGTCCTTCGCGCGAACAGAGACTTTCATCGCAACGGCGGCAATCTACGCTACACTGGCTTGGACGTTTTGGAATTTCATGGGATTTATCTCGGATCGAATGGCGGCGCGCCGCCTGTCGTCCGAGCGCCCTTCCGACGACAGTATGATGAGATTGCTGAACCACATTATCGCGTTGGTGGGCGTGATCTGGATACTTGCATTTGGCGCACAGACCATGGGTTTCCCACTGCTTAGCATTCTTGCTGGGCTCGGTGTTGGCGGTCTTGCGGTTGCACTTGCTATCCGGCCAACGTTGGAAAATCTCATTAGTGGGTTCGTGCTGTATCTCGAAAAGTCGGTTCGTGTTGGCGACTACTGCTCATTTGGCGGACAGGCTGGAACGGTTGAAAGCATCGGTGTGCGCTCCACACATGTGCGCGCTCTCGATCGTACGCTTATCGCCATACCAAACTCCAAATTCGTTGATATGGAGTTGGTCAACTGGGCCCAGTGCGACCAGATGCTTATCCATACGGTCATGGGGCTTCGGTATGAGACGGACACGGATCAATTGCGCTTCGTTCTGGCCGAAATCCGGGAAATGATGCATGGACATCCCCGCATCAAGACTGAGACGGCGCGCGTGCGGTTTGTCGGATATGGTGCATCTTCCTTGGACATTGACGTTCGCGTTTATGCGCAAACCCGCGAATGGAACGACTTTTATGCCATCCGAGAAGACGTTTTCTTCCGGATCAAGGAAATCGTCGAGGCATCCGGCACGGGCTTCGCTTTTCCAAGTCAGACCGTTTACCTCTCGAAAGACACCGGACTCGACGAAGACAAATCCAAGGCGTCGGTGGATCAGGTTCGCCGGTGGCGAAACAACCGGCAACTTCCGTTTCCGAATTTTTCCACGCAAGCGCGCGAACGAATTGAAAACACCTTGCGCTATCCTCCGCGAGGCTCTCCTGAGTACTACGCGCCAGACGAAGAGACGACAAAGATCGCGGAGCCGCTTTCCATGGGCGAGACCGACGGTGATGCAGCCATTGAAACAGATGCTCAGCCGAGTGAAGATGTGAAGCCTGACAACAGCGGCAAGACCAGTTGACACGTAACCGCCATTACCGCGGCCACATTCAAGCCGTTCAAACGGCGGCACGCCGGTGAGGATCACTGCGCCTGTCAGTCGTGCCGCGCCATGCTTTTAGCGCGTTTCGTCGTTTCCTTGGGTAGTTCTTCGAAGACGGCTTGATAATTTTTTGCAAACCGCCCGCTTGACAGATAGCCGAACTCGGATGCGACATCTCCGATTTTGCAATCTGCGTTCTTGGGGTTCAACAAGAATTGCCGTGCCCGCCACAGCCGGCGCATGTTCAGGTATCGCACCGGAGGCGCGCCATACACATTGATAAAGCTTTGATGCAGTCGGTTTTTGCCGACACCCGCGATATTATAGAGATCGTCAAGTTGCACATGTTCGCTCAGGGGACGGGTCTTAATTGCATCTCTGATCGTCGTCGTGATGTGATAATCTTCGATCTGTCCGAGCCATGCGGGAGTGGGATTGTCCAGCTTCTCCATCAGAAAATGCGCAATCTTTTCAACGACGGAGCGTTCCTGATCCTTGGACAGGTTCATGCCTTCAAAGGTGTCCGCATCAATTTTGGCGCCTTTCTGTAGCGCAGAAATCATCTCTTCCATTTCGACCGTGCACTCCGCGCAGTTGTCGAAAATGCGACTCCCCGAGAGGAAATCCATATCTACGGTCCCCGAGATTTTCGCCAAGACAGCGTTCATCAAGCTTTGCCTGACACCGATCAAAAGCCTGACCGACTCTTGACACGCCACGGTGAAGTCATGCGTGCCATCCAGGTAGCAGGCTTGGTTGGGCGCGTGACGATATCCGTTTGTCCGAAATTCACCGGTCCAGGACAGAGGGATAAGAAGTCCGATCCAGCCGGCATGTGGACGGGCGGTAAAGGACGCGTGGGCGTTGCTTTCAATTTTGAGGGCGAAAGCGTCGCGGCCCCAGATCTCCATTGTGCGAAAGTCCATCTGACCCGGCGCAAGCTGGACGACATCGGCCTCTTTCACCGGCATCCGGTTCAGGAAGCGATCGTGTATGCGGTTTTTCAGCCAAGTCATGGAGGTGAAAGTATCAGGTATTTTCCACCAATCCAGTGCATTGGGAAGAGTAGTATCTGACAAAGGAAGAAATGTATCTTTTGCGTTTGCGGAATCCTAAGTTGGAAGCGCAAGGTCTCGTTAGGTTAACGAGTTCGGTTCGCGTGCGAGAGTGTGGCGCCTTTGGGCACTGGATTTCCTCTGACCCCACACTCAATTCAAACGAGGATTTGATCAGCAATATCAGTTTCCGTCTACGCCAGTTTTTCCAACTCTGAGGATACTTAACGTGAGAATGAAAAAGACACTTGCAGAACTATTCTTTATCCTCGCGATCGCGTCGCCGACAGGCGTACTGGCTCAGGGGGGCGCGATGGTTCAGGCTTCAACGACTTCTGACGCTCCTGCGCCCGGAGACGCCGCTGAACTGGCGAAGAAGTTGTCGAACCCAGTCGCCAGCCTGATCAGCGTTCCGTTCCAGTTGAATTACGACACAGGGATCGGGGAGACAGATGCGGATCGCTGGGTGCTCAATGTGCAGCCCGTGATCCCTTTTGACCTGTCACAGGACTGGAACCTGATCTCGCGGACTATCATT
This sequence comes from uncultured Roseobacter sp., assembly GCA_947501635.1. Taxonomy (GTDB): domain Bacteria; phylum Pseudomonadota; class Alphaproteobacteria; order Rhodobacterales; family Rhodobacteraceae; genus Roseobacter. Next base: position 466,891 of record CANMWT010000001.1, read on the forward strand.
CCCTTTATAGATCTGGAGTCGCCACTGATCGGCGGGAGTGATACCTCGGGTCTGGGTGATATCGTTCAGTCGTTTTTCTTCTCGCCCAAAGCCCCCACGAAGGGTGGCTGGATCTGGGGCGCGGGCCCGGTGCTGCTCTTGCCAACGGGCAAGGATGAATTCTCGGCCGACAATTGGGGACTGGGTCCGACATTTGTCGCGCTGAAACAAGAGAACGGCTGGACCTATGGCGGGCTCGTCAACCACATCTGGGGTGTCGACAGCCCATCGGGCGGGCGCGACAAGACCGATCAGACGTTCCTGCAACCGTTTCTGACCTACACGACGCCCGATGCCTGGACCTATGCGATCAATACCGAAGCGACCTACGACTGGAATACAGAAGACTGGACGACTCCGGTGAATTTGAGTGTCAGCAAGCTGACACATTTCGGCAAGCAGCCTGTCAGTTTTCAAGTCGGATACAGAAATTATCTGGACGCGCCTTCCGGCGGACCCGACTGGGGGTTGCGTTTCAACGTCACCTTCCTGTTCCCGAAGTGATCTGGATCAATGAACCTTACCAACGCTCCGTCACGATGTAGTCAGCCCGGTGCTGACTTTTTCGTACGTAGCGCTCACCAATAACCAACAGTTGGAGATTGAAATGAAGAGAACCCTCACGGCCCTGCCGCTCATTCTATCCGTGATGACCGCCTCCGCAGCCTATGCTCAAAGCTTTGATCTGGTGATCAACAACGGCCGCGTGATGGACCCCGAAACCGGCTTCGATCAGGTGGCCAACGTGGGTATCAACAACGGCTATATCACCGAGATCAGCTTGGATGACCTCGACGGCGCGCGTGAAATCGACGCGACGGGGCATGTCGTTGCCCCCGGGTTCATCGACTTTCACAGCCATGCGCAGTCCGAATTCGGGCACAAGCTCTATGTGCGGGACGGCGTGACAACGCCGATGGACCTCGAAGTAGGCGCCTTTCCGGTCAAGAACTTTTATGATTACTGGGACGGAAAGTCCTTCGTCAACTACGGAACAAACGTATCCCATGTCGGTGCGCGTGTAACGGTGCTCGACGGGCAAAAGCCCGACGGGCGCGTGCTCTACAGCCCGGCCCTCGGCGCTGCCATGCAGGATGGCGCGAAGTTCAAGACCAAGACCTTCGATCCGCTGGATGAGGCCGCGATCCTCGATGCGGTCGAGGCGGAGCTAAAGCAGGGCGGGATCGGCGTTGCCTATCCCATCGGCTATTACACGGTGGTTGGCAGCCCCGAAGTCATGGCCGTGACGGGTCTGGCAGCCAAATACGACGTGCCGATCACCTCGCACGTCCGCTATCTGGCCCAAATCCCGCCCAGCGGCTTTATGGGGCTGACGGAAATGCTGACCATTGCACGTGAAAACGACGTGCCGCTGCTGCTGCACCACATTCCCAGCAACTGCCTCGGCCTGACGGAAAACTGCCTCGACCTGATCGACTCGGCAAGGGCCAAGGGCCAGAAAGTGATCGGCGAATTCTACCCCTATCAATATGCCGGGACTTATGTGGATGCCGATTACAACGCACCGGGTTTTGAAGAGCGTATGGGCATTCAGGTCTCGGACTACAAGCTGGCTGCGACCGGCGAGCCGCTGACCACCGAGGAATTTGATCGTCTGCGCAAAGAAGCGCCGGAAACGGATCTGCTGATGTACACCATGAAACAAGAGTACATCGAGGAAGCCTTCACCCGGCCGGGCGTGATTGTCGGGTCAGACGGCATGCCGTGGATCATCACTGACGATGATGGAAAAAAGCTCGGATTTATCGCCAATTTCGACACGCCCTATGGGTCGGCCAACGGCCACGCGCGCGGTGCGGGCACGCACGGTCGAATCCTGCGCATGGTGCGCGAGGAAGGCAAGGTGTCGCTGATGGATGCAATTTCCAAGATGAGCTACGAGCCGGCGCTGTTCCTCGAGGAAGAGGTCCCACAGATGAAGCAGCGGGGACGCGTGCAGGAAGGCATGGCAGCGGACATCACGATCTTCAATCCCGACACTGTGACCGACAACTCGACCCCGACGATTGGCGAGAATTCCCTGCCGACGACCGGCATTCCTTTCGTCATCGTGAACGGTAAGGTCGTCGTGGACGACTCTGTTGTGCAGAACATTCCTGCAGGCGTCGCGATCCGCAATGCTGTGATTGAGTGAAAGATTTCTTTTCAGCTTGTTTGAGGATAGGATCAACAAAGAAACGAAAAAGTAAAATGGATGTCATGACATGACCAAGCGACTGAAGATAACAACAGCAAGCGCGTCCCTCGCGTTCATTCTGTCGACGGGGGCTGCTATCTCGCAGGATGGCCCCATCCTGTTCACCAACGTCGATGTGTTCGACGGCGTCAACGAGACGTTGATGGAAGATGTCAACGTTGTCGTTACGGGCAATACGATCACCCAGATTTCGTCCGACGATCTCGCTGTCGCGGGTGGACGGGTGATCGACGGCACCGGGCACACGCTGATGCCCGGAATTATTGAAGGACACTCGCACCTCGCATTATCGGGCATTACTTTTGCAGACGTCTTGTTTCAGCGGGAAAGCTATCAAACGATCCAGTCGGTCCTCATAGCTGAAGACATGTTGATGAACGGCGTGACGACGGCACGCGATATGGCAGGAGACGTCTTTGGCCTGAAACGCGCCATTGACGAAGGATCGATCCCCGGACCGCGCCTCTATCCGTCAGGCGCGATGATCTCGCAGACCAGCGGGCATGCCGATTTCCGGTTCCCGGTTGAACCGAACCCGACCATTACCGGGCAGATGACTATCCCTGACATGAAGGGCGCTGGCGCGGTCGTGGATGGCGTGCCGCTGATGCTCGCCGCGGCACGCGAGCAGCTTCGGCTGGGCGCGTCGCAGGTCAAACTGGCGATCAGCGGATCAGTCAGCGGGCCGAATGACCCACTGGACACCACACAGTTCACTGTAGAAGAGATTGAAGCCGCTGTGGCGGCCGCCGAAAACTGGGGTACTTACGTGACCGTTCACGGTTATTCCCCGCGCGCGGTCAATCAGGCAATCGACGGTGGAATCAAATCCGTCGAACACGGTCAGTTGCTTGACAAACCAACGCTGGAGCGTATGGCGAAAGAGGGCATTTGGCTTAGCATCCAACCTTTTACGCTTTGCAACGAGCCTGGTCTGGACGCCGCTCAGAATGCCAAGCAGGCGATAGTCTGCAAAGGCACCGGAGAGGTCTATGAGTGGATCAAGGAACTACCCGACCTGAAGGTTGTTCATGGCACAGACATCTTCATCAGCCCCGGCCCCGGAATTGGCGTCAGTGAGCAAGTGGAGCAGATGAAGCGTCTGACCGACTGGTTCACGCCCTATGAAATTCTCAAGATGTCCACGGGCAACTTCACCGAGTTGCTTCAGATGTCAGGTCCTCGCAACCCCTATCCCGGTGTGCTCGGACGCGTCGAAGAGAATGCGCTGGCGGATTTGCTGCTTGTCGATGGGAATCCACTGGAAGACCTCGACGCAATCGTGGATCGCGACAACATCAAGATCATCATGAAAGACGGCGTGATTTATAAGAATACGCTGGAATAACAGGATACTCGGAATAGTGACGGTGGGGTAATAGTCCCACCGTCGTTCGGGCAAGATATGCATATGTGCTATTCGCCAATAACAGGAAAGAAGTCGATATGAATGCTTTGAAGTGCTTGAAGGCCGCTTGTCTGCCGCTCACTGCAGTAATTCTAACTCCAAACATGACTGTGGCACAGGATACTGGATTAAGCAGTTGGGACTGGCAGGCGGAAGTGTACTTCTGGGGTGCGGATCTTGGTGGGAAGACTACCTCGGGCGATGACATCGACATGCCGATCGATGATATTCTGGATGACTTGAAACTCGGTTTTATGGGCGCTGTTTTTGCAGAGAAGGGCGACTGGCTGCTCTTTGCAGATGCATTTTATCTTGATCTTGGGGACTCGGATGATGTCACGGCCAGTATAGGACCGATTGAGGTGGACGTCAGAGGATCATTTGACCTGAAGGGCTTTCAAAGCACTTTTGGCGCCGGTTACAAGATCATGAAGACAGCAGCAACCACCCTGCATGCAACGGGCGGTGTTCGCTTCTTGTGGCTCGACGGGACGGTTAAAGTCGACGCTACCGAATCGATTATCGGAAATCCGATTGCTGGCCAGCGGATCACAGAAAAAGAAGCGGGTAATAACTGGGACGCCGTGATTGGCCTGCGCGGCGTGACGGCACTGAATGAAAAGTGGTATCTATCCTATTACGGGGACATAGGTGCCGGAGACAGCGACTTTACATGGCAAGCGTCGCTTGCCGCTAACTATCGAATGAAAAACGCTGACCTGGTTGTTGGCTATCGGTACATGGACTTTGATCTCGATAATTTTGGGCCAATCGATGATCTTAATCTGGGCGGGCCGTTTGTGGGTGTAAAATTCTCGTTCTGATTAATGCAACGAGGAATGGGTATCTGCCGACTCAGTAGAGCTCTACTGTTTCGGCAGACATCGCGTAGCCGACTTCCACGCGAGATGCACCGTCGGCAAACCCCACGTCCTGCACAGAGTACAACGCATTCATGGCGCCCTCGATCCATACAGGCGTGAATAGTCCGGAAACCTTTATTCCGGTCGCGAACTTTACGTGCACCATTTGGTTTGCCGGTGGTGGTGGTGTGTGGATGCAAGCGCCCGCGTAAGGAACCAGCAAAAACTCCGTCACCTTAAGCCCGTCGAAGTCCAGAGGTAGCACGTAGCCCGGAATACGTACTTCCTGACCAATGATCTCGGGGTTCACAGCAGTGCTCTGTGCGCGGCGCTTTTCCATGATTGCCACGCGCTGTTCAAAAAGCCAGTCTACGTCCATCCCTTCACTCTCTAGCTCTTTGCGCAGAACATCGGCGTCTGCCTTTGTCATGGAAGGTGAAGCCGCGTCCTTGGACATCTCAAATCGGAGGATCAGTCTGAGCGCATCGAGTTGATCACTTGAGAGCGAGGCAAATGGATCTTCGATCACCGTCTGTGGTGGTGCAAGTTTGGACCAGTCGACGACTTGCGGTTCGGCCGTCAGAGAAGAAGCAGCAAGCAGCAACGATAGCGTCGAGCAAAACAAAACCGGCTTTCTATTTTTCATCTTCATTTGTTCCAAGAATTTATTGTTTGGCAACGGAATTCTGTGTTCGTTCAAGGCGAACCTCCATTTTTTTTGTAACACAATCCGAAGCTTTTGAAAGACCGTTGAGAGGCCAATCCAGATAATTTACGCGGTGGAATGGTGTTGGGTCTAGAGCTGTTTGGTTGCCATCAGAAACCTACGTGCCGTGTTCCTTGATGTTCCGGATTTGTTGTTTGGCTCTGCTATGCAATGACGCCAAAGACTTGGGAAGATGCCTTGCTCACGCCCCTAAGTTTTTTCTTTGGGTACTGACGGCGCGCACACTGGAAGATCGATTGAGACAATTTAAGAGTTTCAACCCAGCTTTCTCGCTGCGGGTTTTGACACGGTCGTTCGGCTTGTTCGGCGCATAGCCAATCTTCGAAGAAACTCTCAACATCGCTGACTTGCGGCCATCACTCTGCCGGGCATTGTCCATTACTGTAAAAGCGGCACTCTCGCCCACTTCGGGAGAATATTTGTTCTTCGTCTCGTTCATGATGTTCAGTCCCACGCATCAGTTGGAGCTTCCGGCACACCAAGTGCTTTTCATCAAGACTTAAGTGCAATATCTCATCACGCCCGCCTCATCCTCATCAGTTTGACAAGGCCGCTGTTCGAGCTTTTGTTTTGATTACAGTCGGTTCATCCCTTTCACGGAAGTGCTCTGGCTACAAGATCCGCTGCCGCGGCACGGTTCTCGCGGCGAGTATCAGCTGCGTCACGGAAAGAAAACCTGGTGTTAGTTCGGACCGCAGCGAATTTCAGCGCTCCTATGTTCAAGTTGCAGAGCAAGGCGTGTAGCCGTTCCCTTGATGCACATAAAAATCCACGACAACCACACGGGCCAGCGAGGCTGATCCTTCCGACCTGAGCCGCCGCAATCTGACCATGGTCGGTGGGAACCATATTCTAAAACGCGCGCGAGATACCAAACCCGAAAACAATCTGATTGCGGTCGCCACGTTCCGAAACAATTGGACTATCCGCAGCGTCGTTCAGAAGTCTGGAGACCAAAAACCCACCTCCGATCTGCCACTCACGACTGAGCGGTTGTATATAAACCACGGAAAGGCGCACATCACGGACACCGGATCCGGCCTGAAAAACAGGTAAACCGCTGTCAGCCGCACCTTTTGAACCAATTGAAAAATATGTATCCATGTAGTCCGATGACCCATAACTGGCACCTGCGTAGAAACCGAGGGCGGAAAACTGGCCTATGGGCATCCAACGCCGCGCAGATGCAGCAATAGTATAGCCATCGTTGTCACCTGAAACACCATGCGTGAAACTGGTGCCAAACGACCAGCGGTCTCTTGGATCGTCACCGACATTTTGATACGATACGAAACCGCCCAGTTCGACAGACCCGTTGATTTCTGGCAAGCGATCCACCACTGGATCATCAACATCTTCCCTGCCAAATCGATACATGCCAGCAGGTCCAGCGCGCCAGTTCCGGTCCTCAATCAGGTTGATCCTCGCAAAATTTGCTTCGAGTGCGATATAGCGCTGCTCACCAAAGGAGTAGCGGCCAAAAGGCGCAAGGCCAAATGATGAGTTATCTGACCCCAAATAGTCAGGGTAACTTCCAAAGCCTAGGCCGAAATAACTGGGCAGGTAGGTTGGGGTCAAAGAGAGAAATTGTGTGTCGGACAGGGATGCGGTTGCATAAATCGTTAGACACGCTGTGAGGGCGGCACAAGAAGATTTTGAAGTTCTATGCAATGTGGCCCGCCCGACGTATTTTTTCCTTAGACTAGCATGTAACAGCTCTTTACCAAGCAAATAATGCTACTACTCATCGATGCGCTGTTGAGCGCTTCATTTCCTTTTCCGACAACCCTGCAACCACAAGGAAATACTAGCAATGCGTAGGCGACCAAGAAATCCAGAGTATGGCCTTGGAAAGAATGGCTGAAGCTGCTCTTAGCTCCCGCGAATTTAGTGAACTGATAACTGCTGGCTACCATTGGTATCAGTTTGAAAACCGCACCGTTGAAAAACTACATATTTGTAGTTCTATTATCTACATGACATCTCCACTCTTCACCTGGACGAGGACAAGAACCTGTCCAACCAGCGCAAGCACGGTCTCAGCTTTGAGATCGCGGCCCATGACCAGTGATGCGGTGCGGCTGGAAGATGTGCGAAACGCAGTAATTGCTGCCCGTGAAATCGCATGCGAACCTGTTGTACATCTCGAAATGCGCGTTGCAATTACAAGACCGAATTGATCCCGTTAGCGCCGCTGCCGGCGATGAAGCCGGTTTTCAGCCATTGGTGTTGCCCGCTGTGGAAATTGAAACCGACACTGCTCAGGATGAAGGCGATCTGTCAGAATTCCAACTGCTCGTGCTGCCTGAACCGCTCCCGCAAGAAGAGGATTTTTTGGACTTCGAACCGTTGGTTCTGTCACCCGAAACCGGCGGTGCGGGTGATGTTAATATCGGCGTTCTGAAATATCCCGAGTTGTTTCTGAGGACTCTCGACGCCGAGGTTGCCATTGCATTTGCGCGCATCGCGGGACAACGGGGTATCACGCATCGCGACAGCAGTTTTGCCGTGAAGGAAGGACTGGCTCGTCTGGGCCCTCTGCGACTTGAGTACGGCGGTAGGTAGACCTCTCGCGCGCAGTGCCTGGCCCTTCGAGATTTCGGGTGCGATATCCGAACCAAAAGTCTCTGTGGCACAGCGCAGAGTCCGCGGTGCCACGCAACTATTGTCGATGCCTAACCAACGTGTGCCATGCGTTGCGGATTTGACCCAATACGCCCTACCCGCCATGACCGCCCGCGCTAGACTCGATCCGGAAATTCGCGGCGTGTCTCTCGACCGACGGACTTGCGGACAGAGCCACCGGATGCCAGTGCATTGAAGTTCGTTCCGGCTGAACCGCTCTTCACGAAATAGCTGGGTATACTGCTGCGCGGCTTCGCCGAAGTGCTCATGGCAAGCGGCATAATTGACGGAAATCGGGACCGGGCAGTCTTCGCGACCGTCTCGGATGCCTTAGTTGTCGACGAACCCAATATACGGTCGAATTCCTGGAATTGTGCAAACAGACGGCAGCTGGCCTTCGAGCCACAATTCAATGAGATCTAACTGCCACTCGAAGTAGCCGGGCTGGCAATCGAAAAGGAGGCGAATGCGCTGTCTATCCGATTTGCCACATCGAATGCCTAATGTCCGAGAAATGGACTTAGGTCGACACCCCTTGCCTGCGCGCTTTCTTGAACCGCATTGCGAAATACTGGGCTTCGCTTGATAAGTCTGCGAAAACGGGTCTCATCCAGAACCAGCAGCGCCGTGGGGACGATTGCTTTTACTGTAGGGCGATGGCGTCGACGGCTTAACAGAGCAGCCTGTCCAAAAATTTCCCCACGCCCCAGACGCCAGTTTTGGCTCGCGACACGTAGTTCAACTGCACCTGACGCGATAAAGAAAACGCTTTTCGCGGGATCATTTTTTCGGATTATGGTTTCGCCAGCATCGGCGTAGCGAGTCTTGAGCGTGCGACTCAGACGCTTCAGGCTTGCCTGATCGAGATCGCCGAACAAGGGCAATCTTTGCACCAATTCGGTTCGCTTGATCGCGACGTCTAGTTTTGGTCGCTCCTCTGCCTCGCTCCGGGCGGCGCTGACACCCTGCATCAAAACCGAATGCGGTTCGGCGCCGATCAGACCATCATCGAGCATCGTATCATATTCACGCTCCTCGAACCGCAGTGATGTGCGACGGATAAAGCGCTTCTGCAATTCCTCGAAGTATCCTGGATACTGCAGTTGTAGACCTTCAAGTGCAGTCTCAACAATCTCGACACGACGATCCAAAAGGTCGCGCAGGATATCCGCGACCCGGCGCCCATGAATACGGCGAATACGGCGATCAATGAAGTTGCAAACGTCGCGAAGTACCAACCGCTGTGCGAGGAGGATTTCGAACCGGTGTGCGGTAACCGTGGCGATGGGGCGCTGTGCGCCGAACCAGTCATTGAGGATCGCGGCCGTACGAAACCGTCGTCCAAAGGTGACAGTGCGAAGCGCGGCCCTCATATACCCTATGCGGCCATCCTGCCGGGTGGCTTCAATGAGGCGGTCGATGTCGACCAATGCGTCTTCAGCCAGTCGTGTCGACAGTGAGCGATCGCGCATATGCCGCAGCACGATGTCCCTTTCGGCCCCTGCGACAGAAATCAGCCCCAGAGTAATTCGGTCCCGTTCGAGGATATCCTGCGCGTTTTCTGCGCGCTCCACTGCCTCTTGCAGACGCGCCCCGAACTGCACGGCCTCGGTGCGAACGATTTCTGGGTTCAATTCGTAATTATCGTTGTTCCGGGCGACATCTTCCCGTACGGACTGCAAAGCGACCGCGACGACCTGCTTGCTCAGTGCTTCGTCGAGAGGGCTTAGCCGGTCAAGCCCCAAACGGCGAATGACCCGGCGAAGCGTAGTACCCTGAACGAGCAGCGTGAAGAGAGTGAAACCCGTCGCAAGAATACCCACTATGCGCTGCACTTCATCGGGAACACGCGCACTTTCCGTGACAGCCAATGCCAAGGCAAGCGTTACGGCCCCACGCAATCCGCCCCACAACATGGCCACCCGATAAGGGTTCTCGACAACGGGCGAGACGCGGAGCAGCGTGAGTAGTGGCAGCAGACCGAACAATACTGCAGCTCGCGCGCCGAAGGCGGCCAGAATGACGACCCCCAATAATACGAAATCGCCCAGCCGAACATCGGACAGGAACCTCGGAATTAGTATCGCGGCAAGGATAAAGATCAACGCGCCCGCCCAATAAGCCAGAACATCCCATGTCTCGGAAAGCCGCAACCATGCTTGTGGTGTCAACCGTCCGGGAGCAGCGAGGTTCAGGGTCAGGCCGGCCGCCACAACTGCGATGACACCCGACGCCCCCACCGTTTGCTCTGCTCCGATGTAGGCGAGATAGGGCAATGCGACCGAGATGGAGATCTGAGCAAGATCGAACCCTTCGAACATCGCCATGAGCCAAAGGCCGAGACGGGCGAGGAACCATCCGGTAAGCGCACCGCCCACCAGAAGTGTCGGAAACTCGTTCAGTGCTTCTCGTAGCGTAGGGTCCGGAACACCGACCATGACAAAGCCCATGAAAAGGCCAAAAAGAGCGACCGCAGCCGCATCGTTCAGAAGGCTTTCGCCCTCGATGATCCTCGAAAGACGTTGAGGTGCCGCGATAGACCGGAAAATCCCTACAACAGCCGATGGATCTGTCGTTGAAACGATAGCGCCCAACAACAGGCAGGCGGCGATAGGAATCGTGCTAAACGCGCTCAGCGCGTAGCCAACCGAAATCGTTGCCACCAGAACAGCCACTACAGCCATGACAAGAATTGGCACCCAGTCGTCCAGCATGCGGCGCAGGTTCATGCCGAGTGTCGCATGAAAAAGCAAGGTCGGCAAAAAGAGATAGAGAAAAACGTTGGACTTAATCGGAAAATTGAGAATGGCCTTTGCCACAGGGTTCAGGGCATCTGTCAAATCGGTCTGTAGGAAGAAAAGAGCGCCAGTTCCAATCATCGAGCCAAGTAAGGCAAGTACCACGCTGAAAGGAAGTCTGACTTTCGCCGCGAGCGGTTCGGAAAGCCCGATTACGACGAACAAAGCAGCGACAACCGAAGTGATCAGAACGATATCCATGTGCATGTCTATATCAGCATCTCATCGCAAGCCAGCAATCGCAGAAACAGGTGATGGACGTCATTGAAAAGAGTCTTTTCCTTAGTTGGTTGTACCCTTTGCAAAAAACATCGCAAGTCAACGAGCTTGCGTGCAGCCTCGATCGATTGACGGTAATCTGCTAAGGACCTTGGCCCCATTATTCGCGTCGCGCCATGCTTTTTGCTCGTTTGACTGTATTGCTTGGCAACTCGTCGAAGACGTCTTGATAGTTTTTCGCAAACCGTCCGCTTGGCGGATAGCCGAATTGGGATGCGACATCTCCGATTTTGCAATCTGTGTTTGTGGGGTCCAACAAGAATTGCCGCGCGCGCCACACACGCCGCATGTTCAGGTAACGCACCGGAGGCGCGCCGTAAACGTTAACAAAGCTCTGATGCAGCCGGTTCTTACCGACGCCCGCGATCTTGTAGAGATCGTCCAGCTGCACATGTTCACTGATGGGGCGGGTTCTAATCGCATCTCTGACCGTTGTTGTGATGTGATAGTCTTCGATTTGCCCAAGCCAGGCAGGCGTAGGTTTCTCCATCTTTTCCAAAAGCCAATTTGCCATCTGTGCAACGACGGCGCGCTCCTGGTCTTCTGACAGGTTCATGCCTTCAAAGGTTTCGGCATTTTTCTGGGTATCCGCTTGCAGGGAAGCAATCATCTCTTCCAGTTCCATCGCGCACTCCGCGCAATCGCCGAAAACGCGACTCCCCGACAGAAAATCCATATCTACGGTTCCCGAGATTTCCGTAATGACGGCGTTCATCACGTTTCGTCTGACACCGACCAGAAGCCTGAATGACTCCTGACAGGCCACGGTGTAGTCATGGGTGCCGTCCAGATAGGAGGCTTGGTTGGGTTGGTGCCGATACCCGTTCATCCGAAATACACCAGTCCACGAAACAGGTAAAAGAAATCCGATCCAGCCGGGATGCGGCCGTGCGGTAAAGGACGCGTAGGCGTCGCTTGCAATCTTGAGGACAAAAGCGTCGCGGCCCCAGATCTCGATTGTGCGAAAGTTCATTTGACCCGGTGCAAGCTGAACAACGTCGGCTTCTTTCACCGGCATCCGGTTCAGAAAGCGACCATGTATGCGGTTTTTCAGCCAAGCCATGAAACTGAAGATAACCGAAACTTTCACCGCATCCAGTGCGCCGGGAAGAATTGACTTCAAAATAGGAAGAAGTGTACTTCATTCCATTTGCGGAATCCGACTCCGGAAGCGCACAGTTCATCTGTAGAAGCGTTCTTCGTCCCGCGTCTGAGCTGTTCTGCGGATCTTCCCATGTGGCTTAGTATTTCGGTGATTTAAAGAGAGAGACATAGGAATGAAAATTGCACCACAGCGTCGATCGACACGGCAAACAAAGTCCAACGGTATTTTTGACCGCAGGCGGTTCATGCTTTTGGCCTCGGCTGGAACCGCGAGCCTTGGCATGGGCGCAATCGCGGCAAAGACGGCATCGGCACAGGTCGATCCCGGGCAGATCAAGGCCTGCGTATTCGATACCTTCGGAACGCTGCTCGACTGGCGTGGGTCCGTTGCGCGGCAGGTCAAGGCTGTCGCGGACGCCAAGGGCGTGGAGGGCGACTGGTTTGACTTCACCGATCAATGGCGCGGCTATTACTACCGCCTGACGGCTGACATCGGCCAGTACAAGATGCAGTACATGCCTGTTGGATACATCCACCGGCTCGGCCTTGAGGAGTTGCTGCCGCAGTTCGGTCTCGACCTGACAGAGGACGAAAAGTTCGAGTTGAACAAGGCGTGGCACAGGCTTGAGCCATGGCCGGATACCGTCGAAGGGCTGCGACGCCTGAAAACGAAGTTCATCATCAGCCCGCTGTCCAACAGTGACTTCCGGATGATGACGGACATGAGCAAACACGCCGGCCTGCCATGGGATACAATCATGACCGCCGAATACCCCAAGACTTACAAGCCGGATGTGCGCATGTACCTGCAAGCGCCCGCACGGCTGAACCTTGAGCCGCAGGAAGTCATGATGTGCGCCGCACACCTTCTCGATCTCAAGTTTGCGGCCGTTGGCGGCCTGCGCACGGCGTTCATCGCGCGACCGAACGAATACGGGGAACCACCCAACAAGTACTACACCGCAGAAACTCAAGCGGGACCCGAGATCGATTTCGCATCGACCAGCGTCATCGACCTTGCCGAACAACTTGGCGCCTAGGCGCAACAGATAGGCAAAATCAAGCCTCAAGAAGGAGAACACATGAACCGCAGACACTTTCTTACAGCAGCAACTCTGGCCCTCGGGATTGCGTTGGCGCCCGTTTTTTCTTCGACCGTGCAGGCGGGTGAGCACGAAACCCTGTCACCTGCCGCACAGGCATGGGAGGAAACGGGGCAATACATGACAATCGACGGACATCGGATTTTCTATCACGATGTCGGCGAGGGGCCGGTGATCCTGCTGCTGCATGGACATCCGTCGTCCAGTTACGACTGGAGCGAGGTTGTTCCGACGTTGCAGGAAAAGGCACGCGTCATTTCGTTCGATCATCTCGGATGGGGTCTGAGTGACAAGCCGGTGCGATTTGGCTATTCGCTGATGCAATTGGCAGACATCACCGAAAAGGTTGTGGCCGAACTGGGCGTTACCGAGGCGCATGTCGTCAGCCACGACATTTCGACCAGCGTTCATACCGAGCTGATGGCCCGACACCTTGAGGGCAGCCTGTCTTTCACCATTGCGTCCAACATGCTGCTGAACGGAAGTATCCTGCAATGGGTTTCCAACGAACCTGATGAACAAAATCTCGCCCAACACAATGAGACCCTTTTCGAGGCGATGCGGCAGATGGAGGCGATGGGCCCCAAACTGCCGGATACTCTGAAGGCGATCACCCTTGGCAATCTCAGCGACGACAGGATCGCAATGATGGTAGAGTTGCTGCTCCGCGAAGATGGGTTGAAGCGTCTCGCTGCCCAAGGCATCTACATGCGCGACCGTTACGTCCATTCAGAGCGTTGGGTGGGCGCGATCGAGAAGATTTCGCCGCTCCGCATCGTGTGGGCTTCGGACGATCCGGTCGCTAATATTGCGATCGGGCGCGAACTGGCGCAACGGGCACAGCAAGCAAGCTATCTCGAGATCAAGGGCATTGGACACTTCCCGAATGCTGAGGCTCCGGACGAAGTCGCAAAGCAGATCCTCATCGCAACAGGATTGAATTGAGTATGCGCATTTGCTGCCAATTGCCATTTCTCGCCACCAGAACCAGCACGTCTGGAAATCACAAGGCATGACTTCAATCAAAACAACTCGGAGACAGAACACATTACGACGAACGTAACTTCCATGTTCCATTCCAACATGTCCCGGCGCGCCTTTATGGGCGCGCTGGCTGCTGTAGCGGCGGCACCCCGCAGCTTTGCCCAGACAAAGCCCGCGCCAGTCAACCTTGGTGCCATCAATCACACCGTGTTGCATGTGACGGACCCGGCGCGGTCGGTGGAGTGGTATCAGGGCCTCTTTGGCATGCCGATCATCGGCGATTTCGATGACCGCGTGAATATGCGCGTCGGCGACGGTCCGGCGTATCTGACCATCATGAAACAGCCGGTGCAAAAGGCCTATTGGGGAGAGGTTGGACTGGCACTTGATCCGATCGACCCGTTGATGCCAGCAGACCCGATAGGCTTTGCAGATGTTCTGCGCCAACACGGACTGACGGAATCCGAAGATCCCGGACCGATGGAGTTCTCGCTCATTATGCGCGGACCGGAGAGCGGCGGGGCGCCCGAGGGCACGCCGGTGTTGATCCTCGTCGATCCGTTCGGCCTGAAGTATTCGCTGACGCACAAGCTGAATTGCGGCGGGGGCGGACCTCTGGGCGCGGATTGCCCGCTGACTTATCCGGTCGACAGCGCCTTGAAGACCCTTGAAATCAATCACTGCACGCTCGGGATCACCGATACGCAGAAAGGCAAGGATTTCTACCAGTCGCTCTTTGACATGCCAATCCGTGCCTATCAGGGTGACACCACGCCGGTTTACACCGTGTCAGGCAACAGCACGATTGTGCTGTTCGACTACAGCAAAGATCCCAACCCCGTCTTTCAGGGCATAAGCCCGCAGATGGACCATACCTGCTACGCGCTGGCGGATTACGATTTCAACCGTGTTCGCCAGAAACTGTCCGAATACGGGTTGGAAGATCTAGGTGATACCTTCCGCGCCTCGGGTCCGTTGCAACACTACTACACCTCGCGGCGTCCCGACCGAGGCGGCGCCCCGGCAGGGTCTTTCGAGATTTACCTCACCGATCCGGACAATCTCGTTCTTCAGGTGCAGGACATTTCATATTGCGGCGGCGGCGGCACCAACGGAGAAATCTGCGGGACACCGGAGAACCCGTCACGATAGTAGAGAACAGAGGGTGGCGCACCGGCATGTACGGTGCGCCATCGAATATTGAAGAGACATTAAGGGAGCGGAGATGAAAAAACTTCATTCGGTCGGAAAAGCCGTTGCGGCTTGGCAGAAGGCATACCCTGTCGCGGTTGCGGTCGCCGCCGCGGCGGCACTCGGCGGCGGTGCGTCGGCCGACACCAGTTTCAACAGCACCGAAGATCCGGTAAGCCGGGTTGCGGATGCACCAAAAAAAGCGAACAGAAAAAGCCTGTTCAGTTCCGACGCTCTTGAAAGTTTCTACAAGGGGCTCGACGCGCGTCGGGGCGAATTCTTTAAATCGACGGGCCTGAAAGTCGGTGCTTTTCACAGTACCGTCTTCCAGTATGCCACCGACTCGCTGCCGGGTCAGGACGACTACGGCGTCGCAACGATCACGGGCCTTTACGGCACGTGGGACGCGGTCTCGATAGGGGACGCCAGCGCAGGTCAAATCAGTTTTGGGCTGGAGGCCCGCTGGGACTATGGCGACAAGCTGACACCTTCTGAACTCGGTTTTGCAGGCATCGGAAGTGCCACGGGAACCGTCGATCCCTATGGCGCCACGCAGCCGACACTTGTTTTGCGTGAATTGTTCTGGCGCGCCGGGTCCGAGGAAAAAGGCTTCAACTACCGGATCGGCAAGATCACACCGGACAGGTTGTTGACGGCTACGGATTTCATCGACCCTGTGTCGCTGGGCTTCCCGGTTGGCAGCCAAGGGGCTGCGTCGATCGCATTCCCGGACTCAGGTCTGGGTTTCGCGGCCGGATGGTTTCCGAGCAAGAAATTCAGAGCCGGTATCGTGATCGCCGACGCAGCAGGCGACCGGACGGATTTAGGCGATATTGGTCAGGGCAATTTTTTCAAGGCGATAGAACTGCAGACACAATTGTTTCCGCTGACCGAGGATGCCGGTTATTCGTCTATTGCCGTCTGGCATACCGACGGCACGGATGATCCGTCCGATGCAAATGATTCAAGCACAGGCGAAGATGGCTGGGGCTTTTTCGCAAAGTATGAGCAACAGCTTTCGACCGATGGAAAGAATGTCGGGATCATCCGCTTCGGTCGTTCTTACGACAATGCGGCGGCCTATAGAAAACAGGGCTCTATCCGTTACGTTCGCGTTGATCCCTGGGATCCCTTCGGCCTCGAGGATGATCGCTTCGGTATTGCTGCCAGTTTTGTTGATCCGATCCTTAACCCATTTGATCGTGACGAGTGGGGCATAGACGCATTTTACCGATTTAACATGTTTGAGAGGGTGGAGGCGAGCTTCGGGTATCAGGTCATCTTCGATCCAGCATTCAATCCTGACGAGGACTCGATCAGCGTCTTCAGTTTCCGCCTGACACAGTTTTTCTAGACCTCAGGAACATACTTTCAAGAATGATAGCAACGCTTGGCTTTACGTGCCATATAATGCGGTATCGAGCCCTATAACCGGGCACACTTTTGTCTGCAAAAGTCGTTTCGAGGTTTGGTCTAATTCGAGAGGTGATCGACGGTTCCTAGATTATGCCAGCCAGATGGCCTCGCACGGTTTCGTCAGCGGTTCTGACAAGGACCCGAGCGATAAGTTCGCGCGCCTCAAGGTCGTTTCTTATACTCGAATTCACCTAATAGTCCACGCTAGCTCACTCGTGATTGATTGAAGCAGGAACTGCAAAGGGTAACTGCCATCGCTTACGTTGGCAGGCATTTCTCATACTGAACATTGGTAAACCTTGTCTGATGGGACCCATACACGGATATGAGCAGCGTAGCGCTATGTGGTTGCTGACCAAGGCCATCTGCCCCGCATGTACCAATTTTCACATACTGCTCGCCGATGGCTGTGTTCAGACGGCCCTTTGGGTAGGCTGCAGTCGTCGCTATGTTCAAGCGCCACAAATGTGTTTCCCGGTAAGGTTTTAGCAAAGAAAAGGCTATATGGGGGATTAATTGGGGGATAAGATAATTATAATAGTCAGTAAAATTTTGAAAACAAAATATATTATCTGATTTACTGGTGCTGCTGGAGAGAATTGAACTCTCGACCTCTCCCTTACCAATGTGTTTACCTGGCTTTTGGATGGTGTTGGACGTGAACCGAACAAATTGGACGCAGCGGCATAACTCTCTGCTTTATAATGTCTTTTCTTCGAGGCGTTCTTGCGCGACACCATACAGGGTTTGATTGGCTTGTACTCCGCTGCCCTACTAATCCCCTACTAATCGTTGGCGCTGCGCTTAGATCGCGATTGTTCCAAACGGGCATCCGCTGCAGAGTAGCTGGGAAATCTGTGTGGAGGCAGATGGCATGCGAGTGCTTTTCGGCGCGATGCTCATACACCTTTGTTCCGTATGCGTCGGCTTGGCGATGTCGCCCGAGGCAAAACAGCTGATTGATCGGGCAGCTGCAGATTGCCGTTCTTTTGAAAATGGTGAGTTCGAAGCTGGTAATGCTGTAACCACGATCGAGCTCCGCTCTCAGTTCGGCGTCGTAGATGCTGAACTCGTTGACGAAAGCCAGTATGCATGTTCATCCGCCGCATCACTTTACTGCGGCACAGGTGGGTGCATGCTCAATCTTGTAGTCGATGGTACGGTTCGAGCTTGGCAAGCCACCGGCTGGCAACTCATTGATTGGGGGCGGGACCGCATCTTGTTGATTGGGCGTGATGGTGGCTGGTGCGGCGGTGCGGGAGCCGAAGTTTGTTATGAAGCGATTGTTTGGAGCAACGGAAAGATCCTGACGGTAGGGCCGGCCCCAGAAGCTCGATGAATTCGAACAATTCATCACCAACAACTACGGGTGATTTCTAGCCCTGACCCCACCCCACCAACGGCTCTGAGACGACACACACGTTAGCGCTGTCGGGTTTAGATGGATGTCGCGGTTATTGGCGAAATTCCAGCTGAGATCGAAAAGCGGACATTCATTGCGAGCGTAGCGAACGACCGGGTCGAGCTGTGATTTCAACGGGTCGCTGCAACACATGCCTCAAACTTCTCTGCCGGTGTATGATATTGCAAGGTCTTTCTGGGG
>CANMWT010000002.1 GCA_947501635.1 uncultured Roseobacter sp.
GCCTCGTCGGCCGTGATGACGACCTTGGCATCCGAGCCGTTTACCCGCGCGGCCAAGGCGTCTGGGGAAAACCCGGCAAATACGATGGAATGGATGGCGCCGATGCGCGCGCAGGCCAGCATGGCATAGGCGGCTTCGGGGATCATCGGAAGATAGATCACGACCCGGTCGCCTTTGCCGACACCCAGTTCTTTGAAGATGTTGGCCATTTTCGAGACGCTGGCGTGCAGTTGCTTGTAGGTGATGTGCAGTGCTTTGTCTTTGGGGTCATCCGGTTCCCAGATGATGGCTGTCTGGTCGCCCCGGGTCTCAAGATGGCGGTCAATGCAGTTCGCCGAGACGTTCAGCACGCCGTCTTCGTACCACTTGATCGAGACATTGCCGGGCGCGAAGCTTACGTCTTTTACTTTCGTGTAAGGCTTGATCCAGTCCAGGCGTTTGCCTTGTTCGCCCCAGAAGGCGGCAGGGTCTGCGACTGATGCAGCATACATTTCCTGGTATTGTTGGGCATTTACATGCGGTGTTGGTGCTGACTTGGTGTCATCCAAATTCGGGGTCATCGTGTGTCTCCTCAAAACAATACCGACGGGAATGATGCGACCTGCGAAATATTGCTTTGAGGTCGATCAGTTGAATTAGAAATACGTAAAATTAGAAAACACGTAACTATATAACTGAAAAACATCATTTATTTTGTAAACGAATTATTCAAAGTTCAGCGTATTTGTAAAATTCAAGTGCGACAACTTGCCAAAAGTTAATGAGTCCAGTCTTTTGCCGGTTAACACGCGAAACTATGTTACGCAGCCGATTGCCTGCTGTTAGCGCTGCACCAAGGGGGGATCCCGGCCCGTCAGACGACTGTCTGTGCGCCTTTGCCGCGGCAACCTGCGCGTTGCCGACCTTTGCCGGTACCGGTTTTCGCCGTCGTCTGCCCCGAAAACCACACAAAGATGCTTTATGCGAATCGGCGTTGTCGCCATAGTTTCGCGGCATTCTGCTGCTACCCCGACCTGAAATAGCTAAGGAGACCGCTGTGAAACGTCGTGAGTTTTTGCAAGGTACTGCAAGTTGTGCGCTGATCGGCGCGGCAACTTCCGGCGCGGCTGCCATTCCAGATGCCCTGCCGGACTACAACATGCCCGAAGAATTCCTGCCGCGTGAAGTACGCATCCGGAATGATCTGCCGCCCTACGAAATCCACGTCGATCCCGGTCAGTACAAACTGTATTGGACCCTGCCGAAAAGGAAGGCCATCCGCTATTCGGTCGGTATCGGCAGAACGCAGCTTTACGAATCCGGAGAGTTCTACGTGGGCGCAAAGAAAGTCTGGCCAAGCTGGACGCCGACGCCTGAAATGATCGAGCGGGATCCGGCAAGTTATGCGCGGTTCGCAGATGGGATGCCGGGCGGGCTCGACAACCCTCTGGGCTCCCGTGGCTTGTACCTCTTCCAGCCGGGCCGGGGGGATACGTTTCTGCGCATTCACGGCACCAACGATCCGCGCACCATCGGACGGCGCGTGTCGAATGGATGTGCGCGTCTCATCAATGACCAGATGATCGAGCTTTACGACCGTGTGCCGATGAACACGCGTGTTGTCCTCTATCCTTTGGGCGGCCCCCAAAACTCATAGCGCGCACCCGGTTGCAGTCCGATCGTATTGTCTTGGCTTGGCTGCCGCGGCATGACAAAAGCGGTGGACGTCGACAAGGGTGGAGCGGGTCCAGTGACATCTAAACATGCAGACAGGCCGCAGGGTTTCGCCTTTGCGGTGTCGGCCTACTTTCTGTGGGGGTTTCTGCCCATCTACATGAAGGCGATGTCACACATAGACCCCATCGAAATACTGGCGCACCGGGTGCTGTGGTCCGTTCCCATCGCAGCAGTTGTTCTTGTGATGCTCGGGCGCACCGGCGATTTGCGCGCAGCCCTGACAAACCGCAAGACGCTGATGATGGCGGCTATGACGGCCGCGCTGATATCGATCAACTGGGGTGTCTACATTTGGTCAATCGTTTCGGGCCATGCGCTGGACGCGGCCTTGGGTTACTACATAAACCCGCTGTTCAGTGTCTTTCTGGGCATGGTTCTGTTGGGAGAGCGGCTAAGTGGGGCAAAGTGGTGCGCTATTCTATTGGCGCTTGCCGCAGTCGTCGTCCTGACCGTCGAGACAGGACGTCTGCCAATCGTGGCCGTGGCCCTTACCGTGTCGTGGGGTTTCTATGCCTATTTCAAGCGGTCGTTACCGGTGGGACCCAATCAGGGGTTTTTGCTTGAAGTGCTGTTGCTCATGCCGCCAGCCTTCGGTTTTGTGGTCTACCTTATGGCAACTGGCACGGGCCACTTCTTGCAAGACACTACCGCCGATACGCTGCTGCTTTTGGGTTGTGGTGTGGTGACGGCGGTACCGCTCATGCTGTACGCCAACGGGGCCAAGCTGTTGCGCCTCTCAACGATCGGCATGCTGCAGTTTATCGCGCCCACTATGATCTTCTTGATTGCCGTCTTTGTTTTTCAAGAACCCTTCGGGCAAGCGCGCATGGTTGCCTTTCCGCTGATCTGGCTGGCGCTGCTGCTTTACTGCTACGCGCTGTGGCGGGAGAGGCCGCGTGGCCGCACTGCCCTATCGTAGGTTGTTCAGCAACCCAAGGGACGGCTGCCCAGTCACTGCAAGCCCTGCGCTGGCCTGATAGTC
The DNA here is from genome assembly GCA_947501635.1 of uncultured Roseobacter sp. Classification (GTDB taxonomy): domain Bacteria; phylum Pseudomonadota; class Alphaproteobacteria; order Rhodobacterales; family Rhodobacteraceae; genus Roseobacter. The sequence continues at coordinate 2,699 of CANMWT010000002.1, forward strand.
GCGGATCGCATTTTGGGTATTCGGTCCGATGACACCATCGGCACCTTGCGTGTCAAACCCGCGCGCAGTCAGGCCCCGTTGCAAAGCGATGCGGTCGTCTTTGGTCAGGCCATTGGCGTCAGGCGGAAAGGGTGTTGCAAGTGGGCCCGCACCGCCGATGCGGTCCGCCAGATGGCCTACGCCGATCGCGTAGGCATCTGAGTTATTGTAGCGTTTGATGACACGAAAGTTTTGCCCGACAGCGAAACGCGGCCCACCGGCCTGAGGTTGCAGGGTGTTTGCAACTGTGCCGTCGGTAACTTCTCGGCCCCAGCGCTGGCCGCGCACCCAACCGTTACGCTGCAGGTATGCTGCCGCCGAGGCCAGCGCGTCGCTGGGATCGTCTGACCATATGTCACGGCGCCCATCGCCTGTAAAATCCACGGCGAAGGCCTGATAGGACGTCGGGATGAACTGTGTGTGCCCCATAGCACCTGCCCAACTGCCAACCAGTTTGTCGGGCGTTGTATCGCCGCTTTGCAGAATCTGCAGCGCTGCGATCAATTGCTTTTCGAAAAACGCGCCGCGCCGCCCATCATGGGCAAGGGTGGATGTGGCGGATACGACGGGTACATTCCCGCGTCTGTCGCCGTAAAAACTCTCCAACCCCCAAATCGCGGTGATGATTTCGGCATCGACTCCATAGGTCGCTTCCAAGGTGCGCAAAACTGACTGGTGCCGGGCCAAAGCGGCACGCCCTTTTGCCACACGCTCGTCTGAGACGGCGATAGACAGATAGTCTTCGAGGCTGCGCTTGAACTCTGTCTGGTTGCGGTCGCGCCGGACAACACTGGGAAGGAAGCCAGTGTTCCGAAAACCGCGTGTCAGCGTTGTTTCAGATATGCCTGCGGCGCGGGCCCGTGGGCGAAAGGCCGATACCCATGCGTCGTAGGCCGCATTCGGCACAGGCTGCAAATCATCGGGGATAGCGCGCGCGCTGCCGGATGATCTTGTGGTGCCGGCGCAGCCTGCAACGCCAAGGGCTGCAAGGCTGACTGAAAATGCTCTTCGCGTATACAGCATCGGTGCCTCCGTTATCGGGCTTAGTTGCAAGATAGTGCGTGCAAGGCTGCAAAACCATGCGCTTTTGCCAACTCCGATGAACCTAAGCCTCAGGTCGTGGCATGGCCTTGGCATATGCTGGTGCGGAAAACGTTAATCACTTTCAGCACGGGCTACAGGTCGTGGCACCCTTACGGGGAAAAACAGCCCGTCATTCCCCCCTTGGATGCTCCCAGGGCGATCATACATTAAGCTTGCCTCGGGAAATTGTGTTACTGTCCCCCACCGCCCTTCCTGAGGTCTCCGCTGCTGTTATGCGGAAGTTTGCCCGCTCCATCGGCCTCCGTGGAGCGGGCTTTTTTCGTACCTTTGATGCCTTGCACGGTCCGCCGTATCAGACAAAGCTTGCTTTTTTTCCGACAGGTTCCGATGCGATGGCAAGTGCCTTTTGCAGATCGACACTGCGATCAAAAAGCGCGCGCCCGATGATGGCGCCGGCGACATGCGGCACGTATTTCAACCGGGAGACATCATCCAAAGACCGCGCAAGACCACGTGCGATGACTGGCGTTTTGACAAGTCCCGCAAGGCGCGTGGTAAGCGCGAGGCTGTCTTCGGCCTCTGCCAGATCGGCATCAATGTCGGTTACAATGATCGCTGACAATGGGGTGCCCTGAAAGACTTGCAGAAACTCTTCGGGGTCATAGGCGCTGGTTTGCCGCCAGCCGTCGCTCATGACGCGGCCCTGATAGACGTCAACAGCCAAAACGATCTGATCGGGAAAGGCATCTGCGGCCTGCTTGACCAAATCCGGTTGCAGCAACGCCACAGTCCCTACCACAATCCTGCCGGCACCGCGGTCTACGCCCTCTTCGATGGATTGCAGCGTGCGGAACCCGCCACCAAGCTGGACGGGCACACCGGCGACCTTGATGATCTCATCGATCAGATCTGAGTTGCGGTTGTCCCCGGTAATTGCATCGAAGTCGGTCACATGTATCCACTGAGCCCCGGCATCCACAAATTCGCGGGCTTTCTTGACGGGATCCACGTGCCATATCTGTGGCTCTTCCATGCGCCCCCGAAACAGGCTGACGCACCGGCCGTTCTGAAGTTCGATTGTAGGATAAAGAATCATTCTGACCTCCGATCGCTGAGGCGTTCAGGCTAAAGTGCTGTGGGCTTGGCACTAGCTTGGAAACGACCAAACTTGAGACATGAAGGTCATTAGAGGGAGTTCCACCCAAGGCTGCCCCGCATCCGGGACCTTTTGTGCTTGGTCAGGTGCGAGCAGGGGTAACGGTTTGTCGCTTCGGTCTTTAGTCTTGCCGTGCAAAGTCGAAATCGTCTGCAAAGTGACATGCAACATCGCGGTTATCCGAGGCGGTACGCAGTGCGGGCACTTCTTGCTTGCAGATGTCTTTCGCGTATGGACAGCGGGTATGGAACACACAGCCCTTAGGCGGGTCGAGCGGCGACGGTATCTCTCCGCGCAGCTTGCGTGGTACGCGTTTGGCATCAGGGTCGAGCGGCAGAACTGCGCCCAGCAAAGCATCCGTGTAAGGATGAAAGGGACGTTGGAACAGATCATCTGAGGGGGCAACTTCGACAATCGTGCCGAGATACATCACTGCGACACGGTCGCTGATGTTGGACACCACGGAGAGGTCATGACTGATGAAAATCACTGTCACGCCAAGGTCTTCCTGAATGGATTTTATTAGGTTCAGAATATCCGCTTTGATGGAGACGTCGAGAGACGCCACGCTCTCGTCCGCGATGACAACATCAGGTTTGCTGACCAATGCCCGGGCGATTGAGATGCGCTGGCGCTGGCCGCCGGAAAAGGCATGCGGGTAGCGTCGCAGATGCTCCTGACTGAGTTTGCACTTGAGCGCGATCTCGCGCACTCTGTCGTCCGCTTCCTGCTTTGACGAGGTCAAACCCATGACTTCCAGCGGCTCGGCGATGATATCGCGGACTGTCATGCGCGGGGACAGGGACGAAAACGGGTTCTGAAAAATCAATTGCACCCGCTTGCGGTATTCCAGTGTCTCGGGACGTGACAGCTTGCCTACGTCCAGCACGCGTTCGCCGTCATCATAGACGATCTGGCCTTCGTTATAGGGTACGGCCTTCATCACGGCTTTGCCCAGCGTGGTTTTTCCCGAACCGCTTTCGCCGACGATGCTGAGCAATTCGCCCGGCCGGACGGTCAGACTGACGCCGGACACCGCCTTTAGCGTCCGTTTGCGCACGCGAAGCGCATCACCGACCTTGAAATGCACGGAGAGATTTTCAATCCGGAGAATGGAAGGCTGCGAATGTGTCACTAAAACCCTGAACCTTCTGCTAAGTGACAATGCACCCTGCGGCTTCCAACGGTTTTGGCCGTGTCGGGGCTTTGCTGGTCGCACAGACCCTGTTTGGCTACCGTGCATCTGGTGTGGAACAAACAGCCCGAGGGGCGCTCAAGCGGGGAAGGAATATCGCCGGGAATGGGCGTCAGGCGGGTGCCGGATGTGTCGATGCGCGGGTGCGCCCGGATCAGACCTTGTGTATAGGGATGCGCGGGCGCCTTTATGACATCACGTACTGTGCCCGTCTCGCATATCTTGCCAAGATACATAACGGCGACCCTGTCGGCCATGCGCGCTACGATACTCAGGTCGTGCGAAATGAGCAGAACCGACATCCCGAACTCGGCCATCAGGTCTTCGATCAGGTCGATGATCTGGGCCTGAATTGTTACATCCAGCGCTGTCGTCGGTTCATCTGCGATCAGGAGTTTGGGCTTGGTCAGGAGCGCCATGGCGATCATGGCGCGCTGCAGCATGCCGCCTGAAAACTCGAATGAGTACTGCGAAAATCGTTTGCCCGCTTCGGGGATGCCGACGCGGCTAAGCATTTCGACCGAGGCTGCCTTGGCTTGCTTGTAGCTGATGCCCTTATGCAGCATTAGCTGTTCGGTCATTTGTTTGCCGATGGTGATCGCAGGCGCGAGATAGTCCGACGGATCTTGAAACACCATGGACACCGCATCGCCGCGCACCGGCAACAACTGCTTTTCCTTGCGAAGGCTCAGCACGTCAAAGGTTTCTTCCCCGGTTTTCAGCTGGACCCGGCTTTTTTCACCATAGGCCGCATTCGGCGGGTTGAGGCGCATGATCGAGCGTGCGGTCACCGATTTGCCTGAACCGGATTCCCCCACGAGCCCGAAAATCTCTCCTTTGCGAATATCAAAGGATACATCCTCGACCGCTGTGACCACGCCCTCTGCCGTCTCGAACCGGACTGACAGGTTTTCAACGCGTAAAAGTGGCGGATGCGCGACCGGCTCGATCTGAGCAGCGCCTGTCGGGTTGCTGGTGGTAAAGTGTCCGGGATATCTGGGGTTTTCAGTCATGCACGCTTCCGAAAAGCAAACGCTTGTAGGTGTCGGCATCGCCCTCCCGTTTGAACTTCATGACGGCGTTCGTGTGGCAATTGGTAATCTCACCAATCAGGAATTCGGTGCCGGTGGTGTAAAGATCGACCCTTATATATTCGAAACGTGAGGCAATCGTCTCGACGGCGTGCAGGATGTCATCCCAGCTTTCCGGTTTTGGGACGGGCACTTTCGGCTTGGGTTTTGTGAAAACGATATCCACTTCGTTCCAATCCCTGTCGCGTCGTTCGCGTGCCTTTCCTCCTTCGCATTTCACCGACATCAGTTTGGCGCGGCCTTTATAACACTGCAAGTTCAACTCGATGAAATCTGCACCGTCAAAGACGATGGGTTCTACAATCACCTTATGCTCCAAATAGCGGTAGTTCTGCTCGCGTCCTTCACGGTAAAGGTCTGCATCAAAGAAGGACCTTATTTCCTCAAGATCTATCGGGGCATTGTTCCGCCTGATGATGACTTTTTGGGAGGCGTGGGTCGGTTTGATGGCGCAATCGGGTGGAAATGCCTCTGCAACGACCTCATCTGGTGCGCGCAGTACCCTCAGCGTCGGCACAGCAAAAGGGCCGCCCAAGACATCGTTTATAAAGAGCTTGCCGTATTCCTTGTCCGAAACCATTTGCCTGGGCAGCGACAGAAGCTCGCCTGACTTTTTCATACTGTAGAGGTAGTCCTGAAATCCATCCATCCGCCCTTTTGGCAACCGGCCTTGTCGTTCCAGAAACAGAAAGAACGCAAACATCCTGTCGCCCAGTGTGCCCGCAGGCAGATGCAAAGCCAGTTTCGACATGCCGATGGCGACCTTGTAGAATGCCCACTTGTCAACACGCTTGATTTTCATTGGGTCAGCCTTTCCGGGAGTATTCTGGGGTCTTTTCGAACAGTGGTCATAGCGGTGAAAAACACTTTTGATTACTTCTTTTCCGAATAGGGGTCGGCAGCATCACGCAGGCCGTCGCCAACAAAGACGAAGGCCAGCACCATGACGATGAAAATCGGGACTGGTATAAAATACCAATGGTAATTCAGGATGACGTCGACGCGGCGCACGTTCTGCAACAGCACGCCAAGCGAGTTCACCGGGTCCTTCAACCCGAGCCCGATGAAAGACAGCGAGGTTTCAGCAAGCACCATGTACGGAAACGAGATGACCAGATCGACCAGAATGTATCCGGTGAAGGATGGCAGCAGGTGGCGGCGGATTATTCTGAACGGTCCTGCGCCGATAAGCTGTGATGCCAGCACATAGTCAGCCGTCTTTTCCGTCATGACATGCGTGCGAATGCGCCGCGCCAGGGTCCCCCACCCCAGGAAACCCAGCACGACCGATATAAAGAAAAATCGCGTCTCTGCCGACCATTCATCGGGGATGAAGGCGGCGACAGCCATGAAAAGCGGAATAGTCGGCGTGGTTTTCGCGGTGTCCATGACCACCTGAAGAACGGTATCCACCCAGCCGCCTAGATAGCCCGATATGCCACCGATTATCAAAGCCAGCACGAACGATATAAGCATACCAACCGTGCCGACAGCCAGTGTCACACCGATGGCATGCAAAATTCTCGAGAACATATCCTTGCCCGCAGCGTCTGTGCCAAAGATGTGGATAAAGCCCCGCTCTACGCCAAAAAGATGCCTGTCCATCTCAATCCCAAAAAGGGTGTAGGCATCGCCTTTGGGTAAAAACACCAGATAGTTGCGTGTATCCGTCGGCCTTGTCACCCAGCGAAAGTTGGTATCCGCGCCCCGATAGCGCTCAACTTCGTGGATGAACGGGCGCAGGCTGCATCCCGCATCGTCACAAAACTGGGGCAGTTGCGGCGGGCCGTTCGCATATTCAGCGTTGCGGCCTTCGGCGGTGGGCGCATAAGGCGACAGGAAGGGGGCGAAGACACCGCAGATCAGAAAGACCACAAGAACCATCGCCGCGATCATGGCTGACTTCTGTCGTTTGAAACGTGCCCATATCAAAGCCCCTTGCGAGGCTGTGTAGTAGGCTTGGGCCTCTTGCATGGAGTTATTCCGCCATCGCATCATACGGCAACCAGGCCGCGCCGCATGCGCGGGTCCAGAACGGCAAGAAGGATATCCGAGAGGAAGTTCAGCAAGACGATCGACGTGGTAATCATCAGGATGATCGCACCGGCCAGTTCCTGATCGTTCGATTTTGCAAGCGCTTCAATCAGCAACCCGCCGGCATCTGTCAGGATCAGTACCGCGGCCACGATCGGAAGGTCATTGAACACGCGGTTGAGATCGTAACCGACAGAATTGACCAAAGGCCCCATGGCATGACGCGCAGGATAGCGCAGCAACAGTCGCCGACCATAAAGCCCGCGCGCGCGCGCGCCCGTGACGTATGTTTTGTTCTTTTCATCCGACATCAGTGCACGGACTGTCTGCAGTTGTATCGCGGTACTTGACCACGCGAGGATTGCAATCGGAAGCCAAGCGCGGCTCATCATATCTGCGAATTTGGCCCAGGACCACGGGGCGTCGCGATAGTCGTCCGAAAACAGACCGGTCATCGTGTCGCCGAAAACCATGGTTGCAAACAGCATGACCAGAAGTGCAAGCAGGAAATTCGGCAGCGCCAATCCCAGATAGCTGAAGATACGCAGACCGCTGTCAAACCAGCTGTCGCGCAAAACGGCCGACAGGATGCCGACAGGTATCGCGACGGCATATGTCACAAATAGCGCGCCGAAGGCGAGAATGAACGATAGCACCATTTTGTCGCCGATGAGCTTGTCGATGTCCATTCGCCACAGGCAACTTGTCCCAAGATCGAAACGCAAAAAGACGCCCGACACCCAGCTGCTCCACCGCTCAAGAAAGGGCCTGTCCAAGCCCATCCGCGCTTCTTCGGCCAGAACATCTGCCTCTGAATATGAAACGCCCTGCGTGGCCTTGTAAGCGATCATGCGTTCCGCGCAGTTCCCGGGAACCATCTCCATCAGGCTGAACACGATGAGCGACACCAGCAGCAAAGTCACCACCGCTGCCACAAACCGCTTGAGAATGAACAGCAGGAAGCGCGTCATATCCCGGGCTCCCTACTGATGCACTTGCAGGTCGTCTTTCAGCATCACTCTACGAAAAACCATTGTTGTGGCCTGTAGGAATACACGTGGCGGAATGCCCCCTGCATTTTTGGGAAAACCACATTCTTCAGCTTGTTGGAGCGGTAGATCGGTGTCGGCGCCTCCGTGATGCCGGTAAAGACAAAGCCTTCTTGCATCAGTTCGATGGCACGGCGGCCCAGTCTTTTGGATTCTTCGGAACCCGGCAGTTGCAACTGCCACGCAAGGATCACCTCTTCCAACTCACGCGTCCAAGCCGGCGGCTCCAGACCTTCGGCACCGTTGCTTTCGTTGTAGCGCGCCCAAAGCATGCCGTTCCGCAAGCTGAAAAAGCTGCCGAAAGGCACAATGAAGTCTTCGGGTGAGGCGAGGACGCTGGGAACCGTTTCGCCTTGGTTCCACAGGTGTACATCTAGCTCGTTGGCGGACTGCGCCGCACGGTATTCGTCTGACGTTACCTCCTTGAGCGTCGTTTTCACACCGATCGCGTTCCAGTCCTGTGCGATGAATTCCACGGTTGTCGCTGGCATGCCTTGGGTACCGAACTGAATGTTCAGCGTCAGGTTCTTGCCCGAAGGCAGATCGCGGAAACCGTCGCCGTCCTGATCCACAAACCCAAGTTCATCGAGCGTCGCTTTGGCCTTTTCAGGCGCATACTCGATCGCGTAATTCACCTGATCTTCGGTCGCAAAAGCGGGCACCGGATCAAACCCGACATACTGGCGGACGCGGCCAAGGTCGAAGTTGACGACTGAATTGATCTCATCGCGGTTGATGGCGTGGCTCATTGCGACCCGGAAATCACGATTGCCGAACAAGGCGCGTTTCTCTTCGTCATCCGGCGTGAGATTGAAACCAATCACGTGCATCCCGTTCTTGGGGCGCAGGACGACCTCGTAATCGCCCTTTTCCTGGTTATCCAGAAGCGTCGGCAGGTCGGGCAAAGACATAGAGTGCCCTTTGTAGTCAGCTTCTCCGTTAATGAGCCGCAGTACCCGAACTTCGTTATCAGGAATGTAGCGTTCATCAATTTCGTTGATGTAGGGCAGTTGGTTACCGGCGGTGTCTACCATGTGGAAATAGGGATTGGCGACCAGCCTGCGCCCTTCCGATGTCTCTTCCGCGATCAAAAAGCTTTCAAGGGTCGGCACGACCGCAGCGGGCAGTGCAGGGATCTTCGCCGGATCTTTCATCATCAGCGTGGGTACGTCTTTCCAGTCAGACCCGCCGTAGTAGGCAGCAATCACATCATAGCCGCTTTCAAAACCCGCAGCCTGTGCCAACTTGTCTGCATCCGGATTTACCCGTGGATGGAACTGGCCCAGAAAGTGCTTTGGCTGAAAAGGTTGGGCGTAGTCGTCTCCGAAGGCCGCCAACAGGCCGGGACGGGGGGCCGCCATACGGAAAACGACGGTATGATCGTCCAGCGCTTCAACCTCGAAGGTTTCGCCTCCAGTGCGCCAGATACCACGCACTTTTTCCACCACATTTTCGTCGAGCAGCATGTCATGATACCAAAACTCCACGTCATGCGCGGTGAACGGATGGCCGTCTGACCATTTGTGACCCTTGCGCAGGAAAAATGTCAGCTCAGTGAAATCGTCATTCCATGACCAGCCTTTTGCGATGTTTGGAACGATCGTTTCCAGATCGTCCGAATACCGCACCAAGTTAACCTGACGCATGGACAGGATTTCCCCTGTGCCACTTTCGGTGGAGTTTGCCATGACCCGCAATCTGCCGCCATACTGACCGATCTGCTCGTAGGGGGCGACAACAAGCGGCTCATCCGGGAGACGCTCTGCCACTGGTGGCAAATCGGTAGGGTTGCCTACAAGTCGCGCATTCAATGCGCTGACATCCGGATTTTCGCTGAACGCCAGTGTGCAGCCTGCCGCCTGTTCGAATTCCGCAAGCTCGAATTGTTGCGGAAATGCGCCTTGCAAACCCATATCGTTCGCAACCGTGACGGCGGGACAGGATGCAGAGGCCACCACCGGCGCGACAGTAAAAGCAATACCAAGTAAAAATCTGTTCATGGGGCAATCCAGTTCTCTATCGTTAATGTTTGCTAACACAGCCATTAAATTGGCACTTAGGGTACGATACTCAAAATCGTGCTTTTCGCTAAGGAATGTTTGGTTTTTTTCGGGCGCGCGGCGATCAACGCTCAAAAAAGTGGAACACGCGGCGGTTTGTCAGACCGCGTTCGGCGTTCGGCCGCGTTGTTTCTACTTCCTGTCGCTGATCGTGAGAATCAGTAAGGAATGTATTCTTGTCAGTGTATTAAGGTTGTTTTTCTTGCCGATATCTGATGGCCGAACGGCGTGTTTCGCCTGCTCATGCCAAGCACTATACTCAACGGTATTCGTGTACTCGGTGCCCCCGGTCAGTACCTTTGTAAAGAAGAAACCGAATGCAGCGCAGGCTACCGTCGACACCGAAACAAAAAGGTTAATTATCTTTAAACTGTTTCTTATCGCTACTCGAATCGCGTAGCCGGTTTACGTTTCCTCAACCTTGAGCAATTTTCGTTTTCCAACCTTCGGAGCATGTGCCACACTCCGGTAGCGACGTGCCAACCCCTTTTGGTTAAGGTCGCAGGTTAGTGAGTGAACTGCACGCATCAGGCGGCAGTCTGTTTTGCAAGTATGACGCGAAAGCGAAGAAAAGGGCCGACGAGCGCAATGGCTGGCACAAATAAGAAGCATACGAAAGAAGCCAAGCTGTCCGCGCTGTCAAGCCGTACCGTTTGGCAGCGCGCTTTGGGAATACTGAGCGAAAAAGAAAAAAAACAGGCCGTGCTTGTGTTTGCTGCAAGTGTTCTGGCCGCGACATTTGCAGCTCTTGGTGTCGGATCCATCATGCCGTTTCTGGCCGTCCTTGGTAATCCGGACATGATTCAGGATGTAGACCTGCTGCGCCGGTTATACGATTGGTTCGGCTTTCAATCCTCCTACACCTTCCTGATTGCGCTTGGCATTGGGTCGCTGGTTTTCATCATAATCTCCAACCTAGTGCAGATCCTGAACACATATGTCAGCGTAAAATTTACGACGATGCTGCAGTATTCGATCAGTGTTCGGTTGTTTTCCAACTACATGAACCGCCCCTATGAATTCTTCCTCGATAACCACTCCGGTGACATGAGCTCGAATATTCTGTCAGAGTCGAGTTATGTGGTTTCGATGTTTTTCAGGCAGGTGACCAGCCTCGCCTCGGCGCTTCTTACCACGGTGGCTATGCTTGTGCTGGTGATGGTCATCAATCCAGTTGTGTCAATTCTGTCGATCCTTCTGATTGGGGGTGCGTACCTTCTGAGTTACCTGTCCACACGGAACTTCATCGAAGAGCAGGGTCGACGGCGTTCCGTGGCGAACAGTGAACGGCACTCAGTCGCCAGCGATGCACTTGTGGGGATCAAAGATGTCAAGATAAACGGGGCGGAATCGTATTTTTTTACGAAGTTCCTGGAACCGGCATATAGGATTGCGCAGGGCCAGATATGGCTCTCTCTTATCTCTGAAATCCCGCGCTACGTCATCTTCACCATTGCCTTTGGTGGCGTCATTATCCTGTGTCTGAGCTTTATCGAGCCGACTGCTTTGGAAAGTCAAAATCCGGTTGGTGGCATCCTGCCCGTGCTAGGCGTATTTGCTCTTGCTGCGCAAAGAACGTTGCCGGAGATGCAAAAGATTTATCATGCGTTGAGCTCGCTCAGTTTTGGCGTCACAGCAGTGGAGCGTGTCGCTTCCGGTTTGGCTGTTGATGCCCGGAGCGGGTCTTTCAGTACTGCGAAGGCGGTCAAAAAACTGCCTGTCCGCAATAGTCTTCAGCTTGAGAATGTCTCCTATGCGTACCCGGGATCGACTGGGAAGGGGATCAAGGATATCTCGGTAACGATTGCCGCCGGTGACCGGATAGGGATTGTCGGCAGTACGGGCGCGGGTAAGACGACGCTCGCGGACATTGTTCTTGGCGTGCTGATCCCGACACAAGGCCGGATCCTCGTGGACGGTACGGAAATCACCGCGGACAACAAGCGCGAATGGCTCAGGTCGGTGGGCTATGTGCCGCAGGAAATATTTGTTCTTGATGCGACAATTGCCGAAAACATCGCTTTCGGTGTGCCACCCGAAGAGATCGACATGGCCCGTGTGCACACTGTCGCCGCCACTGCGCAACTCACACAGTTTGTCGAGACAGAAATGCCGCAAGGCTTCGAGACCCGAGTTGGCGAGCGTGGCGTGCGTTTGTCTGGGGGGCAACGACAACGCTTGGGGATTGCGCGTGCGCTTTACAACGACGCCGATCTGATCGTGTTTGATGAAGCCACCAGTGCGTTGGATAATCTGACAGAAAACGAGTTGATCTCAGCAATCAACGGTTTGCCCGGCGATAAGACAATCCTGATGATTGCGCATCGGCTCAGCACGGTCAGAGAGTGCGACTCAATACTGTATCTTGAAGCGAACCACCTGCTCGCACAGGGCAACTGGGATGATCTGGTAGAGACCTGTGCGCCATTCCGACAGGTGGTAAAGATAGGGCGCGCCGGCTGAAGAAATATTTCCTGTACGGTCAATTCCGACCGTTATTCCGAAAAGAATTCACTACCAAAGGATTTTGCCTAGTTTGAACATTTCCCCTCAGAAAGTGGTGAGTAAACTAAAGTATATGGTAAAGCGGAACGCTGATTTGCGTTACGTCGCTAAAGCATTCACGCATGTGAGCGGCCCGAAGTTTCAAGAGGTCGGTGACGACGAGGTCGTTTTGCTGACGGTCGGCTACAATGTGTCGAGCTGGATTGAGACTTTCTTCGAACAACATCAGAGATTGGGCGCCCGTCACTACCTTTACGTCGACAACGGGTCGACGGATGACTCAATCGCGAAGGCGCAAAAACTCCCCAACATGACCGTCGCGTCTTGCGACGTAAGTTTCGCGAGGTATCAACGACAGATACGCATGTTGAGCACGCGGCTGTATCACCGTGGGGGCTGGCGACTCATGCTGGATGCGGACGAGATTTTTGACTACCCCAATTCAAACGACATTCGGTTGCCGCAACTGACAAACATGCTGACCAAGCGCGGCTATACCGGCGTTGTTGCGCAGTCGCTTGATATGTTCCCGGCTGGCGAGCTGGCAAACCATTTCGACGATAGTCTTGAGCAGGCAATTGAAGCTTTTCGCCACTACAGCCTTTCGGGAATTTCAACGCGTGACTATCACGATCCGTCTGGGCTGGTGTGGTTTCTCAAGCAAAATCGTATAACCAATTCCGACATCAAACTGCTTTTTGGCGGAATACGTGCAACCGCTTTTGGTGAGAACTGTATGCTGACCAAACATCCCTTGGTTAAGATGTTACCGGAAGTCAGCCCAATGTTGCACCCGCATATCTCTACGGGGCTGCGCTGTGCAGACTTTAGCGCACTGATAAAGCATTACAAATTCTCAGGAGGCTATCAGAACCGTGAAGCCTCGCAGCTGTCTGCCCGCAGCAGAAGCAATATTGAAGAGTTGAAGGCGCGCCGCGTGGTTCTGGGTCAGAACCCTGAATTGAAGCTCTGCAATGAAGACTCTTTGTCAGATCCAACACCTGAAAGCTTGCTTGAAAAAGGCTTCCTGGTTGCAAGCCCTGCCGCTCGAGAAGCGTTGGGTCTCTAACGTCACGTGCGGTTAGACAGATGCGCCTATTCTGTCGTGGGTGTCTCCACCTTTTTGCTGTAGACGAGTTCGGGCTGTACGGCGGTGTTCACGAAGGCATAGGCGCCTGCAGGCCCGTATACCGGTACCGTCGTATCTTTTTCAGGGTTGTTAGCGAAAGCCCTGCGCCAGCCTAGCAGTTTGCCTGTGTCGTCGTAGATGGCGCTGTCGGACCATTTGGCGAACCAGTACAGGACTGGGTCAAAGTATGTGTTTGAACTTACCGAATCGTAGTCGATCCGCGAGAGCTGCGGCGTATCCCCTTGCCTTTGCAGGTATGTCCGCTTTTGGTGCGCTGGAAAGGTAATCGAGATCACCGCAGGCGCGCTTAGCCCATCGCCGTTGCTGGCAAAAACGCCAATATCAACGCGCGCGCTCTCGCGGCTTTGCAGGGCACGCTCTGACACAACCGGAACGCTGAAAGGATCATGCCAATCAATCGAAATACGGGCGTTCTGGCTCCGGTCTCCAAATGGCTCAATGCTTACTTTCGAAGGGTCGCCTTGAAACAGATGCCATGCAAAAGTAATCGGCCGACCGGTCGGATCCTTCGTGTCTTCGGCGGAGACAACAATTTCTTTTCTGCCTTCAAAACCCCGCCAGATGCGCGCGATTGCCGAAGGCGTGTCGAACAGTGCCTCATCCAATCCGGCCAGACCGGCGCGTCGTGTGAAATCTTCAGATATGACCTTGATAAGCACCATCGCCTGCACGTTTTCAGGCCGCAGAGAGCCCGCCTGCGCGACCATGCTGCCTGGTCTGAGGTCGTCGCCTTGCAACACCGGACGGTGTGCTACTCCGCTAAAGTAATCGGAGGGTGTCACGACATGTCTGAGGTTTCTGCGCAAGATCATATGAATCGTCGGCGATACAAGCCCGTGCTCTTTCATAAACTTAAGCGTATCGGAAGGCAGTGCTGCCAGCGTTGCCGCCACGGCCCGCAAAAAGGGCTGGTCCGACCCCGACGATCCCTGACTAACCAAATGATAGGGCCAGTGCGCCGGATACTTGTCCACGCTGTCGTAGTCGCGATGCTCGGGGTAGATGTAGATATGGTTGTTGCTGTACAGCCACGCGCTGGAGGCGGCGGCTTCGTCGGATGTCATCGCGATGCGGGGAATGCTGCGCGCATAAGGCCCACCGGTTATCGCTGTGGAAGAATTGCCAAACACAACGCCCGGATAGAGGATCGAACGCGCAAGGCCATAGTCGAGCCCCATTGATTGTAACCTGGGGCCGTACGCAACGCGGTGCAATCTGGGATACAGGTCTTGTTTCAGGTCGGAATGCCCCCGATCCCGATTGTCATACAGAATGCCCTGAAACCCGTTGGCAATACCCCGCCCATGCAACAGGCGCAGCACCCTTGATGCTGAATCCGTCGCGGTTTCCGCTACAACAGGCAGGGCGCTGTCTTGAACGGGCAGGGTGACCCCGGCCGCAATCCATCTGTCACCGGACACCTTTTGCAGATCCGAAAAGCGAACAGACACCTCTTCCGCCGCCAATGGGTATGCGACGGTACAAAAGACAGCCAGAAAAATGGTCGTTGCGATCCTGAACATGAACAAACCATCATGCGTTTCACGGTTTGTAACCTTGTAGCGGTATCGCGCCTGCGCAGTCCACTTTTGCGAATTGAAATTGTCAGTACTGCCGCGTGACGTTTGAAGGGCGCTGCGTGTTTCGGCGTTCGTAACAAAAAAGGCACCGGTGCGCCGTCGCACCCGATGCCCTTCGGTCTGGTCGTATTGTCGTCGCGCTTTAGCGGTAGCCGTTCACGCGCGTCTGGATGTTGTGGCACAGCGCTATGGTCTTCAAAACTTCGGCGCTGATTTTGCGGATTGCTTTGTTACCTGAATGCATGTCTCACGTCCTCCTTGTGTGATCCACTCTGGCAGATTTCCAGCCCCCAGGCTGTGAAGCAGATTACACCGGTGACATTTTTTGCAAAATTTCTGGGTTCAGGGCGCAGTTTTTCGGAGGCGTGACGGGCGGGCAGGTCTCAACACAGTGCCTATTGAGCAAATTGTCCCGTTCCACGCCTACTAGAGCTGGCCGCAATTTCTTGGGAGATACGCATTTATGCGTCCGGTCAGCTTGTAAGCGACCAGCCCGATCCATTCTTTTGTTCCCACGTTCAGCGCATCAAGGTTGCGCGCAAGGCTCCAACGTACTTCCGAAAACACCGGCCCGCCCCGAAAATCGACAGGATAGGGTATCAGATTTTGCCAGCCCGCTGCACAGAATGCCCCCATTGATCGCGGCATATGCCACGCACTGGTTACAAGTACCCAAGGCCCCTCTTTTTGATCCGTAATGCGTTCAAGCGACAGCACGGCATTTTCGGCGGTCGTCCGGGAGTGGCCTTCGACAATCAGGCGTTCTTCCCGCAGCCCGAGCCTCCGCAAAATATCGGGCCCCACGGAAAAGGTGTTGGTTGCATCGGGCGTCAACACCACCCGGCCACCGCTGAACAGCACTTTGGCATCGGGAAACCGGTTCGCCAACTCAATCGTCACAAGGATGCGTTCGCCTGCGTCATTTACCTGCGCTATGTTTTTTGCGTGGGGCGGGGCCACGTGTTCCATACCGCCCAGAACAATGATGCCAGCGGGTGGTGAAAGGTCCGGGTTAACCGGATACGCCCGTTCGAGCGGGTTCAACAGAAGGTTGCCCAAAGGAAAGAATCCTAGCGCTACCGTCGCGCAGAGCGCGCAAAAGAGCGTATTGGTCGCGGCCTCTACACGTTCGCGCCAAAGCAACAAGAGTGGTAGTGTAAAGAACAGGACCAGCAGCGTTTCAGGACGCAGGAAGAACCATACGGTCTTGCTGAGGATGAGAAAGAGCGTGTCCAAGAGGTGGCCTTATCTTTGTGCGTGCGGGATGTTCACGCCATACGCAACCGGTCAGGTTCCTGCGCAAGAAACCAGCGATACGTGTCCTGAATTCCTTCTTTCAGGTCGATCTTTGCGCGCCACCCCATGCGACCTAACCGGCTTACGTCCATGAGTTTTCGCGGCGTTCCGTCCGGTTTGCTTGCGTCGAAAGTCAACCGCCCGGTGAAACCGGTCACATCCGCAATAGTCTGAGCAAGTTCTCGGATCGTGATGTCGACGCCGGAACCTACGTTGATATGGCTGAGCATTGGGTCCGTCTCGCGCTGGTACAGATCGCGGTCAAGGTCCAACACAAAAAGTGAGGCTTCCGCCATATCGTCCACGTGCAGAAACTCCCGCATCGGGGTGCCAGACCCCCAAACAACTACCTCTTCAGCCCCGCTTTGCGCGGCTTCATGAAAGCGGCGCATCAGGGCGGGTAGGACGTGGCTGTTCTGCGGATGAAAATTGTCGCCGGGGCCGTAAAGGTTCGTCGGCATGACCGATCTGTAATCAACTCCATACTGCCGGTTGTAGCTTTCACACAGCTTGATGCCCGCGATTTTCGCGATGGCGTAGGGTTCGTTCGTGGGCTCCAGCGTGCCGGTGAGCAGCGCGTTTTCCTGCATCGGCTGGTCCGCGTTTTTTGGATAGATGCACGAAGAGCCCAAAAACAGCAATTTGGTCACACCGCTGGCATAGGCCTGGTGGATGATGTTGGCCTCCATCATCAGGTTTTCGTAAATGAACTCGGCTGGAAAACTGTTGTTCGCATGTATCCCGCCGACCTTGGCTGCTGCAAGGATGACGGCGTCGGGTTTTGCCTTCTTCATAAAACTGTGCACGGCGGCCTGATCGGTAAGGTCAAGTTCCGAACGGGTGCGTGTGATAGTGTCGACCCCTTTTGCCTGAAGCTGCCGCAGAATGGCCCCCCCGACCATGCCCCGATGTCCTGCAACGTAGATGCTCATCGCGTGCTCCTTAGTTCTCGACAGACACGGGCAGATCAAGCCCGTGTTCTTTCAGCAGCGCGTGGCGCCGGGCGGATCGCAGGTCTGCTTGCACCATTTCCCTGCACATTTCGCGCGCGGTGATTTCAGGCTCCCACCCAAGATTTTGTTTCGCTTTGGCCGGATCACCAAGGAGGGTTTCCACCTCTGCGGGGCGGAAATAGCGCGGATCGATGCGCATGATGACATCGCCGGGTTTGACCGCTGGGGCCTGATCACCGGATACGCTGTCGACGATTGCCTTCTCTTCCACGTCTCGCCCTTCAAAACGCAGGGTGATCCCCAGATCCTCGGCCGCCCATGTGATGAATTCACGCACCGAGTATTGCTTGCCTGTCGCGATCACGAAATCTTCGGCCACGTCTTGTTGCAGCATCATCCATTGCATGCGGACATAGTCTTTGGCGTGTCCCCAATCCCGCAAGGCGTCTATGTTGCCCATGTAAAGACACTCCTCCAACCCCTGCGCAATATGCGACAGGCCGCGCGTGATCTTCCGCGTGACAAAGGTTTCGCCCCGTCGGGGACTTTCATGGTTAAACAGAATGCCGTTGCAGGCATACATACCGTAGGCCTCGCGGTAGTTCACGGTGATCCAGTAGGCATACATTTTGGCCACCGCATAGGGCGAGCGGGGATGAAAGGGCGTTGTCTCGGTTTGTGGCACTTCGCGCACCTGACCGTAAAGCTCTGACGTGGAGGCTTGGTAAAAGCGCGTTGTCTTTTCCATTCCCAGAAAACGGATCGCTTCCAGCAGGCGTAAAGTGCCTGTGGCGTCAACATCCGCAGTGTATTCCGGCGCTTCAAAGCTGACAGCAACATGCGACTGTGCGCCCAGATTATAAACCTCGTCCGGACGCACCTGTTCCAGAATACGTGTCAGGTTCGAACTGTCCGTCAGGTCACCGTAGTGCAGTTTGAGTTGCGGATTGCTGTCGTGTGGATCTTCGTAGATGTGGTCAATCCGCTGGGTGTTAAAAAGCGATGCGCGGCGTTTTATGCCGTGAACATTATAGCCTTTCTTCAGCAGAAACTCCGCCAGATAGGAGCCATCCTGTCCCGTGATGCCGGTGATAAGTGCTGTCTTGCTCATCTATACTCTCATTTCTGCAGTCTGAATTGCTTGATCTTGCTAATGTTCTTTTGTGCAAGCGCGCCTAGTCCGCCCACGTTGTTGCGGCGCAGGGCGTGGTAGTCTTCGCGGCTCTTGCGGATAATCCGCGCCACAGAGCGGTTGCTTTCGCCCCCCATGCGCATCTTGACCATGACCTCCGGAATGTAGGCGGGGCGCAGGTTATGTGTCCAGAGCCAGCGCAGCATGGCGTCATAGTCGGCGGCAATCTGAAAGGATGTGTCGTACATGCCATATTTTCCCAGATGCTGGCGCCTGATGTAAAAGGTCGGGTGCGGCGGCATCCACCCTTGTTTCAGCAGATCGCGCGCGTAGTCGCCGGATTTCCAATGCCGGATTACACGCGATGTGTCGTCGGCCGCCACATATTGAAGATCACCGTAGACGCAGTCGATATCCTGATCCTCGAAGGCGGCGGCCACCTTTTGCAAAACAGCATCGCTGGCAAATACATCATCGGAATGCATAAGGCCAACAATGTCGCCGGTCGCGCGTGCCTTGCCCTTGTTGATCGCATCGTACAGCCCGTCGTCTTTCTCACTGACCAGCGCGATGCGAGGATCTTGATACTGCTGCAGGATATCCAACGTACCGTCGGTCGACCCACCGTCCTGAACCACATGCTCAACATTCCGGTATGTCTGGTTTTGAACCGAAGAAAGCGCATCGCCCACGGTGCCGGCGCGGTTGTAAACTGCTGTGACAATTGAAATTTTCAAAGATACGACACTGTCTTGAATAAGGGCGGACGGGCGAAAGTAATTCGGTTTGTTGCCTTGGGGGCTAGGAAAAGTTCTTCCTTTTCCTTGCATGATAACCGATGTGACGCAACCGGGTGCCGCGTTTGACGAACGCCTGCACCATTTTATGCCGTGAAAAAACGCGTACCTGGTTATTGCACGCGCAGGTTTGCGGTAACGTTTGGTCAGGCGCACAACAGCGTCTCAGCGTTACGTGTGCCTTGTCAGAACGGGGCCTGATACCGATCAGATAACCATTGCTCGGTTACGGTTCAGGCAGCAGGTGGACGGTTGGATCGCCATAGACTTCATTACTGCAGGCTTGGAAGACTTTTCAGTCCGAGCTTTTTGTCAATCCCAGCGTGGAAATCGCGCCATCTTCGGATGTCTTGAGCGTTTATCCGGATCATGCTGGCAGTGCGCTGCAGACGCGGAGCGGGCGAGGTTTTAGATTCATTCCATTCGGATTCGGAATAGTGGTTGTCGTCATAAACAACGTCATGTCCTGCCGCCAGCAAGTGTCGGTCAGACAGTTTCCAAGGCAGGTCCCACCGGCCGCGCGTTGGTCTTCAAAATGCCCAAGGCT
Organism: uncultured Roseobacter sp.; assembly: GCA_947501635.1. Taxonomy (GTDB): domain Bacteria; phylum Pseudomonadota; class Alphaproteobacteria; order Rhodobacterales; family Rhodobacteraceae; genus Roseobacter. The sequence goes on from CANMWT010000002.1 coordinate 22,327, forward strand.
GGTGGATGCAATGCAAAACTACGCAATTTTATGTTAAGCGTACGGGCAAGCGTTCACTTTTTGCTGTGCTATCTTCGAGCGGATGTTGGTCAGAGGTGTTATCGCATTGCTCCATTTTTGCCTTCGCGGCGGTAGGCAGCATGGTCAGTCAGGTCCCGTGTAATGCCTCATCAGCAGTGCCGGTTTCCCGCTGAAATTGAGTTTTTGTTGCCGAGACCGTCAACCTCCGCTACGCTGGTACCTACGAGCAGGCATAAAAAACGGTTCAAAAACATGAGCAACAACCCGGACAGCGTGCCACGGCCGGTGTCCTTTATCGAGAAAGCAGTTTTTATCGGTTTGTTTTTCTCAGGCTTTGCCTGCCTCTTTGTGGCGGGAATCCTTGTGTTGAGTGCCTATCTGATCAGGTGAACATGCATCTACTGGCCTGAACTGCGATCGACGCCCTTTTGAAATGCTGTCGCTACTGCTCTGCGGGTGGCGGCTCTACCCCGCACCACATTCTGCCGGAGGCACAAAAGAGATTTCACAAAGACCGTGTCTGCAGGTGTTGACGTACTGACGGTCGCGCCCGGTTCGGGCTAGTTCTGGGTGAGTTCCGGCAGCAGGCGCTTGAAGTACGCAATGGTGCGCTCGAGGCCGTTTTCCAGTTCGATTTCGGGATGCCAGTTCAAAACGCTTTGCGCCTTTGAAATATCAGGTTTGCGCTGCTTGGGGTCATCCTGCGGCATCTCATTATAGATGATTTCGGACTTGGAGCCTGTGAGTTCAATAACCTTGTTGGCCAGTTCCAGAATGGTAAATTCGCCCGGGTTCCCAAGGTTGATCGGGCCTGAAACGTCATCGTTTGTTTCCATCAGGCGTATAAAGCCGGACACCAGATCATCCACATAACAGAATGAACGCGTCTGCGCGCCCTCACCGAAGACGGTAATTGGAGCACCCTGCAGAGCTTGAACAATAAAGTTTGAGACAACACGCCCGTCAGCGTGATGCATCCGGGGGCCATAGGTGTTGAAAATCCGTGCGACTTTAATCTGCAGCCTGTGCTGGCGGTGGTAGTCAAAAAACAAGGTCTCGGCGCAGCGCTTGCCTTCATCGTAACAGGACCGGATGCCGATAGGGTTCACGTTGCCCCAGTATTCTTCTGGTTGAGGGTGAACCGTTGGGTCGCCGTAGACTTCGCTGGTGGAGGCCTGAAAAATCTTGCAGTTAAGGCGCTTGGCCAGTCCGAGCATGTTGATGGCGCCGTGGACTGACGTCTTGGTCGTCTGCACAGGGTCATGCTGGTAGTGGATCGGTGACGCGGGACAGGCGAGGTTGTAAATCTCGTCCACTTCCAGATAGAGCGGAAACGTCACGTCGTGACGCAAGAACTCAAAGCGCGGGTTGTTGTGAAGGTGGTCGATGTTGCGTTTGGATCCCGTAAACAGGTTGTCGACACAAATCACTTCATGCCCCTGTTCAAGCAAGCGGTCTGTGAGATGTGAGCCCAAAAAACCGGCACCACCGGTGATAAGAATGCGTTTGCGGCTGTCGTACAATCTGGCCATGGGGTTCCTGTAAATCGAATTGTGGGAATGCTGCGCGTTGTTGCTCAAACTTGTCGAAGAAGTCCGGGGGACTGTCAACCGGTATGCGCTACTGACTGGGGCAGCAGCCCTTCCATCCTGACGTGGCGCACCGCACCGCCGGGTCCTGACAAAAAAAGCTGCACTCCGACACGGGCAGCCGCGTAAGTATCCACGAGCCGACGGTCTTGCCGAGCGCCTCCCGAAACAGGATGTGGTGCCTTGGCGCGCATATTATCGCGCTAGAGTCTCTTGGCATGTGGCGTTCGCGAGAAAGCTCCCGACGTTTTGAATTCTTGTTCTCCAGCAGACTGCAGTTGCGTGGACAACGCCCAAAGACCCTCCAAGAGATCTTTTGAGCGCGAGTTGTCCTGCCGTGGGGTGTTGCTTTTTGTACCGACCGGTATCCGCCACCCTTTCCCGGCGAACGCCGGCCGGAGTTTTCTGCGACTTTTGCCCTGAGCGTGGTTAAGGCCCTTGCGCCTCGATATTGGCAGCTGCGTTCCCATAACGGGTGCCAGAAATTTGTGGAGCTTTTCCCAACGCGAACCGGAGCGCCTTCCATGCGGCGTCCGCCCGTTCAGCGCCGCAATAGTCTTTTTTTGGTGAGACCCAGAGCAATACTTGCGCCACCTGAAAAACGCACGTCATCTTGCGCGACCATACTGCCACGCAGAGACAGCAGGATTTTGTGAATGAGCCGTTTTATGGTACAGTAAAGCGTTGTTGTACCTGTAGTTAATAATGGTCTGGTAATATGTTATGTACGAGTTCAAAACCACAAACGCCTGTCAAAGTCCCTCAATCAGGACAGATCCCTCCTCAAAAACCGTCCCCGACACCGAAGCCTGTCATCACCGACTACGCCAGTATTTGACGGCCGGGCGTGTGCTGCGGGGCGCACCTGCATTTGGGATCGGAATTGATCCGGCCCCGAATACCTTAACAGCGCCAACGGGAGGGTGGCGCCGGGCAGTCTTAAGGAGGGCACGCCTGTCGCCAGAGTGAGCATCTGTACGGTGCTCTTTATGTGCTGCACCGCGCGACCCGTGAAAAAGTCCGGGCCATAATGTCTCTAACCAGGAGACGCCGCGATCAGCAGCACCGCCGAGGCTGCTTGGTGACGTTTGTCCAGCACACGGGATTTTGCGACTGCGAGCTTCAAACGTGCCGTCTCCAGCTGGAGCATTGCCTTCTCACGTTGCTGGTACAACCGCCGGACGTTGGAGCCGGGGTTTCCGATTATCGCGACATGGGCCTGGGGCGCTTCCGGAAACCAGTGCATCGCTTTTTGGGTCGAACGGCTCCACGCCGTATCAGCGATGACGTATCGGCTGTAGGCGCGCGCAAGGGCCCTACGTCTGGTGTGTAATTCGACAAGCATTGTGTGCCTCCACGATCCTTACGACCTGAGGATAAACCTGTGCGCGCTTTGCATCAACTCCGCAGAGTGTCCGGAGCCTGCGTTATCGGGCATTTGAACGGGGAGGGGCACGCGGCATTTGAATAATCAATCAAAGGAAATCAAGTTTGAGCCAGATTTTTGCGCGCAATATTCAGCCTATAGGTGTTTGGGACTTTGTTTGAGCAAACACCAATCGCGGTAGGCTAGGAACACCGCATACGTGCCACGGGAAATGCGGGCGCGTGGGCCAGACTGACAGAGAGCGAAGATGGCAATTGAGGCTCTATGTGGCGCGTTATCGGGCGTTTGGGGCGGGTGGATTTGCCAGAGCATGGAGGACGTCCCGCTCAAAAACAGAAAACAACCCCGTAAAGAGTTGTCGATACGGGGTGCCCGCACTCTGATACGCGCACAGCCATGGCCCGCTGCATATTGGTCCCACAGTTCGGTCTGGCCCTCTTCAGGCGCGCGCGCCCAAAGACCAGGCCGCCGATTTTCATTGGTCCACCGCCCTCAAGATCGCCTGCCAGTCCTGGCTTGCGCCCAAGACGCGCAAGATCGAAAGGTAATCGTTTTCGATCCGGTAGATGATTAAATGATCCGCGCTCGGATGAATGCGGACAGGTGGATCGAATTCAGGGCGTTCACGCGCCATTTCCGGCATAAAGAGCAACCGTTCAAGGGTATCTTCAAGGATGTCGGTGTAGCGGTCGGCCTGCGTGACAGACCATTGCTGCACTGTGTAAAGCCAGATGTCTGCGAGATCGGTTTGGGCTGCTGGTGTCAGCCGGTAGACCGTCAGATTACTTGCGGGCATGCTGCTCCCGCATCTTCGCCTTGAACGCCTTGAAGTCAAATGGCTCCGGCTCGCCGCTCTGCACGCCCTGATCGATCGCTTGCTGCACTGCCTCAATCGCCTGCGCGCGCTCCTGGTCACGGCGAATGAGGTGGCGCACATAGTCACTTGTGTTGCTGAAACGACCATCCTCCAGCCGTGCATCTATCCAGGTTTTCATCTGATCGGGAAGGGAAACATTCATTGTTGCCATTTATCATACGCCTTCTGCTGAGCGACCCCAGCATGCCATGATATGACGGTATTTGTCAAAAATAATGGCAAAGATTGCCATGTCTTGTCGTGCCATTGGACATTCCGGTCCTGACCACGCGCTCATGTAATCGGGCATTTGGGGCAGAAAGATCGTTAAAGTAGCAGGAATATGGTGCGCGCCGTCAGGCTATCAACGGGAAAACCATCGGAGTTAACATGCAGAGGCCGGTTTCAAGGATGTCGACGGGTGATCTGCTTATAGCTGTGTGTGCGCCTGCCTGAACTTTGGAGGGGCGGTCGTCGCAAAAAGGGTGTTAATGGGATCGGCAAACCTGTCTGAAATGAGTTCTCAGATGGATTGAGGCGGGCCTCAGATAGTTGGCCAAGCTGAATCGATTATTTGCCCTGTATGGGATTTGTTCATCGTCATGGGGAATTCACAGTGGGAATGTTTTCGCAATTCCGCAATTTTAGTTTGAGCTTCGCCTGCGATCCTAGCGTTTGAGTAATGAGCGACAACACATAGCTTGAAGGTCCCGGTTTGGACTATTTCCACAGAGTCGGCGCCAGTAGCTAGAATCATCGGAACAAATTGCTCCTTTGCCGTCGCAAGTGCCCCATCCATTTTTTTGACAGCAGTCCAATGTGACAACGTAACAAATGACATGGTCTTCCCCCCCCCCCAGAAGCAGCTTTTTTCGGACACCACCGTCATCAAATAGCACAGATTCTGAGTCGCTCCTACTAATGGTTGAGCCGCTGATGAGGTTGGTTTCAGGAATGCTAAACTTGATGGATACCTGCCGCCGGAAGTGCGGGCGCATTGGTGAGACTGGTAGAGTGTGAAGATGGCAAGTCACCTTCATCATGGAACATCAGAAACCGGAAAAGACCATGTCAAGTGCGCCCCGGATTTCATAGTCGCATCCGGAAAGATCAGCGACCGGCTGCCCCTTGAGCAGCGCTGTGGGGATCGCCGCCATCTCTGCGGTGTGCAGAGCGTGGTCCTCTCCTTGAATGTCGAAGACCGGCTCGAGGCGCCCGATCACTTCCGGTCCAGCTGACACCAGGATCAGTGGCGCGACGACACGCGAGCCGGTGTCGATCAGATCCGATTGGAGATCAAGTACCAGTCGATCTCCCGCCAGCCTGTAAACATGGAACTGCGCCATCAGCGGGTCTTCAGTATTTGCAGGTCTGCCAGCGGCATCCCGTTGGCCTCAATCCAGGCGCGGCGGCTGGCGATCGCCGCCGCATTTTCTGTACACCATGCCTCTGCCCGCGCCAAACGGACTGCCTCCGCCAGGGCAGCATCGCTGATCGCCGACACGTTAAGACCCATCTCGCGCGCGGCTGCGAGATTGGCCGCGGTCAGAGTGACGTTCGTGCGCCGTTTATCTGTGGTGGTTTGCATGGTTGAATTCCTCGCTATCGCACGAAAAATACACACGAATGGTGTGTAGATCAAGGCTACGCCGTCATAACGCCCAGTTGTCATCGGCATCTGCACTCCCTCCAACAGAACACTTGCCCCGCCTCCGGCAGACTATCTTGGACGCTTGACAGGATCGCGACGAATACAGACCGGGAGGGCTGGCCGTCGGGCGGTTCAGGAGTGGTACATCAGAAGAGGGTGTTGGGATCTGAATGGTTGGTGAGGGCGCGCGTTATCGGGCATTTGGGGTAGAATGGGGGGAGGTATGGCGAAAGAGATAAAAACAAGCCCATGCACAGTAAGATAACTATCCATATAGCCCTGACATACGCCTCAAAACCATGATATCTTGCAGCAAACGCCACTCACCGGAGACCCGGACGCGCATGTCAAAGAAGTCAATATACGTCGATCTTCCGAAACGGGACTACGCGGCGCAGGACATCGGGCCTGCGAAGGCCTTTCGGGACGCGTTTGAGGTCAGCGCTTCTCCCATCATGACCGTAAAGATACGTGAAATCATCGAATTTTTGTGGTTCGACGAGGATGCCAGTGATGAGATGAAGCACGCGCGCATTGTTCGTGCCCTGGAGTTGTACAAAAGTCTGGAGCCTGCGGATGGTGCAGAGGGCATGCTGGCGATGCAAATGGTCGGCACGCATGATGCGGCTCTCCAGTGCCTGAAGCGCGCTGCGCTTTCCAGCCAGACCTTTGAGGGGCGCGACGTGAACCTGAAGCATGCGCAGAAACTGATGACGCTTTACACGCAACAACTTGCAACGCTGAACAAACACCGCGGCAAGGGCCAGCAGAAGGTCACGGTCGAGCATGTCAATGTAGAAGCCGGCGGTCAGGCGATTGTCGGCAGTGTCGAGGCGGGAAGCGCAAAGCGGGGCAGCCCGACCCGAAAACCCGACACCCTCGACCATCAGGAGATGCCAGCCCTGGACCCGGAGGCCAAGCCCAAGCGAGCCCCCGCCAAAAAGCGCAGAGGCTGACGATGGGCAGCATGCACGCACGCAATACAGGTCCCATGCGCAGCGCCCCGCGCTGTGGCGCGAAAACCCGCAAGGGCACCCCCTGCCAGGCGCCGGCAGTGACCGGAAAAAAGCGGTGCCGCATGCATGGCGGGGCGCAAGGCTCGGGCGCGCCCAAGGGCAATCAGAATGCGCTCAAGCACGGGCTCTACACGGGGGAGGCCAAGGCCTTCAACAAGCACATCCGGGAGCTGCTGCACGCGGGCAAGAAGTTGATTGAAGAAAGCTGATCCGTGATGGGGCGCGATCAGGCGCAATTTGCCGCCGCAGGAGCGAACCCCCGGGGGTCCTGGTCTGGCATCCTTTGGCTGTGCCTGCAGAAGCCTCGATCCGCACATCTGAAAGACGCGTCCCAAAGCATCACTCCCCTTGCGGGAAGCCGGGACTGCAACGCAACAGTTTTATGCTGCTTTCGACACGTTCTCTTTAAGGAGCGCTTTCGGGTTGCACTGCAGCCTACAGTTGCGCAAAAATGGCGCAAAGACCCTCCAAAGGATCTTTTATGTGCGAGTAGCCCCTCCGCGGGTTTGGGTATCTCCCGGCCGGCAACTGCCGCTCTTTCCCAGTGCGCGCCGGCCGGGGCTTCTCACGGGGCACCCTCTCTCCAGTACGATGCGTGACGTTATTCCTAGAGCCGTTTCTTGACGTCCGGGTCGTCTTTCCATTTTGTGATTTGGGAGGCTGACTTGATGCCTTCCGATTGCAGGTACAAGCCCGTCACCGGCGCACCTCTCGCTCTGTGCATTAATGAGCCAAAGCTTCCTGCTTCGCGCCAGGCGTCACCCCTTACGTGACGCGACATTTCTCAACATGGCCTCAACGTGGCGCCGTCCAGCGACATCCAAACTCAAGTAGCCGAAACGGAAGAGTAGACAAAGTTTGCAATCACTCGCATCCTTTCAGAGTTCAAAACTGGGAGATTTCTAATGACCGTATTAAATCGCTTTGCTGCAATTGCACTTTCGATCTCTGCTGTGACTGTTGGTGCGGCCGTCTATGCACAAGACTTTAAGCCGATCAAAACTGAAGCTGAGTTTCAAAAACTCGTTGTTGGTAAGCGTATGTATCTCGACGAGAACTATGTGACTGTAAAAAAGAATGGCAGTGTCGAAGGGAAATTTGGTGGAAAACAACTGAAGGGCGCTTGGGAATGGCGTGACGAATACTGGTGCCGAACGCTGACGACCCACTCGAAAAACACTGACTGTCAAACTTGGAGTGTGAGCGGCAATCAGTTCCGTGTGGCGCGTGATCGAGGTAAAGGAAAAGCTTTCACATACGTAGCGAGATAGCTCATCTCGTTTTACGTCGTCTGATTTTGCCGAGGTCTCACGCCTTGAGCAGATCGGTTAACCTGCTGGGTGAAGCAGCCGGTACATCGCAATACTGTTTTTAGTTTTGCGGCAAACTGCGCACTTTGAGGGTTAAGTCTTCACCCTTTTTTGCATACAAATGGTGTGTCATTGCCGGTTTTTCCGGAGGCTTCAGTCTTTGCCGCGTTCAAAGTAACGCGGTAATTGTCACCTCTGCCGTAAGGGTCAAGGTGAATGTATGCAAGCGATCCGCCATCATACTTAGCATTCTTAATTTTGTCTGCGGTGCACTTCCATCCATTTCCAGCATCAACGGTACCAGCCATAACCAAACTGGAAAACGAAGATGCAACGACGAAGGAAAAGGCGAAAACTCTATGCAAAATTGCTTTATTCATTAGTGCGGTCCCTTTGATTTGTAATGCATATGAAATCAAGGCCAGAACTATACGCCCACGGGCAGGGTATTAAGCATCGAGACAACTCGTCAAGACTGAGAGACAGTCACAGGCTGCCCTATGCGACTGGGTTTTGAGCAGTAAAACAAGCCTCAAAATTGAGAAGTTTTTGTGCCGCCTTTAGCCGCCTTTGAGGCCGGATCAAACGCCCGCATGTCTGGTAATGAAGCTCCTTTCACAAGTGGTGAAAGTCTGCTGTCACTCCCAATTCGGTTCAGCGACCCGGATGGGCTCACCCGCAGCTTCCAGATCCAAACCTGCAGCCAAGAGTATATCTTCGCGATAATCCGGAGCAATTAACTGAACGCCAACAGGCCGGCCCTGTATTTCACCTGTGGCAACCGACAAAGATGGGACACCGATCACGGGCAGTGCTCTTTGTGTGAGCTGCGCTTCGAACACTTTTGCGAAAGCGTCCTCTGACTGCACATCCGACTGTTGAACGAAGGGCAATTCTCCCGACACGGGGCAGATAACGAGCGGGTAGTCACGTAAGAAAACGGCCTATTCGTGCGCCCGACGATCACGCCTCCTGCCTTGCGAATATTCGACACCACCGGGCAATCGCTTTGCACTACCTGTTTCTCAAGCAGGCGCAGTCCGTTCGTCGTGGCATAAATCCCACCACGACCGCTCACGGGCGCGGGATCGACCAGCACGGCCGCTTTACCTGGCGAGGCAGCGTGCGATCGTGCTCAAATGTCACGCCCGAAACAATATGTCCGATCAGGCCATATTCTTACCCAAAAAAGGCTTATACTCAAAGGCTTGACATGAGGTAGTTTGAACCCGGCACGATGAACAGCGCTGCACCCATACGACGGTCGAACATTCTGGATCGATGTATTTCCATCGATCTGGAGGTTGACCCCGATAAGGCAAGGATTTTCGCATTCGCCGCCGTTGGCCGTGACGCCGACAAAGGTGCCCTCGTAGCCAGAGGCAATGTTGGCGCGATGTTTCCCCAACTGGACGCCTACAGCCGGAGCTTCGATCACGTCATCGGGCACAATATTCTGCGCCACGACTTGCCGCACCTCGCCGCCGCCTCATCGGCTTTTGCACGACTGGCGGAGGCCCCGATTGACACTTTGTGGCTCAACCCGCTGGCGTTTCCGCGCAACCCCTATCATCACCTCGTCAAGCACTACCAGGACGGCCGGCTGCAAACCGGTCACGTTAATGACCCCGAATTTGATGCGCGACTGGTGTTCGATGTTCTGCAGAACCAGATTGGCGCGTTCAATGAGCTCAATGCAGCGTCGCCGGATGCCCTGACCGCCTATCACTACCTGTGCTGCCGGTCGCACCGTAGCGATGGGTTCGATAAGCTTTTCGCAGAGATCCGGAAAGCGGAAAAACCAGACCGGGGCACGGCGGAGAGTGCGATCCGGAGACTCATCGGATCGGATGCATGCTGCGAGATGCTCGACCAAACGCTCAACGATCTGAATGACACCGCGCTTTCCTGGCCCATAGCCTATGCGTTGTCGTGGATTTCGGTGGCGGGAGGCGACTCGGTGATGCCACCTTGGGTCCGGGCGCAGTTCCGCGACGCATCGCGCATTGTAAAAACCCTCAGGGCCTCCAATTGCGGGAACCCGGGCTGTGTTTACTGCAGTAAACATAACGACCCCAAGGTGGCGTTGGAAAAGTGGTTCGGATTTGAAGATTTCCGGCCCGAACCGATCGACGAATTCGGACGGCCGCTTCAAGAGCGTATCGTCGAAAGCGCGATGCGCGGGGACAGCCTGTTGGGCATTCTGCCCACGGGCACCGGCAAGTCTATCTGCTACCAAATTCCGGCTCTGTCGCAGTTTGACAAAACCGGTGCGCTGACGGTCGTCATATCGCCGCTCGTTGCCCTGATGGCGGATCAGGTGCAGGGACTGGCGCGCGCCGGTATCTCATCAGCCGTCACGATCAATGGTATGCTGTCCCTGCCGGAGCGACAGGATGCTCTGGACAGGGTGCGCATGGGCGATGCGGCTATCCTTCTGATCTCACCCGAGCAGTTGCGGAGCACCTCCGTGCGGTCTGTTCTGGCGCAGCGCGACATAGGACTTTGGGTGCTGGACGAGGCCCACTGTGTTTCCAAGTGGGGGCATGATTTCCGCCCCGACTATCGATACGTCGGGCGCTTCATCAAGGAGCGGTCGGGCGAGGAGGTTGCCCCGATCCTCTGCCTGACAGCAACAGCCAAGCCTGAAGTCGTTCAGGACATCCGGGGGCATTTCCACGAGTGTCTGGGCCTGGAGCTCGTTCTGCTCGACGGCGGTGCATCCCGTTCCAATTTGAGCTTCGAGGTGCTCGCCACCCAGCGCTCTACCAAAATGGCCGATATTCTTGACCGTCTGGAGGAACACTTGCCGACCACCGGTGCCTCCGGTGCAATCGTCTATTGTGCAACAAAACGGTCGACGGAGCGTGTGGCAGAATTTCTCAAGCAGCAGGGAATGTCGGCTGACTATTATCATGCCGGACGCACCCCCGACGAAAAGCGTGACATCCAGGAGGCTTTCCGCTCCGGTCAATTGCGTGTCATCGCTGCAACCAACGCCTTCGGCATGGGTATAGACAAACCCGACATTCGCCTCGTTGTACACGGCGATGTACCGGGGTCCCTCGAAAACTACTTGCAGGAAGCGGGCAGGGCGGGGCGCGATCGCAAACCTGCGCATTGCACTCTTCTCTACAATACAGAGGATGTGGACAAGCAATTTGACTTGAGCGCGCGCTCGCGTCTGGCCCGTCACGAGATTGTGGCTATCCTGAAGGCCGTGCGCCGGCTCGACAGCAAGACGCGCAAGAATGGCGAGGTCATTGCCACCTCCGGCGAAATTGTGAAAGAGGAACTGGATCGCGACTTCCAGCGCGACAGCACGACCGAGGACACCCGCGTCAAAACGGCTGTTGCCTGGCTCGAAGAGGCAAAACTCCTAAGGCGCGAGGAAAACCGTGTGCAGGTCTTTCCGGCATCTCTTCTGGTGAACGATCTCGATCAGGCCAAAGCCATTCTCGACAAAGCAGATATCACGCAAGCGCGCCGACAGCAGCTCTTAAGTGTCGTCCGTAACATCATGAGCGCAGCGCCCGAAGAGGGGATTTCGACAGATGTTCTGGCGGGGACCAGCGGCCTCTCGGCGGCGGCTCTGCGCAAGGCACTCACGGACATGGAAGCTCTTGGCATCGCCAATGACGACACGAACATCACGATCTTTGTCCATGTCGGCGTGGAAAACGCTTCCCGCGCGCGAATTGAAAAAGCGTCGAGGCTGGAAGCGGATCTCGTCGCCCGATTGCGGGAGGATGCGCCCGACGCCGACAGCGGTGAGCCGATGCCTCTTAATTTGGCGGCGACCAGCCAGATGCTGCGGGAAGCGGGGCATGCGTCTGTCCGACCGGATATCGTTGAAGGCTTGCTGCGCGGCATGGCGCAAGACGGTCGGGACATGGAGGGCGGACGCGGAAATCTGCACATCAGAAAAGTCTCGCGCGGCAGCTTGCTGGTGCGCGTGCAGCGACCCTGGCATGTGGTTGAAAAGACGGCAGCGCTCCGACGCGACGGCGCCGTAAGACTTCTGTCGCACCTGGTAGGTTCTGTCCCCGAAGGGGTGAGGGGCAAGGACATTCAGGTCGAAACAACGTTGGGCGCTCTGCTCGCGTCGGTCACCGGCGATGCAATGCTGCGCGCGGCTGTGCGCGACCCGAACAAATTGATGGATCGCGCGCTGCTGTGGCTGCACGAACAGGAGGTTGTGACACTGGGCAAGGGACTGTCGGTTTTTCGTCCCGCGATCACATTGCACCTTGCCCCCAAGGGAGGCACCTTCACGCTTCAGAATTTTACCCCTCTCGAGGAGCACTACACCGAGCAGACCATCCAGACGCATGTCATGGCGGCCTACGCCGAGAAGGGGCTCGAACGTATCGAGGACGCAGAGCGACTGGCGGAGGACTATTTTGTTCTGGAGCGGGACGCCTTCATGCGCCGCTGGATGCCCGGCCGCGGCACAGAGTTCCGCCGGCAGGCAACGGGTGAAACATGGCGCCGGATAGTGGACCGGCTCGGTAACAAGACACAGGAGCAAATTGTGCGCGATGACCGCGAGCAGACCAACGTGCTCGTACTGGCGGGACCCGGATCCGGAAAGACCCGCGTCCTCGTGCACCGAATTGCCTACCTCGTGAAAATCAGGCGAGAGGACCCCAGTGGTATTCTGGTGCTGGCCTACAACCGACACGCCGCTGCCGAAATACGCGAGCGACTGCGACTTCTGATCGGAGACAGCGCGCGGTTCGTCACAGTCTCGACAATCCATTCCCTTGCGATGCGGCTGGTGGGGGCCAGCTTTGCAGGGACGGATGTCGCAGACACCCCCGATTTCGACACGCTCCTGATGGATGCGGTCCGGCTTCTGCGCGGCGACGGTTTGGACAAGACCGCTGCTGAATCGTTGCGCGATACCCTGATTGAAGGCTACCGGTGGCTGCTGGTCGACGAATATCAGGACGTGGGACCGGAGGAGTATGCTCTGATCTCGGCGGTTGCAGGCCGCAGCCTTGACGATCCCGATCTGCGTATCAGCCTCTTCGCGGTGGGAGACGACGACCAGAACATCTACTCCTTTGCAGGTGCCTCGATCAGGCACATCCGTCAGTTCGAGCAGGACTATTCCGCAAAACCGGTATTTCTTACAGAAAACTACCGTTCCACGGGCAACATCATTTCCGCGGCGAATGCCGTCATCGAACATTCTGTAGACAGGATGAAAACCGGGCATGACATCACGATCAACGAGGCGCGGCGCAACGCGCCGCCCGGGGGAGAGATGAAAGCCGTCGATCCGGTGGTACAGGGCCGCGTGCAAATCCTTGAATGCCCTGCGGGCAACGATGCACAGGCGATGGCTGCGATCGAAGAACTGGTGCGACTGTCACATCTGATCCCGGGGTGGACGTGGTCCAAGGCTGCCGTTATCTCGCGGGACTGGCGGAAACTCGCCCCCGTCCGCGATTTTGCCGAAGCACTCGGCATACCGGTCGAGGTCGCGAACGAACGGCTCCCGGGGCTGTGGCGCATGCGGGAGATGCAATTGTTCATTGACGCATTGCGTAGCGGTGAAACCCGCGTTGTGTCGGTAGCCGATCTGATTGGCGTCTTGAACAAAATACCAAGTTCCCGCTGGACCGACCGGATTGGTGAGGGATTGGGGCAGCTCGCGCGCGAAATTAACGAACGTCGCATGCCGGCGGCGGATGTCATCGACTGGTTCGCGGAGTGGGCACGGGACGGGTGGAGCGAGCAGCGCGGTTTAAAACTCTTGACGGCCCACCGTGCAAAGGGCCTTGAGTTCGACGATGTGGTGATCCTCGACGGTGGCTGGGAGCGTCCCTCCCGAAACGAAGACCAGGATGCGCCGAGACGACTGTTCTACGTGGCTATGACCCGGGCGCGCCGCAATCTCGTTGTCATGAGCAACGACAATCACGAGTATCTGCCAACAACATCCCCGGCGATCGTCAGCAGGACTGTCGTACCTGATCTGTCGTCCTTCCCGGGTCCCAGACGCTATTTCCAGTCTGCCGAGGCCCGAATGATCGACCTGTCCTTCGGCGGCCGGCAGGGGAATAACCACCCTGTTCTGGGTGCTACTGCCGAAGCGCGGATCGGTGACCCGGTCACACTGGTGCGCGACAAAAATCGTTGGCTTTTGCGTGATGCAAAAGGTCGGCCTCTCGGGCGCATGGCAAAAAGTTTCGCGCCGCCACCGGAAAGCAAGTTCTTGCGGGGAGAAATCGCCGCCATCCTGCGCTGGCACAAGGGCGACAGCGACGAGGCCTTTCACTACACTCTCAGGCGGGACACATGGGAAGTTGTCATCCCAGAGTTGGTTTTTGAGGCAGTTTCAAAGAGCGGGTCTTAAGACCTGGTGCTTTCGATCTAGCGACAGGGCCTGAAGCTGAGCGGAGTGCAGAACGAGACCGACGCTGAGAGCCGGGCGCAGTCCTCATGCAGTCTTCGCTCAACCCTTTTAACGAGAAAAGGCACCGGTGCACGCAGCACTAATGCCTTGTGGTGGGTGGTGCCCGTTCAGATTAGTAGTAGACGTTCAGGCGTGCCTGCATGCTTCAGGCCGTCAATTTTGCTGCGAGAAAGCAGGACGCCGCAATCCTGCGCCCGCAAACGCCCGCATGTCTGGTAATGAAGCTCCTTTCACAAGTAGTAAAAGTCAGCTGTCACGCCCAATTCGGTTCAGCGACCCGGATGGGCTCACCCGCAGCTTCCAGATCCAAACCTGCAGCCAAGAGTATATCTTCGCGATAATCCGGAGCAATTAACTGAACGCCAACAGGCCGCCCCTGTATTTCACCTGTGGCAACCGACAGAGATGGGACACCGATCACGGGCAGTGCCCTTTGTGTGAGCTGCGCTTCGAACACTTTTGCGAAAGCGTCCTCTGACTGCAAATCCGACTGTTGAACGAAGGGCAATTCTCCCGACACGGGGCATACAACGAGCGGGTAGTCACGCAAGAAGACGGCCCATTCCCTGACCAATCCGGCACGCATTTGCAAAGCTTTCATCACACTATCGAGGTCAATTTCTCCAACATCATTCAACATCTGGTCGAACACAAACTGAGCGTCCGGGTCCGCCTCTTGGCACATCATATCTTTTGCACTAAACAGTGTTTCCGCCATCCAGAGCTGCGCATTGATATCTGCTGCAGGCCGCAGCGGTGGACAGTTCACCTCGTCAATGGTCCAGCCCACCGCTTTGAGCTTGTCTGCGGCATCAATCAAAGCCGCGCGCACCTCGTCTGCCACATGCATGCCGTCCGGAGCGACGACAAGTGCTGCCCGCTTCGGGAAGTCCTGCTGTCCGAGCGGCGCTGGCACATACCAGGGGTCGCGCGGATCGGACGCTGCCATGGCTGTCAGCGAGATTGCAATATCCGAGATGCTGCGCGCAATCGGACCGGATACCGCCATGAGCTGCGCGCCGATGTACCGCTCGGCAGCGCTTGAATTATACGCGGGAACCCGACCCAAAGAAGGTCGCAATCCATGCAAGCCGCAAGCGTAGGCAGGGAAGCGGATGGACCCTGCGATGTCAGTGCCGTGACCCAAGGCGCAAATGCCTGCTGCAACTGCTGCGGCTGCACCGCCAGAGGAGCCACCCGGCGTTATGTCTTTATTGCGTGGGTTCAGTGTTTGTCCGTGCAGACTGTTCTTCGTAAACCACCGCAGCGAGAATGCAGGCGTATTCGTACGGCCGACGATGACGCCTCCTGCCTTGCGAATATTCGACACCACCGGACTATCGCTTTCCGCGACCTGTTTCTCAAGCAGGCGCAGTCCGTTCGTCGTAGCATATCCCTTCTGATCGACATTTACCTTAATCGTGACGGGCACACCGCACAAAACACCGGGGTCCTCACCACGAGCAATGGCTTCGTCGACCTGTTGGGCAGCCTGCAAGGCGTCTTTGCGGCAGTCTTGTACGACCGCGTTGATCTTGAGGTTTACGTTGTCGAGGCGTTCCAGGTGTGCGTGGGTCACTTCAGTTGCGGACAGTTTTTTTGAACGCACTGCCGCTGCGATCTCGCTCGCCGTCATTTTCCAGATCTGATCCATTGCGCCTTTCCTTGTCGTATTCTGCATATCCATTGGGTCACGTTCGCACCACAGGTTTTGCAAAGCAAAAGCCAACACCCACGATGGCGCAGCATACAAAGCTGGGTCAGATGCCTTGAACGAGGTTCAACTGCAAAAATCTGCCAAGCGTTTCGATGCATGTGTTGAGTCCACCAGTCGAAACCGCCGCTTGAAGAAGAACCTGCTGCGGATTTTCTCTACTAGATTGAAAGCCTCGATCACTGTCGCGCGGGCATTAGACATAAATACAGGACTGAGTTTCAACTGCTAGCCGCGCAGCCTATCTTGCGAACGTTTCCCATTGTAATGGCCTGCGGGGACAGGTGATTTTAGGGTGTATTCTTTTGGGAAAGTAGGGCCGGAAAAGTTCCGGCCCGACGATGTTTAAGACAAATGGTGTACGTCTTGAAGACCATAAACAGGCGTTTCGATACCTTCCATGCGAGCTTTTATCTGCAGCGACAGAAACTGTGAGTAGTGGCGCGACTGATGCAGATTCCCACCATGAAACCATAGAGCTTCTTGCTGTGTAGGTTTCCACATGTTGCGCTGTTCCCCCTCCCAAGGGCCAGGGTCCTTCGTCGTATCCGATCCCAAACCCCATACTTTCCCGACTTTGTCAGCCATTTCTTGACCAGCCAGATCTGCAATCCAACCATTCATCGAATTGTAGCCAGTTGCATAGATAATGACATCTGCGTCGAGATGCGTTCCATCATCCAAGATCACGCCGGTTTCGTCGACCTCAACCACCTGACCACGCTTTATCTTTATCTCTCCATCAATGATGAGCTGGCTGGCGCCGATGTCGATATAGTAGCCTGATCCACGGCGCAGATATTTCATGAACAGACCGGAGTCGTCGTCGCCCCAATCAAGCCAAAACCCTGCTTTCTCAAGCCCGTCATAGAACTCCTTGTCCTGTTCCTTCATCGCGGCGTAGGCTGGAATCTGGAACTCATGCAGGATCGCATAGGGCAGCGAAGCGAAGATAAGGTCTGCCTTTTCGGTCGTCATGCCGGCTTCGACGGCCCGTTCGGAATAAAGATCTCCGAGCCCGATTTCCATCAAAGTATCGGACCGCACAATATGCGTCGAGGAACGCTGAACCATGGTGACGTCGACGTCATTCTCCCAAAGGGCTGCGGCGATATCATGCGCGGAATTGTTTGATCCAACGATAACTGCCTTTTTACCCATGTACTTGTCTGGGCCTGGATGCTGCGATGAGTGGTGCTGGTCGCCTTTGAACTTATCCATGCCCGGAAAGCTCGGCATGTTGGCCTTGCCTGACATACCCGTTGCCATAACAAGCTGTTTAGGTTTCAGCGTTACTTCCTCGCCGTCGCGGTCTACAACGACCGTCCATTCCTTGGTTGTCTCGTCATAGCTGGCGGACTTGGCGGTTGTATGTGTCCAGTAGTTGAGCTCCATCACCTTGGTGTACATTTCGAGCCAATCGCCGATTTTATCCTTGGGTGAGAAGACCGGCCAATTCTCTGGGAATTTGATGTAAGGCAGATGGTCATACCAGACCGGGTCATGCAGGCAGAGGGATTTGTAGCGTTTACGCCAGCTGTCACCGGGGCGTTCGTTGCGCTCCACAATGATAGTGGGCACGCCGAGTTGGCGAAGACGGGCACCCAAAGCAATACCGCCCTGTCCGCCGCCAATGATCAGGCAGTAAGGTTGCGTCTTGTATCCGAGTTCCGCCTCTTCTTGTTCCCGCTCTTCTTTCCAGGTCGTGCGGTGTTTCCCAGCTCCATGTTTAGCCCCTAGAGGACGCTGAAAGCCCTTAGGTTCTTCATGTCCTTTGAGTTCGACCATCGTGGTCAGCAGCGTCCAGATCAATCCATCCTTCAGACGGATCAAGCCGTAACCGCGCGCAACCTCAGTTTCAAATTCGATCCATGCTGTTGTGATGCCACCGTCTTCCGTCGGAACCTCGCCATCCGCGATCTTCCATCCTGTTGGCTTGATCGTCGCCAGTTGGTGCCGCAACATATCGGCTACTTGATCTTTTCCTTCGACTGTTTTGATGTTCCAGGTGAAGGTCACTAGATCGCGCCAGTAGCAGTCATCCTGAAACATATCGGTGGCAGCTTCAATATCTCCTTTTTCGAGTGCCTCGCCGAACGCGTCGAGAAACGCCTGTGTCTGATCCGTCAGTGTTGTGTCGAGCATTTCATCCTCCCATCGCTCATCCATTTTGGTTAGCAGCCTATGGGAAGGGCGCCTTCAAAATCCAGACATTTAACGCGTACCGAACATTGGCACCAAACCGACCGCAAGGACGAAGCCGTTGTTTAAAAAGCCTTCAAGCCAATGAGCAGTATTTTGGAAGATATTCTGCTTCTTGGCACGCAACGATTGATCTGGGCGTCTTCATGACCGAGTGGTGAGTTTCCGGATAAGGAATGCGATCGCACTCCCCGACGCCACGCCAACCACATTGGTACCAAAATTGGTCAAGGACCTGTCCCGGGCAAGCGCGGGCTGTAAAGGCGCGGTCCCCGTGCAGCCTTCGCTCAACCCTTTAACGAAAAAAGGCACCGGTGCGCGCAGCACTGATGCCTTGTGGTGGGTGGTGACTGTTCCGGTTAGTGGTAGACGTTCACGCGCGCCTGCATGCTTCTGCAGGCCGCAATGGCTTTGGTGATCTCGGAACGGCACGTGTGGAGTATTTTGATCGTGGTTTGCATGTCACTTGTCCTCCTGATGAAGACAACACTAGCGGGTCCCAGCGGCAAAGGATGTGAACAGGATCACAGTTTCAGAAACTTTTTGATATATCGCTGCAAACGGGTGACCGCGCGTTTCTTCAGTATCTGGCGACAGTGCGTCAGCTGTTCAGGAATTTTTTGACCTTGGGGTCGTCTTTCCACTTGGCAATTTGAGACGCGGCCTTGATCCCTTCGGATTGCAGATAAATACCGCCCAGCCCGATGTCTTTTGCCTGCTCGTATTTCTTGAGCAGCTTGGCTTTCTGTTCCGGGGTGCGCGTCACACGCTGCCGCGGTTCCTTTGGCTTCTTGGCTTTCGGATTGTGCAGGATGTCTTCCAACAGGTCTACATTGACGTCCGGCTCCCGCACTTTCATGTATTGCCGGAACTCGTTCTCGAAATCGCTAAACTCTTCGATCACGCCAGACGCGGCTTCGTGCAGATGGTCGAGAATAGGTTTCAGTTTGCTTGTCCAAATACTTTCGAAGGCTTCCTCCAGCCGGTTTCCGAGGTGTTGGTCGACCTTTTCCAATTCTTCTTTGTGCTTCGCTCGGATCTCCAGAAGTTCCTGAACTGATTGATGGACGTCGTCTGGTTTTTTCTTCGGTGGCATGACCCTGTCTCCCCCTTACTTTCCGCTGAGAGTATAGCGCTGCCGCACTGGATTTTGAAAGATACTTCACTCTGTGGCACCTGATGCCCATAGCGGAACGCTTTGGCCCTTCAGGCTGCGGATCGTGACGTCTTCTTGGGAAATCGTCATGCGCGTCGCCAAATTTTTCGGCTGACCGAGGAAATGAGCACGCCTAGAGCGGCGCCGGCCACATTGGCTATCATGTCCTCAGTGGACCTCTCCCGGCCAAACAGGGGCTGTATGACTTCCACGACGACACCGCAAACAAGCAGGGCAGGGATAACTGCGAAGAGAGCTCGTGGCCACAGGACGCCTGTCGGCAGAACAAGTAGGGCGTAGGTCACGACATGCCGCGTCTTGTCGTCAACAGGCGCACCTGTCATTGGAACCTGAAGCGCCGCGAGAGGGTCAAAGGCGAGAACGCTCGCCAGGGCGAGCGTCACGACCAAGCTTAGCGTCTTCCGGTCATGTATCACGTTTATGAATACGGATCCCTGGGCCATCATCCGGCGTGCCGATGAATTCTATGCCGGCGGCTTCTAGAGTGCTTTGAAGTGCTGAGACGTTGGCTGTTGTACTAACTGGCTTACCATCTGAAGCTTCGATCCGCTTAATGGTACTCGTGCTTATGCCACTCGCGGCAGCAAGTTTGCCAACGCTCCAACGAAGAGCGTGACGTGCGGATCTTAATTGTGAACCTGTGAGCATTGACTTAGCCAAGATATGATACTAAATGGATCACATGATACAATATGGATCATGTTCAACTAATAGGACAAAACATGACTGGCGCGCAGAATTCAAGCGTCTCGAAGGTGCGTACGCGCCCTCGACTATGAAATCCTACTATTCAGATGTGGGGATTTTTGTGCAGTGGTGCGCAGATCGGGACGTTGATCCGTTCCCGGCGACAGTCGAAACCGTGTGTCGGTTTCTTGAAGATCAAGCGCCGGGTAAAGCGCCGTCAACCATGCGCAGGCGCCTCTACGCGATCCGGAAAGCGCATAGGCTGTTGCGGCTGGAAGATCCAACATACGACGAAGAGATAAATCTCACATATCGTCGGATCAATCGCGCAAAAAGGACGCGGCCGAAACAAGCGAAGGGATTAACCCGGAGGTACTTGGACAGGTTTCTGGCTGTGCAGCCGGAAGGTCCGCGGGGCTTGCGCAACCGCGCCATGCTGCTTCTGGGATACGAACTGCTGACCCGCAGATCAGAGCTAGTCGCGCTCACGATCGATGACATTGAGTTTCTGGGCAACGGCACGCTGCGGGTCATCATCCGACGCAGCAAGGCTGATCCCTTTGGCCAGGGGCGCATTGCTTTTACGTCAAAGAGAACTGCGAGAGCGATTGAAGAATGGTTGGACTGGCGCGGCCCGCATATCTCGTTTCTGTTCTGCCCGATCTATCAGGACAAAGCCATCGATCGTGATCTCAGCACCTGTACGGTCAAACGCCTCGTGAAAACATCTGCGCGCGCAGCGGGGCTGGACGCCGAGGAAGTAGACGCCTTCAGTGGGCATTCTATGCGCGTGGGGGCTGCCCAGGATCTGCTTTGCGCGGGTCACGACACCGCTGCGATCATGCGGGCCGGAGGTTGGAAGTCGATCAACATTCTCGGTCGGTATCTGGAGATGGCGGAGCACAATGTGTGGGCGTGATTTTAGAAAACTCCTGATAACGTGTATCCTTAGCTCTCGTTTGCAGTGCGAGGCCGCACATCGATTTCCAGAACGTCATGGATAGCGGTTACGGCATCCAGATTATTTTCTGCCATATATTTTCTGACCTCATGGTACTTCATGTCCACCAGGTAGCGGTACCAAAACCCCTGAAGCACGTGGAAGGCTGTCCCCTCTTTGCCGTCCAGAAACCCAAACCGAATGACGTATCGGTAAATGAAGTAGAAAAAGGCCCGCAAACCTCCTGGGAGTCGCGCATAGACCCGCTCCTTCAGCCAGCGCTTGACGCCAGCCTGCTGGCCCCCACGGATGTCGGCAACCGTCTCATGCGTCATGAAGCCGTATTCGAGGTTCAATAGGTCGACGACCTCTCGCGATGCATACGCGTTATGTTTTTCCGTCCACCAGGTCAGCGAATTGAGATTGTCGTCGATGATCTCGCCGAAGAGATCGGCTGTGGCGCCATCGACGAGAATGTGCTCGTCCATCCAGCGATCTTCGCACCGTCCCGCACCATGCCGGAAAATCCTCAACACCCGGATCGGGAAGAGCCCGCCCCACCGAATGGGACGACCGAGGAAATGCATGCGTCGTGAGACATAGATCCCCTTCGTGTCAGACCCCAGTTTGGGAAGGGCTTCCTTTATTTGTTGGGCGAGGAGCTCTGTGACGATTTCATCAGCATCAAGGCGCAGCACCCATTCCGTGTCACTTGGTAATTGATCGAGAGCCCAGTTGAACTGGGTCGCGTAGTTGATCCAGGGGTTTTCTATGACCTTGGCGCCGTGCGCTTCGGCTAGCTCTACAGTCCGGTCTTTTGACCCGCTGTCGACGACAACACATCGGTCCACGATGCCTGAAACAGATGCAAGCGCACGTGCGATGTGGCGCTCTTCGTTCTTGGTCAGGATAACGGCGACAAGGGTCATCTCGTCTCTTGGTTGGGAAAGTACGTTTGAAAAAACGGGCTCAATGAATATGCTCCTGGAGCAGTGTCGCCGAACACTTAGGAATTTTCTACGTGAGGGGGTAGTCGATTAAAGGCGGGTCAGGGCGTGGGCTTTTGCGCAATGGCGATTATCGATTTTGGCAACGGAGGAATACGCCCGACACGCACAAACCGGATGTGACCGAAGCTGGCTTCCTTCAAAAGCGCGGTAAGCGTCTGAACTGACCAGAACTTGATATGTCCGTGGTCCCATAATGCTGTAAAATGCGCATCCATCTTGCCAGTCACGGCCATGGCCAAATTCTTGAGATAGCCGTGATAGGGCGTGGAAATAATTGCTGTCCCACCGGGTTCAACCAAGTTGAAAAGTGTTCGGGCGTATTCGCGTAGTGCGTAGACATGCTCCACTACTTCCAGGCTAAGTGCGACCGGAAATCGGCCATAGAGTGAAACTAGGTCGTCGTACGCCGACCCTTCCTTCAATTTTAAATTAGGGTACATTTCATTCGCAGCAGAAATGCCTTCGGAAGAAGGGTCCACACCGCTTCCCGGCCAGGCATTGGCAAAGTATCCGCACTTCAAATCCCATTGAGAGTGCCTTCGCCACCATTCGCCATCGCACAAAGCGCACCAAAGGCTGCCTCAGCCGGGACGGAATGCTGCACATGATGTTCAAGCTCGGCCAATGTGCTGAGAAAAGCTGACGCAAACTGCGCGGCTGTGCCCACCTCGCAGACGTCATTCAAGGTGTCAATTTCGTCAACGGCATCAAATTATCAAACCAAGATCAGGCCGCCGCATGAGGACCGCTTGGACACCAGATTTGATAATAGCTCGAGTATCGATAGCCTGAGATATTATTCTGATCTTTCATCTATCTGTCCTTTTGATCTGGCGGGCTGGGTTACCGACCACAACCGCGTGCGCAGGAACATCCTTCATGGCCACCGCGCGCGCACCGACAATGGCGTGATCACCGATGGTGACACCCGGTCCTACAAAGGCGTCTGCACAGACCCAAGCGTCACTCCCGATATCGATTGGGAGCTTCAATAGAGGGCGAGCAGGATCGCTTATGTCGTGGGTTCCTGCACAAAGATGGGCGCTTTGCGATATGGTCGCTCTGGCACCAATAGTGATCGTTCCAAGTGCATAGAGAATTGCACGGTCGCCTACCGCAGCGGACGCGCCGACTTCGAGGTTCCATGGCATCATGATACGTGCAGATTGATAGATGTGTGCCCCGGGACCAATACTAGCTCCGAACAGACGCAATAGGAAACGCCGCCAACCCCAAAAAGTGCGAGGGCTGAGTGCGAAAAATGGGAAGGTCAATCCCCAAACAACGCGTAGCACTTGCTCTTTGCGGCTCCACTTTCGAGCGCGCCGATTAGCAGTCACATCGACTATCCGCTTCATCATATTGTATCTACACACTCGGGTCGGGGGCCTTTTTTGCAAATCCAAGAGTACACGCCGGATAATTCGTGCGCTACTTTACTCCACGTAAAATGCCTCTCAACCAGTTCCCTGCCGGCCGCTCCGAGCGTAGGCAGTTGGGGATCAGACAGCGCGTTCCCGAGTATACCAGCCATCTGTTTTGGTTCAGTAGGGATTTCGAGCGCGGCGCCCGCTTCAAAGCCTTCAGGAATATTACAGGCGCGAGTCATTAATACTGGAACCGAATGGGCCCATGCTTCAAGGATTGCCATTGGCAAACCTTCGGAATGGGAAGCAAGGATAAAAGCGTTCGAGTGTGCAAGGAGCCTTTCTTTTTCTTGCCCAAAAACCGGACCAGCAAAGACAACGGCTCCATTCAACCCCAAGTTTTTGGTAAGCTGTTTGAGAATATCAACATGACCGCCGTCGTCCCATCCGGCCAATACAAGAACCCAGTCATTTGCGAGCAACGGATTTTGCTTTTGCACCTCTGACCAGGCTTTTAATGTTTCCACTAATCCTTTCTTGGGATGCATTCGCCCTAGAAAAAGGATTACTTTTCGTTCGTCGTTGGCCAGAAAAGCTGGTGGTTTGAATTCAGAATGATCATTTGGCAGGTCCACACCATTCGGTATAACCGCCACAGGGTTCTTCAGTCCAAGAGCTCTGAAGGCTGAGAGCTCGTTTTGGTTGAGAGCATGTAAACATAAAGCGCCCCTTAGATTGTGTATCTCGAAGAGTTTTAGTGCTAAACGCTTCTTCCAAAGTGAATTTCTGAGCGCCCAAGGATCGAGCATACCATGAGGGGAAATAACTACGGCACGTCTCGTGCGTAGACGCCACTTCAAAGTCGCGACTGACGGATAGAGCCAAAGCCCGTTCAAATGAAGGACATCTGGTGAAAATTGCTTTAGAACTCGATCGAGAGATGGTGCTATTCTCATGCCGGGAGTTGCGAGGCTGCTTACAAGCGATGTTTGGATTTCGTTATGTAATTCTTCCGATGCCGGCAGTTCTTCGTCAGCCAAGCCAAGCATACGTATTTTCAGACCAAGCTCTTTGAGAGCAAAGGATGTTGCTGGTATTGTTTCCGACAGTCCGCCTGCGCGCCGCGAAAGGTTCGCTGCAAGCATGCAGACCGATAGTGGACACTCAATATTCACGAAACCCCTGACACCTTTTTATGGCACATCATGCGCAGAAGAAACCGATCATGAAGGCGTGTATTGCTCCGCTTCCCACTGTAGGCGCGACTAGCTGATTCATTTAAGCCCTGCGCATAGCGGTCGACGCCCCACTTGCTTACAGTTTCTTGGCTTTGTACCCCCATCTGCTCACATTCAGTTTCAGACAAGGAAGCTAAATCGACCAAGCGCTGGACCAAAGCAATTTTGTCTCTAGCTGCGATAGAATAACCATTTTTCCCATTTTTAATCAGTTCAACTGTTGCGCCGCACTCATTGCTGGCCAAGATTGGAAGCCCGCTTGCTGCGGCCTCATTGATCACTAAGCCCCATTGTTCCGATGTTGCTACATGGATAAATGCTTTAGCGAGGCCGTAATAAATCGGCAGGTCGTGGTAATCTTGAAAACCGGGTAGAAAAACGTTTTTCATAAGCCCAAGACACGCGACCTTTTCCTCTAGAGCCAGTCGGTTAGGCCCGTCACCGAGTATGATAAGCTTGGGTATCTTATCGTTTCTCAATTTTGCCTCAGCGTAAGCCTCAATCAGATGACCAAAGTTTTTCTTGTCAATAAATCGGCCAGATGCCAGAAAGTATTTCTTAGGAAGACTGTATTTTTCTCTCATTTTACTTTGGATCTTGCGGGCGTACGCGGCACCTTTAGCAAAGTGGAGATTGTCTACGGCGTCATACCCCAGACTGATTTTGGTTGGTTCAAAACCAAGGTCCGCTAGGTAGGATTTGTGAGCAGTTCCCGCAACCAACGCAGCGTCGCAGTTTCGCAAAACCCTTGATTTTATCCACTCTTTTACGATGTTCCTTTTGGCATCGATCCGTTGGCTATCAGAAAACATTACGATTGCACGCGATCTTTTTTTTGCCCAAATTATTCCGGCAAAACTTTCTGGTGAAGCCCAGCCGGCCACACCGACTACATCTGGATTTAGTTTATCCAGTAGTGAAAAAACATCTGCGCAGAGTTGCTTTTCGATAACTGCTTTATCGTATTCGGCCTGTCCTTGGTATAGCTTGTGAACCGGGAAACTGGTATGTTTCGATGATAAAAACTCTTGAAAGTCAGCATCGTTAACAAAAGAAATCACATTAAAGTCTGAAAACAATTTGCTCGCATAGCTAAACTTAGCTTCGTGATAGTGGCCAACTTGGAATGTGAAGATAGCTATTTTCAAAGCGAGAATACAGTTTATGTAATTGTATGGCTGCAAACAGCTCTAAGCCATCGTTGAAACAGCAGAAACCAAGTCATTTCCATATCTTTCTATTGAAACGTCCTTCCGATTGCTAAACGCTCCTTCGAATAAATTGTCTCGTAGTTCCAAGTCACTGTTTATACTTAATAGGCATTCTTCAATTCGATCGACATCCCAGGGCTGCACAATAAACCCATTAATTCCTTCTTTGACTAAGCTGCCTGATTGCCGCGAGCATACGACCACGAGACCGTGTGCGAGAGCTTCATACGTAACCATTGCTGCGCCCTCATTAAATGAAGGAAACAAAAGTACATCGCCCCAACTCCAATGGTCCTCGACTTTAGCTCTCGGAATTGGTCCCACAAATTCCACTGCGTCTTGAAAGCTTGCCAGATAAGTCGAAGGCAAAGACTGTTGGCCAACCATTCGAAATTCCATTTCGCTAGCTAGTCTTCTTGCCATTTCCAAGAATACAGGCGCGCCTTTTCTAAGGCTGACCGCTCCAACGAACAGAACTCTTAAAGGACGATATCTTGAGGCTTTTCGTTCGCGTAGGTTAGGAAGAGAAAGGCCGGAAGGAACGACTTTTAATTTATCATCTGGTAGTCCAATTTTTCGCAACGATTCAGACACATAATTCGAAACACATATGATGCCATCCGCGTTGTCTAACTCCGTAGTCTCGCGATCGTAGAACCAATTAATTTTTTTCTGCGTTGTTTCCTCTAAGACAGGGATGTTTTTGAGGATACGCCGCACTTTTTCTTCAGCTTCGATAAGCGTCTTCCGTTCATGTTCAAGTGTTGTAATAGTCTGTTCTACAATCACTCTTCCGCCGTTATTGCGGACAAACTCACCCAATTTTGGAGCTTCGCGATTAACAGTGTATAGCACCGTATTGCAGTCAATATGCTTCATCACGGCTTCGGCAATGGAATCAGAGTAGTTGCAACTGGATTGCAACTCTTGCGACAGTGATCTTTGTCTCCGTGGCCGTAAAAGGTGCGGCAAAGCTCTAGTTCTGCTTTGCCAAACCAGATCAGAGGGCAACGTACAAGATGAGCGACCTGCCATACGGCTAACAGAATGTGAACCGATCCGCTTAGCAATTCTCGTTAAAATATCGGCTTGCGTACTTGAGAAAAAAAGATCGGTGTACAGCGAATCCAATATATTGGAGCGATGAAAAATTTCCGCGGTAGCATAACTTCTGCGTGCACCAATTTGGAAAACCGAAATGCGTTTCAAAAACTCTTACTCCCGTGGGCGCGATTTGCCCATCTTGCCTCTTTCTCCGTCGATTATGAGCTATGCCCGAAAGTTGGTAACGGTGTTATCAGGCGGCGGTTTGAATTTGTTTGATCCAATCGACGAATGCAATGCCTTGAATGATCTCTGGCAAGCGGTTTGCACCGTTCAGCTTCTGTCATTTGTTCTGCGCTGAGATCATGAGCTTGAATGCCATGGCCAATCCGGTTTTGCGGCTCAGGCAGCCTTTGGTTTTGCCGGTTCGGTGGCGCACTGTAGCGAAGGTGCTCTCGATGGGATTCGTCGTGCGGATGTGTTTCCAGTGTTCGCCGGGAGAGTCATAGAAGGCCATTAGAGCATCAGGGCCATCACCAACTTTCAGCTATTTCTCGTCGATTATTCCCCGGGTAGGGATGTTCTGATTTGTTCTGTTACTAATCCGCTTGAACGCATTTATCGATAGTTTTTTCCCAAAGTAATTGCAGAGTTTAGCTTCGAGAGGGGACAAAAAAATGTCTGTAAACAACTTGTCCAGAGTCCCGTGATCGCAGAATATTTCTGCCGTAGCGTAGCTCCTCCTAGCGCCAATTTGAAAAACAGAAGTTTCTTCTGACATTTAGAGGCTGTACTTCTGATTGAAGCCCATTCTTCCGGTTTCGCCGTGATAAATGGCCACAAGTATGGTGACGAAGTGCTCGATTGGGTGTCTTTGCCTAAATGACGACATGAACTGCACTAGGACGTATACAATTGAATTTAAACGAAATACGATCTGAGATCTTGCCCGTGACTTATCGAGGTTTACTTGATTTCTGACAGCGTAGTACGTTTTTGCGCGGTATGACCTCGCTTTTTTTTCGTTCAACGAGATTCCTGAAAGTCGCCGGATTCCTTGAGGTTCGACATCACAAACGACGGAATTTGGGCAATGGTAAAGCGCATGTAATATCCTAGAAATTCTATTAGTAAATTCAAGGTCGTCTACATAAACATAGTAATCGGCGCGAGGCGGGCCAACTACGTCCAGCAACGAAAGTTTCAGGAACAGTCCACCGTATGGAGCATCTCGAACTTTAAACAACGAATTGGTCCAGCATCCGTTACGCAACGAGTTCGGCGACCCAAGCAAGCTAACGTTTACATATTTGCTTCGTTCCCTGACTGGAAACCAATAGGATGCGGAGTTGTAACCGTCTCTTCTGGAAGAGATGGCAAAGCCCTTTGGGTGTCGCTTCTCCAATTTTTTACTGGCCGCCAGAAGCGTACAGATTGTGTCCTCTTCTGGACGGTTGTCGTCGTCTAAAACAATACAGTATTCGAAATTTTTCTCATATGCGTGTTCAATCGCTTTTCCAAAGCCGACTGAGGTTCCTTTGTTCCCTCTACCTCCAAGGTGATCTACCTTCATACCGTGGGAAAAGATCGGACGGACATGTTGACTATCATTGTTATCGAACACAACAGCATTTTTAATTCCTAATCGAACCAAGTAGTTCAATAGGTCTTCCAGTAAAGAGTACCGCTGATTGTAGGTCACTATCACAGCGCATATTTGTGAATGGCACATCTGCGTACTCACGTACTCAGTCACTTAATAATGCTTTTTGAACATGAGAAACAAGAAATGTTGGCAGCCTTGAACTGATTGTAGGCAACGTATCTCAACTACCCATACGACCACTTAAGACACTAATTTACGAGAAACAAAAAGGCGTACTGGAAGCCATAGGAATAGCATCAAAAAAATGAAGTCGACAAAGAAGTTAGCGTGTTGGAAGCCGATAGTAGAGACTGAGGGCCTGAGCATCAGGGCAAAAAAACACAAGGAGATTGCTGATCCCTGTAGTGCATTTTTTGATAGGTTCTTCATTATTAGTGCAATCAATGCGAACCATAAAAACCCAAATATTAGAAGTGATTGAAATGAAGACCCGACACCAGTTACTGTTGATCCGGTGATCCTGTATGCATTTAGCGTCCAATCTGGCCCCTGGTGCAACAGCAAAGCCTGCTTCAGGTCGTGACCTATTAGTTGTCCAGGCACAAATCGTTCAACAATTCTATCTGTAACAGAAAAAATGTGGCTAATGCGCAAGTTCTGCCATGTCCATTCCACCAAGAATAGGCCATTGGCGACATCAGTAAATTGCACATTGCCCAGAGATTTTGCTTGATCAGTCAGGGTTTTGAGATCGACATTCAAAATCCCCCCCGCACGTCTGACAGCGCCAATTGCAAAAGAGTATACAGAAAAGGCGAATGCACCAATTAAAGCATAGGTCTTTCGAATACGAAAATTGTGGTAAGCTATAAGATAAACGGAGAGTATAAAAAACAACTCCAAAGTCTCGCCTCTTCGTGCGCCTCTGAACACAGTTTCATAGAAAACGAATAGGCCGTAAGCAATCCCGGGCCACGCAATCCATGATTTATGTGGCGGGAAACAGAAAAGTAATAGCGCAAAACCCACACCAGTGAGATTGCCAAAGAACGCCCAAATAGTTACCACTCCAGTCCATTGTCCGCCCATAGCCGCAAGTTGTTCGGACATTCCTTGAATTCTAGTTGACGCAAAAAAGCCGATTGTAAGGTAAAGATATCCGAGACAGAGCAATCGAGTTTTAATTTGCGTGGGTTTTATTGTCGCGACGACAATGCGATCTTTGAAGTCTACGTGTGAACCATACACAATCAGCACGCAAAATATGATTAGGTTTGCCGAAAGAGTGTACAGCGCAACTGTGTTGTAATCGAACAATCCGGACGAATCTGCCGAGATCATTTGTGGCAGAACATAGCCCCCATAGGCCAGAACGAAAAGTAACGGAAAATCTATCGCACAATTGGCCCGTTTGTACGCCAGCCAAAGTGCTGCTACCCAGATCAACAGAGAGCATGTCAATAAAAGGCTCAAGCAAACTCAGCCCTAGTTTTTACGTCGCTCGCGGTAATAAGTAAACGGGTCCTTTTGGCGAAAGGGCTTTTGTGAATGAAGACAGCTGCAAAACTGAGGCTAGGATAAAAGTAATACTAAAGGTTAAGTGTATCCGAAATCTTCAGAATTAGTTTTAAGTTGACTGGCTAAGCGTTCTTGCTCGTGTTTGGGAAACAACTTCCAATTTCCGACACTAGGACTGAAACTTTTTAGTCCTCTTGCTAAAGGATCTTCATTGCCGAAGTCGTGTTCATGCTCCCAAGGGGTAAGTACTTCCGGGCTCCATTTCTCATTCAGAAAACTAAATAGTGCTTTTGTCGTAGCTTCTGGATCTCCAACTAAATCCTCGTATCGAATTAAGTGGATCGATTTGTCGCTAAGATAGATGCTGGAAAGCTTGTCAAACGAAGTGTGCACATAGTGAACTGCTGCTTCGAAATTCGATAGTTCGTCATTACTGTGGAGTCGCCAACCTCGTTCTACAATTGAGTAAACAATGTCTTTTGGGTCTCGTACAATCATGACGAACTGTGTCCTTTGCGGAGCTGCTGACTTAATTGTATTGAAGTACTTGAAATATGAAGGTGTTTTCTCCGCAAATCGAGCCTTACCTTTCAAGGCTCTTTGTGCTTCGATATATTTAAACGCAGAGTTATAAATTTCGGTTTCAATGCTTTCGGTATCGAGAACTGATCCCAAACTTCCGACCGATGCCATATCTTCCAAAAGCTCGTAGTAATGCCTCAAATAAAAGCTTTCAGGCGGTGAATATATTCGTGAGTGCGAGTTTAATATTCTTCTCAGTAGTGTAGTACCCGATCTGTGAGCGCCCAGCACAAAAATCGGGTCATCACAATACTCCACTTCGCTTGCCATCACCACGGCGGTTTGTTTTTGGATCCTCGGAGCGCCGATGAACGCTCTGACTCTTCTTAGATAACGCTTTGCTTTCTGCATAGTGTATGGCCCGTCACGGGTAGCTTGCTTGGAAACTGAACTCGGAAACTTCCGGTTGTTGGATGCAAAGGATGCTCCACGCTCCGTTTCTATTGGCTCCGCCACCATAAGCGATTATGATTTGCGCATTTTGCATCTACAAAGTGCTCTCTCCAATTTGACCCTTTTTTTGGATTGTAGAGTCTTTCCAAGGTGTCCGCCTTGAGAGTTCCTTGTTTATACTGAGAAGACTTGCGTTCAAATTTAACCATCAGCCGGCTTTTGCGAGGCCTATCGTAGAAAATTTGTTCGACTTCTCGCGAAATTTCCTGACTCATGCGGGAAGTAATAGTATCTTGATGAATCCGAAGAGATGAAATTGGGTCCCGCAATAGCACAGGGCTTCCACCAGTCTCCGATAAGAATTTCTTTATTTCGTACTCGAAAGCGTATTTGATTTTCTCTGAGAAGCCACCAAACTTTGACCAACAACTTGATGAAAAGAACAAGCTGCCGGTGATCAAATTGTTTCCACGGTCTTCATAACCGCGTCTTGGAACGTGTGCGAATAGAGTTCTTTGAATTTCTCCCTTGTGGTCCACGCAAACAGTGTGACCGTACCCAAATTTTGCATTGCTTTCGCCCATAGCAAGAGCAATTTTTTCCAAGCTATATTTTGATACTAAGAAGTCATCCGCATTGAGCCACAGAAGTATTTCACCCGTAGCCATCCCAAAACCACGGTTGAGTGCTTGAGGAACTCCGTTGTCCGCTTCGCTTGAAATTACCAGATTTGGGATATTTGACTGTCGTAGTTGGTTAACCGTGTCGTCTTTTGAAAGACCATCTACGACAATTGTTTCGAAATCGCTGTAAGACTGCCTCTCCAAAGAGTAAATCATATCGTTGACATAACGAGATGCATTGTACGTCGGAACGATTACCGAAATTTTTTGCTTCATGAACTTGATCCGAAAAAACCTAGGATTGCATCCTTGACCATCGCGTTGGGATTCGAATTCACGATTGGGTATGGCCTATCGATGCGCTCGTTCTGGGCGACTACGCAGTATCATCAACTTCAATAGCTTGACCGATTGGCGCGTATGTTTTTTTTGGCCGCGAGTTGCGATCGAGTGTTTGAATCTCAAGTGAAGCTCCCATTCACTCATAATGCTGATTGCCAAGGCAGTTCGTCGATGCACTCTATACTTTGCACACCGTATGCATGTAGCTCATCTGCTTGTAGGTAACCGCCTATTACGTATGTCGGTATATTGGCTGCTGTGGCTTCAATAAGACGGGTCAACATGCCAGACGTAGGGGGTTGATAAACCAATAATGTTTCGCAAGTGACCAAAAGTTTGTGCAATTCATCATCAGAAATGCTACCTAGTACTTTGACGTTCTTGGGTGCGGAACCTTGAAAAACTTCTGTTTCGAAACCGGCCAAAATGAAGCTGTGACAAGAGTTGGAGCTCCCAATTTGACTAAGCAACTTTCGTATTCCTTCTCGTGTAGGTGGATTTCCTACGGAACCAAGTATGAGCACGCAATCTTTTTTGCTGGTTTCGCGCTGCAATCGAATATTCTTCAGAGCAACTGCGTCTTCGTTTGATGGACAATAAGGCATTGGATTTGAGTTCTTTACACCCAGTGCCTGTAGAACTACGGCGTCAAACTTGCTTATGGTGTGAACCGCATCCGCATGGCGGTAAACTCGCATTTCCGCGGCGAAGCCATTATCACTAGGCCGAACATGACGTAGCTTTTGCCCGGGAACCATGAACTCCAAGTTGTGCGGAAAAGCTTGAAAAGGCACTTTGAGCGACACGAGCACGTTGGCAATTGGAATTAAGCGTCCTGGAGCGATCTCTAAACTAAGTTCAGGCCAAGAGCGTTTGCGAAGCTCTGCATGTATCCAGCCTCCATACACAAGCGCCACAATGCATCCACGAAAGCTAAAGTAGTTCCAGCCAAGACTAACGGCTATCGGTACAACTCTAAAGAATGAAAATGGCGATTTGAATAATACAAGGCACGCTTGTTTCCACGTACAGTTACAGAATATGAACTCGCTGCCATTTTTTCGCGCAATTTCGCAGAGTTGTTGACTGCGCCTGACTCCGCCGTGTCTGCGTCTATCCCTCGGAAAAGCTGAAATGTGTAATTTCGGCACGTAAAAAGTTTATACTAGTCAACTAGATCTAACGAAGACACTCGAATAGCTCATACGCGCGGACATCTTGTAGTCCACTTGCTGCATGAAATCCGAAATCTTGCTTTGTGGCTGGGACTGGAAATCCCACTCATGATCTTCGATCACTATGATTTTCGGGCGATAGGCGGACCAATCGGAAGAACGAATTACATCAAAATCCAAACCTTCACAATCTATGCTCATGAAATCAATTTCACGATTTGCACAGTTTTCTTCTAGTAGTTGTTTCAGGGGCATAGTCTGTACCTCAAGTGTATCGATCAATGAAACACCTATTCCCGCCACGCGGTCCGCGGTATCTTTGTCAAAAGTATTGTAATCAGGCACCTCGAAGCGAAAGTAGTTCAGAGTTCCTGCTTTAGGAGATATCCCCGCTTGAACGAATTGATCCCTAGGACGCGTTCTTTTGTGTAGTTTCGCGAAGTCTGGGTTCGGTTCCACCGTAATGCCGCTACCGCCTCGCAGGTAAAACCTATAAGTGTTCGAATGCTTCACGGGATATGCTGCGCCAACGTCGATGTAAAAACTATCCCTAGGGATCGATCCAATCCTGGAGATCAACAGGTCTTCGCCGTATTGTGAAAAGCTTAAACCCTTGCCAATTGCGTTCGGCAGAACATGGCGAATAGACAACAGCACATCTTGCAAGTTGATCCGGCGTCGGTTCACGTGAAGTAATTATCCTTAATCGTTTGACTTGCAGAGTTTAGGTGCATCTTCACTCGTTTCACTCCTTTTGACGATCTATTGACGTTAGCTACGTTGGGCTTTTTGCCTAACTTCGGATATCCGGTATTACAGTTTTAGCTGTACAATTCGGATGCTCTTCGAAAAGCTGCATTTAAGTTCAATGTAGCGACCTTCATACGGAATATTTCTCTGGTTTCGAATTGAACTAAATCGGCAAAAAAAGCGGCTACAGCGTACGAAATAAGAGTCGATACGGCAGCTCCTAAAGGCCCATATTTGGGAATTAGAAAATAGTTTAGTGCGACATTAAGAGCTGCTCCTAGAATTGTTCTCTGAAAGCTTAAAATTGATCTGTTTTCAGCTATGATCCATCGCTCACTCGCTACACCAAGGAAAACAAACGGTGCAGCCCATATATGCACAGAAAGAATTATAGAAGCCGATTGAAACTCTTCTCCATACAGGCTTGAAACTATCCAACTTGAAAGTCCCGAAATCAAAAATGCCAAAAATATTGAAGGCCATACCATCAGGTCAAACAGAGATTGAAGTCTCATATAGTAGCTGGACTTGCTCCGCTTTTTCTCCTCTAGAATTGACGGAAACACTGAGGCGGCAATTACTACTGGTATGAAGTAACAGATTTCACTAATTCGCACAGCTACACTGTACACACCTACAGCTGTATCGTTCATAAGCTGTCCAAGCATGATTTGATCGATCTTCATGTAAACTACGATCGAAATACTAGATAAGAGTAAAGGCCAACTATCTCGAACAAGAACAATCGCTCGCGCACCAGATACTTTTAAATTTCGGATGCTCGGGCCACGAGAGCCCATGGCAAGCAACATAAATGCTGAGGTTACAATCACTTCAGCTAGTGTGGCCCAGGCGAACGCCGAGACCGATGCTTCACCTAGAATTAGTGTCACTTTTACAGCGGAGAATAGGAAAAAGCTCGTGTTTCTCGCCCACACGGTGTACTTCGACAGGACTTGAGACTCGAACCAGAAAACTGATACGTCAATAGCCCTGAATAAAACCATAGACCCCACTATTGCAGTGAGTGATTTCGCAAGATGGTCTTCAGGACGCAGCAAACTTATTGTGACTAGAATTAGAGAGTAAGAAATTACGCTTGCTGCCAATTGCATCAATGCAGCCGTCCCTAACAGCTCTCCTGATTTTTGTGGGTGTTGCACCAGTTCACGAACTATTACTTGGTGCATTCCCAAACCTGCTATTGGCCCGAAAAGTGAAACAAACGCCATAGTGAAACTCAACAGACCAAACTGTTCTGGCCCTAGATATCTCGCGACCCATACGCCTACAAAAAGGCCCATACCCATACGAAAGAGCTTGTCAAATGTTAGCCAGCCGATGTTTTCGGTTATTTTCCGAAGCGCGGGGCGGGTGGCTAATCTCAGGATGAATTTTTTTAAAAGACTGTTCAGCACAACGTCTTAAGGCGTATGGCGTCCATGATGCGGTCCCAGTGACCTGCATAGCTACAGCGGTTGAAGCGGTTGTAGACGGTCGTCGGCGGGCCGTATTCGCTGGGCAGATCGGCCCAAGGAATGCCGGTGCGCAAAACGTAAAAAATGCTGTTAACGACACGCCTGTCATCAACCCGCTGCTTGCCCCGTATCTTGTTGGGAAGGACTGCCTTGATGAATTCCCACTCAAGATCGGTCATGTCCGATCGCACCATTTTTCCGCTCCCGCCTGTTGCCACGCGGAAAATGAATCGCAAACCTATGCGAATGAAAAGAAATTAATGGGTGTGCTGCCTAGTAAACCAGCACGTCGGTAAAACTTCCGTCGCTGCCAACCCGATCAAAAATAGAGTCGAGTTCTGTTACTGAAAAAGTTAGGATTTCATCTGGTTGGTTCAGATCAACTAAGTGGCGGTAGTCTCCCGCGGCCAATGAACTCTTTAACAAGTTAAAACCGCCAGTTCGTTGCAAGCCATAGGGCCAAAATTCAAAACAAATTGGCACTCGGTGATTTATCAAATTAGTTGCTCCACATAGCACTGCGCCTTCATATCCCTGCGTGTCAATCCAAACGAACATTGATGTTGGATCTTGCGGTCCGAGTATTTCATCGATTGTTTTCGCCGCCACTGTGATTTTTCTCCGGCTTTGTTCAGAATATTTCCCTAACTGTTCTGAAACTTGCACTCTGTGGTCACCGTAGTTCGTTTCACTAAGTTCAAAGTTTAAACTTTTGTCGTGTGTCGAACCTGCCGCGACGTTGTGTATCTCGACTACATCCTCAAGCTCGTTTAACATTACGTTCAGCTTGAGTGCTTTAAAGTTTCTTGGCTCCGGTTCGATCGCGAGGGCGCCATCGAAAAGTCCGGAGCGGACAGCGGAAATTGACACCGTTCCAACATTCGCTCCAACATCTATCAGAATTTTTGGTTTGGTCGTTCCGGGTAGCAGAGTGCACGCTAAGCGGAACCTATCAAAATCGTATGCTACTCTGTTCCGATAACTCATTTTCCCTATGACTTTATCCGATGTATTGACCAGAAACTGCGCGTACGCCGTATCAGCCAGTATTCGTGTATTCTCCGGTAGGCTTTCGTAATATGCACCTCTGAACAAGGGGCTATCGTTTAAGCGCGATAACACTTTTCTCGACACGATCGCCGCATGTTTTCTGACTAGGCGATGCATCAGCTGGCTATCCTTTTGATTGAGAATTCACTTGAAAGTTTAAAAAGTCTTGGTCCGAAGTGTTTTTGGGACATGGCTATGCTCTAAACATTGCGCCGTGCTTGGAGAAAACCAAGTTAGGCGATAGTCCAACGAGTCATCGGTGATGTGATCTTGCCATGGGTTTGAACTGGCAAAAACTCAGACGCGTTTAACGGAGTATCGTGGGCGCCATTTTGACAGCGACACTGATGTAATGGCAAGAAGCCTGCGTTTAAGATGGTCCAAACGCCTGATAACGCAAAGCCTCAAGTAGCGAAGCGATAGGCTCGATAACGCAAAGTGTGATTGCGACAAAAGAGTGGCGTGGCTTTACTTTGCCCAGTTCGCGAGACGCAGCCCGCCAACGCGGATAAATTCGCTTTCATTGTTCGTGACGAGGCAAAAGCCTCTGGAGCGGGCATGACCCGCAATCATGACATCGAAGGGTCCAATCGGATTTCCCGCCGCCGCAAGCTCGGCCCGCATCTGCCCGGCATGTTCGGCCGCGCTGAGGTCGAAGTCCAGCAACTCGATGCGTCCAAGCAGTCCCTCGATGACGTCCAGATTTCGGCGAACGGCTTGTGACTTGTGCGCACCGTAGAGAAGCTCCATGGCCGTGATGCTTGAAGCACAGATCTCGCCGTCATGCGCCTCGAATTGCTGCCGAACCATCTCAGGCTTGTTTTTGACGGTATATATCAGGATATTCGTATCCAACATGTACCGCAGCATCAGAGCGCTGCACGCTCTTGGTCTGCCGGCTGGTCACGATCGATCATGAAATCGCCGCTGACACCCTCATCATCGAACCATGCCGCCCAGCTTTGCTCAGAGGGCGTGATGACCCAGCTTCGGCCGCGGCGCTGAATGTCCACATTCGTGACACCGTCAGGCAAGCGCACCGATTTCGGGAAGCGCACGGCCTGCGTCTTATTTGTCATGAATACCGATCCACGTTCCATGTCACACTTTCCACTTCCAATTTCGTGCACCTTCGACACGCGTATATACGCTTAGTATATACCTTCGCTGGGGTCAAGCTGTCTCGCCCTGCTTCTCGTCGTTGTCGCCAATTTGTGCCTTGAGGTCCAAATGCGCGATAACATGAACTCAAACTCCAACGGCACACAAAGGTGGGGAGCAAAAATAGGTGAAGGCAGGACTGTCCGGGCGGGCACACTACAGACTTCAATTTTCGGGACGTGCTGGTCTGACCATCTCGCCTTCCAGCGCGTCAATCTCGGCTTTCAGCGCATCGAACTCCTCGCGCTTGCGGCGCAGGAAGTCCCTCGCGAGAGCGGCTTTCTCCGCGGCGCCTTGCGGGGTGAGCACATAGGCATAGCGGCGCTTGTCTTTGGCCGCTGAAAAGTTTCTCAACTTGACGAGGCCCTGGTCCACCAAGGACCGGATGACATAATGCGTCGCCCCGGTGCTGATGCCGACGGCGCGCGCAAGGTCGCGTTGGGACACTTCCGGATCCTGATCGAGGAGGCGCAAGATACGAAAGCGGGCGTCGTCTCGAGATTGAAGCCGCTCGGGGGTCACGCCAGTGCTGCCACGGCTACCGCATGAGGACTGCCGCGGCTGTCCTTTACACCTTCAACATGTTTCATCACGTCCAACGGCATAATCGTTCAAGTTTGAGCGGTAGCACTTCGGTCTGGGGTCAAGGAAGCAAAAACACGAAAACGCGAAAAAAAGTTCAATATGAGAATGTATCAAGCACGCAAGTGCCTATTTTTTGAGCATGCCTGTCTGTGCGAGGGCATCGGTTTCTGGCGATTGCTGAATTGTTCAGGGCGTATGGCGTATTTTGCCTCTTTCGATTCGTGCAATTAAAATACTCTTTATCAGTGCTTTGGGAGTTTATTTTGTTGTCGAGGCCCGTCTTCCGACCCGATTCTCCGGCAGGGGTGATTGACTTTCAAGCGTGTGTAGCGGGCTGGAAAAGCAGGCACGATCACGTTACCCTGTTTCAAAGTGATAGGTAAAAAGAGGTTCATGGTGTCGACATCTGACGGTAAATTCTGGTTCCTGGCGCAACTCAAGCCGAACAGTCACCGCATAGCCGAGCGGCATTTAAAACGGCAGAGCTTTGAGTATTTTATGCCGCAGCTGCTGGTGACGACCCGTGTGCGCGGGCAGTTCAAGAAGCAGCACCGCCCACTTTTTCCAGGTTATCTATTTGTCCGCTTTGATCCGACGCAGGGGCACTGGCGCTCCGTCAACAGCACACAGGGTGTGACACGCTTGGTGCAAAGCGGATCCATTCCCCAAACGGTCCCCGACGCATTTATGGCCGATCTCACCGCACGGTGCGATGCAGAGGGCGTTCTTGTGCGGGATGATGCGCTGAAGCACGGAGATGTCGTGATGCTGACGCAGGGGCCTTTTGCGGATTTGGTGGCAAGGGTCACAAGTCTGACAGACGAGGAGCGCGTATGGGTTCTTCTGGATATATTGGGGCGTGAGACAAAGGTCGCGGTCGCTCGGGGGAGCTTGCGCGCTCTTTGACAGAGGACGTGCGCGCTGGTCCCGCGAGGTGGGCGCACTGAGCTTATCAAGCCAGATTACGTGTGGAGCGGAGGTGCCGGCGGGTCATTGTGGGCGCGCGCTGCAAATCTTTTGCCCGTTGTTTGGGCGATCTTGTGAAATGCGCTGCAAAAAGACACAAAACAGTCTTAATTTTATTGTCAAACTGAGAAATAAATATACATTAACGATAATTTAGTATTTATCGAATTGTGCCACCGACGATTGAAAGTTGTTGCAAGGAATTTTCATGCGATATTATTTGGAGCGGGAGCATTACACAGAATTCCTTGCGGGAAAACCCGCACTTGCGCCCGAGACGTATAGCATAAACGATGTGGCGACGGGTAGGGATCCCGTCGTGTCGCTTAAGTTCCGGGTGTTCAAAGTTGTTTTTGACTATGGCTGCGCCATCGTTGCTCTGCCGTTGATTGCGGTCATTGCGCTGTTTTTGCTGATTGCGAACCCCCTGTTCAACCGAGGCCCGCTGTTTTTCAAACAAGAGCGTCTCGGCTTGAAGGGGAGGCCCTTTCAAATGTGGAAGTTTCGCACAATGGTGCCGTCGGGGCAGTCCGTGCGGCATGCGAATGACAGCTTGGATGAAGATCGCATTACGGCGTTGGGACGTGTGCTGCGCCGGACGCGCATTGATGAATTGCCGAATTTCTTCAATGTGTTGAGAGGGGAGATGTCCGTTGTGGGCCCGCGACCGGAAGCGGCCAGTCACCAGATTTATTACGAGGCCCGCATACGTGGCTTCAAAGAGCGGTTGCGCGTGAAGCCGGGCATCACCGGACTGGCGCAGGTGGAGCAGGGCTACGTCGACACTCTGGATGCCGCCGCCGTGAAGGCCAAATACGACAATATTTATGTACAGCGCTTGTGCGGGCGCCTCGAGTTGTACGTGATATTCAGGACCTTCAAAGTTTTATTACATGGTGCGGGCGCGCGGTAGCAGCGCCGGGTGTTCTACGAGCCCCCTCGTCGGGTTTGATGTGTTTGCGCTTGTGAAAACTGTCCTGCCGGAGCATAGACATTGACCTGTCCGCACCCGTGGGATAATACTACAGACGACAATGGAGATTGCCAAAATGAGAAAACTGTTATCACTGACCGCGGCAGCATTGCTTTGCTTCTCCGTGTCTGCTTCAGCCAGCGGGCTGACGGATGAAGAGGCCATTGAAATTCTCGAAGCAAACAACGTGTTCTGGCAGTCTATTATTGACGATCCTGAGAGCCGTAAAAACGAGATCAAAATTGCGGAAAATCGGATACGCAAGAACACCCGCGACATTGCGAGGATCGAAGCCGGGAAGGTTAAGGACGTTCACAAGCTGATCCAGAATAGTCCCGGCGTGGTCAGCCCTGCATAGATCCCTCTTGTCGACAGGGCTTTTTGTTCAGCTTTCTGGTGGATTTGCCGACTGTGCGGCGTGGAACAATCGTTGAAGGTCTGGCAGGGACTGCTGGTAGTAGTTGTGCGTTGATCTATCAAAACGGTTCAGGACCCAGATATCGTTGATGATAAAGGCTTGGTCGTCTTCAGATACATGTTCAATGCCATCGTTAGAGGACACAAGTAGCCCGGCAAGGTTGAGGCGTGTGTCCGCTAAATCTACATTAAACGGAGCGAGATCCCAAGAAGTCCGTAAAGCGGACATCGCTGCGGCGTCATCGCCGCTCAATGACCGGACCCACGCGAGTGAGGCCCACGCATGCGCATTGGCGGGATCCAATGTGACGGCAGTCGTCAAAGCTTGTGTTGCAATGTCTTGCCGTTGCATTTCCAGTTCCAACATGGCCTGTCGATCGCTGGTACTGGTTTCTGCGGGCGCAAATAGCGTGCCAGCTTCCACATAGCCAAAACCCCGCTGGAATTCGTACTCACCAAGGTCATAGAGAGCGGTGTTGAGCACCAGACGCCAGTCTCCCAAAACGCTGTCGGTACGAAGGGTAGGATTGAATGCGGGTGTGTTTCCCAGCGCCATGCGTATTGAGGCGAGTGCCAAAAGCAACACGAGAATGTTGACACTCCTCAAGGGTCAAGTCCCATAGTAATCGCGGTACTTACCTTTGTAGTAGCTGTAGCCACTGTAAGAATAGCGACTGGCCCGGTCTTCATTGACCATGGTCATGACCACGCCCGCAAGTGGCGCCTGCACCGAGCGTAACTCTTGAAGGCCTTCAAACACCGCATCCCTGGGCGTTTTGTCCCAGTGTACCGCATAAACGACGGTGTCGGCGAGCTTGGATACGATCCGCGCATCGGTCACGACGAGCGCCGGCGGCGTGTCCAGTATGACCAGATCATACATGTCCTGAAGCTTGTCAATTAAATCTGAAAACTTGCGGGATGAGAGAACGTCAGCGGCATTTATGCTGGCGCTTGCGGTTGCGCCCCGCGGCATCAGCACGTGCAGCCCGGTCTCCGGGTCGATGTAAACGGCTTCATTGATTTCAGCCTGTCCCTCCAGCACAGACATCAAACCGGGCTTGCCGTCTTTCGCATCGAGGAGGCGCGCCAGCGCGGGCAGGCGCAGGTCGCAATCCACGATAATGGCCGACTTGCCCATTTGCCGACTGGTTAAGGCGACAAGCATCGACGACGTCGACTTGCCTTCTCTGGGCACCGACGATGTGAACATCACAACTTTCGGCGTCCGATCTATGTTCGAAAACAATATGCTGGTGCGCAAGTTGCGTACGGCTTCCGCAAGGCCGGATCCGGGTTTCTCGCGCAAATGGTTGATAACCTTGCGCCTCTCCACCTTTGACCCGATCGCAGGCAAAACACCTAGGACGGTTTCCCCACTCAATTCTTCCAACTGCGCCGGCGTGCGGAAAGTATTGTTCAATCGATCCAGCAAGAACACGAGCCCAATGCCCAAAATGCCTCCAACGATCGTCGCCAGCATCATTGTGCGTCGTTTCGCCTGAGACTCAGGGTAGAGCGGTTGCTCTGCCGGGGACAGGACCCGCGCATCGGCTTCCTGCAAATCCTCCTGCGTCGAGGTTTCTTTCAACCGCGCGAGGAAGTTCTCATATAGAACGCGGCTTGCCTGTGCTTCGCGCTCAAGTTGTCTGAGCTGAATTTGGTCTTTTGACTGCACCTGCAATTGTTGTTCCAGACGTCTAACTTGTTGCAGTAACGCATTTTCCTGATTTCTTGCGGACTGCAGATCCAGTTGTGCGGCTGTTACAATGCGGCCAACTTCGTCGGTAATGTTTTGCCGTACTTGTGCGATTTGCTGGTTTACCCGGATCAAATCCGGATTGTTGTCGCTGAACGTTGTCTCAAGGGTAATCTTGCGCAACAGAAGGTCATCCTCCTGTTGGCGGTATCTTTCGATGAGGCTCGATTGCCTGAACTCTGAAATTGCGCCGATGTCGCGGTTGGTGTTTACGGCGTCCACCAGCCTGTCATACGTCGATTGTTTTCTGGATATCTCGGCCCGCGTTGACGACAAGGCACCGTTCAACGCTTGCAGCTGCTGCTCTGTGACAGCTTTCGATTGACCCGTATTGTCGGACGACTGAGATCGAGCGGCTTCAATGTCCTGCTCGGCGTCTTGGACGCGTTCGCGCAGTTGCTCGACACGGTCGCTGAGCCAAGTGGTCGCCGCCCGTGTCGCTTCGAGTTTCGCCTCCAATTGGTCGACGATGTATTGGTCCGCCACAGTGTTCACAACTTGGGCCGACGTTCTGGGGTTCCCCGAGACAAAGGAGATTTCGATGACGCGGCTGCGCCCGATGGGACGCAGGCTCAGACCCTCTCGTACGTTGTTGATAATCATGAGGCGCTCCCGTCGAGCAGCCTCAACCGGATCTGGAGTGACAGGCGGTGGCGGAATTATTCCAATATTCTGCGCGAATTCTTCGATTTCAGGGGGCAAAGAAACGAATTCCGAAATGCGGTCTTGTAGCGTCACTTTGGCTGGCCGCAGGCGCGGATTAAATTCAGGGTTCTGATCGAGGTTCAGTTCCGCAATCACGCGCTCTATCAGTGTTGTAGATCTCAGTACTTCGATTTGATCTTCTAATTCACTGGCGTCGAACTGTTGATCGATCAATACGTCTTCGATGTTCACCACATTGCTTTGCTGGATATCGAACATAACCTTCGCAGACGCGCGATATGTTGGTTCGAGTTGGGAAACGGCCAAGAAGCCCAGAACCGCCGCGATAAGCGTGCAAATGACAACTATCCATTTGCCACGCCA
Source organism: uncultured Roseobacter sp. (assembly GCA_947501635.1). Classification (GTDB taxonomy): domain Bacteria; phylum Pseudomonadota; class Alphaproteobacteria; order Rhodobacterales; family Rhodobacteraceae; genus Roseobacter. The sequence goes on from CANMWT010000002.1 coordinate 65,581, forward strand.
AAGCGTATGCGCCACTCCGCGTATGTCGATGACATCGTCATCGTCTTCAACGACTAAGCCCTGTTGCGGAACAACTTGGTCCAAATTCAGCCTTCGGTTGTTCGTTGATGGTGCGTTCATCGCTAACCTTTCCGCGCAAATGCTTACGCGGGTCGTATCATTTTGACCATTTAATGACCACTAAATGAGCACCCATAGATGTTCCAGTCAACCGAAGTCTCTCAATTTGACTGAATTTGCACGTTTTTTAATCAGTTGGCCATCTTGACTGTGTGTGCTCACGCGCCGCTCTAGGAGAGCTTCCGCCTTTGCGCATCTGGGCCGGCCGTGCCGCTAAAAGCTTCTTGTGTTCACTCCTGGTCTTCCTCACGCCTATCTATTTTGGCAGCCGCGCGTTCCTTAAAGGTCAAGCTCTGTGCGATGCCCATGGCGAGACAGGCCGCAAAGAGGGCGGCTGTCGCTGGCATCTGCAAGGAAAAGTCAAAACATGAGTGAACAGCGGCGGTTGTCATACATCCAAGAGCGAAGCATGTGTAAACCCGGTTGTTGCGCCTACGTCGCGCCCCGTACCAGAGGCGCACACCAATAAGAAAAAAACCTGAATAAAGGGCTAGGGCTGCTGGAATTCCCAGGCCAAAAAGAAGTTCCAGGTGGGTGCTGTGGGCAAATACCCATTCTCCGAAGGCAGCCTCTGACGGTACATATGGGCGGAAGGCGTCAAGGAAGGTGCCTGCACCATGGCCCAGAAACGGTCGGTCAAAGATCGCCTGCCAGATCCTGGGGTAGACAATGAATCGGCCATCGGCAGCATCGGTTGAGATTATGCGTTCCAAGAGACCGGTCGCGCTTGTGGCACCAATAAACGCAAGAGTAGCGGCCAAAGTTACGAGGAGTGCACGATCCGAGCCCGTGCGCCCGCTTCGAAAGGCGATAATGAAAACGGCGAGGCCGATGAGGCCGGCAGCAGCACCGGCCCTGGATTGCGTTAACGAAACTGCGCCGATACAGACAAGCGCGCCAAGAGCAAACAACCAGGAGCCCCTAAAAAACATCTCTAGGCGGTTTCGAAGACCATTTGCCGAATGCTCCGTCATCGCAAGAAAGCAGGCAAGATTTGCCAGCACGCCAAAGGCCGCATAGGTGGCGTAGTTATTGCGGTTGATAAAGCTTGCCTGCACGATACCGCCGGCAGTTGCCTCGGTGAGGATGATATTGTCACCGGTAGCGAATGCAAAAAGCCCAAAGCCAGCAAGGAGCGTGGAAAAGATGGCCACTATGCAGAGCGCTCGCCATGCATTTTCTGTTCGCACACAACTCCACAGAACTATGAGAAAGACCATGACATAGCACATCATACGCATTACGGCGTGCCTGCCCTGTCCGGGGTCGGCAGAGATGAAAGCGGGCGCCTCTTGCGCGTACAGCCAAACGGGATGTGCAAACGCCGCGGGTATGCCTGGCAAGACCTGAACGAAGGCCCAGAGAATTGAGGCGAGGATCAACAGGCCGGGCAGCAAGAGTTTTCGCAGCACGGTGGGCACAGGCTGCCAGTATGCAAGGATCACTTGCAGCGCAAATAGAAGCGTCACAGCTATTGCGAGCAACGACCATGATACCGGGCGGTTGGCACCAAGTGCCAGAGATGACAGCAAAACCAAGCTGAGCGTGACCAGACCAAGAATGTTCTGCGTGCGGTGGACCAAATTCGATTTCATTGGCGCTCTGATGTTGTCAGTTTAAACTCTGACGGGAGTGGTAAATCAGCTGTGTCAACATGCAAAAAAGTCTCGTCATCGTCGAGCCGAACCGCGGTCAGGCGACCGGAAAAGTAGGCGCCCGTGTCGACACAAATGCGATCCTGTAATGAAACTGGCTCGTAACTGGCGAAGTGGCCGTGCACGACTTTATAGCCTGTCATTCCAAGAGCCTTTCCTGAAGGGGCCTGCCCCCAAAGCGTTGCGGCATCGGGCTGTGCGTCAAGTGGCGCATCAGGATCAAGCCCCGCGTGTACGAAAACGACTGTTCCCGAAATCTCCAATCGCTTCAAACTTAAAAGAAATTCTTTAAATGGCGCCACCGCTGCCATGAGTTCTTCACGTAGTTCCATGAGATCCACAGGGTTCCGACCTGAGGGGGGGGCGATGCCAAAACTGGCCAGCGTTTGCAAGCCGCCCCAGTCGAGCCAGGACTGCGCTTTCACAGGATCGTCCAGAAAACCTAGCATCGCTATTTCATGGTTTCCGGCAAGAAAGTCCATCGTGACGCCAGTTTCCTGTGCAATCGCCTCTCCGGCCTTCGCGAAGCCTGAAAGGGTGTCCAATACGCCACTCGATTGATCTCCGCGGTCAATATAGTCTCCCAAAAATACAATCCGCGGTCTGCGCGCATCGGAAAACTGCTTCAGGTCCTGACTGATTTTCTCAAGGATCGCGTCCAAAAGATCCTGTCTGCCGTGCACATCTCCAATAGCATAAACCCGTTCGTCTGGAGCCACGCAAGTCCTGGGAGAGGATGCTCTCTGAGCCGGTTTATTGAAGATTTTCCCAAACATCATGATCTCTGAGCTATACCGAAATGCCATTTATCATATCTGTCACCAAAATAATCCACCTTCACAACTCTTGATGGCGCTTGATCGTCGTCCTGACCTTATACATCTGCTCCGGTGACGCATCAGAGAAAGTAGACAAGATAATCATAGCAAGAATTTTTTGGCAGAGTTGCGCGGTAACTATTTGATTGAATGCCGTCGAATGTGACCATTCCTAATTTGTACCGCCTGCGTGCTGTCGTATCCAACGGAAAACCAGCATCAAGACGAATAGTGAAACAAGAAGTCCCATAGTGTCGCCGATGGTGAAGATAAGGAAAACAAAAGGATTCTCGACGAGATTGAACATACTGCCCAATATTATGCTTTGACCGATGGAGTTTATGATGGATGCGGTAAAGCCAACGGATAGTATCTGCGTCCAGTTGAGATTGGCGTCTACCTTCGCATAGTAGTCTTTTCCAAAAAACCGGAATAGCTCAAAGGCCATGTAGGAACTGCAGCTCGCGACGATTATGGGTAGCAGCCAAGGCAACAACTCGCGCTCGAGAACTGCTTGGGGTGCGAAAAAAAACCCAGCCAGTATATTGCCTAGGATTATAGGCGCTATCGCCTTCCAGCCGTAAAACATCGTTGCAAGGACACGTACGCCGTGTGGAAGATAGATTAGGCTCGCGAAAACAGTAGCCTCGCTCAAGAATGTTTTCTGAATGGGCGTTACGAAAAATGACGTAAGACCGTAACAAAGAACATAAATCATGGTAATTGTGAAAAAATTCTGAGCTTTGAAGTGAAGCATTTTTAAAATGGTAAAACATCCTTGTACGTCAAAGCCATAAATTCGCAGGGCAGAGTTGTTCTTTGAAGACAGTTCAGTTTAAGCGTGACTTGAAAGAAGTAGCATTTGCGTAGCAGTTGAGTAGTTGACCAACAGTATGTTTCCACCAGTTAGTTTAAGTGTGTTGAGCCGGCCATTTTACGAAATTATTAGTCATAGACGTTTGGCGCCGTCTTAACGGCAGTTTGCGTAGTGCACGTTTCAAATTCGCACCTCAGTCAAATAGGCCCGTGTTGGCCCTTCGGTAAAGCCGCGCCCACCGGAAGCCAAACATTAAAATGCACAAAAATACAAACAAACCCCAAACGTTGCCGATGGCATAGCTCCAATAGACGATCTGATCGTGACCGGCGGCGAGTATGTCGCTGAACACGATTTTTTGCGCCAGCGCGTTTATGGCCGCTGCAGCACACCCCACCGCGAGGATTTGTTTCCAGCTGATTTCAATCCCTTCGCGCGCGTAGGAATTTTTGCCGATGCAGCGGAAAACTTCGAACGCCAGATAGGAGCTGAGAATGGCGATGCACATCGGACCGACCCACATGATCGCGTCGCTTGTTTGGAACATGTCCGGTTTGAACAGAACGTCCCCGATCATGTTGCCAGCCAACAGGGCCGGCAACGCCTTCCAGCCAAACAGCATGATGGCCAGAATGCTTACGCCATGCGGCAAATACATCAGACTGACAAAAGGTTGCGGATCACCGACGACAGGGTCGGGCATGGCGTGGAAAACCGACGCTGTAATAGCGTAGCACACCACAAAAGTGGTGATGATCAGAACGGATCTTTTAGTTAGGCAGCGGATCAAAAAACTCATACTTGCACAAAATAAGTGGTTAAAAAATTAGATATCGACTCAAGGTTGACGCTAAGCCGTACCACGCATGACACGAAAAACAAAATGAATGACGCGCTCTGCGCGAATTTTAGAGGGTTTGCCTAAAAATTATGCGAAAATTTCAGACTGCCACGTATTTTGGCAGAATGGCTTGTGGGACTCGTGCAAAAAAGAAAAGCTCAGCCGTGTTCCAGAACGTAGGACTTGGCTTTGGCGCCGTCTGCCTTGCGCAGGTATCCCCGCTCCACAAGCGCACGCAACGCGCGGTGGTATGTGGCGGGCGGAAAAGACGCCACAAGATCATGCGCGCGAAGCTCTGTCGTGGTTATGATCGCACCACATTTGCCGCCAATGCTTTGCGCGGCAAGAAAGATATCAAGCTCGGTATGGCTCAAATCATCCAGCCCGAGGTCTTGCTCCATCGTACGCAAAAGCGACCGCAAATTGCACAGTGCCTGATATTTATTCATCTGTTTGCTTTCTGCTCTTTTGAACGCAATCCTGCGCCTTTTTACCAAGTTTATACGTTTCAAGGCCCGAATGTAATGACTGTTTTTGTGTCAAGCTTTTTCTTACAGGCTGTTTCAGCGCCTTAAGCACGTTTTCCATGCGTCTGCGCATCGTTTTGCGCCTCCGGATGAAGTAAGTTTTTTGCCCGTCACGCGTGTTACGAGGCCAAGCAATTCTGTCGTGCGTTACCAATTTATATGTGCATTCTAGAGGGCCATTCCAACCCGCCACTTGCGCTGGATGACGCAGCGTCCTAGCCAAGGCAGATCAAGACACCAAATAAGGCACCGCACATGTCAGACACATATCAGGATATCCGAGACGCTGTTGCGCGGCTTTGTGCGGGCTTTCCGGGCGAGTACTGGCGCAAGCTGGACCGCGACATGGCTTACCCGACAGAGTTTGTCGACGCATTGACCCAAGCCGGGTGGCTCGCTGCACTGATCCCTGAAGAATACGGCGGTGCAGGGCTGCCACTCTCCGCGGGGGCTGCCATCCTCGAGGAAATCCACAGGTCAGGGGGCAATGCGGGAGCATGTCACGCGCAAATGTACACGATGGGCACGTTGCTAAGGCACGGATCTGACGCGCAAAAATCGCAATATTTGCCGAGGATCGCCGACGGCTCCTTGCGGTTGCAGGCCTTCGGCGTGACGGAACCTACCTCGGGCACGGATACGGGCGCGCTGAAAACCACTGCGCGGCGGGACGGGGACAGCTATGTGGTGAATGGGCAGAAGATCTGGACCAGCCGTGCGGCCCATTCGGATCTGATGATCCTGCTTGCGCGCACAACGCCGCTTGCGGAGGGCATGAAGAAAACGCAAGGGCTGTCGGTTCTTTTGGTGGATATGCGCACGGCGCGGGACAGCGGGCTGACCATACGTCCGATCCGAACCATGATGAACCACGCCACGACAGAAGTCTTTTTCGACAACCTGCGCGTGCCTGCCGAAAACCTGATCGGGGAAGAAGGCAAGGGATTTCGCTACATCCTGTCGGGCATGAATGCGGAACGTATCCTGATCGCCGCAGAGTGTATCGGAGATGCCAAGTGGCTGGTTGAAAAGGCTGTAGCCTACGCCAGGGATCGTTCCGTGTTCGGGCGCGCCATCGGCCAGAACCAAGGCGTGCAATTCCCGCTGGCCAGAGCCTATGCAAACATGCGCGCGGCGGAACTGATGGTACAGGAAGCACTGCGCCTCTATGAAGCAGGCGCCAATCCCGGAGCGGAGGCCAACATGGCCAAGATGCTGGCTGCAGACGCATCAAACGAGGCGGCCAACGCGGCAGTACAGACCCACGGCGGCTTTGGGTTTGCAGAAGAATACGATGTTGAACGGAAATTTCGCGAAACACGGCTGTATCAGGTGGCGCCGATTTCTACCAACCTGATCTTAAGCTATCTGGCAGAACATGTGCTGGGACTGCCACGGTCCTACTAGGGTTACACACACCGGCACGGCAGGGCGAAGATGATGACAATTGGATGTGCGAGCGCTGGTTCTGGAAACAGTCTGTTTCTCGGATTCCGGGCAAAAAAAGCTCAAATGTGATATGATCTGCGCGTTTCATAGTGGAGTGTTTTTCCGTGGTACGTGTGTGTTTACTGGTGTTGACGGGTCTGATCGGGCTTTGGTTTTTCGAAAAGTACAGCGGGCGCGAGCTTGGCGTGAATGCCACCCTCAGAGGAATAAGTGATACCGTGTCCGGGATTGCCGGGCTGTCTGTTTCAGGCGCATCGGCCACCGGGTATGGTATGGCCACCAGCGTTGGGCAGTCGGCCAGTCACAGCGCTGGCAGCCTTGCCAGTGGGGTATCAAGCAACATGAAAGCCTTTTTCGACAACTGATCGCATGCTGCCTGTTAGGCCTGCGCGGCCCAATGCTGTTGAAGATGCGCGGCAAAGGCGTCAGGTCGCTCACAGTTGCCCCAATGCCCCACTCCCGCTTCCTGAACGAGCGGTATCGACCATCTGTCGCAAAAGCGCTTCCCGAATTTTATCGGGACAAAGGGATCATCCTCTCCCCAAAGCACGAGACCGCGCCCTGCAACTTCGGAAAAATCGGATTGCCACTCGGCCGGGTTTTTAGCGGACCTGTACAGCTTGAGGATCGCGCGTTTCATATGGCTGTCGATCCGCGGTGCTTCATGGGCTGCGATATCCGGTGGCATGCCGGCAGCCGTCAACTGTTTGCGAAACTTTTCGGTGCTGCCCAAGGCCATGAATAGTTCACCCAAAACCGGAGTTTGCCATGTACGCGCCAGCGAATGCCATTCATAGGTCGGCTCCGGCACCGCATTCACCACCGTCCACGTTCGGATCGCGTCGGGGCGCATCTGGGCCGCCATGGCGCATAAAGGAGCCCCCCAGTCGTGACCGACCAGATCGACAGGGCCATGAGCGCGCGCGGTTTCATCCAGCGTGCCGACAAGCCATTGCAGGTAGGCCTCTTTTGTCGCAGCGAAACCGGGAGGGGTCGCACCGTCAAACCCCGGCATCGTGGGCGCGGAGTAGGCGTCTTTCTCAAGCCCGAGGGCCTGTATCAGTGGTTGCCACATGTAGCCTGTGTCGGGCACGCCATGGATAAAAAGTTTCATTCAACCACCTTTCGCGATGTTCCCGGTATTAGAACATCACAGCAGCGCGGGGCACAATAGTTCGTGTTGGCTGGCCCAAGGGTTAAATCCCGCGTCGGTACCGCTTTATGACGGCTTCGGTTGCGTCGTGACCCGCGGCGAATGACAGGCAGTCGGCACCGGCAAGGCAGACGCCGCTCAACTCCCCTGCACAGGCATTCACGTCCGCTCCTGCCAGTATCAACGCTTCAGCAGCAACAGGATTCCACTCGGACACGGCGGTTATCAATGGCGTCCACCGAAGTTTGTTGGACCGTTGTTCGATATCCGCGCCCAAGGCCACGCAACGTTTGATAACGCGGGCGAGGGCGGTGGGCGAGATCCCCTGTTGATTACCAAAGCCAAGGCCGTGCAACACATTGGTATCGACCAGCCCCAGGTTGGGATCAGCTCCTGCATCCAGCAGTATCTCGACGATTTCAAGGGACATGCCGCATGTATTCGACATCGCATGGTAGAGCGCGGTGCTTTCATATGCACCGACGGCGCGGTTCACGTCCCAAGACACAAGTTCTTTGCGGACCGCGGTTGCATCAGCATCGTCGATCGCATCAAAGATTGCCGGGCTTGGCAGATGTGAAGCCCGCACCGCTTCGCTCATGCTGCGTCGCACGTCGGGGTCTGACAGGGACTGCTGCATCATCTCCAGCGTGCTGGCCAGTTCCTGCAGTACGCTCGAAGCGCTGCCCTGTGCGATTGTGGCCGCTATCTCTTTTTGCAGCGGTTCCAGATCGGGTGAACGCGACAGGTTTCCGTCTGCGTCGATGGTGGTCATGCTGGACAACATTGCCATTGCGCGCATTTCCAAGTCAGATGTGCCCATATCCTGCGACCTCTCGTTTTCGGCAGGCGAGTGTACCGTCCCATTTTGGCCAAAACATGTCGTGCGGGCACTTGCTGTCGTGCAGAAAACCAGCGCGCAAATGTGGCTTGTCAAACACAAGGCATGCTGAAACCATGTCCGCGCCCAGTGACCGCGAGTAGTATCATGACCGTAAACCTGTCCTTCGTCTCCGATGTGCCGGACCTCGACGCCTTCAAAGAACTACTGTTCGATTATTATACCGATGTTGGCAAAATAGCGCGGAAAGCTGGCGTGCCGGCGTTTCTGGCAGAGGATATGGTCAGCTCTTCCATAGACCACCTGCACGAGATGCTGCCGCCTGAAGGGCGGCTCCTGCTGGCGCAGAATGCGGAAGGCCGGCTGGTCGGTTGTGGCACATTGCGCAGGGTGCGTCCGGATGCGGTGGAAATGAAACGCATGTTCGTACGGCCCGAGGCGCGCGGGTCAGGGCTGGGGCGACGGTTGTTCGAAATGCGTATCGAAGAGGCCCGTAAAATGGGCTGCAAGGTGATCTATGCCGATACCGCGCGCGGCAACCGTCCGATGCTGGCGATGTACGAAGCTTTCGGGTTCGAGTACATTCCGCGTTATCCCGAAAACGCCAACCCGCTCGAATTTGAACCATACCTGGTTTTCCTTCAGTACAAGCTCTGAGCGGTCGACAGCCAAAGTGACCTAGCGGCGCCGTCCGCGCGCGCCATAGGGTGTTTCGCCATAACGGGTCTTGAAGTGGCGTGTGAAAACATTGGCCGATGAAAACCCTGACGCGATCGCAACTTCCATTACGCTCATGTCCGTTTCCATCAGCAGCGAACGGCCCTTCTCCAAGCGGATATTACGGTAGACCGACGCCGGCGGCTCGCCCATCATTTGCCGAAACAGCCGTTCCATCTGGCGTCGCGATACATTTGCGCCCTGTGCAAGCTCCTCCAGCGGGAGCGGGTCTTCGATATGAGCGTACATATCCCGAACCACTTGCAAAAGCTTGGGGTTGCGAGAATCCACCGCGGTGGCAATGGAGGAACGCTGGTCGCGCCTGCCGTTGAGGTCGGGATCGTTCAGGCACATATCTGCCACGAGGATCGCAAATTCTGTCCCATAGTCCTGTGCGATCAGGCTGAGCATCATCTCGGTTGCGGCAGAGCCACCACCGCAGGTCAACAGCCCGGCGTCCCGCTCAAAACGATTGCGCGTGGGCGTCAGGCTCGGGAATGCCTCGACAAAGCCGGGCTGGTTTTCCCAATGCAACGTAAAGCGCTTGCCTTGCAGCAGCCCCGCTCGAGCCAGCGTCGTGGCACCGGTGCATATCCCGCCATGCTGCCCGCCAAACCGCGCGCGTCGGCGCAATTCTGCGATGGTGTTTTCCGAAGCCACGTGCAGCCCCTGATTGCCGGAACAGACGAAAAGAAGTGCGCTGTCGTCCACTTCGGTCAACGGGCCATGCACTTCGAGCGACAGGCCCGAGGAAGACGGAACAGATGCGCCGTCTTGGGAGACAACCTGCCAGCCATACAGCGGTTCACGTGCCAGCTGGTTGGCGATGCGCAGCGGATCCAGTGCAGAACTGAATGCAAGCAGCGTAAAACCCTCGAGCAGCAGAAAGCTGAACCATCTTGTCTCGTCCGTCCGGCGCACCGGGTAGCTGAACGCGCCGTCGGGTATCACAGCTTGGTGCAGGGGCGAAGGAGTAGGTTTTGTCATGCGATGTATCTTTACGCGCGCAACACCGGGAACCAGTCCTCGCGCAGGCGCTGACCGGTTTTCATGCCGTGCCCGGGGAATGGGGGGGAGGTGGGACCAGGCCGCTCAACGAAGCGGGCGTCCTCGCCGACCAGACGCAGCGAGAAAGCGCGCCGCCGCTGGGTGGTTTCGTTTCCGCGTGCGCCATGCAGCGTCATGAAGTTGAAAGCCACAGCATCACCGGGGGCCATGGCCCACTCGCGGACTTCCATACCTTCGGCATCCGGATCCGGCACGGGTTGATAGGCGCTTTCGTCGGGGTAAAAGCTGGTTTCGGCCAGCCAGCGGGTCGGCAGCACGGGTTTTTCCCAAAGGTGGGAGCCTGCTACGCAGCGCAGCGACGCGGTATCCACCGGGTCCAACGGACACCAGAAGCTGACCGTTTGCTGGCCCTGCACAAAATAGTAGGGCCCGTCCTGATGCCATGGGGTGGGCTTTGCGGTGCCGGGCTCCTTCACCAGGACATGGTCATGAAACAGCTGCACACGGTCGCAGCCCATCAGTGCGGCTGCCACATCGGCGACAGGCGCGTTTTCGATCACGGTGCGAAACTCGGGTATACGCTGCCAGTTGCAGTAGTCATCAAAAAAGCGCCCACGTTCACCGTCGTGGAGGTTTTCAGCGGCGTAAGGACCGGGCTCTGCCATGTTGCGCGCAACGCCTGCACGCAGTGTCTCTACATGGTCGGCAAAAAGGTTACGGATCACCACAGCACCGTCCAATTGGTAGGTGGCAATGTCTTGGGCTGTCACGCACACTTGGGTCTGGGGCATTTTTTAACTCCCTCTCTGCGGGGCGGTGCTGCTTTGTGCCCGTGCATCTGCACGTGCTGGCTCTGACGGGCGAAATACCTTGCCGATTGCAGGAACACCAGCCATCCCGCGACTGGTCTAATTCGCGCGCACCTCTTGTACCCACGCCACAATAGCCTGTCGCGCTTGTGCATCCATTTGGACGGCATTGGGCGGGGGCATGGCGTGGCTGACCCCGGCCTGCAGGTAGATGGCACTTGCATGGCGCGCCACGTCCCCCGGGGTTTCAAGGTGAACACCCTTGGGTGCCCATTGCATATTGCCCCAGGCAGGCTCGCGCGCGTGGCACATTGAACAGTTCCCGATGACGGCATCAAAAGCCTCCTCGAACCCCGCTGCAGAAGCATATTTCTGTTCGTAAGGCGTCAGGTCCCGCGCCTCGGCATCCTCCCATGTCTCTGTCGGTCGGACAGAGGACAGCCATGCGATGGCAACCATAAGCAAGACCGTAACGCCCCATGTCCAATGCGGGCCCGAGCCGGTTTTGTGCATCGTGTTGAAGTAATGCCGGATCGTCACACCAGTCAGAAAGATAAGGCTGGCGATAATCCAAGCGTATTCCGTTCCAAATGACAGCGGGTAGTGGTTCGACAGCATCAAAAAGACGACGGGCAGCGTCAGGTAGTTGTTATGCGTCGAGCGGACCTTGGCTATTTTGCCGTATTTGGCATCCGGTGTGCGCCCCGCCTTGAGATCGGCGACGACGATGCGCTGGTTCGGCATGATCTGGAAAAAGACATTCGCTGTCATGATGGTGGCTGTAAAGGCCCCCAGATGCAAAAGTGCCGCGCGGCCGGTGAAGATCTGGTTGTAACCCCAGGACATGACCACAAGGATCGCAAAAAGCAGCAGCATCAGGGCCGTGGGGTAATCGCTCAGTCTGGATTTGCACATAGCATCATAAAGCAGCCAGCCGATGGTCAATGACCCGGCCGAGATCACGATCCCCTGCCACAGCGCCAGATCAAGCTTTGTCGGATCAAGCAGGTAAAGCTCTCCGCCAACCCAGTAAACGATCATCAAGAGTGCCGCTCCTGACAGCCAAGTGGCGTAGCTTTGCCATTTGTGCCAGGTCAGGTGCTCGGGCATGCGCGCGGGTGCCACGAGGTATTTGACTGTGTGGTAGAACCCACCGCCATGCACCTCCCATTCTTCACCATATGCGCCGTCCGGCAGGGCGTCATTTGGTTTCAGCATCAGGTCAAGTGCGATAAAATAGAAAGAGGCTCCGATCCATGCCATTGCCGTGACAACGTGCAGCCACCGCACCGAGAAAGCGATCCAATCCCAAAGGATGGCAAAATCGTACATGAATGGGTCCTCCGAGGAATCGGGTTGTAAGGCACACTAGGCGACATTTCTATCTTCTGGTATTGTAGCAAAATACCAAGCAGCATCAAAAAAATCAGAATAATGTCCTACCTAGATAATATCCGCACCTTTGTCCGCGTCTATGAATTGGGCAGCATGTCTGCTGCCGGCCGCGATTTGCGTATATCTCCCGCGGTTACCTCATCGCGCATCTCGCAATTGGAAGAACATCTGAGTGTGCGGTTGTTCCAGCGCACAACCCGCAGTCTGGCCCCGACAGAGCAGGGCAAGGCCTTTTACGGCGGTGCGTGCGAAATTCTGGAATCTGTCGAAAGTGCAGAGGCACAGGTGGTGAACATCACCGAAAATCCGAAAGGGGCGCTCTATGTGGCGGCCCCTTTCGGGGTCGGTCGCCGTTTGATCGCACCGCAAGTGCCGGCTTTCCTCAAAGAGTACCCCGAGGTGAAAATCCGCCTGCGTCTGACTGACCGCAAAGTAGATTTGACCACCGAAGGGCTGGATCTGGCGTTTTTTCTGGGCCAACCCGAAGACAGCAACCTGCGCATTCGCAAGATTGCGGATGTGGTGCGCGTGCTCTGTGCATCGCCGGACTATGTTGCGGCGCGCGGAGCGCCAATGTCGGGCGACGATCTGATCAGCGACGGTCATGAATGCCTGAACCTACGATTTCCCGGAGCGACCGAGTTTCAATGGCGGCTTGTGACCCACGAGGGCCCCAAGAAGTTTCGCGTGACCGGACGCTACGAATCCGACGATGGGGATGTCCTCACGGATTGGGCGCTGGGCGGACAAGGTATCGCCATGAAGCCCCTGTTTGAAGTGGCCGAACATATCAAGGCAGGGCGTCTGGTGCCCGTGGCGCAGCAAACACCCCCCGAACCCATCCAGATGGCTTGCCTGTTCACGCACCGCAAGCGGCAGGATCCGAAAACGCGGTTGTTCATGGAATTCATGATCGAACGGATTGGTCAGGTCGTGCGCGACAGCGCCGCGCAGGGTCAACTGCCGCGATAGGTGGAATAGCCGAATGGCGATAGTAAAAGCGGTACGTGATAGTGCGAAGGTTCTGACATGCCAAATCGCAGCGGGATCACATCCAGAAAGCGGGGTGTCTCGGGCGCGGTACCGGTGGTGTCCAGATAGTCGCCTGCGTGGAACACCAGCTCGTAGACGCCGGTTTCAAAAGCTTCCGCCGGCAATATCTGCTCGTCCGTGCGGCCATCATCATTTGTCACCAGTGTCTTCAGATGCCGGCGCGTTGTGTTCTCGATCTTGAAAAGCTCAATTTTTAGACCTTCCGCCGGGCAGCCGCGCGCTGTGTCGAGAACATGAGTTGTCAGATAGCCAGTCATGGAAAATCCCTTGTTTGCATTCAGCGTTGCTTATAGCCCGGTGATTGCCAGTCAGGCAAAGCGTCACCAGCGAAATGCTGCTTCGCATTTAATTTGAAAATAGTTCAGATTGTTTTGAATTATAGAGGGCCAACCGCCGAAGAGGACAATCTTGTGAAACGCTACCCCCGTGACCTGACCGGATATGGTGCGAACCCGCCCGTGGCCCAGTGGCCTAACGGCGCGAAGATAGCGGTGCAGATCGTTTTGAATTATGAAGAAGGGGGCGAGAACAACACCTTACATGGTGATCCCGCCTCCGAAGCCTTCCTGTCGGAAATCACGGGGGCTCAGCCGTGGCCGGACCAGCGCCACTGGAACATGGAATCGATCTATGAATACGGCGCGCGTGCTGGTTTCTGGCGACTGCACCGGATCCTCTCGGACCTGCCGGTCACTGTCTATGGCGTGGCCACGGCATTGGCGCGCGCGCCACAACAAGTGGCTGCAATGCAAGCCGCGGGCTGGGAGATCGCAAGCCACGGTCTGAAATGGGTCGAACACAAGGACATGTCTGCGCAAGAAGAGCGCGCGCAGATCAAAGAGGCCATACGTCTGCACACCGAAGTGACAGGTCACCCGCCGCGCGGTTGGTACACAGGACGCTGTTCGATGAACACGGTCGACCTTGTCGCGGCAGAAGGGGAGTTTTCCTACATCGCGGACAGCTACGCTGATGATCTGCCCTACTGGGTCAAGGCTGCGGGCAAGGATCAGCTGATCGTGCCCTATACAATGGATTGCAACGACATGCGCTTCGCCATTCAGGCGGGTTATTCGAATGGGGATCAGTTCGAGAGTTATCTCAAAGATAGCTTCGACATGCTGTATGCCGAAGGTCAGGCAGGTCGTCCTGCGATGCTCTCCATTGGTCTGCATTGCCGCCTGATTGGGCGGCCCGGCCGGGCCATGGCGCTCAAACGCGCCCTTGCACATTTCCAGAGCCACGAAGGCGTCTGGTTTGCAACGCGGGCGCAGATCGCGGAGCATTGGGCACGGACCCACCCGCCTCAGACCAAGCTGCGCCCCTCGCAAATGGATCTTGACACTTTTGTCAACGAATTTGGCGGTATCTTCGAGCATAGTCCGTGGATCGCCGAAGGGGCGCATGCGCTGGAGTTGGGGCCGGCGCATGACACTGCAGCCGGTGTCCACAATGCACTGTCCCGCGTGTTCCGCAGTGCGTCTGAAGACCGCCGTCTGAGCGTGCTGACAGCACACCCCGATCTGGCAGGAAAGCTGGCGACCGCTGGGAAGCTCACGGCGGAGAGCACAGCCGAGCAGGCCGGCGCGGGCCTTGATCTGCTGACCGATGAAGAACGTGCGACCTTTCAAGAACTGAACACCCAATATGTTGCACGCCACGGCTTTCCCTTCATCATCGCTGTGAAAGACAACACAAAGGCGAGCATTCTCGAAGCGTTCCACCGGCGCATCGGCAACGACCGCGCGACAGAGTTTGCCGAGGCGTGCCGTCAGGTAGAGCGCATCGCCGAGTTGCGCCTACAAGAAAAGCTGGACCCATGACGGTACATCTCAAAACGCAGCCTCTCACTGCCGAAGCATTCGCCCCTTATGGCGACGTCATGACAGCAGACGGGCCACCGGATAAACTCATCAATCAGGGCAGATGCGGCCGGTATCATGATCGTGCACAACTGGATTTTTCGGACGGGAAGGCAGGGATCAGCATCTTCCATGGCGAGAAAGAAACGTTGCCGCTGACGCTGCGCATGGTGGAGCGTCACCCGATGGGCAGTCAGGCGTTTATTCCCATGTCAGATGATCCGTTTCTGGTGGTCGTCGCGAAAGACGACGCAGGCACCCCGGTGGATCCTCAAGCCTTTATCACCCGCAGCGGCCAAGCCATCAATTTTCACAAAGGGACGTGGCACGGGGTTTTGACACCACTGGCAGAACCCGGCCTTTTCGCGGTTGTGGACCGGATCGGTGCGGGTGCGAACCTCGAAGAGCACTGGTTCGACACAGTATACATAATCGACGGATAAACAAAAAACCGGCCCCGGCGTCGGCAACAAATTCCAATAGGGAAAGGACACGACATGGCAGATGCATCCATCGGGACACCGGAGCAACTCCGCGATCCCAACTACACGCCGGCGCTTCACCGGGCGGTGCCTCTGGGCATCCAGCACGTGCTGGCCATGTTCGTCTCTAACGTTACGCCTGCGATCATCGTTGCGGGTGCGGCGGGCTTCGGCTTTGGGTCGGATGCAGGTGCGCAGGGTTTTCCGGATATGACTTACCTCATCCAGATGTCGATGCTGTTTGCGGGCATCGCGACGCTTTTCCAGACCATCGGCATTGGACCGGTGGGTGCGCGTCTGCCGATCGTTCAGGGCACCAGCTTCGCCTTCATCCCGATCATGATCCCGCTTGTGGCAGGCAAAGGGGTCGAGGCTTTGCCGGTGCTTTTCGGCGGCGTTGTCGTGGGCGGGTTGTTTCATACGTTCATTTCAACCTTTATCGGCAAGATCCGGTTTGCATTGCCGCCGCTGGTGACGGGACTTGTGGTCACGATGATCGGTCTGGCGCTTGTCAAAGTCGGCATCCAATACGCGGCGGGCGGGGTGCCCGCCATCGACAAGCCGGAGTACGGGTCGCTGCTGAACTGGTCGGCGGCACTGGTGGTGATCTTTGTGACGCTGGCGCTGAAGTTTTACGCCAAGGGTATGTTGGCCGTGTCGGCCGTCGTGATAGGCATTATCGTCGGGTACTTTTACGCGATGGTTATGGGCATGGTGACCGTTGAAGGTATTGCCGCAAGTTGGGCGCGAGCCGCGCCGATCGCCTTTCCCGTACCGTTCAAATACGGGATCGAATTCAGCGTGGCGGCGATTGTCGGTTTCTGCCTGATGGCCTTTGTTTCGGCGGTTGAAACGGTGGGCGATGTATCTGGTATCACCAAAGGCGGCGCCGGGCGGGAAGCAACGGAAAAAGAGATCACCGGTGCCACTTACGCAGACGGCGTCGGCTCGGCCATCGCGGGTATCTTTGGCGGTTTCCCCAATACATCGTTCAGCCAGAATGTGGGTCTGATCGCCATGACAGGCGTCATGAGCCGCCATGTGGTGACGATTGGTGCGCTTTTCCTGATCCTCTGCGGATTGGTTCCGAAAGTGGGCGCGGTTATCCGCACCATACCGATCGAGGTTCTGGGCGGCGGCGTGATTGTCATGTTCGGCATGGTGGTTGCTGCAGGTATCTCAATGCTGTCGGACGTGAATTGGAACCGCCGCAACATGGTGATCTTCGCAATTTCGTTGTCCGTCGGTCTTGGGCTCCAGCTGGACCCGAAGGCGGTGCAATATCTGCCCGACACGCTGCGCATACTGATGACATCGGGATTGCTGCCCGCGGCGACAATTGCCATTGTATTGAACCTACTCCTGCCCGACGAACTTTCAGATGCGGCAACCGATGAGGTTTCTGGTGGGATGTCCGGCCATGGGGAAGGGTCACTCCCCAAGAAAGGCTGAGGCCAAGCTGCCTTCAGCGCGACAGGAAAGGTCCGGGCACACCGCCGGGCCTTTTTTGTGTGGGGCCTATGGGAACAGGCGGGCGGCTGAGCCGTTCCGCGTGTGCAATATGCCACCCCCGCGTGGTATCTGCCCGGGCAGGATTGGCATCCGCTCAGGCGGGTGAGAGTTTCATGTGACGGTTCACGTCCTTGTAAAGCAGATAGCGGAAACGGCCCGGTCCACCGGCGTAACAGGCTTGCGGGCAGAAAGCGCGGAGCCACATGTAATCACCGGCTTCGACCTCGACCCAGTCGTTGTTGAGATTATAGACCGCCTTTCCTTCCAGAACATACAGCCCATGCTCCATCACATGCGTTTCAAGGAAGGGGATAACCCCGCCCGGTTCGAATGTAACGATGGTGACGTGCATGTCATGGCGCAGATCGGCAGGGTCCACAAAGCGCGTCGTCGCCCACTTGCCATCAGTTCCGGGCATCTCAGTGGGCGCGATGTCCTGTTCGTTGGTCACAATAGGATCTGGTGCGGGCAGGCCGGGCACGGCTTCATAGGCTTTGCGGATCCAGTGAAACCGCAACATATCTTCGCTTTTGTTGTTCAGGCGCCAGTCCGCGCCGGCGGGAATATAGGCATACCCGCCCTCCGACATGTCGTAGCTCTTGCCGGAAACGGTCAGGCTGGCTGTCCCTTCGACAACGAACAAAACGCCCTGTGCCTGCGGGTCCAACTCGGGTTTGTCTGAACCTCCTCCGGGAGCGACTTCCATGATGTATTGCGAAAATGTTTCGGCAAAGCCGGACATCGGCCGCGCGATCACCCACAGTCGCGTGTCCTCCCAGAACGGCAGAAAGCTGGTCACGATATCCCGCATCGTGCCTTTGGGAATGACAGCATAGGCTTGGGTAAAGATGGCTCGGTCCGTCAGCAGTTGTTCTTGTCCAGGATGCCCGCCGTGAGGGGCGAAATACTTTGGTGACATAAAAACTCCGCTGCTTGGGTTCCGGTCTGAGTATGACGCGCCGCAACACCGTCAACCACCCTTGAAACACCTACAGCACTGTTCCGTATTTCTTGATAGTCTGCGGGGTCGCAGCCACTGCCGGGCATACTGTGACGAATTGGCCGCCCTTGACTGCCCTGTAAAGGCGGGCGTTTGCACAGCAACAGGTTGGCCCGCAAAAGGCCATAGAAAACATAATCTTGATCCGAATAACGCCGTGGCGCATTGCATGCTGCAATCCCGCGCGCGCCGGCTATGGGGCATATTCGCAGGCCAACAAATCATCACAATGTTTTCTCTTTTTCGCTCCAAGTTCCGACTTTATCACCAGTCATGGTAGAACCTGGCAGATTGTTTCGGCCGCTCTGGAAACGTCATGTTTGAGGTATACAATGTCTAAGAAGAAACTGGGCTGGATCGCCCCCGCTGTCATCGCGGCGCTGCTGTCGACCGGTGTTCCTGCAAGCGCGGCAACAACGATATTTGTCGAAGAAAACGCTACAGCTCAGGTTGTAGAAGTCATCAGCGACAGCGCACTGGCGCTTGAAAGTGCTGTTCCATTTACCGAGCTTTTCGTGGCCAATCCCGAGATTGCCGACATCTCGTCTATTTCGGGGACAACCCTTTATGTTCTTGGTAAGCAGCCCGGACGCACGACGCTGATGCTTATCCGGGACGACAACACCATTATCTCTACGATTGATATCCGTGTATCACCCGACGTCACCGAACTGACGCGCCGCCTGAGCGAGGTGCTGCCGAACGAAGCCATCGAAGTGCTTTCTGCCAATGACGGTTTGGTGCTGTCCGGCACCGTGTCCAGCCAAGAGGTGGTCAGCCGGGCTTTGGAAGTCGCAGGGCATTATGCCCAAGGACGGATTTCCAATTTGTTGAACGTTCAGATACAGGAGCCGGAACCGGTGGTTCAACCCATACCGGTGGCTGTGAAGGAAGAGATTGAACCCGTTGACCCAGCGGTCGTCGAAGCGCAAATACGCGCGATCCTCCCGGATGAGCCGGTTGCGGTCCATGATGTCGGGGGAACAATAGTTCTGTCGGGCAGTGTGAGTTCACAAGAACGCGCGCAACAGGCCCTTCAAATCGCCCGTCTTGTGGCTGAGGGCACCGAAGTGTCCAATCTGTTGACTGTCTCCGAAGTCAAAAATTGCACCATTCGGACGCGTCGCGGTGGCGAGATGATTGAAACCGATATCCCCTGCGGAAAAAGCTGACGCCCAGCGTCCGCGGCCCACACCCAGTTTTGTTGTGTAAAACGTGATGCAGGCGGAGTGCGTGTCATCGGCACCCCGCCTGCAGTTTTCTGTGTAGCAGCCTGCGATTTATCCCTGCATCGCGCCGGTGCCACATCCCATCTCCGCGGCGCGCTCAAGATACGAACGGTCCACGAAAGAGCTGGCTTCAAGCTGTTTGTCCAATTCTCCACCATCATAAAGAAGATCCGCAAGCCCTTGGTAACCTGCCGTGTCCAACAGCGCGGCCGGATCGGTCGGGAACATGTTGATCTGCATGGCAACGTCGTAGAACTTGCCAACGGCTTCTTCATTTGCACCGCGCACATTGTCCATGGTGTACGAAACAAAGTCTTCCTTGCTTGAGCCGATCCAGTGATTTGCTTCGAGGTTTGCACAAGCCATGGCGACGGCCAGATCTTCATTGGCTTCGATGTACTCACGTTCGGCGAAAATGGCGCGTGACGACAGGCCTGGCACAATATCTGCCACATAGCCCAGAAGTTGTGCGTTCGCGCCCTGCGCTTCCAGCGCGAGCCAGTTGTCGATGAAGATGACGGTCGCGTTTACCTGACCTGCAAGAATTGCTGCTGCACGTTCGCTGCTGCCGCCAACCGGCACGATCGCGACGTCAACTTCAGGCTCCAATCCATTTTGCTTGAGCATGTAGCGAAACAGCATCCCGTTAAAGCCGCCTGGCCCGCTTGTCCCGATGGACTTGCCTTTCAGGTCCGCAATGGTGTCGGTGCCCGGTGTCGAGACCACAGCATAGTGCATCGTCGAAATCGGAGCGCCAATGGCGACCACGTCAACGCCGCGGGCCTGGCCGATCAGAATCTCATCAGAACTGCGCGAAGCGACATCAATTCTGTCCGCGATGATCGCTTCCAGACCGGAGATCGATGGCAGCTCCACACGCGATACATCCGCTCCCCAGCTTTCCAACATCTCGATCATGCGCAGCGTGCCGATGTTCAGAACCTGTGCTTGCGCTGTCCCGATCGTGACGGATTTACCGCTTAGATCAAAGCCTTCCGCCATTGCACCCGAGGTCGTCATGGCAGTAAAGGCTGCTCCTGCCGCCAACGTTTTTAAACTAGTCATGGTCATTTTGGTTTCTCCTCCTAAAAATCCAGTTGGTCCGATGCCCCGATTTTGGATCAGGGCATCTGTGTGTTGTGTCCGGCTTCGCTCGATCGCCATTGGTGGCCGGATCTGTTAGTGCGTCTGGTGAGCGGACACCTGTCGGCTCAGGCTCCTTTCCAGCTTTGGAACCGTCGTTCGAGCATATCTAGCGCTGTCACGATAATCGTGCCCATCACGGCAATCACAGCAACGGCGCAAAGCATCTTGGCGGGCAACAACTCTGACGAGCCGCTGGCAATGACACCCCCCAGACCAACGATCTGAAGAAACATCTCGCCAATGATGACGCCGACGATCGCGCGCTCTGCACCGATCCTGAGACCGGCAACCACGAAGGGAATTGCCCCCGGTATCAGCACATGACGCGCCATCTGGAGCCGGCTTGCCTGAAAGGAATGCGCCACTTCAACCAAGTCCGGCCTCGCATGTCGCACACCCTGCGCGGTGTTCACGCTGATGGCGATGGCCGACCAGAAAAACACCAAAAACAGGCGTGCTTCAAAGCCGATGCCGAACCAGACAACGATCAGGGGTACAACAACGACCCGTGGGGTTGCGAAAATGGCGTATAGGTAGGGTTGCAGAATGTCTCCGAACCGGTCCCACGCACCCATAACGATGCCAAAGGGTATGCCCGCAAGTACCGCGAGCGCGTAGCCCAGAAACAGCGCTTTCATTGTGATCTGTGCGGCCTCGGCCAGCTCTCCGGACGTGACCAGTTCGCTGAACTGGGCCGCCACGACGCTCGGTGGGGCAAAAAGCAACGGATTGATGCTCCGTCCTACGATCTCCCAGCCGCCGAAGACGATCACGAGGCTGAGGAGGGGTAACCAGATACTTGGTTTTTTCAGATTGGCTAGCATATCAGTCCTCGCTCAAGTCCAGTGAAGCTTGCGTTCGATGCGGCCGATGATCGACACGATTGTGATCCCCAGCAGCGACAAAGGCAGAATGGCGGCAAACACGTAGTCCGTTTGGAACATCGATCCGTAAGCCTTTATCAGCCCGCCAATCCCGCCCAGACGCAGGTAGGTTTCGGCAACGGCCATGCCCACAACTGCACGTCCCGCGGCCAACCGCAGACCGGCCAGCAGGACCGGCAGTGCCGCGCGCACCCGCACGCGGTAAAGCAACGCAAGCTCTCCCTTGACGCCAAAGGAACGCGCAACGTCGACAAGGTCCTTGGGATCATCGCGCAACCCCGAGGCAACGCTGAACATGATCGGAACGACCGCTGCCAGAACCACGACGATCACGCGGCCGGGGAAGCCAAATCCGAACCACACCAGTACCAGTGGCACAAGAGCAATGGTTGGCGTCGCAAAGAGCGCGCTGAAGTACGGATTAAGCATCCAGTAGGCCGTGCGCGATCGTGCTACCAGCGCCCCCAGAATAAAGCCGATGATGGTAGAGATCGTAAGCCCGACAATCAGCAGCCAGATGCTCTCGCCCAGTGCGAGGATCAACTCGCCGCTGGATATAAGATCCCACAGTGCTGCAAAAATTTGGCTGATGGCAGGCAGTACCAGCTTATTGCCCATGATCTGTGCGGTGATTTCCCAGGCCGCCAGAAAAACGGCAAGCCCGATCAACTGATCCCGGCGGATATCTGATTTCGTCCGCTTTTTCACGACACCTCCTCCTCGCGTTGCTGGACAAGATCGTTGCGCAACTGGTGCCAGATATGGCCGCGCACTTTTGCAAAGTTTTCATGCGCGCGCACATCGTAGTCGAACCTTGGGTGTGGAAGGTCAACGGGAATGATCTCGCGCACTTTTCCCGGTCCCCGGGACATCAACAACACCCGATCCGCCAGCAGAACTGCCTCGTCGAGGTCGTGGGTGATGAAAATCACCGTTTTGCGTTCTTCTTCCCAGATCCGCAGCAACTCTTCTTGCATCAGCTCTCGGGTCTGGGCGTCAATGGCGCCGAAAGGCTCGTCCATCAGAAGGATGTCCGCGCCCGTGGACAAGGCGCGCGCCAGTCCAACCCGCTGCTGCATGCCACCAGAAAGCTGGTGTGGGTAGGCATCGACGAATTTCTCCAGTCCAACACGTTTGATGTGACGCATCGCTGTGTTGCGCGCCTCATCCGCCGGAAAGTTGCGGATCATCAACGGGAAGGTGACGTTCTCGATAACGGTTTTCCATGGGAACAGCCCGAAGGTCTGAAAGACCATGGCGCGGCGGGTACCCGGCTCGGTCACCGGCTCGCCGTCAACAATCACCTCTCCCTCGTCAGCTTCCTCCAGGGATGCGATAATGCGCAACAAGGTGGTCTTGCCGCATCCGCTGGGGCCGATAATGGTCAGAAATTCGCCTTTGCGGATCGACAGATTAACATCGTCCAACGCCAGCACCGTATCAGCGTCGCGACTGTCGGATAGTTTGAAGGTTTTGCGAATACCCTTCAGTTCAATTGCAGGAGTTTCCAACATTGTATCCTTCATCATTTTTCCTTCTCGATTTCGACCGCGACAATCCAATAACTGGTCTGCTTCGGTTTCGGCTCCTGGCAAGGTCTTCGTACGTCCTTGCAAGTATTCTGGCGTTGGCACGCAGCGGCGCGCCGGTTCAATGTGTCTGGTAGGGCGTCAAATGGCGCAGAGACAATTGGCTGTTGTTCAGGCGTACATCACGAGTCTCCGAACAGTCGTGCAGACACGGAATTCAGATGTTTTCTCATTTCCTGAAATGCGGCCTCGGGATCATGTTCGACAATCGCTTCGTAGATTGCGTCGTGTTCTGCAAAGCTCGAATGGTGCAGCGGCGGGCGAGAATTCTCCCGAGTGACCGACCCCCAGGCAACTTTGCGTTTGACGCGGACCACGTCATCAAAAACTGCGATTAACAAAGGGTTGTCCGAAGCCTCGGCCACGGCCCGATGAAACTTGTCATCTTGACGCTCGTATTCGCTCCAGCTCGCCGCGGCGCGCGCGCCGTCAATCGCTGCGGATATGGCCGAGAGTGCCTCGCCAGAAGCGTTTATCGCAGCTTCGCGTGCGATGGCCGGTTCGATGCAAAGCCGCGCCCGCATCATGCGTACCGGGTTCATCTGGTGGGCGAGTGTGGACAACACATCATTCGGCCTGTCGGATTCCCGTGCGACAAATGTGCCCTTGCCGACGTGCCGCCAAATCAAGCCGTCGCTTTCCAATTGGTCGAGTGCACGGCGCAGCGCACCGCGCCCGATTCCAAGCATTTCGATCAACTGCCTTTCTGGTGGCAGCCGGTCACCTGGGCCGTAATTGCCCTCGTCAACAAGCGCCCGGAGACGCTGCACGGACGTGTCATTTTCTGGGTAGTCAATTGAACGCAACACAGCGTGCCCTCCCTCCCAAATGAGCATCAGCGGTGGGAACCAATAACACATCAATCGAAAAATTACACTAATTTTACTGATTGGTTCTGATTGGTTTCATTGCTTCGCTTGATCGCCACCTCAGAATTCAGCGGCATGCTCCCCGCGTCAATCATAAAAAAAGGTGCTGCAAAATAGCCTAAAAACACAAAATTCTATGGTTTTTGCGATAACTGCAATGCACCTCGGAAGAGCGCGTTGAGCAGAGTTGTTTAAACCAAAGTTCCTGATTGGTTTCATTTTGCTGGCCGTTTTACCACGCGCTCAATTCCGGGCGAAAGCGCCGAAACCTCGAGAACCCAGCCGTTGTCTCATGAAGATTCAGGAGTTGATTCGCGGCCGCGTCAGACCTCGGACGCCTGTCCGCCAGAAGGCCGTGCTGGCGGACAGGCGCAATAGCCGTCTTCACTCGGTCTGTGTTTGTGTGGATCGCGAAGGGTTGCGCCGCTTGATCAAAATCACTTGGCCACCTGTCCCGCAAGATAAACTGCCATGACCGGTACCGCTTGGGTTGGAAGGAAAAAAGACAGTGGGCGATCTTTTGGTTTGGCTGAACGACCAGTTGCTGAGAATGCAGTGGTTGTCAGATCTGGTAACATGGGCCTTGCAGGACGTACTCGGGTTTGACATGTCAGATCGCCTTGCCGGTGCTCTGCATTTTTTCATTTATGACATCATCAAAATTTTCATCCTGCTCTCCGTATTGATTTTTTCGATCTCCTACGTGCAAAGCTATTTCCCGCCAGAGCGCACACGGCGCATTTTGGGCCGAAGGCAAGGTTGGGCAACCAACATACTGGCTGCCTTGCTGGGGACGATCACGCCCTTTTGCTCTTGCTCGTCGATCCCGCTGTTTATTGGGTTTACCAGCGCTGGTTTGCCGCTTGCGGTAACGTTCTCGTTTCTGATCTCCTCGCCGCTGGTCGACCTTGCGTCGGTCATCTTGCTCGCCAGTATTTTCAACTGGAGCATTGCACTGACCTACGTTTTGGTCGGGCTTGTTCTTGCGGTGTTGGGGGGCACCTTGATCGGGCGCCTCAAACTTGAAAGTCAGGTTGAATCCTTCGTGTTCCAAAGCCCGGTTGGCGATCACGACAATAATGGCCAGACCAGCCGCCGAGAGCGGTGCGCTTATGCGCGCGCACAGGTCAGCGAGATTGTGCACCGGGTATGGCTGTATGTCGTTCTGGGCGTGGGGATCGGGGCCGCCATTCACAACTGGATACCCCAGGCGTTCATTTCTGCCGCTTTGGGTCAGGACAGGTGGTGGTCGGTGTTTGTGGCTACAGTGTCTGGAATACCCATGTACGCGGACATCTTTGGAACGCTGCCAATTGCCGAAGCTCTGGTGCTCAAGGATGTCGGGGTTGGCACGGCGCTGGCGTTCATGATGTCTGTTACGGCTTTGTCTTTGCCATCCATGATTATGCTAAAGCGCGTGGTTAAACTGCCGTTGCTGTGCGTTTTTATCGGTATTGTCGCCTCTGGTATTGTCGCGATCGGATATCTTTTTAATTACGCTGCCCCACTTCTGATCTGAGATGGAGACTGACTATGAACATTAAAATTCTGGGTTCCGGATGTAAAAAATGTATCGCACTGGGTGACAATGCGCAGGTCGCCGCTCAGGAGATTGGGGTTGAATTTGACATCGAAAAGGTAACGGATGTCGTCGCTATTGCCGGGTATGGGATCATGTCCACGCCGGGCCTTGTGGTGAATGACAAGGTCGTGTCGTCGGGTCGTGTGCTGACACCGGCTCAGATCAAGGAAATTCTTCTCGCAGCGTGAGTTGCCGCAGGCTTGCCGGCCGTAAGACCTGCGTGCGTTCGCTCAGGCGCCTGCGCGCGCGCAGGCTGACGCCACAATTCAGAAGCGTAAGGGCCGGGCACTTCACGCAGGTTTTTTTGCAGCTGAGAACTCCAGCACAGCTCTTGTGGCCAGAATACCGGTGATAAGTGCGGCGACGAAGACGATAACGCGGCTGTCCAGCGTTCCTAACGCGGGCAAGGCGCCCCCCGGACAGAACCCGGCAATGCCCCAACCGACACCAAAAATGCCTGAACCCGCGATCAGGCGCAGGTCGAGTTCGCGGTTTGAGGGAAGATCGAACTTTGGTTCGAAAACCGGTGCCGCGCGGCGAAAGACCAACCGGTACCCGATGAACGTGGTAACAAGCGCCCCGCCCATCACGAAGGCAAGGCTTGGCTCCCACGTGCCCGCGATATCAAAGAAATTGATTACTTTGGCGGGGTTGGCCATCCCGGAAAAGACAATACCGGTGCCAAAAACCGCGCCGACCAGAAAGGTAAGAAAACTGCGCATCTCTCAGGCTCCCAGAATGTGTCGTAGGACGTATACAGTCAGCCCGGTGGTAAGCATGAACGTCCCGGTTGCAGCGAACGACCGCGGCGACAGGCGCGCCATGCCGCAGACGCCGTGCCCGGATGTGCAGCCACTGCCAAGGGTCACGCCAACGCCCACGAGCAATCCGCCAACCATCAGCATCAGTATTCCGGCGGGTACATCAATTACCGGCATCTCGCGTGTGACGGCGAAATAGACCCATGGTCCGGTTACCATGCCGCAGAGCAGTGCCACCCGCCATATCCAGTCCTGCAGGCTAGCGGGCAAGAGCACGCCGGCCAATACACCAGTAGCCCCCATGATCCGGCCCCGCAGCAGCATCAACCCAACTGCTGCCAGCCCGATCAGAACGCCACCGAAAAGTGAGGCAAAAGGAGTGAATTCAGTGACCATGGTTCACAGCTTGCAAGTTGAAAGGCCTAAAATCCGGTACAGCGGGCAGAACCGGAAGAGAGCGGTCAGGAGCAATATGCCGCCGATTGCCATGCTGGCGTAAACCAGCGCAGCGCCAGACCATATGGCAGGAATATTCAGAAGCGGTGCAACAATCAGTATAAGCCCCAGAAGGCCTCTGGTCAGTCGGTCGGGATGTCCAAGATTGGGGGTCATGCGGTATCCTTTCAGTTATCACGAGGTTTTATGCCGCAAAGCGCTTGGCGCGTCCGTGATTAAGTCACAGTGATCCACGGGGGATCATGGAGATTGCGCCAATCGCCCGATGGCCGCAGTGTCACGCAGGCGAATTTCCCCCCTGCTGAGGGTTAACCACCCACGCCGTTCAAATTCTTTCAGCTGTCGAGAGATCACTTCGCGCGCGGTTCCAAGCTCGATTGCCATTTGCTGATGCGTTAAAAGCAACGTGCTTTCCTCGCCTTTCAGTTCAAGCAGCTTTTGCGCCACGCGCACGTCCATACGTTTGAACGCAATTTCCTCAATCACCAGAAACAGCTCGGTTATCCGCTTGGAGTAGGCTTCGAAGACAAAGGCGCGGAATTCCTTGGAGGCGGCCATCATGTCGTCAAAGGCGTCGCGTGGGATCAGGATCGCTTCGATGTCAGTTTCAGCGATGCCTTCGGCCGAATAGTTTTCGAATGCCAAAAGACAGGCCGTGGTCAGAACGCAGCTTTCACCGGCATGAACGCGGTACAACACGATCTCGCGCCCGGCTTCGGAAAGCTGTTGAACTCGCACAACACCTGAAACCAGAAGCAGAAGGTTTTCAGCCGGTTTACCTGGGCCAAAAATCTGCGCGTCCTTGTCAATGGAAATGTGCCGGGACCGCTTGTCCAACAGGTCGGACACCGCGGGGGACAGACCGGATAGCCCGGGAAAACTCTGTCTCCATGTTAACTGTTTTAGCATCTTTCGTGGTCCTTTTTTTATGCAGAATAAGTGTGCTTGCCACGCGCCGCGTTGATTTTTGTCAACCCGTCCCGCGTACGGCTTTGGCATAAAGATCTGGACGAAAGGATGATCCCGATGGAAAAAACATGCGCTACAGCCGTCGTTTTTTATTCACGATCAGGGCATTCCCGGCGGCTTGCAAAACGATTATGCGAGGCTTTGAACGGCACGCTCCTGGAGGTGAAAGCCCCCGCCTACGAAAGTGGAATGTTTGGTATCCCGCGCGCGGTTTTTGATAGCCTCATGCAGCGTGACATGCGTGGCGCCCATCAGTTCCCATCCGTCGCGGCTTATGAACGTGTCGTAGTTTGCGGACCAGTGTGGACCTCATATCCCGCCGTGCCCTTGCGCGGTTTTCTGCATCAGCAGCCCAAGACCCCCGAGACCGTAGATTTATTGCTAACCTGCATGGATCACGCGTCTGCCGAGAAGGCCTTTAAGGTTGCCGAGGCAGATTTGGGCCGGCCGTTCAAGGTGTCGCGGTGTCTGGTCAATACGGCAGAAGGCTCCGACGAGGAAGAGCGCATCCTCGCGGAGTTTCTGGATGCACGCCAAGTTGCGGGCACAAAACTGCAGATGAATTGAGATCAGTCAACCGGATCATACGCCCAAGGGATAAGCGTTGTTCAGACAGAAAAGGTATTGGCCCCAATGCGTTTCAAAACGAACGGGATACGTAGCGCCGGGATGACCGGAGGCACCAAGGCTTGCGCCATGCTCGCAAGGGTTTGTGGGGTGGAGCGCAAAGATATGGCCAAGTTCTTTCTGACCACCTTGCCAGAAGGTCAAATGATGGTATTCGATTTGCTTGTGGATGGCGCGGCCAAAAATTCGGCCGTTGCCTCGGCGCGGCGGTACTCTGCATGACCGGGTCAAAGCCGAAATCGCGGGGGCTGGACACCCAATGGCATGCCGCTTTGGCGCAATTGACAGGTGGCATTTCACCGACGGCCGTCGCCACGGCCTATGTCGATTGGGGGTTGCACCTGTTCGGGTCGCCTCAAAAGCAGTCTGAACTTTTAAAAGTCGCGTTGCAGGAGGCCGTTGCCCCGCAAGAACGCCATGACCCGAGATTCGAAGATCCCGCCTGGTCTGCATATCCTTACAATGTTCTGGCCCAAAACTTTCTGGCGGCGCAGAACTGGTGGGATGTTGCGACCAGGGACTTGCCCGGCGTGGACCCCAAACACGCCCAGATCGTCAATTTCGCGGCCCGGCAGTGGATGGATATGCTTTGTCCCGCAAACTTTGCATTGACCAACCCTTTGGTGCAGGACCGCACGCAGAAAGAGCAGGGGCAGAACCTGGTCAGAGGCGTTCGCTACTGGATCGACGATTTCAACCGTCTGTTGTCAAAGCAGCCCCGTCGGTCGGAAAAGTTCACAGTGGGCAAGGAGTTGGCGACCACCCCGGGCGACGTTGTGCTGCGGAATGATTTGGTGGAACTGATCAGATACCATCCCACAACCGCCCGCCTGCACCCCGAGCCCATCCTGATCGTGCCGGCCTGGATCATGAAGTATTACATATTGGATTTGACCGCCCAAAGATCGTTGGTTGCATATCTGCGGGATCAGGGGTTTGAAGTTTTCATCCTGTCGTGGAAAAACCCGGAGGCACAGGACGCGGAACTGACCCTTCAGGACTACATTGATCTGGGGATACGTGCTGCAATCGCCAAGATGCAATCCATGGGGCACCCCCGGCTGCACGCCGCGGGATATTGCCTTGGCGGCACTTTGCTCGCGATTGTGGCTGCTGCATTGGCGCGAGACCGCGACGACTGTTTGGCCAGTGTCAGCCTGCTTGCAGCGCAGGTCGACTTTTCAGAGCCCGGCGAACTCAGTCTGTTTATCAACGAAAGCCAGGTGGCATTTCTCGAAGATATCATGGCCACCAACGGATATCTGAAATCTGATCAGATGGCCGGTGCATTCCAGTTGCTGCGTTCAAATGACCTTATCTGGAGCCGCGTGATACGCCACTATCTGCTGGGCGAACGCACGCGAGACAACCCCCTCATGGCGTGGAATGCGGATGCCACGCGCATGCCGGCCCGGATGCACAGCGAATACCTGCGTCATCTGTTTCTTAACAATGACTTGGCAAAGGGTCGGTTCCGGGTGGATGGTGCTGCCGTAGCGTTGAGCGATATTCGAAACGATATCTACTGTGTTGCAACCGAGACTGACCACGTTTCTCCGTGGACTTCAGTTTTCCGGCTTTCTTTGCTGACGGATACAGACGTCACTTTCATACTGACCAATGGCGGCCACAACGGCGGCATCTTGTCAGAGCCGGGGCACAAGGGGCGGCATTTTCGCTACGGGCACAAGAAGGAAGGAGACGGGCATGTTACGGCAGCCGATTGGTTTGAGCGGCATCATCCGGTATCAGGCTCGTGGTGGCCGCATTGGTCAAAATGGCTCAAAAAAAGGAGCGGGCATCCTCAGAACACCCGCTCGTCACTTGTTACATCACTGGACGCGGCGCCGGGGCGCTACGTCTTACAATAGCCCTACTTTGCTTTTTCGTCGGACGGCGTGGCAAAGGCCTCTGTGCCCATTTTGATCAGCTTTCCGGTCTCTGCCTGATATTGGTCCATCGCCTTATGGATGAATTCCGCCTGAATGTTCTGCAAATCAGCAACATTCTTGCAGTGTAGAATCTGGTGCTGTGTTTTTACGTCCTCTTTGAGCCGTTCAGCTACAAAACTCGCGACTTCCGCACCCATGCTGCTGATGGTTTCCAGCCAGATGGTGCTCATACTCATCATGTTTCCCAGACCTGCCTCTTGCAGGTGGGCAATAGTATTCAACGTGTCATGGCTTTTCGGGCCCGTCGCATCTTGCTGTTGTGGTTTGTTGGCCATTACTGGTCCTCCGGTTTTGCGCAGTTGCACCATCATTTTAAAGAGCTTCTGTTCTGCCGGGTTGATTTTGCTCAATGTGGTGAACCAATTGCATCGGATACCAGCAGTCAGGGTTTCAATGTGAGGTCGCCGTCGTGCCGAGAGAACTGCAAAAAGGAATGACCGCGCGCGAAGTTGCAGTGGCACGGGAGAAATATGGCTGGAACGAGTTACCGGCAGTAAAAAGGACCGGGCCGTGGCGCGTGCTTTTGCGACAGTTTTCAAGCTTTCTGGTTCTGATTTTAATCGTCGCTGCGGCGGTGGCGCTTTTGCTGGGCGAGCGCATGGACGCCGTGACTATCGGTTTGGTGGTCTGTCTCAATGCCGGTCTTGGGTTTGTGCAGGAGTGGAAAGCCGAGACCGCACTTACGGCTTTGCGCAAGCTTATGTCACCCCAAGCCATGGTTTTGCGTGACGGGCAGGAACAGCTTGTCCCGGCCAGAGACATTGTGCCCGGCGATGTTTTGGTGCTGGCACCCGGCGCCAAGATTGCGGCTGATGCCACGGTGGTGCAATCGACTCATCTGACCGTTGACGAAAGTATTCTTACGGGCGAGTCCGTTGCGGTCAGCAAAGAGCCCGATACCGATGAATGCCATGTTTTCGCCGGCACTTCGGTGACTGCCGGACGTGCCGAAGCACTTGTGGTTTCAACTGGTACTGCTACCGAATTCGGCAAGATTGCCGTGCTGACCGGATCGGTCGGCACCAAGACGACCAACCTTCAGAAGAAGCTTGGTGGCCTGGCTTACCAGTTGGGCATCGCAGCGCTCGCGGTGGCAGGTATCGTGACAGCGCTTGGCCTGTTTTTGGGCCGGGATATGACAGAAATGGTGATGACCGGGTTGTCATTGTCGGTGGCGATGGTGCCCGAGGGGTTACCCGCCGTTGTCACCATCACGCTTGCCTTGGGCGCCACTGCGATGGTGCGGCAAAAGGCTTTGGTGCGGCGTTTGCAGGCCGTCGAGACGCTTGGTGCTGCGTCGGTGATCTGCACCGACAAGACAGGAACGCTGACCGAAAACAAGATGACGGCAACCTGTATCTGGACGCCGGACCGAAGCTATGACGTGACGGGAACGGGATATGATCCGGCCGGGCACATCGCCTTTGACGGTAGCCGCATCCGCGCCGCGCATGACAGTGTCCTGAAAGCGTTGTTGCGCGCGGGGCTTTACTGCAGCCATGCGCGGTTGGAGCAAGAAGGCACCAACTGGCAAATGATCGGTGCACCAACCGAAGGTGCCCTTATCACACTGGGCTATAAGGGCTGGTGTGAGCTACCTGATGAACGCGGGCTTTTGGCGGAAATCCCGTTCAGCAGCGATCGCAAGAGAATGAGCGTTCTGTACCAGACAGATGGCGATTGCACGGTGTTGACAAAGGGCGCGCCGGAACAGGTGCTGGAGATATGCAGTCACATTCTGGTGCAAGCGGGCGCGCGCGCGATCACCCGGTCCGATCTTGACGAGATAACAGATGCATATACCCGGCTTGCGCAGCAGGGTCTGCGCGTGATCGCGCTTGCCAGCCGGGATGCTCCGGACCGGAAAATCAGCGAAGATGGCATGACGTTTCTGGGGCTGGTAGGCCTCATCGACCCGCCACGATCCGAAGTGCGGGACGCCATTGCACTGGCGCGTCGGGCCGGGATACGGGTTATCATGATAACCGGCGACAGCCCGGTCACGGCCGGTGCCATTGCCGCGCAGTTGTCGCTTGCCGTGAGCGAGAAACTGACAGGCGGCGATCTTGATGCATTGGATGACGCCGCCCTGAGTGCGGTTTTGCAGAGGGATGTTCTTTTCGCGCGGACAAAGCCCGAGCAAAAAATGAGGATCGTGTCAGCGCTGCAGGCGCAGGGTCAGATCGTTGCGATGACCGGCGATGGCGTCAATGACGCGCCGGCTCTCCGACAGGCCGACATAGGCGTATCGATGGGCATCCGGGGTACCGATGTCGCCCGCGACGCGTCCGATCTTGTTTTGCTCGACGACAATTTTGCCACCATCGTGCGGGCAATACGTGAAGGTCGGCGTCAATTTGCGAACGTGCAAAAATTCGTGCGTTACCTGCTTTCCTCCAACGCCGGCGAGGTGATCGCGCTTGTCGTCAACATCGCCATCGGAGGCCCGTTGGTTTTTCTTGCCACACAAATCCTCTGGATGAACCTCGTGACGGACGGCGTCACTGCAGTGGCGCTGGGTTTGGAAAAGCCCGAGCCGGACCAGATGGACCAGGCACCACGTCGCAAAGAAACGGCCATCCTGGGGCTGAGCGGTGTTGCGACCATTGTTGTGCTTGGCACCTACACCGGGCTCTCAAGCTTGTGGATTTTCTTTCATCTGATGGAGCAGGGCGTAGAGCTGGCGCGCACCACAGCTTTCACGGCTATGGTGATCTTTGAAAAGGTCAGCGTGTTTACATTTCGGTCCTTGCGCCTGCCGGGATGGCGTATCGGCTGGCTTAGCAACCCGTTTCTTTTGGGAGCGCTTGTCGTGACGATTGGTGCGCAGATGCTGGCTGTCTACTGGGCGCCATTGCAGGTGATGTTGCACACGGTGCCCATGGGCGCAGACGAATGGTTTTGGATCGGCGTTTTTGCACTTCCGATTGTGGTCATACCGGAGGTTCTGAAAACGCTGCATCTCAAGCTTCAACGCACGTGATAGTAGGCAATCAGGCTGGTCAGAAAGGTGACGAGGACAAGCAGTGAATCAAGGCCGAACGACCCGATCCTTGGTTTGCGGCGCACGATCAGACCAATGAGGTAGATCGCCGTTACGACCAGTCCGAAGGCCAATGCCATATCCACAGTTCGGGAGGCCTGTTGCAAAATAGGGCCGCTGCGGAACAGGATATCGGCTGGGAAAACCAGAACAAGCATTATCAGGTTGCTCCCGAAAATGTTTGAAATCGCCATGGTATAGGCGCCGATGCGCACTGCTGCGATGCTGGTCGTGAGTTCTGGCAAGGATGTGGCCGCCGCCAGCAAGGTGACACCGATAAAGCTGGTGCCAAGCCCGGACTGCTGTGCGATCCGCTCTGCAAACAAAACCAGAAAAAGCCCAAAGACGAGAATTGCGAAGCAAGCTGCAACTGTCTGCCATATGAGCGATCTATGCGACGCCTGTGTCAATCCGGTTGGCGCCGGGAAGGCCAGTGGATCGGGGTTCGGCAGATCAACGGGAACCCAATCGCTGCTGTCGTCATAATGCCGAAGCAGCCATATTGCTCCGCCATAGAAAAACGCAATGCAAACACTGCCCATGCCAACCCCGGCGATAACAAATGTTTCGCCCAGATTTGTGATCACCAAAGCAACTGACAGCAACAAGACCAACAAAGTGGCTTCCAGCGCGTGATTGGCCTTGCGCGGATAATTGGTGATCGGACCCCTTGCCCAGAAATCGGACATGGCAAGAATAGCCGTTTGAAGCGCAATACCGCCAAACAAATTGTTCAGAACAAGGTCGCGTGACTGACCAGCGGCGGCACTCAGAGTTGTGGCAACCTCCGGCAGGGACGTGGCCAGAGACAGCAGCAACAGACCCACAAGCGATTTCGCCAGTTTGAAACGGTCGGCCAATGTGTCTGCCAAATAGGCCAGCCGCGCACCGGCAATCCAAACAGTGGCAGCGCAAAGAGTGAAAAACATAAAACTTTGGACAAGCGTTGTCGCGGGTATCTGCATGGTGCGGGGATAGCAACTCTGTCTGCCATCGAGTTGATCTCGCTCAACTCAAGAGTGACTGGCGCCAGCAGCAGGTTCGGTTTGAGTTATGTCAATTGATCCCACGCTCGCACTGTTAAAATCAGTTCGAAGGCGAGGCGATCATGTTTGAAAACTCTGTAAAGCTTTTCACGCTCAACAAATTCGATATCAAAGTCGATCCCAGTTGGCTTCTTATTGCTGCACTTGTGACATGGAGCCTGTCCCGCCGGTATTTTCCCCAGGCTCTGCCCGAGGCAGATCCTTCAGTCTACCTGACACTGGCCGTTGTGGCGATGCTGGGACTGTTTGCCTCGCTCTTGCTGCATGAACTGGCGCATTCTGTTGTGGCACGCTCTCTGGGCGTCCCGATCAAAAGCATCACTCTATTCCTGTTTGGTGGCGTGGCCGAGCTGGAGGCGGAACCGACCTCTGCGCGCGCCGAATTCTGGATCGCCATTGCGGGGCCAGCGATGTCGCTGTCCCTTGGCGTGGGTTTCTGGGTGCTGGAGTTCATCGCAGTCTGGTCAGGCATGCCTGAAACAATAGCAGCCACCTTTTCCTATCTGGCGCTTATCAACCTCGTGCTTGCGCTGTTCAACCTGTTGCCAGCCTTTCCACTTGATGGTGGTCGCGTGCTCCGCGCGGTGCTTTGGCAGCAATCCGGCGATGTGCTTTCTGCCACCCGGTCTGCCGCACGATCCGGCACCGCACTTGCCTATATCCTGATGGGGATCGGCGTCGTTGCCCTGTTTCAGGGGTTGGTACTGTCCGGGATGTGGCAGATCATGATCGGCGGGTTTCTACTACTCGCCGCACGCGCAAGCTATGCTCAGCAGCTTTCAAAGGTTGCCTTCGAGGGTCGCACTGTCGGGGCGCTCATGACCAAAGACCCCGTTACGGTGGACCCTGACATGACCTTGTCGGAATTCGTAAACCGGATCATGTTGCAAAACCACGTCAGTTTCACGCCCGTTACTGAAGACGGTGTGTTATTGGGCCACATAGACGCGTCCGTTCTGTCCGGAATTGATCGCGAGAACTGGGCCAACACACGCGTCGGCGACGTGTTCGTGGGCTTGGATTCGCAAGCTGTAACGCAAGCCGAAGTCCCGATCCCGGATTTGCTGGACACAATCTCAAAAACCGGTCGGCGCAAGTTCATGGTCGTGTCGGACCATGATTTGCTGGGGGTTATCACGCTGTCCGATGTGACGCGCTATCTCAATTCCGGCGTTTCCCACCACGAGGGTCGCGAAAGCGTCCGCGCGTAGCCGCACCCGCCAAAAGACCAGATCACCGTGCAACGTGCGCCGGCAAATGTGGCGCAAACCAAATCCATTTGGGCTGGAAAAGATGTATCTGGCGGAATTTCAGAGTTTTCGCTAGCGCGGTGAAAACCACTCAGACCATTGACAGGCAGGCACATTTGGCAAGGTGATTGACACGCTGTGTCGTGCTTCCCAGCACAAAGCTTGAAATCCCGCTCAACCCGCGACGCCCCGTGACGATCAGATCTGCGCCAATCTCATCGGCGTGCAACAGGATCTCGGTTGCCGCATCCCCGTGTGGCATATGCGTTTTCACAGCCTCAAAGCCAAGGTCTTCCGCGATTTGCAGGGCGTCATTGAGAACTTTCTGCCCCGCTTTTTCGATATCGTCAAAACTCGGGCTGGAGATTGCCGCGTGATACCCTGCCACGGCATCAAAAACATAAGCTGCCGTTTCGGCATGTGGAACATGCACAAGCGTGACGGAGCCGCTGTATTGTCTTGCAAGGTCAAAGGCCACGCGCGCGCCCTTTTTCGCTTTTTCTGACCCATCAAGGCCAACGATAATCTGACGGAACATTGGAGTACCCTTCAAAAGATAAGCAGGCGGTTACTAGACGGAAATCAAAGTGCCCAGATGTGTTTCGACGGCTTCGACAGGCTGACTGGAAAGGTCCTTTGGAATTTCCCCCAATAGCACCGCCTGAACCGACGTATCCAGCTCTGCCCGCAGCAAGCCCAGCATGTGTGGTCCCGCAATCAGTATCAATCTGTCAAACTGCTTGTCGTACAGGGCCCTTCGGATCGACACCATCACGTCTTTTGCAAAGCGCGCATCAGCCTTTTCCTGTGGGTCAGTTTCTTCTACCGCAGCCTTGCCGGGCCCTGCAATGCTGTGCCCGACCCCGGCCTTTTCATTCGGTGCCTCTGCTTCGGGGGCCGTCATTTTCTGCCCGTCTATCAGGCTCAGTCCGTGGCCTGGCCCGCGATGGGACAAAACCTTGACCGACCGCGCGTTGGCCAACACAACCCATGTCACAATTGGTTTCATTTTGATCTCCGT
Organism: uncultured Roseobacter sp.; assembly: GCA_947501635.1. Classification (GTDB taxonomy): domain Bacteria; phylum Pseudomonadota; class Alphaproteobacteria; order Rhodobacterales; family Rhodobacteraceae; genus Roseobacter. Next base: position 102,064 of record CANMWT010000002.1, read on the forward strand.
TCTCTTGCGACAGAGTTTCGCAAATCAACGCAAGCCGCCGTTGACGCAAATCAATTGGGGCTTGCGCTTTTAGCATCCCCTTTGGCAGGTTGAGGCAGAGGTGATGGATATGGTCGACAATCTCGAAGACAGCGCAGTTCTGCACGCCATAATGGAGGCGGCGGTGGACGCGATGATCGTATCCGATCAATCGGGCAAAATGCTGCGGGTAAACGCGGCCGCTGCCAAACTGTTCCAGCGCGCGCCCGAAGAAATGGTGGGTCAAAGCGTCAACCTGCTGATGCCCGAAGCTTTGGCCGCGCTGCATGACGGTTTCATGTCGCATCACCTCAAGACGGGCGAAAAGCGCATCATTGACCTGGGGCGTGATGTTGAAGGCATGCGCAAGGATGGCTCTGTTTTCCCGCTCCACCTGTCGGTTGGTCACGCAACAGTCGGCGAGCGTCGGTTGTTTGTCGGCATCTTGCACGACTTGACCCATCGCAAAGCGACCGAGGCGGCGTTGGCCCGCTCACAGAGACTGGATGCCATTGGCCAAATGACGGGCGGCATCTCGCATGATTTCAACAACTTGCTGACACTGATCATCGGCAACCTTGAATTGCTGGAAATACGCGGTGCTGACGAGCGTCAGCTTCCGTTGCTTAAGGATGCGCTTGAAGCGGCCGAGCTGGGGTCTGACCTGACATCGCGTCTGTTGGTGTTTGCGCGGCGGTCCACCTTGCACCCGGTCAAGTCTGACTTGCGCGGGCTGTGCAATGAAACGTTGAAGCTGCTCAAGCGGACGTTAGGGGCTTCTTACCAGATCAAAACGGACTTTGCGGACGATGTGAACCCGGTCATGATCGACCCGGTGCAACTGCAATCCGCCCTGATGAATCTGGCGCTGAACGCACGCGATGCCATGGCGACGGGAGGCGAACTTTTGTTTTCGGTCGCCAACGTCAGAATTGACGACAGCTACATGGCGCAGGAAACCGATATCGAGCCGGGTGACTACGTGCGCCTGTCTGTCAGCGACGACGGCGCAGGCATGAGCCTTGAGGCGCAACAGCGAGCATTTGAGCCGTTTTTCACCACCAAGTCAGAAGGCAGTGGCACCGGTCTGGGCCTTGCCATGGTGTATGGCTTTGTTCGGCAGTCAGGCGGACACGTGACGCTGTATAGCGAGATCGGGCACGGTACGAGTTTTGGTCTGTACTTTCCGGCTGTTGACGCGGTGGCTGACGACGCGCGTGCGGGTCCAGAGTCTGACATCCCGTCCCGAACCCCGCGCGGCAATGGCGAAAGAATTCTGGTCGTTGAAGACAATGTCAGAGTAAGAAAGCTGTCGATCGAGCGGCTTCGCGATCTGGGTTTTGAAACCCTCGAAGCGGACAGTGGCGATCAGGCTTACCACATGCTCAAAGCGGGGCTGGACGTCGATCTGGTGTTTTCTGACCTTGTCATGCCCGGCGATCTGAACGGCTATGACCTTGCAGCCAGAATTCACAGCGAATTTCCCAGCATCAAGGTTTTGCTGACATCTGGATATGCAAGCGATGTCGTGACCGGATCCATGACACAGGACACGCCCAAACAGGTGCTGCACAAACCCTATCGCCAGTCAGATCTGGCCCAACGGCTTCAGGCGCTCTTGTGTGAAGCCGCAGAGGAGTGAACCTTCTGCACGTCGCAGGCAAAAGTATAGCCAACGCCGCGTACGGTTTTAATCAGTTTCGGGGATGACGGGTCGCGCTCTATCTTCTTGCGCAGGCGGGCAATCTGGTTGTCAATTGTGCGATCCAGCGGGCTCCATTCGATACCTCCGACAAGATCCATTAGCTGATCGCGCGACAGAACGTGCTTGGGGCGGTCCAGAAACACCGACAGCAGTTTGAAATCGCCGCTGGTCAGGCTGCACTCACAGTGATCACGATCCAGAAGCTCAAGCCGGTTGGGAATTGCCGTCATGCCGTCGAAGTGAAAGCTGAAACTGGCGTCCGCATCAGGGGCGGGCGCGGGGGGTGCCGCAGCCGGCCCGGTTTCGGCGTTGCCGGCCCGTCGCAGCACACTGCGCAGGCGGGCAATGACTTCGCGCACATGGAACGGCTTTGTGATGTAGTCGTCCGCGCCGACTTCGAGGCCGACCACACGGTCAATCACGTCATCTTTGCCGGTCACCATGATAATCGGAACCTGCGAGTCGCGGCGGATGTCGCGGGCAAGGTCAATTCCATTGTCTGCGCCCAGATGGATATCTAGTGTTATCAGGCTGATATGCGTGTCTGACAGGGCTTTGTGCACTTCAGCCGCACTGCAAGCCTCGCGCACGGCGAACCCATCGTCCTCAAGCACATTGCGCAAAAGGGTTCGCACTTTCGGGTCATCATCTACGATTAGGACGGTTTGCACCATCACTTCGACCTCGCTCGTTGGACACTGCAACACGAAACCACAGGCCCTACAGTACAGTTCCCGTAGTTGCCGGGCACGCCCGTTACAAAAAGATACAAAGGGAAGCGGAAACACCGTAACCCAGATTACATAGGGCGTTCAAGGTGATCTCGAGTTTAACAAGGAGGTCCACCTGATGTATGTCACAATTCCCGACCAAGATGCGATTTCCACCCCGCTTCCACCCTTGTCCGGCACGCTGCCCAAAACCACAGAAACACGGCTGAAGCCCGGCAACTTTCTCTATTTTGAAGGCGACGAGGTTGCGTGGCTCTACCAAGTCACAAGCGGCGTCGTCCGCTTGTCACGTCTGCTTGCAGACGGTCGGCGACAAGTCATCGCCTTCGGGTACCCCGGTGATATCATTGGTTTTCCAAAGGATGGTTTGCATCACACCGATTGCGAGAGCCTGACCGCCGCGCGACTTCAACCTTTTCGCCGGTCCCATCTGGAAAACGGAGAGGGAGACCCGCAACTGCATCACGCGCTCTTGCAGGCCGCCCTGCGCGAGATCAGCGCCATGCAGGATCATTTCATGATGCTTGGGCGAAAATCAGCCACCGAGAAGCTTGCCTCATTTCTGTGCGTGCTGATGGAGCGGGTCGGCGAGGATCTGGGCGCCTACCGCCAGTTCACTCTCCCGATGAGCCGATCGGACATCGCGGATTTTCTTGGCCTGACCACCGAGACAGTCAGCCGTACCTTCACCCAATTGCGCAAAAGCAAGGTCATCGCGATTGACAACAACCATACCATCATCGTGCAAAAGCCGACTGCGCTCGTAAGCCTTTCGCTGGGAGATCGCGACTGATCCGCATCCTCCCGCAGGCGATGGTAAGGCTGCAGAGCGCCGGTCTGGACTGCGCCGTTTTCACGGTGCGGGCCAGAGTAGGCGCAATTCACTTGGCAGGCTTGCCCGGATGTCTTCGATCTCGCCCAGACTCAGCCGGGCGTTAAGCAGATCGAAGACACATTTGATGTCATCATGTCCGCGATACTCTTCACTGCCTTCCATCTCGCTGTGAATTGCCGACAGAAACTCAGCGGCATGCCTTTCCTTGAGGGGGGTGCGTTTTGGTACCCAGCCCTCAAACAGGAACCCCCGGATGATGATGGGCAATTGCGCGGAAAACTGTGCCAGCTCGTCCACAAGAAGGTGGTCTCGTATGCGGTGAAGGGTCACCCGCATCAGGCGTAGGGTGCTGCGTTTTGACGTCCAGCCCAGTCGCGCGGCCAATTCGTTTGTCCAGTCATGCGCCAGATGAACGCTATGATCGATCACTTCTAAACCTTGAGCTGTCATCTTGATTTTCCTTTGCAAGTTCAGTCTTCGATAGGTTTCAAATCAACGTCGAAAGCGACACCAGGATTGCCAATGAAGCGCAGGAACAGCGCTCGTGTCATCGCGCCCACGCCCAGCAAAACCAGCGTGTAGTTGGCGACCCAACCCACAAAGGGAATGAAATTCAGCAGGGCAATGCAGGTGATCGCAGCGGCGAACACCAGCAGTCGTGTCGCACTGTTTGGTGCATCTGCGCCCCCGAAGCCGGACCAGACACGCATTGCCACGCCATAGGCGCCCAAAGCGTATCCAAGCGTCCAAATCATCACAATGCCAAGCAGAACGATGGGCACAAAAGGTAATCCGACAATGGTCATCGCGGTGATCGGCACCATCCCGAACAGCATGGACAGTCCGATGACCCCAAGCAAAATCATCTGGCCAGGTGCCTCTGCAATACTGCGGCGCAGCCTGGCGAGGCGCTTGGGCATGAAACCCAGCATCAACGCCCCGAGCACCAGGAAAAACAGCAAGGAAATCAGAAACCCGAACAGCATCGAGGCGAAGGAGGGCAAGACTGGCATGTCTTTGGCAACCTCGTCCCATTCCTGCGATAGTCGAGAGACCGACACAGCCTCAAACACCACGCGTTCGCCGGGCGCGACGCGCTCCGGGACGACGATCTTTTCCGAGGTCGAATAGGTCAGCGTCCCGTCAATGCGCGCATCCGGGCCAAACGAAATCGAACGCGCCAGTACACGGGCGTCCCCGCTGATCGCGGCGTTCACGATCACATCGCCTCCGGTCACCAGAAGAGCTCCCTCAATCGGCCCTTCGATTGTCACGGAGTTTCCAAACAGCCGGGCGTTTCCCGCGGTGACTGATGTGTTTTCCGTCCGCACGGCAAAACCGGCCGCGGTCAGGTCTTCGGCAATCAGACCTCGGATAATGACATTGGCACCGGCGGCGTATAGATCTTTGTCGGTATCTGCGCTGATCGTGATATCCAATCCCGCTACATGCAAATCTCCCGCAGCCGCGCCCCGCGCGGCGACGGTACGCGCAGCCAGGAACGCATCGCCATCCGCTGCGATCGCCTCGTTGACCTGAGCACCGGCGATAAATGTGTCGCCTCCATGTGTGACAGAGGTGGTATCGGCAAAAGCTGCGCTCGTCATGCCAAGGACGGCAACACATGCCACGGCGCGCGTTAACTTGAACATCTGGGCACTCCTCAAAGCAGATCGTGTTGGCCCAGGCTAAGGCACGCAGCCGGGGATCGATTGACAGGGATCAATCGGTGACCTGTCCTGTCGTGTACTTTTCAGTCGACACATGTGGGTGTCGGCCATTCACACAGGAGACTTGATATGACACGGCAATCTCTGCAACGCACAAGGGACAACGCTACCGACTCTGCTTTCTTCCCCGCTTTCCAAAAAGAAATGAACAGGTTCCTGGATCATTTCAGGTCTGGTTTGCCGATGCTGGACGACGAAGACCGCACACTGTTTTCCGAGCCATCATTTCCGGCCATCGATGTGGTAGAAACCGATGAGGCCATCGAAATAAGCGCAGAGGTGCCAGGCGTCAAAGAAGCAGACCTCGACGTCACTGTCTCGGGGTCAAACCTGATCCTCAAGGGCGAGAAAAGCGCCGAACACGAGGAGAAGGACGACAGCTATCGTCTGATCGAACGCCGTTATGGAAGTTTTCGACGCCACATCCCGCTTGGATTCACGCCCGAAGACGGCGCTGTGGAGGCAGAATTCACCGATGGGATACTGAAATTGCACATTTCCAAACCGCCCACGGTCAAAGCCAGCGTGCAAAAGATCGATATCAAGAAGTCCTGAAACTGGTCGGGGCGCATCTTTGCGCTCCGATACCGCAACTTGTGCGGCCTGCTTCAAGAAGGAACATGCAATGACCCCCAAAACCATTCTGGTCTGCCTGACCACGCCAGACCATGCCGCCACCCTCTTGAAAGTTGCTGTGCCTCTGGCGCGCAAACACGGCGCGCATCTTATCGGACTGCATACCGTCGAGGCGCTGGTGGTGTATCCCGGTATCGCAATGCATATTCCTGAACCTGCTTTTGCCGCGTTTAATGAAAGCCAAAGGCAGGAATCCGATGCCATCAAGGGGGTCTTCTCAAAGCACACCGAGCATGAAGATTTTGTCAGTGAGTTCCGTCTGCTGCGCGCCGAGGCCGAATCCGCCACAGTGCGCATGATCGAAAGCGCCCGCGCTGCCGATCTGGTCATCATGGCGCAAGAGGACAAGAATGCCGACCGGTACGATCAACGCAACGCACAGGCGCTTGTTATCCGCGAAAGCGGCAGACCCGTGATCGTCGTGCCGCTGGACTATGAAGGCCCGGACATCGGTCAAAACATTGTGCTGGGCTGGAGCGATACCAGAGAGGCAGCGCGCGCCGCGCACGATATGCTTGATATCGCTGATCCCGGAGCCGAGTTGACCGTCCTGCGCGTAGGGCCCGCGAAAAAGGACGTTCTCAAGGATGACGATGCCATCGACATGTCCGAGATGTTTGCCCGACATGGGGTGAAGCCAACTTTGGAACATCGTGAAGCTGCCGGAAACAGCATTGCAGAAGTCTTGGGTGCCGTGGCTTTTGAAAAAGGCGCCGATCTGATTGTGACGGGCGCTTTTGGTCACTCCAAAGCATATGACTTCGTGATTGGCGCAACCACTTACACCCTTTTGAAGGAACAAAAAATTCCGATCTTGTTCAGCAAGTAGCGGCAGATGTCTGTGCACCTGCGCACGCCATCGCGCATGGTTGTCGCGTATTGCTATGTTTGCGCCTCGTATTGCGCCAGACGGCGGAGTACGGCGTCTCGCTCTTCCAGCAACTCAAGCACAAGTGCAACGCCTGCGGTATTGATGCCCAAATCACGGTTCAAGCGCCGCGCCTTTTTTGCGCGCACGATGTTGGTGCCGACAAACTGCCAGTTGAGAGGCTGACCGCCGATCGGGCTCAGCACACCGTGCTCAACCAGCTCTATTACCCAGGCTTCATCGGCCTGACAAAACTGGCAAAGATCCTTCAGTGAAAGAGCGTCTACGACTTCGACGCTTTTCGTCGACTTTTTCATGGCTGGCCTCCTATAGATGTGCGCGCGGGTCAAAGGCCAACTCTCTGGCCATTTGTTCGAAAAAAGCGCGCGCCTCTTCGGTCTCGACTTTGGGATTGATGATCTTGAGGGTTGCATAGATGTCGCCGGCCGGCGGTCCGGGAAGGCCTTTGCCCTTGAGACGCATCTTCTGCCCGGTGCGTGCATTCTTGGGAATGCGCAGATCAACCTTGCCGTCTGGTGTCGGCATGACAACATGCCCGCCCAAAGCAGCCTCCCAAGGTGCGATGGGCAAATCGAGATACAGGTCCTGTCCATCGGGATGGAAAACAGGATGTGGGGCAAAAGTGACTTCCAAAAAGAGATCTCCCGCTCCGGCCTCGCCAGCATGACCTTGTCCTGGCAATCTGATGTGTTGACCCGCGATGATCCCCTTTGGCACATGAACTGATATGTTGCGTTCTTGCACCGTGACCTGCCCATCAGGACCCACAACAGGCGCGCGCAGGGTCAAGACCCTGTCAGCGCCGCGATAGGCATCTTCGATCGATACCTCAATGCGCCCGTGGCTATCAGCACCCTGCTGCGGGCGCATGCCCGCATTGTGCTCTGCACTCCGCCGGAACAGTGTCTCAAAGAAATCGCTAAAGGGCTCTTGGCCCTGCGGCCCTCCTTCCGAGAAGGCAAAACCGTCGTTCCAGCCCGGCGGCGGCTGATAGCGCCCCTTGTCAAATTTAGGCTCCCGCCCCAGGTCATCATAGGCCGCCCGCCGCTCGGGGTCTTTCAGGACCTCATAGGCTTCGCTGACATCTTTGAACCGGGCGTCGGCCCCGGCATCGGTGTTGACGTCCGGGTGGTACTTTCGCGCAGCCTTGCGAAACGCCTTCTTGATCGTGTCAGCATCCGCATCTTTCTGCACACCAAGAATTTTGTAGTAGTCCTTGTAGTCCATCCGCTTCTCACTTGCGCCAAATTGCTTGCTTCACAATGCCATCCACAAACTGCGCGCCGGTTGATTTTTGTCAGTCGAGCTGTGGCCAGCGGTGCCAATATGCATGCCAGCGATCCGGTCAGCAGACACCGGGTGCACCCTGGACCGGAGATCCCCATGAACCGCCGCACAATTCTTTTCTTGATGAACGCACAAACACCCGATGCAGAGATATCCGGCTTGGCTGAAATGGCCGCAAAGGACGGCAATCACCTGATGTGTCTGCTGATTGATGCTGCTCCGCCGTTGCCCATGTACGCTTACGGCGTTCCACCTTACGGCGGCATAAATATCCCCGACAATTGGGAAGAGATCGTGCGTGACGCGCAAACCGCTCATCAGACGCGTGTGGATAGTATTGAGCAACTTTTGGCACAAAGCGGCACATCCGGGACGGTTTTGGCCGTTTTGACAGCAACAACCGACGCCAAGCGCCATGTCGCGCGATGCGCCCGCGTGAGCGACGAGGCGGTGATCGCGAGCAATCTTCGCGATGCGCCGGCGTTTTTGCAAGAAGCGGTGTCCGGTGTTCTTTTTCATTCACCCATCGGTCTTCAGATCAATGCGACGCGCCACGAGAAACCCGGATGTGTGTTTGTCGCCTGGGATAGCAGCGAAGCGGCTTCTGCAGCAGTTCATGCGGCAATGCCTTATCTCAAAGAAGCGCGCGAGGTCGTGATCGGATGCATTGACCCGGTCACGATCGCAGACCGCGACGGCCAAGAGCCTGGAGCTGATTTAGCCGCGTGGCTCAGCCACCACGGTTGTCGCGTGACGGTGTCACAATTTCCCAGCGGTGGCCGACCTATATCCGATTGCATCCGCGACCGCGCCCGAGAGACAGGCGCCGATCTGGTGGTGATGGGGGCATACGGGCACGCGCGGATGATCCAGTCCGTATTGGGCGGCACAACGCGTTCCATGGTTGCGCAAACGGAATTGCCGGTGTTCATGGCGCATTGACACCGATCCACCAAAAACGACTTGGCCTGCACAAACTGAACAGAGCTGCGCGAACTGTCCAAAAAGGAACAGGATAAGCCCAAAAAGTTGAGAGCACCGCCGACTGCGGCGCGCGCCGATAAACCCCTCGAACATATCTCGACCAAGGATACGATCGCTTGCCAGGCCCATAGGATTGAAGTGTATCCGTGCTGGTGGTCTGACGGTTGCGCCGAGAAAGAGGTTTTTGCCCGGCCAAAGGGTGCAAATGGGATGACCTGAACCACCATGGCGCGGACCTTCGGCAGAAACAGGCCGGTTTGGTTTGGGCAGCCGCATGTCTGGTGGCATCACACCGGACGCCATAGAGACGGCGGAAGCGGCCGGGGCAATGTCATAAACGCTTTGCTGTGAAGTGCATCCACTCAGCGCTGCGGGGCAACCGGTGGCGGATCCCGCTCCGGCTGCCGCAACGCCTGAAACGCATCGTATTGTGACAAATACACGTCGCCAGTCAAACGGTCGAGCAAATGGCACCGGCCCAGCCTGTCCATCACCGGGCCTTTGACTTCTGACAGGGAAAGATCAATCCCCATCTCTGCAAGGCGCATGTTGATTGCTTCAAGCGTTTCCAGCGCACTCAGGTCTATTTCATTGACTGCGGAACACATCAGCACGACATGCTTTATCGCTTTGTCGTCGATCACGCGGTCATAAACGTAATCTTCCAGAAAACGTGCATTTGCAAAGTAAAGGCTCTGGTCGATCCTCAAGCCAAGCACCGTCGGATCGGTAATCACCGCATGACGGTGGATATTGCGAAAATGCTCTGATCCGGGCACCAAACCGACTTCAGCCACATGCGGACGGGACGTATCATACAAAAACAAAAGTATAGAAAACACGACGCCTGCCGTGACACCCAACTCGACCCCAAGGAAGAGGGTGAGCAGAATCGTGCTGAGAACGGCTCCGAAGTCGCGTTTGGAATAAGACCAACTGTGACGCAGCGTCTGAACATCGACCAGCGACAGCACGGCGACAATGATGGTCGCCGCCAGGGTCGCTTTGGGCAGAAAGTAGATCAGTGGTGTCAGGAACAGCGCTGCGATCGCCAGCGCAACTGCCGTAAAAGCGCCCGCCGCAGGCGTTTCGGCGCCTGCGTCGAAATTCACGACCGAACGCGAAAACCCACCGGTCACGGGAAAGCCGCCGGTTATCGCGGCACCGACATTTGCAGCCCCCAGTCCGATAAGTTCCTGATCGGGGTCGATGCGCTGCCGCCGTTTGGCGGCCAGCGTCTGAGCGACCGAGATGGACTCTACAAAACCGATGATGGAGATCAGCAAAGCCGGTACAAAAAGCGCTGACACCAGTTCAATGGACATGTCTGGCAGGGTCAGCGGCGGCAGGCTTTGGGGCACCGCTCCGACGATTTGAACGCCTTTTTCATCCAAGCCAAACTGCCAGACAGCAACAGTTGTGGCCACCACGGCCACTACCGGACCCGCCTTGGCCAGAAAATCTGCAGCGCCTGCGCGCAGCCCGATACCAATGAGGGCAGGGCGCAATCCCGTGCGGACCCAGAACAAAAAGCCTATTGCTGCCGCTCCTATCGCCAGTGTCAGCAGGTCTGCCGCCGGCAGATGCCGCGCAAGAGACCCGAGCATTTCGATCAAGGTGTGACCATGTGCTTCAATGCCAAGGATGTGCCGCAACTGGCTTATCGCGATCAAGATGCCCGAGGCCGTGATAAAGCCAGAGATGACGGGGTGGGACAGAAAATTTGCGATAAAGCCCAACCGCAGGATACCCATTGCGATCAGCATGACACCGGAGAGTGCTGCAAGGCTCAGTGCGGCGGTGGCATAACCGACATTGAGCGTCGCGGTTACCTCTCCGATGCTGGCCGCCGTCATCAGGGAAACTACGGCAACCGGCCCGACAGCCAGTGAGCGGCTGGTGCCAAAGAGGCTGTAGAGCAAGATCGGCAGGATCGAGGCATAAAGGCCGGCTTCGGGCGGCAACCCTGCCAGCATCGCATAGGCCAGAGACTGCGGTATCAGCATGATGGTCACGATCAGCGCGGCAATCCCGTCGTTCAGCGCGGTTTTCCGGCTATAGCTGCGCCCCCATTCAAGAATGGGTACAAAGCGACGCCAGGTCGATCCATTTCGCGCTTTCGACTGCACCACTTTAACGGGCTGACAGTTTCTCGGGCGCGGCAAGCCACTCACGCCCTTTCAGCATCGCTTGCCAATACACCGGCGGCAGTATCTTTTCTTTCAACAGCCACGCCAGTCGGCTTGGTTGCGTACCGTCGATCAACCATCGCGGAAAGCTGGGCTGCAAGGTGCCACCATAGCCGAACTCGGCCAGAATGATCTTGCCCCGCTCCACCGTCAGGGGGCAAGAACCGTAGCCGTCATATTGCGCCACGGGTGCGCCGCCCTTGATGTCGGCGATGATGTTGTCGGCCACGACAGGTGCTTGTTTGCGCGCTGCCGCGGCGGTTTTCGCATTCGGGGCATTCATCACGTCACCCAATGACCATATGTTATCAAAGGTCTTGTGCCGCAGTGTCGCCTGATCGACATCAACCCAGCCCGCAGCATCAGCAAGTGGGGACACGGCGATAAAATCCGGTGCGCATTGCGGTGGCGTAACATGCATCATATCGAACGCGACTTCGATGCGCTCTACCGCTTTGTCCGGCCTTGACACGTCAAACCAAGCTTTGCGCGCAGGACCGTCGACCGCGACCAGATTGTGAAAGAAATTCAACCCGATGTGATACTTATCAATGTATTTCTCCAACGCGGGCACATAGTCTTTGACACCGAATAGGACACCTCCGGCGTTGTGAAACTGGATGTCGATATCCTCGATTGCGTGGGTCCGGGTCCAATGATCCGCCGACAGGTAGATCGCTTTTTGCGGCGCGCCCGCGCATTTGATTGGCATCGGCGGCTGGGTAAAAACCGCGCGGCCGGATCTCATACGAGAGACCAGCTCCCATGTGTAGGGTGCCATGTCGTAGCGGTAGTTCGACGTCACGCCGTTGCGCCCAAGCGTGTCGACCAACCCCTCGATCCGACCCCAATCCAGTTTGAGCCCCGGGCAAACCACCAGACGCCCGTATTTGACCACGCGGCACCCATCCAGAATGACGGCATCCTGTTCAGGTTCGAAAGCAGCCGCAGCTGATTTCAACCAACGAACGGATTTCGGGATCAAAGAGCCCATGGTCCGGACTGTGTCTTCCGCCTCAAAAACACCGCCACCTACCATGGTCCAGCCCGGTTGGTAGTAATGCGCCTCGGCGGGATCAATGACGGCAATCTCCAGTTCCGGCTTGCGTGCCTTGAGGCTGGATGCGACAGCGATCCCGGATGCGCCCCCGCCCACGATCACGATATCATAGGTGGCATCCGCCTGCGCCGTCGGGGTCTTGCCGCCATTGGCGATACGGCGGACAACCCCTTTCATGTCATAGCCCGCTTTCTTGGTCGCGCTCAGGATTTCCGCCAGCGGCAATGACTTGGCCTGCGCGAGCGACCAAAGTGTCGCCGACCGAGTGCCTGTTCGGCAATAGGCAAGGATCGGCTTGGGTAAAGTATCAAGTGCGTGCTTGAATGCCTGCGCATCCGCGTCCTGCACAATCCCGCCAGAGACTGGTATATACCGCATTTCAAGGCCGAGTTTCTCTGCAGTATGCGCCAGTTCCCGGAAGGTCGGTTGATCCGCGCCTTCACCATCGGGCCGGTTACAAATGATAGAGGCAATCCCCTTCTCTCGCAGGGCGGCCAGATTTGTTTCGGAAATCTGCGCGGCCACAAAGAATTGTTCGGCGATCTGCTTCATATCCATAGCGACGTCTCCTGTAGGGATGGTTTCAGATCGCGTTGACCGGGACCTTGAGCATCGGTTTGCCGTCTTCGGTCTTTGGGACTTCTCCGGCCCGCATGTTGACCTGCAAAGACGGCAAGATCAGTTTCGGCACATCAAGCGTCGCATCGCGGGCTTCGCGGTTCTTTATGAATTCATCTCTGGTTTGCCCTTGTCCGACATGAATGTTTTCGGCCTTTTCCTCAGCGACAGTGGTTTCCCACATGATGTCCCGGCCCCCCGGTCCATAGTCGTGACACATAAACAGCCGCATATCGTCAGGCAGGGACAACACTTTTTGAATACTGTCATAAAGTTCGCCTGCATCCCCACCTGGAAAGTCTGCACGCGCAGAGCCGCCATCAGGCATAAAAAGCGTGTCGCCAACAAATGCGGCATCCCCGACAACATGCACCATACACGCGGGTGTGTGGCCCGGCGTGTGTATTGCAAAGGCGTTCAGCCCGCCAATTGAATAGGTGTCTCCATCCTTGAACAAACGGTCGAACTGCGACCCGTCGCGCTGGAACTCCGTTCCTTCGTTAAAGACTTTGCCGAAGGTGTCCTGCACAACGGTGATCTGATCGCCGATGCCGATTTTTCCACCCAATCTGGATTGGATATAGGGGGCGGCGGACAGGTGATCGGCATGGACGTGGGTTTCGATCAGCCACTCAAGCCTGAGCTTGTGCTTTTCGATATAGGCTATGATCTCATTCGCATGCTCAAAGGTGATGCGACCAGCCGCGTAATTCAGATCCATCACGGAGTCGATAACAGCACAGGCGTTGGATTTCTGGTCTGTGACCACATAACTGATCGTATTGGTCAACGGATCGAAAAAGGGCTCAACAGCGGGGTGCATATCCATATTTACGGGGTAGTCAGACATAGAAATCTCCATTGGTAACTTAGGTGTCAGGTTACGTCGGTGCTGCGTTGGTGTCTGTGACAAGGTCACGCGGGCGTGCCGCCTTTTGCCGGGCAGATCACAGGAAATACTGCCGCCGCCTCCGCGCGTGCGCGCCTCAGACCGGGAAAGTGCCGTTATCAGACGGATCGGAGGCCGGTTCTTCTGCCGGAGCGTCCGGTTCAGGTACTTCCGGGGCGGTCGCTGGTGCGTCGGGGTCCGTCGGCTGCGGCAGTTCCGGCGTGGCGGGCGAATGCATGGGGTCTTTTGGCATCGGGGCTTCTTGCGGTGGTTCGGACCCGGATGAATGTGGTTTCTGCATAGCCATTTTCTGTCCTTTCCAAAACTGCCGACACTATGAGACGCCACGCAGCGGGAAGATTGATCCGTGTCAATCGCTGCCCCGTCGGCTCGGCGTGCGTGCCCTTTTGCGGGGCGCGCCGGGGCCGCAAGTGTTAAAGGGGCTCTGTCACTTGCCGGCCCCACCAGCTGGTTGTGGAAACAGTCCGCCTGACCAGCGGGCTCAGCCCGATCAACAAGATCGCAATGGAAAACAAGCACCAGATCGCGGGCATCTCGTTGGGGTTGGTTGTAAGGCTTGTCGCCAGCATCGGCCCCGCCACAGCGTGTACGAGCACAAAGCGCCATGCGCCATAGGCCAAAGGCACAAGGAAAGCCACGACCATGTAGCTGGGAAATCCGGGGTAGGTGCCCATCGCCCGTTCCAGCGGCAGCAAAAGCCCGTTGTATGGTACATCCCAGGCGATGTGCCAGTCACCAGAAACCGTACACCAGTCCGCGCTGCATAGTGGGCTGCCCGGGCGGCAGGGGCCGGCGAAAGCAAGCGGCGCGATCTGCGCCAGCATGATCAGGCTGGAGAGGGCACAGGCAGCAAAAACCCAGACCTTCACCCGTCGTTTGACACCGGCAGGCACCAGTTCCATCGCAAACGCATTGATAAAGAAAGGCTGGATCGCAATATGCAGGTAGGAAAGCACCGTGACGCTTTTGTTAGAGCCCGTACCGCATTGATCGAGCACCATGTACCCCCAGACCTGCAGCGCCTCCATGAGGGTGAAAAACCCCAGTGTCGACCAGATGGCCGGCGCGCTGCCCTGTCGATACGTCACGACAGTTGCAACTGCGCCCAATCCGGTCATTGCAACCGATGCTTCCACGCTCCAGCACATATGTTTCTCCTTATTATTGAAAGACTAACCAGATGGCCCCGCGCGCGATTGACACGTATCAATCACAGCACCATCCGACCCGTCCGCTGACAGGCTGGTGACCCTTTGCGATGATTGACCTGCATCAATCGCGCGCTGACGGGGATCAGTCATGGTTCGAGGGACCTTCAGAAGGAGCCTGAACGTGCTTAACGTATCGAAACCAGAAGCAAACCGCCTCGATCTTGAATTTTCAGGACATCTGGATGCAGAGGCTATGCGCCTCGCGATCGACACTCTGGTCGAAAATTCACAAGGCATTTCAAATGGGAAGATGCTCTACAAGATCCTCGATTTTCAAATGCCGACCATGGCCGCACTCGTGGTTGAATTCCAGCAACTGCCAAAACTGCTGAGCCTTGTCGGCAAGTTCGACAAATGCGCGGTATTGTCCGATGATGCATGGATCCGAACGGCAGCCGAAATCGAAAGTGCAATCATCCCATCCTGTGAAATCAAGGCCTTTCCGCTGTCCTCAGCCAAAGCTGCGGAAGACTGGCTGGAAGGTACCGGACGCGAAGACAACGAAGAAGCAGACAACTTCCCAGTGTGACATCAGTATGGACCATGGGGCGGGTGTCACCTTGCGAAGTGCTCTGCGCCGCCGTGCCGTTCGGTTGTAGATCGCAGTCCCGGTGTTCTTAACTGGATCCGCGCGCTGCTTCCGGGTGTTCGGCGATAAACCCCCGCAAGACGGCAAACAGCTCTTGTGCATGCGCGACATCGCCAGTGTGCAGAGCCGCGCGAATATCGTCACAGATCATTTCATTTATCTTCTGAGGGCCGTGATGCTCGTGCATCATGTAGTCGCCCATCAGTGTCGCGTCATAGGTGTCTATATGCTCGTGCTCGGCCAATGCCTCAATCTCCGCGCGCGTAAGCGCGGACATGTCTTCAATGTCTTCCAGGGTAATCATTTTTCGGTCCTCCACGACAAGCAGTCACATTGAGTATAGCGGTCTGAAAATTGCGGCTCTTGACCAAACTCAATTGAACGCTGGTTTTGTTGTGGCATCGCCTTGACCCATCCCAAAACCTGCGCCCGGTCTGCATTTCAGATGCGGTGCAGAAAAGGCTCCATATCCAGACGGTAGTCTTCGGCGACGCGAAACAGGGTGTCATTGGGTACTTCATACCAGTCTTCGCCATGTGTGATCGGCTCTGATGCGATTTCAACCGCCTGATAGCTGCGTTGCGGATCATGGTGCACATGGGGGCGATCGCAGATCGGGCAGTCAAAGATACGGTCACGCAACAGATAAAAGAGTGACCGGTTCAAGCGAGAGCCAACCAATTGATCGCCGTCTGTCAGAATGACATTCAACCCGACTGGCGCATCCGTGTCGACGTCCGCGCACCAGTGCACGACCTGTGTCAGCCCCGTGCGCAATGTCGTCATCAGCCCCTTTTCAGGATGGCGCAAATAAAGACTGAGCAGATAGCGGAACAAATGTTCGCTGTCGGTCGTTCCACTGATTTCAGACCGGTGGATCGGATCCATCTGCTCCAGCATAAGGGGACGCACCTGTTCAAAGTTCGGGATCGTTCCATTGTGCGCGAAAATCCAGCGTCCATGGTCAAAGGGGTGCGTGTTTTCCAGACTGGTGCCACCCACAGTCGCGCGCCGTACATGTGCAACCACAGTCTTGGCATAGACCCGCGCCGCCGTTTTGGTGAAGTGCTCACCATGAAAAGCCGCCCATACCTGTTTTTCCACCAGCGGCAAGCCATCGGCATAGTCCGCAACGCCCCAGCCATGTCCGTTGGCGTATCCTTGCATGTCTTCCTTGCTTTGCACCATGAGCGCGTTTTGAGCTTTGACGAGGCTGCATTCGATCTTGGTCGGTTCGTTGGCGTGCATTGCATAAAGGCGACACATTGGCGGGGCTCCGTATTCTTGCTGGGACAAAGAATATCAGCTGGCGGCTCTGCCGACTGATTTTGATCAATGGCTTCTCCGAACCGGTGATATGGTCGCCCCATGGATATCCAGTTTCCAGATGCAGCCGACCGTGTTGAAAAAATTGCGGTATCGCTGTTGCGTGATGAGCCCGCATTTCTGACCTCGCGCGGGTTCGGACCTTGCGTTGCACAGGGCAGGGGGAGGGGACCTGCGCTGCTGCTCGGCGATCAGTCAGAGATCAGCCTGATGTCCAATGCCA
The DNA here is from genome assembly GCA_947501635.1 of uncultured Roseobacter sp. Lineage (GTDB taxonomy): Bacteria > Pseudomonadota > Alphaproteobacteria > Rhodobacterales > Rhodobacteraceae > Roseobacter. The sequence continues at coordinate 119,005 of CANMWT010000002.1, forward strand.
CGCCGTCACATCTTGAATACCGGATGGCTCTGCTCGCCGGCAGCGGTGATCATGTGGTGGTCCGGACGCGCAACCGGGCATTTGAAAACTACCTGTGCAGCCACCTTGGAGTGTGCGATGTGACCTTCCACGAAGCGCCTGCAGACGGCTTTGCGCCATTGGCGCAGCACCTGCGGACATCCGCATGCTGGGCCAAAAAAATGGCGGGTATCGCCATGGAAAACGGCGGGCTTACGATCAAGGCATACCTGACCACAGGGCACCTTTGGCATCTGGCGCGGGTCATCGGCGAAAAAGCAGGCTGTGTGGTGCACGTCTGCGGCCCCGCGCCGCGCGTTGCAAAACGCGCGAACGACAAGCTGTGGTTTACGCGACTGGTGCAGGCTGTTGTTGGCCCAAGTTCGACGCCGCCCACGCAGGCAGCCTACGGGCCAGCAGCTGCGGCGGCGCTGGTCAAGCGGATCAGTGCGGATGCAGATCAGGTAATCGTCAAAGTGCCCGACAGTGCAGGATCGGCGGGAAACCTGCGGCTGGAAAGCGCCAGGCTGCGCCATCAGTCCACCGCGGAGATCAGGCATTGGCTGTTGCATCGCTTGCGTGCGACCGGATGGCAGGACACCTATCCCGTGTTGGTGGGGGTCTGGGACAAAAACGTGATCTGCAGCCCTTCGGTGCAGCTTTGGCTGGGGCATGTGTCGCAGGGACCTCCGCGCGTGGAGGGGGTGTTCGAGCAGCGGGTTCAAACCAGCGCGGCCACCTTTTCCGGCGCTGTCCCGTCTGACCTGAACCCGGACATTCGCGACCGGCTGACCTCGCAGGCGATCCGGGTCGCAGAGGTGTTGCAACGGTTGGGCTATTACGGGCGCTGCAGTTTCGATGCTGTGCTGTGCGCGGGTGAAGAGCGCGATACGATCCACTGGATCGAGTGTAATGGCCGCTGGGGCGGGGTTTCTTTGCCAATGACCGCCAGCCGTCACCATGCGCCGGCCATCCCGGCACAACGGCTGGCGATTGTACAGGAACGCAGGCCCGACCTGGATCTTGACATGGGCAGCCTCCTGGAGCGGCTCGGGGATCTGCTGCTGCAAAAGGGCAGGCGCGAGGATGGTTTGATTGTCATGTCCCCGCCAGATCATGCGGACGGTGCTCTGCTCAACCTCTGTGCCGTGGCACAAAGCCAATCCGCCGCCAACGCCATACTAGGTGATGCGATGGACCGGCTCGTGGTAAAGAAGCACCCGTGATGAAGATGAGCCCCCGTGCAGCCCCCGTTTTGCTGGTGCTTTTGTACTTTTCGGTCGTGTGTCTGCCTTTGGCGCTGTCATGGGCCATCGGAATGCCGCCCCGATCTTTTCGCAATGATATCGCCTCGGGCCTTGGCCTGCTGGCCTTTGCGATGATACTGGCCGAGTTCGTGTTATCAGGGCGCTTCCGGACGATTTCATCCGGGCTGGGGCTCGACGCCACAATCCGGTTTCACCAGCTCATGGCGCGCACGGCACTTGCTTTCGCGGTTCTACATCCCTTTGTATTCCAATGGCTGCCCGGCCCTGAGCGACCCTGGGATCCGACCCGGCAACTGACGCTTTCCGGTGATTTCTATGCCCTGTCCAGCGGTATTGCTGCCTTCGTACTCCTGCCTGTCTTTGTCGCCGTTTCGATGAAACACGATGATCTCGACTATAAATACGAATTCTGGCGTTTGACACACGGGCTTGGGGCTCTGGTCATCGCGGGCCTGCTTTTGCACCATACCCTCTATGCAGGGCGCTACAGCGCGCATCCCGTGATGATCTGGATGTGGGGCACGATGACGGCAATTGTCGTGTTTTCGCTCGTCATGGTCTATGTTCTTAAGCCACTCTACCAGACCCGGCACCGCTGGCGGGTCAGCAAAATCGAAAAGCTGTCGCCCCGGCAATGGGGCGTCACGATAGCGCCGGATGGGCACTCGGGCGTAGCCTATGAGGCCGGTCAGTTCGTTTGGCTCAACATCGGCCACAGCCCGTTTTCACTGCATGAAAACCCTTTCTCGATCAGCTCCGCCCCCTCGTCCGGCCCGGACATAAGCTTTGTTATCAAGGAACTGGGCGATTTCACCTCTAGTCTTGGGCACATCAAAACGGGCGAAAAGGCATACATTGACGGGCCCCACGGCACCCTGACGATCAAAGGCAGAACCGAACCGGGTATCGCATTTATCGCTGGCGGCGTGGGCATCGCACCGATGCTTGGGATTCACCGCGAAATGGTCCTGAACCAAGATCAACGGAAAACCGTCTTGATTTACGGAAACCGCAGTGAAGAGCAGATTGTCTTCAAAGACGAGATCGATGCATGGGCGCAGACAGGTCAGACGGATGTTACCTGCGTATTGCACGCGCCAGGCAAGAACTGGTCGGGCCAGACCGGTTTGATCGACGCCAGTCTGATCGCCCGGAGCTTTCAAAAAGAGCATTTCGACAGCTGGCTGTTTATTCTCTGTGGCCCGCCAAACATGATGACGGCCGTCGAAACGGCACTGATGGCCGCTGGCGTGTCAGGCGATCGCATCCTGTCCGAGAGGTTCCAGTATGCTTAGATGGTTTCGCAATCAGATCACTGAAGACCGCATATGGTGGACCGTGTTTGCGGTAAATGCTGCCCTCGCACTTGCGCTTGTGGCCTTCGCGCTCAGATAACCGAACTCCAGTCGCGCGCCGGGCAGGCGGCGTATCAGGTGCTGCAGGCGATGTCTTGGCACGTGCAGATGTCGGCACACCGCCGCCGAAACCGCGGACACGCGCAGCAAATGCAAAAGACGGTGACCGCTGCGAGCCCATAGTACCGTATGCCGCGTAATACACGGATGGCTGCTTCTGGAGCGCCGAGGTTCAAATGCATCCTGAAATGTTTGGAGCCACATTCGTCTGGCCCTTCACAGCTCGCTTGCAAAAACGGCTGCCGCGCGGACCCCATCTATAAGCCGAATTTTGGACGGTTGTGCGCTTCTTTGCTTGATATCGACCATGCCGCCGCATCCAAGCACGATGGATTGGACCCCGTCTTCGCGTGCGGCTTTGCCGATCTCTGCGACGACCTGATCGGTGGCCGCAGGGGCTTCTTGCTCCAGTGCCAGAACCGGAACGCCACTTGCCCGCACCCTGCCAAGCTGACCTGCCAGACCATAGGAGCTGATATTTGCCTCCAGGATGGGTACGGAGATGTCTAGCGTTGTGACCACCGAGAAGCGTCCACCAGCGACAGCGGCAAGATGATAGGCGGCTTGACCGATACCAATCACCGGGCAGTTCGCAAGATTGCGCGCGGCATCAAGAGCCGTGTCGTCAAAGCATCCGATGATGATCGCCGACGCGCCATGGTCCGAGGCTTTTGCGATCAATTCCAACAGCGGCCCTTCGGCCAATTTGCCGTCCTCTGCCCCTTGAATTGCCGGAGGACCATCATGTGACGTCCACCCTTCAAACTTCACCGCCGGCACAGTTTCCCGCGCTGTTCTCAGCATCGCGTCTGTCATCGAAACCGTGCTGTTTGGGTTGATAAGAACGATCATAACATGCCTTTACCCGCATCTGATCCCACGCGCGCTTTGCGGCGCGTGCTCCACAGCGCGAGAGAGAGGAACAGGCCGATCATCAGCAGTGAGAAAACAGTCGTAAGGGTGCCCAAAGCATAGAGGACCGGTGTGGTGACATTGGTTGTCATCCCAAAGATTTCCAATGGTAGTGTGTTGTAGCTGCCGGCCGTCAGCAACGTGCGCGCAAACTCGTCATAGCTGAGGGTAAAGCCAAAAAGCGCGACACCGATCAGCGATGGCCCGATGATCGGCAATACTACGTGGCGCAGTGTCTGCCATGAGGTTGCGCCCAGATCACGTGCGGCTTCCTCATAACTTTTGTCGAAACGGTTAAAGACGGCGAACATAATCAGCAGCCCGAAGGGCAGCGTCCAAGTAAGTTGTGATCCGAATCCGGAGGTGGACCAATGCACATTCAAACCCGATTGTGAAAAGATCAGTCCGACGCCGAGGGAGATCAGGATCGACGGGATCACCAGTGAGGTGATGATCAAGTAGAACAGAATGCTGGAGCCTCTGAACTTCTTGCGAAACGCCAGCCCACCCATCACCGACAGGACTACAGTGGTCACCATCACCATCAGGCCAAGCACAAAACTGCGACGAAAACTGCCCCAGATGTCGCCGACAGCCTGTTGCTCAAAAAGGTCGCGGAACCAATGCAGCGACGTGCCCTGCATCGGAAAGGTCAGCCCTCCACCGGGGCCCTGGAACGAAAGGATCGCGATGGTGATTGTCGGGCCGTATAGAAACAACAGAAACAGCGCGAAGAAGGCGCTTAGGATGTAGAAAGACCTGGGGCGTGGCTCCATGTCAAAGCTCCTTTCGGATGTCGACAAACCGCAGCAGGATGCCGATAACGATCAGAACCGTAAGAAGCAGTACCACGGCGGTGGCAGAGGCAGAGGGATAGGCCAGAAGCGCAATGTCATTGGAGATCAGACGCCCGACGTTCGCGGATTGAGAGCCCGACATAAAACGCACGGTGATGAAATCGCCCATCACCAGCGTGACCACGAATATCGTGCCGATCATGATGCCGGGTTTCGTCAGCGGGATAATCACGTTCCAAAGAATTTGAGTGCCGGATGCGCCTGCGTCACGTGCTGCTTCTATCAACGATTTATCGATGCGCATCATTGTGTTGAAGATCGGAACGACCATGAACAGTGTGTAAAGGTGGACGAAAGCGAGGATGACGGCAAAATCGCTGAAGAGCAGCCAGTCCAGCGGCTCATCAATGACGCCCCAAGAGATCAGCGTCGAATTGGCGATGCCATTGCGGCCCAGAAACGGAATCCAGGATATCATGCGGATGATATTCGATGTCCAGAAAGGGATTGTACACAGCAGGAACAGAACGATCTGCCAGGTCAGGCTGCGCACATGGAAAGCGAGGAAATAGGCAACAGTAAACCCGATGCTGAGGGTAAAGACCCATGTGATAAACGCATATTTAAAGGTGTTGAAGAAAACGCGGTAAGTGACGTTCGAGCCAAAGAGGAACTCGTAGTTCTCAAGATCAAATGCCGGGATGATCGAGAACTCCGTGGCCTGCCAAAAGCTGACCGTGACAATCATCAGGATGGGCAGCACCAGAAAGAATACCAGCACCGCCATAATTGGCAGAGCCATCAACCACCCTACAAATGATTTACTTTTCAGCACATTATGACTTTCAGAGGTAGTGTTGGGATGGGCGCCTGAACACCCATCCCTTTAGGTCTTAGGCCGCAATGAACTCGTTCCATTTGCGGACCATGTACTGGTTTTCGTCCATGACCGCATTCCAGCACGCCACAGCTCCCATGCGCTCTTCGAACGAACCACCGTCGCGCGTTTCGCCGGCCTGGGCCAGAGCGTCTCCGGTTGGCGAGGTGATGGTGTCTGTCGCTTCTTTACCCTCAAACCAATAGCCCCATTCGTTTTCGGACATGAAGTTCTTGGAGGTTTCCGGCACCGCAGAGTAGTACCCTTGCCGCATCAGATAGCCGCCGACCCAACCGTCGAGATACCAGTTGATGTATTCATAAGCGGCATCACGCTCCAATCCGGTCAATGCGGCAGACAGGCCGATGCCTCCACCCCATGACCGATAGCCTTCTTCAAGTGGCTGGTAGACGCATGGTACACCCTTGGACTTCACCGCCGTGATCGCAGGCGACCACATGGACTGGATCACGACCTCGCCCGAGGCCATCAGGTTCACGCTCTCGTCAAAGGACTTCCAGAAGGCGCGGAACTGGCCGTTTTTCTTGGCTTCCGTGAAGATGCCAATAGTCAGGTCGATCTCTTCTTTGGTCATGTTGCCTTTGTCGGGGTATTTGTATTCGCCCATGGACTCCACGACCATCGCCATGTCCATGATCCCGATGGAGGAGATGTCGAGGATCGATGCCTTGCCCTTGAATTCAGGGTTCAGAAGCTCGGACCAGTTGCTGATCGGACGGCCAATCAGGTCCGGGCGAATGCCCAGTGTGTCGGCGTTGTAAATCGTCGGGATCAGCGTCATCCAGCCGGATTCGTTATCGACGAACTCCTTGCCGCCGGGGCCTTCGACAAAGCCAACAGTGTGCGGCGCAGTGCCTTGGGCAATCGTGCTTGTCGGTGTCAATTTTCCGTCGCGGAAAATGCCAACGATCTTGTCGTAGTTCTTGATCTTTGAGGTATCCATCGCCTGCAAGTTGCCGGTGGGCCAGACTTTTTTACAGATCCAGTATTCGATGTCGGCGATATCAAAGCTGTTGGGCTGGGTGGCCGCGCGTTGCGTAACACTGTCACTGTCGAGGGCCGTCATCTCGAGGGTGAAGCCCAAGTCTTCTTTCACTTTGTTGGCAACATCATTCAAGTTCGACACGCCCGTGCCGAACTGGCGCAGTGTGACGTCCTTGATGTTTTGCGCCCAAATCATTGGTGCGCCGAGGGTCGTTCCTGCGGCAAATGCTGCGCCGCCTTTCAGAACATTCCGTCTTGATACTTTGGTCATGTATTTTTCTCCATGTCAGATGAGTTTTAGGCCGTCAGTTTGTGCAGATTTGCGTCATCCCAGATCAGACCGACCTGATCGCCTGGGTTGAAAGGGTTGTTGAAAAAGGTGTCTTCGGGAATCAACGCACTGATCTCCTGGTCGCCCGCGATGCGGGCCGAGACGGATACATGCGCGCCCTGGTATTCAACCGCTGATATGCTGCCTTGCAGCTTGCCCGTCTCGCTGCGCAACACGCCAACGGCGTCCGTGCGGATGGCAAAGCACCCTTCGGGCAGCGCAATCACATTATGCCCCCCGATGAACTGAGCCACGAACGCAGTCGTCGGTGCGTTGAACACATCACGCGCGTTGCCTGCCTGTTCGATCACCGCGTTATTCATCACTACGATCTCATCCGCCAGCGCCAGCGCCTCGTCCTGTCCATGGGTCACATGCACAAAGCTGATGCCCAACTCGCGCTGCAACTTGCGCAACTCACCCCGCATGCGGATGCGTAGGAAGGGGTCAAGGGCGGAGAGCGGCTCATCCAAGAGCAAAACCTGTGGCCGCGTGATTAGGGCCCGCGCAAGAGCAACACGCTGCTGCTGCCCGCCGGAAAGCTGATCGGGTAACCTGTCACTCAGTGCGCTGAGGTCTACGAGCTCAAGCATTTCACCGGCTTTCTTCAACCGGTTTGCTTTGTCGTCCCCCCGCATCTTGAGGCTGAAGGCCACGTTTTCAGCCACGCTTAGGTGCGGAAAAAGGGCGTAGTTCTGAAACATCATGGCCGTGCCACGCTTTGCAGGCGGCAAATCTGAGATGTCAGCGCCACCCAGCAGGATGGACCCCTCCGATACGGTCTCATGCCCCGCGATCATTCGAAGAGTCGAAGATTTGCCGCAGCCTGAAGGACCCAGCAGACAAGCGTATCCGCCCGGTTGGAACTTGTGGTCGATCGCATCCACTGCAACCGTTGTGCCATAACGCTTGGTCACAGAAACCAGCTCAAGTTCTTTGGTCGGTGTGGTCATACATCCCCCAGTCTGCAACGCCACTGAAGTCAGCAGGCGGGCAGCAAAGCAAATTCTGAGGGCGCATTCACAGAACCTTTGACGGCTCTGCATAAAATTTTTGCGCTTTGTTCCCTCTGCGGCTAAAAATTGAACACAAAATTGTATACAATTTAAGTTACAGTTGCTCACACAGGAAAGCCTTGAGGCACGCCAACGGCTCTGCCATTTGGGAAGTGGAAGGAAAAACATGACCCAAACCGCAGATTCGATATCAACGCCGCCTGCGACCAGCGACAGCATCGCGCAATCTCTGTCACTCGCCATACACGAACACAGGATCGCGCCGGGCACTAAGCTCGGCGAGGATGAACTGTCCGAGATTTACGGGGTATCACGCACTGTGGTGCGCGCTTCCTTGCAGAGCTTATCGCATATGAAGCTGGTTGATATCAGGCGCAACAAAGGGGCATCCGTTGCATCTCCTTCAACGAAGGAAGCCCATGAGGTTTTTGAAGCACGCGAACTACTGGAACCGCGCACCGCACGCAGTGCGGCCAAACGCGCACAGCCAGCAGACATCGCGATGCTGGAGCGGCACATCAATGACGAACATATAGCACTTGAAGCAAATGATCCTGGCCGGGCGCTGTACCTCTCAGGTCTGTTCCATACAGAGATCGCGCGCATTGCACAGCAGACAACAATAGCGGGGTTTATCGAGACGCTGATCGCACGGTCATCGCTGATCATTGCGCTCTACTGGCGACGTGAAAGCGCGCTGTGTGAAAAACATGCGCATCATGCATTGGTGCAAGCCTTGGCGGATCACAACGAACAACGGGCGGAGGAATTGATGCGCAGCCATCTGGTTGATCTGCACTCGGCGCTTGATCTGCGAGAGCGGAATGGGCGCACCCTGTCGCTCAAAGATGCGCTTTCCTCATGACAATCCGAGTGATGACCCCGGAAGACTTGCGCACGGTCCTGGGCTGGGCTGAGGATGAAGGATGGAACCCGGGACTGGAAGATGCAGAGGCTTTTCATGTAGCTGATCCTCAAGGCTTTCTGATCAAAGAGGTTGATGAAGAACCTGTCGCCGCGATTTCCGTCGTTAACCACGACCCTGATTTTGCCTTCCTGGGACTTTACTTGTGCAAGCCGTTCTTTCGTGGACAAGGTCACGGCACGGATGTCTGGCGCGCGGGCATTGCACATGCCGGGACGCGCAGCATCGGGTTAGACGGGGTGCCCGAGCAGCAAGAGAACTATGCACGTTCAGGCTTTGTGAAATATGGCAGGACCATTCGGTACGAAGGATGGATGGAAGCGGAACCGGATCCCAGAGTTCGGCGCGTCTTGACCCATCAGACAGAAACGCTGCTCAACCGTGACGCAGAAGTTTGCGGTATGAACCGCACGGCATTTGCAGCGGCATGGTTCAGCACATCCTTAAATCGGCAGACTATGGCTCTGACGGACGGAGTGAAGGTCACAGGATATGCGACTTTCCGGCTCTGCATTTCTGGCACAAAAGTCGGCCCGCTTTACGCAACTTCGCAAGCTGATGCTCAGGCCTTATTGGCATCAAATCCGTTCGCAGAACCTAACGAACCTGTCTTTATCGACGTACCGGAGCAAAGTTCACCGCTTTGCGCACTGTTACAAAACCATGGTTTCAAACCAGTTTTTGAAACTGCCCGAATGTTCAAAGGCCTGCGACCTGATTCTAACCCACCTATGTTTCATGCCATAGCAACAATGGAACTTGGATAACTGAAACACGCCCTTTCCGATTAAAGAAAGCGGTCATTGGCACAGCCGCATCGAAATGGCGCTATGTCCGCCTGGCGAAAACCGGTGCCGAGTGTTTCGAACGGTTTATTCAGACCCAACTCACCCAATGCCGGGCCTTGCACAAACGTGCAGTCTCACGACTTTGGCCAAAGAACGGACCGACTCGCGAAATGTGTTATGCTCGCCGAAAATCGCAGCAAAAAGGGAGGAATAACATGCTCGATACCACAGTTTCTGATCAAACTCAGGCATTCTTGGATGCATTCGGCGAGGCATTATCCAAAGAAGATATTGCCGCGGCCTGTGACATGTTTGAGGACGATTGTTATTGGCGTGATCTCGTCAGCTTTACTTGGAATATCAAGACAATCGAAGGCAAGGATCAGGTCGCGGATATGCTGTCCCATCAGCTTGCCACCACGAAGCCCAGAGGCTGGAAAATTGCTGAGGGCGAAGTGCCAACAGAAGATGGCGGTGTTACGACTGCTTGGATTGAGTTTGAAACAGAGGTTGCGAGAGGCTACGGTTTGATCCGCCTCAAGGGTGACAAGATATGGACCCTTCTGACAACGATGGTAGAACTGAAAGGTCATGAGGAACCGGCAGGCGACAATCGCCCGATGGGCGCAAAGCACGGGGCGGGTAAGAACCGGTCGACCTGGGCCGAAGAACGGGCCCGCGAAGAGACCGAGCTTGGGTATGAAACGCAGCCCTATTGCGTCATCATCGGCGGTGGGCAGGGTGGTATCGCCATGGGTGCGCGGCTGCGCCAGCTTGGGGTTCCGACGATTGTCGTCGAAAAGAACGAACGCCCGGGCGACAGCTGGCGCAACCGCTACAAGTCGCTCTGCCTGCATGACCCGGTATGGTATGATCATCTCCCTTACATAAAATTCCCTGAAAACTGGCCCGTATTTTCACCCAAGGACAAGCTCGGCGATTGGCTCGAGATGTACACCAATGTGATGGAGCTCAACTATTGGACCCGCACCACCGCTAAATCTGCCAGCTTTAACGAGGCGTCCGGCGAGTGGACTATCGTGGTGGACCGTGACGGAGAAGAGGTCGTACTAAAGCCCAAGCAGCTTGTTATGGCAACCGGCATGTCGGGCAAAAAGCGTATGCCGGAGTTTCCGGGTATGGAGACTTTCAAAGGCGTTCAACAGCATTCGTCGGAACATGATGGACCTGATGCGTGGACCGGCAAGAAGGTTGTTGTGGTGGGATCAAACAACTCCGCCCACGATATCTGCGCCGCACTTTGGGAACATGACGCCGATGTCACCATGGTGCAGCGGTCATCGACCCATATCGTGCGATCAGACACGTTGATGGAGGTGGGGCTTGGCGATCTTTATTCCGAACGCGCCGTTGCGGCGGGTATGACGACAGAAAAGGCGGACCTGGTCTTTGCGTCTTTGCCGTATCGCATCTTGCACGAGTTCCAGATTCCAGCTTATGCGGCCATGAAAGAGCAGGACAAAGAGTTCTACGACGGGCTGGAGAAAGCTGGCTTCTGGTTGGATTGGGGTGACGACGAAAGCGGACTGTTTATGAAGTATCTTCGGCGTGGGTCGGGGTACTACATCGACGTCGGCGCAAGCCAGTTGATCATTGACGGAGAGGTTAAGCTCAAGCGTGGTCAGGTCATGGCTCTTGATGAGACCGGGGTGATCCTGGACGATGGGACGCATCTGGACGCGGATCTCGTGGTTTATGCGACGGGCTACAACTCGATGAACGGTTGGGTCGCTGATCTGATGGGTCAAGAACTGGCTGATCAGCTTGGCAAGTGTTGGGGGCTTGGGTCTGATACAACCAAGGATCCTGGGCCATGGGAAGGCGAGCAGCGCAACATGTGGAAACCGACCCAAGTTCCAAACCTGTGGATGCATGGCGGCAACCTTCACCAGTCGCGGCACTATTCGCAGTTTTTGTCATTGCAGATCAAGGCGCGGATGGAGGGCATCCCAACACCCGTTTATGGACTACAGGAGGTTCATCATCTTTCTTAGTAACACTCACTGAAGCTAAAAGCGGACCTTCGCACTCTGTCAATGAGGGTCCGTTTCATCCCGCACAGTGGAAGTAGACCGATTTTTGCCAGCGTCTGCTTTTGGGTGAAGCAGCCCTTCACTACCAAAACATCAAAATTGCTGACGTGCACGGCTGCTTCACCCGACAGAGCCGCCATTTGCCAAAAGCGCTCGGATTACGGCTTTGCGCCCAAAGCGACTTATCAAATGGGCTCTTTGGACCGCTCCGCAGTGAACGACTGGTCTGTGCCGAAACGATCGAAAGCGATCGCGCTATGGGACACAGCTTTGCTCGTCTCGCAAGCTAGCCCTGCGAGCTGCTTTTTTTGATACCTAAATTCTAGAACCAAGGAGTAACAGTCATTGCAATTGAGACAATAGCGGTTCCGGCAAGGGAAACTGCAAGGAGTGTATATTTACGGCTTTCAGGTTTCGGCGAACGATTGCGGATCGCGGTCTTGGCCGCTTTTTCAACATCGTCGAGGTAAAATTTCGTAGCCATCGGGTTTGGATCAAACATCGTTCCATTTCCTTTTATGTTGGAGTTCAGATGCATGAACGATAAGAAATGGGCGTGAGATCACAGTGCTGGCCGGCGTGAGCGCCCCGTAAAAACGTATTTCACGCAAGATTGACGAAAGACCGAGAAATGCTGACTCTTCGATTTTTGGGCCCCGTCGGCATCACCATAAATGGTGAAAACATTCATGTGGGTCGCAAATCTACTGCATTGATCGCCTTCCTTGGCATTCGCGGCCCTTCAGGAGCGAACCGGGAAACGCTCTGCGCTTTGCTTTGGCCCGAGGCTACGGAACAGCAAGCAAGATCCAGCCTCCGACAGGCATTATCAGGCATTCGCAAATCCTTCGGCCCAGCGGCTGACAGGCTTGAAGCATCAGCCGATACAGTTCGGTTGAACCAAGACCAGATATACTCGGATCTCACCGAGTTTTTCTCCAAAGTGGACGCGACGGACATCGAGGACCTGCAAAAGTTGGTTGAACTTTACCGGGGAGACTTTCTTGAGGGGCTGGGTGCGGTTACACCTGAGTTTGACCGTTGGCTTGATGCAGAGCGCGGCGCGCTGAGGTCACGAGCAATGGCAGCACTTCTGCGTCTTGCCGACCTGAATGCAGAAAATCGCCGGTATGAAGAAATGATTGCCACGGGCCAAAGGCTCCTGCAGTTTGATCCGTTGCAAGAGCATGTTCACCGCCGGATTATGCGCGTCTACCACGCTCAGGGACGCCACGACGCAGCCCTCAAACAGTTCTCCAATCTGACAGAGGTGTTGACGCGCGAACTTGGTGTCGAACCCGAAACGCTCAGCAAGGAAATTGCCCAGAAAATACGAAAAGACAGGCGACAACCAGTCGATGGAACCTCCCAGTCTTCGAAAACAGCAGGCCCCCCGTTGTCACTTGGGGTACAAGCCCCCACACGGCCTTCGATCGCTGTATTGAAGTTTCAAGGGTGGCCAAAAGAGAGCGAGGCGGAGTTTCTCGGCGACGGCATTTGCGAGGATGTGACCGTTGAACTGTCGCGTGTTCCCGACGTGCTTGTTGTGTCCCGGCAGTCCGCGTTCCGGATTAACGAGGAAAGTCTGTCCGCGCAGGAAATAGGTGCGCAACTCGGTGTCCGGTTTTATCTGAGCGGTACGGTCCGCGTCTCAGGGAACAAACTGCGCGTCGCGGCACATCTAGTGAGTTGTCATACAGGGCACGAGCTATGGGCCGAGCGATTTGACCGGGAGTTGATGGACGTCTTTGATATTCAATCTGAAATCGCTCGCACAGTTTCGGCGACTGCCGCGGATCGTATGGCTGCAAGCCTCATCACCAAGGTGGCAGATAATCGACCCGACAGTCTCGAAAGCTACGAGCTTGTGCTAAAGGGTATCGCTGCTGTCCACCGCTTCTCCAAAGAGGGCTATGTGGAGGCGGAAAAACTCTTTGAGCTCGCAGTTGAGCAGTCGCCCGGTTACGGGCGCGCCTACGGATGGCTCGCTATGGCGCGCCTCTATCATCGCTGGAATATCGACGCCAGCATCGAGCTTTCCGATGTAGTTACTGCGGCGGAGCGTTCGATATCCCTCGATCCGACCGAGGCGAAAGGCCATCTGGCGCGTGGCATGAGCCTTTTCATTAACAGGCAATTTGACGAGGCAGAGTTCAGATTTCAGGCTGCTCTGAAGTCTAATCCCAATGACGAGCTCGTGCTGATCGAATATGGACGTTTCCTCATGTACCTGGATCAGCCGGAAGCCGGGCTTCAACGGATCAGGGAAGGTATGCGCGTCAATCCCTTCTTTCCAGACTGGTTTTGGTCGATCCAAGGCCGTTGTCTGCATACGTTGGGTCGCTACAAAGAAGCAGTTTTGGCCTTCGAACGGGTGCAGTCTCCACCGTTCTACATCCATGCCTATCGGGCAGCCTGTTACGCCAAGCTAGAAAATCCCGATCGCATGGTGTCTGCCCGTTCTGCGCTTTATGCTGCGCGGCCTGATTTTGATCTAGAGAACTTCAAGAAAATCTTTCCTTACAAAAACAAGGCCACTGCAGAACGCCTGTTTGACAGTTTTGAAATTGCTGGCCTCTCGTGAAGCCCCACTATTTGGAAATTCATGGTTTGGGCGGAAACAAATTTGCAAGGCAGTTGCGAAAGGCAGTTTTGTCCGAAGAGTAATCGTGCTGCAGTACAGCCAACGGCGGCTTCGTCCACATGTAAGACTTAGAACAGGGGCGCAGCGAATGTCCGGATCGAATTTTGGTCGATTTGCGTGATTTGAAAGTCTGTTTTCGGTAAATCCTGCTGCGCCGCCGCGAGCAATTCGATGACACCGTCGGGCAAAAAAGGGAGTTTTCGCGGCGCCAGCGTCAGGCAGCTCCGTCCGCGACTCGTTCATAGTACTATTATTGACCGCCGTCCGCTCCCGCGCGAAGCAGCCGTTCACTGCCGAATTTCGACAATTTTGCCGCGAATGGCGGCTACCCGCACCCAACCAGTCGCCTGAGAAAAAAACTGAGGTGACCGAGTTGAGCCCAAAGAAGCCATTTATCCCGCTTTTGCATGCTGCGACCCAGCGATCAGTTTATTCGGGCATTGCTTTGCATTTTCATCGTGTCGGAACCGTCCAGCGTCCGTTGGCGTCATCCCTTGGTGTACCAACCGTTATCGACGTAAAGCGCCATACCGTTCACGAAACTGGACTCGTCTGACGCGAGAAACAGGGCGGCGGAAGCCACTTCTTCTGGTTTGCAAATTCGACCTTGTGTCGCGGCAAGATCACCGTCCTCCCAAGTCTGGCCTGCCGCATCAAGCTCAGCAATCTCGCGCAATCCATGGGCCGTTTTCACAAACCCGGGGCACACCGCATTGCACCGAATACCCTGTTCCCGGTATTCGACTGCGATCGTGCGAGAGAGCTGCAGAACCGCACCTTTCGTCATGCAATAAAGGGCCTCCAAAGCATAGCCGAGTTCCGACGCAATGGAGGCCGTGAACACGATACTGCCCCCGCCGTTTGCCGTCATTTCCGGCAAAGCGCGTCTGCACACCAGAAAGGCAGATCGCACGTTGATATCCATCAAGCGATCGTAGTCTTCCTCCGTCGACTCGTGCAGTGGTTTAACTATGATTGTCCCCGCGTGGTTAAACAAAACCTCATATGTGCCGACCTCAGCTTTGATCGCGTCAAATGCGCGATCCACCTGATCCGCCTTGGAAACATCCGCTTGAAAAAAATGCGCCGAGCCTTCGGTGGATGTGATCATTTCAACCGTTTCGTGTGCTGCTTTTTCATTGATGTCGATGATGACAACACGGGCGCCTTCACGGGCAAACATCAAGGAACTGGCGCGGCCAATACCCGCGGCACCACCTGTGATGACGGCTGTTTTTCCGGCAAGCCGGCCTGCAGTTGCATTGGTCATTTTAATTTCTCCCCCGTCGTAAATTTTTTAGATGCACTCGCCGCCATCGATGACCAACGCATGACCGGTCATAAAAGAAGACTGGTCAGAGGCGAGAAAAACGATGGCGTCTGCAATCTCTTCAACAGTACCGAAGCGGCCCATTGGAATGACGTCACTGATGTACTCTTCAAGCTTTTCTCTGCCCCCCATCTGGACCTCGAACCCACGGTTGAAGGGGGTGTCAATGAAACCGGGACAGAGTGAATTGAACCGAATATTCTCTTTCGCGTAGTCGGCAGCCATCTGACGTGTCATGGCCAAAACTGCATGTTTGGTCGTGGCGTATGCGATCATTTCTCGATCGTATTGCACGCCCGAATTTGAGGAGGTGATAATCACGCTGCCGCCGCCCTGCTTGCGCATTGGCGCCAGAACTGCCTTAGCCGCAACAAAGTGTGCTCGCACGTTTAAGGCCCAAGACGCGTCCATATCTGTAACGGCAACCTGCTCAAGTTTACCTTCCACCTGGAGCCCGGCGTGTGAGTGCAGCACATCGAGCCGCCCATGTTTTTCTGCAACCTCGGCGATGGCATCAGTGAGAGCCACATCGTTTGTGACATCAAGCTGAAGGGCGTCAGCAGCAAACCCTTCGGCAGTTATGAGACTTGCCACTTCCTGAGCCGCGTTTGAATCCCGGTCGGTGACCACGACCTTCGCGCCTTGGCGGGCGAGTTCTTTGGCTCCTGCCGCGCCGATACCGGACCCTGCACCTGTAATAAATGCAACTCTGTCTTCGAGTAACATCAACTTCCTTTCCAAATCTGTCAGCGTTTGGGCTTGGCACCACCGCGCAAAATGAGTTGAGCGATTATCAACAAGATCAAGGACGCAACCATCACCATTGTGCCGATTGCATTCACCTCCGGTGTAATTCCGCGCCGGATCGAGGAGAAAATATAGATGGGTAAAGTCGTCTCAGACCCTGCGACAAAGAACGCAATGATGAAATCATCGAAACTAAAGGTGAAACTCAGCAGAAAGCCTGCCAGAATGGCGGGCGCGATCAAGGGTAGCGTGATCTGCCGAAAGGTACCGAACGGCGTGGCGTAAAGATCTGCAGAAGCTTCACTTAACGCGGCTTCGAGGCTCGAAAGCCGCGCACGCACAATAATGACGACCAGTGCAAGAGTGAACATCGTGTGGGCTGCGATCAAAGACCCCATGCCCATGGACAATTTGGGGGCTGCAGCAGCATCTGCCCAAAAAGACGCAACCCAAGGGTTTACAACATCGAAGACCGTCACAAGCGCAATTAGGGTCGCAATGCCAATAACAATTCCGGGGATCATGACAGCAATGTAAATCAGCGCGTCAAAAAATGCCCGCACCGGGCCTCTTATGCCTTGCAAACCCACCGCCATCAGTGTTCCGAGAATACTCGCCAGTGTTGCCGACACGAAGGCGACGAAAATGCTGTTCCCCAGCGCATCCATGACAAACGGATTGTTGACCGCGCGCCCATACCATTTGACGGAAAAGCCTTCCAATTGGCTGGCGCTGCGTCCGGCACTGAAACTGAAAAGCGCAATGATCGCGATAGGTGTGTAAAGAAACACGTAGACGCAAAAGGCATAGAGTCGCATCAGACCCTCACATCAACTGTGCATCATCGCGCTGCACGTTCAGGCGAGAAATCAGACGCATATACAAGGTGACAGTCACAAGCATGATAATGATCAGCATCATAGCAACCGCTGAGCCGAAGGCCCAATTGCGGGACTGAAGAAAAAGATCAACGAGGGCGTTTCCGACAAAAAAGACCTTCCCACCCCCCAAGAGCGCGGGGATAAGAAACTCTCCCATCAAGAGGATGAAAACGAGCATGCATCCTGTCGCTATTCCCGAAATCGACATCGGAAGTGTCACCGTAAGGAATGTTGTTGCTGGATGGGCCCCGAGATCAGCAGAGGCTTCGAGCAGGCGTTTATCCAAACGCTCGAGGCTGACGTAAATCGGAAAGACCATGAGTGGCAGATAGCCGTAAACGATCCCGACCAGAACCGCGAAAGGTGTATAGATCAGCCGGACGTCCTCGATTCCCAAACTGGCCAAAAGAGCTGGAATGCCGCCGCCACCCAATAGGAAAATCCACGCATAACTCCGGATCAGTATCGAGGTCCAGAACGGTACAATCACCAAGACCAAAAGCAGAGTTTTCCAGCGTTGACTCGTCCGTACCGCAAGCTGATACGCCAAGGGGTAGGCAATCAACAACGCCATAATGGTGCCCAGAGGCGCGAGGATCAGCGTGTTTTTGAAGGCTGTGAACCGCGCCGGTAAGTTGGCGTATTGCTCAAAAGTGAAAGCGGGCACATATCCGCCGGACGGTGCCCGCTCTCCAAAGCTGAAGACAAACACGACAGACAGCGGCAAGACTAGCATCACAATCAGCCACGCCGCGGCCGGAGCGACCAGAAGCCAATTGCGTAAACGTTGTGTCATGCCAAACTGCCTGCCGGTTTCAATCAGGCCGACTTGAAGCGCGCCAATAACTCTGCACGGTTCGGATCGGTCAGTGTGGCCGCGGCGCCGAACTCAAGTGCATTCAACAGTTCTGCAGCCGGGTAGAGGATCGGGTCGTTCAGGACCTCTTCCGGTAGCAGCTCATTTGTCCGGCTGTCGGCCACAGGATACCCATGAGCCAGAACTTCACGTGCGTTCACTTCCGGATCGAGCATGAAGTTGATGAGCGCATAGGCAGCTTCCATATGTGGCGCGCCTTTCGGAATTGCATAGTAGTCACTCCACAACTCTCCACCCTCTTTACCCAGGGCGTAAGCAATCTCTGGGATGTCCGTGCTGAGCTGTTTACCGTCACCTGTCCAACAGATTGTGAGCCACGCATCGCCGGACCGCATGGCTGGCTGGTAGTCAGACGTGATTGCAAAAAGATGCGGCTTGACGTCGATCAGCAGCTTTTCTGCATCAGCCAGTTCTGCCTCATCGACCGAGTTGAACGAGTACCCGTGGTAGTTCAGCGCAGCACCAATTGTCGTCAGCTGGTAATCATGGACCATTGTGCGACCGGAGAAGTCATCCATCGTGCGATCGAAGAATTCTTTCCACGACGTGAACGGCTTACCGCCGTTGTGTGACATGTTGATCGCCATGCCGGTTGTGCCCCAGTTCTTTGGCACGGCATAAACCACACCGTCCACAATACCCGCATCGGAGAAACGTGGATCAAAAGCTGCGGGGTCGTAGTTTGGCAGCTTTGACAGATCCAACGGCTCGATCAGATCTTCTTCAACGTAGGTCGTGATTGTGTAGTTAGTTGGTACATACACGTCCCACCCGCTACCGCCGGCCTGCAGCTTAGCCAGCATTTCCTCGTTCGAGCCAAAAACATTGACCTGCAAAAATGCGCCTGTCTTATCTGTGAACATGTCGAAATTGGCTTCGTCATGATAGTTGGGCCAGGTCGCCAGAACTACTCGATCCCCAATGTCAGAGGCCATTGCAGTCGTTGCACGCAACCCGGGCATCGTAGAACCCAACACGGCCGTCGCGGCACCAAGTCCGGTTACTCCTAGGAAATGGCGGCGCGTCACAGACCCTTTTTGGTACCTGCGCAGTTCTTCCATGAATTTCTTCTTTGAAATATGATCCGTCATCTTGGGTCTCCTCTGTTGAGTTGATTTTGGGTTTAGTCTTTTGGCAGTATGAGCGCTGCGTCCGCGCTCCAGTCCATGTAAACGGTGTCGCCTGTGCCCAGATTACTAAGGCCTTCATCCGACTGACGCGGTGCCAGGACGGTGATGTTCCCCAAACTCTCCTGGCTGATCAGATACTCCGTGTGCTCGCCCAGAAAAATCCGGTTCAGCACCTTACCTTCAAGGGTCTCCGGGGTCCCTGAGAGATGTAGTCTGATCTGCTCAGGGCGGACGCTTAAACATGCGTCGTTCCCAACCGAGATAGCTCCGCTTAAGTGCGATTTGTAGATGCGGCCACCCCGGAGCGATATTGAGCCCGTTGACCCATTGATTTGGTTAACCAAACCATCGAAGAAGTTTGAAGTACCTACAAAGTCTGCAACGTAGCGCGAGTTCGGCTGATCGTAGAGGTCCTGTGGTGTTCCTGTCTGAACAATACGACCGGCACGCATAACGCATATGCGGTCACTCAGAGAGAGCGCTTCTTCTTGATCGTGAGTAACCAGAACAAACGTGATACCGAGATCCCGCTGCAGGTCTTGAAGCTCAATCTGCATTTCCTTGCGCAGCTTACGATCAAGCGCGGCCAAAGGTTCGTCAAGCAACAGCAGTTTCGGTTCGTTTACGATCGCGCGAGCAAGTGCAACCCGCTGCTGCTGTCCGCCTGACATCTCCCAGATACGACGGTTCTCAAATCCTGATAAGCGAACCGTTTCGAGCGCATGAGTAACTTTGTCATCTATGGATTTGGAATCGATTTTGGGGCGGCGTTGTTTCAGTCCGTATGCGATGTTGCGACCCACCGTCAGATGCGGAAACAGGGCGTAGCTTTGAAACACCATGTTGACGGGACGCTTGTATGGCTCAAGCGTCGACACGTCCCTCCCGTCAATCAATACCTTACCAGTCGTTGGCGTCTCGAACCCGGCGAGCATACGTAGTGCGGTCGTTTTCCCGCATCCTGAAGGGCCAAGAAACGACAGGAACTCACCCTGAGCTATGCGCAGGTTCATGTCGCTTACCGCTTGGACAGTTCCGAATAACTTGGAAACGTCGTTCAACTCAGCGATTGAAGCCGAAGCTACAGCACGCTCGGTATATGCTTCATTTCCCATATCTAGATTCGATTTCAGCATTGCAGGCCATATATCATCTATTAACAAATACACTAGATTTTTGGCTTCAAAGTAAATATGCCTTTTGTGGTAGTCGAGCAAAGAAAGTCAGAAAATCGAATGATCATTCATGGCACTTGATTGGAATACGCATGTCGCTCAAATTATTGGCGATCTGGAAAAACCAGACTTTGCTCGAAGTCTTTCGGACGGACTGAAGAGCATTGTAAGTTTTGACTACACGGTGATTTTTGGATACATCGGCACTTCGAGACCGCTGGCACTTTATGACGATTTCTCGCCCGAACGCAGGGTGCTTCACGTGGACCAATACGTTGAAGGACCGTATTTGCTCGATCCCTTTTTTCTGGCGAGCACGGGCAAAGTGAAACCCGGTTTGTGGCGTTTGAGCGATATCGCGCCTGATCGCTTCTACCAGGGCGAGTACTTCCGCAGTTACTACGCTCAAACCGGGTTGGCGGAAGAAATTGGATATTTGGTCACAATCCATGAAACCCTGTCGATTGTGGTGTCACTGATGCGCAAGACCAAGCGCTTCAGCAAAAGTGAGTTCAAAGCACTAAAGGCAGCGTGGCCGGTCGTGGAAGCATCGTGCCAAAAAAACTGGGCGCACACCGCCAGCGAAACGACGCAAGTTGCCCCCGCCTTAGGAGAGAAAATCGAGCTGGCTTTTCAGAGTATTGGCGAAGGCGTTCTCACCCCGCGTGAACGTGAAGTCGTCGAGCATACACTCAAGGGACACTCCGCCGACGCGGTCGGCAAGCTATTGGGCATCTCATCGGGTACAGTTCGCATTCATCGAAGAAATATATACACAAAGCTTCGCATCAATTCACAAGGCGAACTCTTCTCTGCCTTTCTTTCCTCGATTATGAATGGGCAATCGTAATCGTGTTTCTTGTATGAAAAAGCCTTCCAGTTCTGGATGATGCATAACTTTACAGCACGTCAGCGATGCCTTGCTTGATCCCCCAGCGCCGCGCTGCTGCGAAAGCTCGGTTTGTCCCGCAGAGCAGTCCTTTGCGAGTATTTAGCGAACGCCCGCATTATTCGAAAGCCGTCCTTATCTCCCGCCGGATCCTACAAGAAGCCGAGACGCGATGGCAGGAAAATACAGAAATAGACAGAGTGATTGGAACGCTCGTCTCCTTCCGTCGTCCCGCGCAGGTTCGGGATCCCATTTCTGTGGAAATGAAAGACATTGACGACCCAGTCAAAGAGATCGGAAAACTCGACTTAAAACTGGAAGAAATGGGGCTACTGGCTTCGTAACTGAGAATACCTGACAGTGCAGCAATCGCCCGGATTGAGCCTCAAGTGCATCACCGGAGCCAAGGTGGTCTCGGCATTGTCTCCTGGGCACGAGAAACCTTTTCTTTCAATTCTGGTTGCACAAGTTTCCCCACCCAGGCGCGCCCGATCGGTTAAGGAAATTTTTGAGAAACTTTTTGTTTTCTGAGACACAACGCCAGCTTGTTCAAACAAATTCTGGCGGATTGCTAGAGTTTCTACAACAAACACTGAATTACAAACCATTCGGAACTTTGGCATGATATCGACATCAGAAAATGAGGCCGTCGCCAAGACCGAGATGCAGCTAAGTCAATTCGCGCTGTTGGATTAATTGTGGAAATGATCTGAGTTGACCGGATATTTGATTTTTAGAAACAATAATTTATTGAGGGTGGTTGGCTGTGCTGCCAGTCTCGAGCTATCCAGTCTGCGCCCAAATTCCCTGTTAACAGCGAAAATACAGGGAAAAATTGCCGATTTTGCTGATCATCTAGCTTGTCGACTTTGTTTCGGCAAAGAAAACAGCGGTTTGAGTGGGATTTCCCTAAACATGTTAACAGGGAAATCTCGGTCCAGTATCAGCGAAAGAAAAGGAACAAACAGGGAAGCGCTGCCACCGTGCCAGGTCCTTATGGCGTGGTAGCTGAACTGCCCGATTTTCCCGAAGCCGACATTCGAGTGAAGTGCAGCTTATGACTGGAACGAGCCCAAAGCGGAAGTGCTTGGTCACCATTGTTCGCATATGCAGCAAGGAAACCGACTGTTATGGTCAGCCGAAATGAAGCAAGAAAAGCGGGCGTCCATTCAATGCGCAGCGCTTTGGGTGTCGTTGTCCGAGCTGCGGACTGAACAATCCTATTTGGAGAAATGGGGAAAAGGTGGAATGATCGGCAGCTTATCTGGACTGGCGCAGCCTAAATACTGTGCGAGTTTGCCATTATCGCTTAATAAATAAACATTTTTGCCGAATTAAAACGCAGCAGTGTCAAATTCCCACACCTTGTTTCTTGCCTCGCGCAGATGTGAAGGCACATGACGCCCTATCCGCGGCGCGACTTCTTTTTCGCTCCACGCGATCCGAAAGCTACTGCCCGCGCCGCTTAAATTGAATTTTGCGCCGGTCACTCAAAAGGGAAGAATGATATGACTAGACAGGGATATTCACGCCGTAGTTTTATGCATCGCGCTGGCAGCCTCATGGCGGCAAGTGCAGTCACCGCCGCGCTTCCGGGCATGGTAGCCGCTATGGGCAATGTAACCGTGGGCTTCATCTATGTAGGCCCCCGGCAGGATTTTGGCTGGAACCAGTCGCATTGGGACGCTGCTAAGAAAGTTGCCGCCATTGATGGTGTCACTGTCGTCGAGCAGGAGAACGTACCCGAGACTGCCGAGGTCGAAAAAGTTATCCAATCGATGATTGAGCTTGATGGTGCAAAAGTGATCTTCGGTACGTCTTTCGGCTACTGGGACAGCCTCAAGAAAATGGCGATAGAGTATCCGGATGTGCTCTTCACCCATATCGGCGCAATCTGGAAAGAAGGCGATCCAACGAACGTCATCGGGTATCGCGGCTACACGGAAGAAGCGCATTATCTCTGCGGCATCGCGGCGGGCCGCATGAGCAAGACCGGCAAGATCGGTTTCATCGGTTCGAAACCGCTGTATTTCATATACAACAACTGCAATGGCTTCGTTCTGGGCGCACAGTCGGTGAACCCGGACATAACATGCAACGTGGTCATCACCGGCGATTGGAACAATCCGGTCAAGGAAGCCGAAACCACGAACAGCCTGATTGATCAGGGCTGCGACGTGATCATCGCCAATGTGGACAGTCCTAAGGTGTCAATTGAAACGGCTGAGGCACGCGGCGTCTATACGTGTGGTTACCACTCCGACCTGAGCCCGCTCGCACCGAAGGGATTTCTCACCGGGGCCGAATGGAACTGGGCCTCAGGCGCAGAATTCGTAGAAGCTTTCTTGGCGGGCGAGCCTTATCCAAATCTCAAGCGCGGCGGATTCAAGGAAGACATGGTGCAAATTAGTCCCTTTGGTCAAGCCGTGCCGCAAGAGGTGCGTGACGAGGTGATGGCCGCCAAGCAGGGTTTTATCGATGATACGCTGATGCTCTACAAAGGCCCTCTTAAGGACAATCAGGGCAACGTTATCCTTGAAGAAGGCGAAGTGAAGGCCAACAGTGACACTCCCTTCAAACTGGGCGTTGATTGGTTCGTCGAAGGCACGGTCGGCTAGGACCGGGCTCAACTATGAACTCTTCCGGCTTACTAAGCTCCGCGGAAGCAGTGACGATCAACGTCGCTGCTTTCGCTTTCACTATGGCGATTTTCGGCGTTTATGTTGCCGCCTTAGGTCATAATCCTGTGGATGTATATTACGTCCTATACCTGGGATCATTCGCGCGCCAGATATCTATCGAAAGTACGCTAACAAATGCCGCGCCGTTGATGCTCACCGCGCTCTGCACAGCAATTCCTGCGCGGGCGGGGCTATTGGTCATCGGCGGAGAAGGAGCGCTCGTCGTGGGCGGGGTTGCCACGGTGCTCGCGGGTGTGGCGCTCGGCGATGCACCTTTCCTCCCGGGCGTAGCCATGATGTGTCTTGCGGGCGCTCTGGCGGGTGGCACATGGATTGGCCTCGTTGGGGCTCTTCGCCAATATCGGGGTGTGAACGAAACGATTTCTTCGCTGCTGCTCAACTATATTGCCATCGCTTTGATGTACCACCTGATCACCGGTCCGATCCGTGATTGGGAGCGGGTGCTCAAGACATCCAGCTGGTCCATTCCCGAAAGCCTGCGCGTCGGTGAAATGGAGTTTATAGGCGTGCACTGGGGTCTGGCCGCGGGTGTTTCGGTTTGCCTGATCCTTTACGTGATCATGCGCCGTACGACTTTTGGCTTTGGCGTGGATATTCTGGGCGGTAACCCGCGCGCCGCGCAGATGGCGGGCCTACCGATCAACCGTATGGTGATCCTTTGCTGCTTCATCGGCGGGGCAATGGCGGGGATCGGAGGTGCGTTTGAGGTGATGGCCGTGCATGGCTTTGCCTCTGAAAGTCTTGCGGTTGGCTTTGGCTATGCTGGTATCCTCGTGGCCTTCCTGTCGCGGCAGAACCCCGCGGCGATCATCGTGCTGGCTATTCTACTTGGTGGGATTACGGCGAGCGGTGGACTCCTACAGCGCCGGTTCGATTTGCCTGATGCGACCACGCAGGTGCTTCAGGGCCTTCTTTTCATGGTTGTGCTGGCCTCGAACGCAGCTTACGGACGGCTGTCAGTATTCCAGCCCGCGAGTTGGAGGACAGCCTGATGGACGCCGGAGATATCAGTTGGTGGAGCGTTCTTATCGCCGTAATCGGTGGGGCCATACGGGTTTCCACACCCTACCTCTTCGTCAGCCTAGGTGAGACGCTGACGGAAAAGTCAGGCCGTGTGAATCTTGGCCTCGAAGGAGTTCTCGTTGTTGGGGCAATGAGCGGCTACGCGACTGCTGTTCTGACGGGTGAGCCATGGCTTGGTGTGCTGGTGGCAGGTCTTGCAGGGGCGGCGCTCTCTCTTGTTCATGCGCTTGTTTGCAGCCTGCCGCGCGTGAATGATATTGCCGTTGGAATCTCGCTGTTCATCTTCGGCACGGGTCTTGCGTTCTTTCTTGGAAAGCCTTTC
The DNA here is from genome assembly GCA_947501635.1 of uncultured Roseobacter sp. Lineage (GTDB taxonomy): Bacteria > Pseudomonadota > Alphaproteobacteria > Rhodobacterales > Rhodobacteraceae > Roseobacter. The sequence continues at coordinate 144,131 of CANMWT010000002.1, forward strand.
ATCAATCCCTCCGCCCCACGTCTGCCTGATATCGATTTTGCATGGTGGAGCAGTTCCCCGCAGGTGCAGTCGGCGCTCAAAATCAACATACTATTTATTGCCGGCTTCATCCTCGCATTGTTCATGGCGTGGGCCTTGAAGACCACCCGTTGGGGCCTGATGCTTCGCACGGTGGGCGATAGCGAAGAGGCGGCGAAGGCCTTGGGATACAACATCCTGCGCGTGCGTATGCTTGGTACGGTTGCAGGCGGGTTTCTTGCCGGCGTGGGCGGCTCTTACCTGTCTCTTTACTTTCCTGGTACATGGAACGAGGGGCTTTCGAGCGGACAAGGACTGATGGCTGTGGCTTTAGTGATTTTTGCCCGCTGGGATCCGGTACGGTGCTTTTACGCGTCACTGCTCTTCGGTGGGGCCACAGCACTCGGTCCGGCGTTGCAAACTGTGGGAATTACCACGAATTATTATCTTTACGGAGCCGCTCCCTATTTCCTCACGCTGGCTGTATTGATCTATAGTTCGTCGCCCCAGAAAGCGCTGGAAGGCGCACCGGGAGAGGTGTCAATCAACCGATGACCGATCTGCCAAACCTCGACTTCCCGCCACCTCCCGAGGTGGAAATCTGGAAACTGACCAAGCACTTCGGTGCCTTTACCGCGCTCGACGACGTCTCATTCAAAATCGATCCGGGCAGTTTCCATGCCCTCTTGGGAGAGAACGGCGCAGGCAAGAGCACCCTAGTCAAATGTCTGATGGGCAGCTATCGCGCGGATGGCGGCTCCATCTTGATAGACGGCAAGGAAACGGTCATCACCTCACCGCGTCAGGCGCAGCAACAAGGGCTTGGGATGGTCTATCAGCACTTCACGCTGATCCCTTCCATGACCGTCGCGGAAAACCTTATTCTGGGAGAGCCTGACCTGCCGCAGGTGATGAACTGGGCCAAGGCTCGAGCATCGCTGACCGCTTTCATGGCAAAGATGCCCTTCAAGCTCGATCTCGATCGGCTGGTCAGCAGCCTGTCTGCAGGTGAAAAGCAAAAGCTCGAAATCTTGAAACAATTGCGACTCGGCAGCCGGTTTTTGATACTGGACGAGCCGACCTCCGTACTCACGCCTGACGAGGCTGACCAGATTCTTGGACTGATGCGGCGGCTTACCGATGAGAAACGCATTTCCGTTGTACTCATTTCGCATAAGCTGCGCGAAGTGGAATCCTATGCCGACGAGGTAACGGTCTTGCGCCAAGGTAAGCATGCAGGGCAAGGGCGCGTCGCCGAACTCAATCGCAGTGACATGGTACGCATGATGGTGGGCGACGAGCCCTCAACGACCTCCAGCACCCGTGATACTGCCGGGAACGGCGCCGTCGTCTTGGCACTTCAAGGCCTCGGGGTTGAAAATGACAAGGGCTTGCCGGCCGTCCGATCCCTTGATCTCGCGGTACGTTCGGGCGAGATCGTAGGTATCGCGGGCATTTCCGGTAATGGCCAGACAGAGCTTGTCGAAGTATTGGCGGGTCAGCGTGCCCTCTTGGCAGGTGCGCTTGAAGTTTCTGGCAAACCCTATTATCGCACCCGATCCGAGATGCGGACCCATCGGGTCAAGCTGCTACCTGAGGCACCACTGCAAAACGCCTGTGTACGTGGTATGTCAGTTGCGGAAAACCTATCACTCCGGCTTTATGATGAACCGCCTATGAGTCTGGCGGGCTTCTGGCTCAACCGCGCGGCAATGCGTGACCGCGCAAGCAAACTGATTGGTCAGTTCCGCATCAAGACCCAAGGGCCGGACGCTCCGATCGAAACACTGTCTGGCGGGAATGTACAGCGCACGGTGCTCGCGCGTGAGTTGGCCGACGGCGCAGCACTGCTCATCGTGCAGAACCCGTGTTTCGGGCTGGATCTCAAGGCGGTCGCGGAAATTCGTCAGCGTATTCTCGATACGCGGAATGCAGGCGGAGCAGTTCTGCTCCTGAGCGAAGACCTTGACGAAATCATGGAGCTTTCTGACCGGATCCTCGTTATGTCTGAAGGCCAGATCGTTTACGAAACGACGAGGGCGGCAGCGAAAGTTCAGGATATCGGGCATCATATGGCGAAGCGAGATATTTGATGTTGCAGGTTATCCGTAATGGATTGGTGCTCGATATCGCGGGCCGCAAGGCAGACAAAGCGGATCTCCTTATCGAGGGCGACGTCATCCGTAAGGTCGGCGCGCCCGGCATGGCCGCGCCTGAGGCTGCGTTAGAGATTGATGCGTACGATCAGCTCATCATTCCCGGCCTCGTCAATTCGCACACCCATGGTCATGGCAGTTTTGGCAAAGGTCTGGGCGACAAATGGTCACTCGAGTTGCTGTTGAACGCGGCACCCTGGACATCTGGAGGCTTCACCCTCGAAGACAAACGCTTGGCCGCTCAACTCAACGCGGCTGAGATGGTGCTAAAGGGCTGCACCTCGGCGTATGACATGTACTTCGAGTTTCCTACCGCGTCCAAAGAAGGCTTGTCGGCAATTGTACAAGGGTATCGCGATCTTGGCGTGCGCGTAGTGCTTGCGCCAATGATGGCGGACATAACACTCTTTCGCGCCATTCCGGGGTTGATGGAAGCTCTGCCGGATGAGCTTCGAACACGTGCCGATACCATGAAAGCGGCTCCGCAAGAGGCGCATATCTCTATTTGTCGTGACATCTTGGAAAGCTGGACTTTTGACGCAGAGCAGGCGCGTCCTGCCCTTGGCCCCACCATCCCGTTGCATTGCACCGACGCCTTCCTGACCGCCTGTCGCGATCTGGCTACTGAGCATGAATTGGGCATCCAGATGCATCTGGCGGAATCAAGAGTTCAGGCTGTTGCCGCGCAAACGCGCTATGGTATGTCATTGGCCGCGCATCTAGAGCGATTGGGCGTACTGTCTGAGCGGTTCACCGGCGCGCATTGCGTCTGGCTGGATCAGGAGGATATGCGACGTTTGGCGGCTCATGGCGCGGGCGTGGCGCACAATCCGGGATCGAACCTCAGGCTTGGCTCTGGTATCGCCCCCGCGAGAAGTTTCCTCGATCATGGGCTGACGGTGGGCATCGGCACGGACGGCTCCGGTTCGTCGGACAATCAGAACATGTTCGAAGCGATGCGCATGGCAGCCTTTGTCTCGCGCACTAAAAATGCGGAGCCCGACCGTTGGCTCGGCACGTGGGATGTTCTGGAAATGGCTACAGTCGGAGGTGCGAAACTGCTGGGTATGAGCGGTAAAACAGGTTTGATTACAGACGGTTACAAGGCCGATCTGGTCTTTCTCGATCTCACGAACGTGAATTTTATCCCGCTCAACAACGTTGCCAATCAACTCGTGAATTGCGAGGAGTCCAGCGCGGTGCAAAGCGTCATGATCGGTGGTAAGATGGTTTTGGAGAATAGAATGTTCACGAGTTTCGACTTTGACGGTCTACGCGGGAAAGTAGCGGCTGCGCTTGACCGATTAAGGACAGATAATCGCGAGGCCCGCGCGGTTTCTGAAATGATGGCGCGCTACGTTTCAAGCCATTGCGTTGGGCTGGCCTGCTCCCACCAAGAAGGCCGAGCAGCCGAAACTTGAACTGATAGGCTCTTCACGAAATCTAGTTCGGGAAATTGGATAGACATTCGGTTGTTTGAAGCTGTCATTAGATTACAAGGGACGACACGGCGGCACTGAACCCAGAGCCGCCATTAACCGCAACACTTTTTTCCTTCTTGGATTGGTGGGCAGGCTACCGTTCCGTAAGAGCAAAAAACGCAGCAGTCTCCGGGCAGCGGTTTCAAAACGACCTTGCATAAAGCGCATTCGTAGAACCATTGACAGGCATCTGTTGGCATAGTTTCCAGTGCAGCATGGCCACATTCAGGGCAGGTGATTTCGCTTTCTAGCGTAATGTTGAGGTCATTCATTGTGTCACATCAGGTTTATGAGAAAGTCATTGATACGGGTTTCATTAAAGACGATCGCCCATGCGAGTAGGTTCAGAATGGTGCTTCCGAGCAGCCATCCTCTAACATGAGCTAGAGAGCCTCGTCTGTGGCACAAAACCCATGCGGTTATTAAAAGCACTGTTGCGATAGCCAATACGTAAAGACTGGAAGCGGCGATCTTTCCGAACACAGCAAGCCAGCTTCCGCCAAGACCTAACAGCATCATCGTCATCGGCAGGACGCAGCATGTCGCTACACCAAGCGCGGAAAGTGATCCTACGTAACTTGCCCAGACTGGCTTGTTCATGGTCGTGACGCCTTCCAGAGTGCGAACATCGTGCGCGTTGCTTCCTGCTCCCACAGAGGAGCGGTTGCAGCAGCCAGAAAAAACAAGGTCGTTGCTAACAGGGTCACGAGTGTGGAACGACGGCGCGATGAGCACGCCCACTTTAGCCAAACGCGGTACCAAGCCCACGCTTGAATAAGCCCTACGACGATTACGATGGGAACTCGGTAGGCAACGAACGGTCCCAAATACAAAAGCCATGTTCCGCCTAAGCCAATGATCGAAAAGCCAATTGGCAATACACAACACGACGCCGAGACAAGCGCCAGCAGCCCGGCAAAACCGATGACGAGGCGGCTTGGCCCATTTGACTGAACTTCAGATGACTGGTCGAGACTTGTTTCCATGTCACTGTTATGCATCCTGTATCTACTACAGGATCAATGAGGAGACTTTCACATGATCGCGATTGGAGAGGCATCACGTCAAAGCGACGTTCCGATAGAAACGATCCGGTACTACGAACGGGAAGGCGTTGTTCCTACTCCAAAACGTGCTGCAAATGGCCGGAGAGTGTATTCGGAGAAAGAAGTGGGTCGGCTACGCTTTATCAAGCGGTGCCGTGATCTTGGTTTTTCGATCAAGGAAGCCAAGGGCTTGTTGTCACTTTCAGAAGGTGAAAACGACAACTGCGCGATGGTGAAAGATATTGGAACCGCGCACTTGCATGCAGTGCGATCGAAGATTGCGGAATTGAAAGCCTTGGAAGCCGCTCTCAAACAACTCACGGCCAACTGTAAAGCTGGCTCTGTTTCTTGCCAAATGTTGGAGACGTTAGCGCGATAGGATCAAAAAGCGTTTTCTTCAAATTTAATCAATGACCTGATGCCCGTTTTGTCCGTGACACGGACATAGCCCGTTTCTTTCCACCGCCGGCTTTGGGGCGAAGTCGCAATTTATTGTCGTTGTTTCGGAAATTTCACCGTGAACGTCGGTTCTACGCCTCAATTCAGTGACGTGACGAAAAAAGTCACATGTAAAAGACCAACCCAAAGCATTATTGGTCTCTCATGACCTGATGGTTCGAAAAATCGGTTCTTATGGCTTTACATTCCGCTAAGGAAACAAAGACGGAGACACTACGATTTCTGCCTTAATTTGGATCGTGTCGGTGACGTCAACCGGGGCAACATATTTTCCTTATGGCGCGCTGCGAGGACATGCTGCACAGTCGGCGCGAGGCTCGCAAGCACAGAGGTAAGATACCGTCATGAATGAGATCAACGAACCTGAGGTGTTAAGGCAAGTGACCGAGGCGTTTGAGCGATACGAGGCCGCTCTGACAGGCAATGACATCGCCATGCTCGATGCCCTATTCTGGAAGAGCGATCACGTTGTCCGCCTCGGGGCGACCGAGAACCTCTATGGGCATGATCAGATCCTCGCCTTTCGAAAGGCGCGACCGTCAAAGGGATTGGAGCGCAGCCTTCGCAATACGGTGATAACCACCTTCGGCACGGATTTTGCAACCGCATGCACGGAGTTTTTGCGGCCGGGCACGGACAGGATTGGTCGGCAGACCCACAGTTGGGTGCGCTTTCCCGAAGGCTGGAAGATCGTCGCGGCACACGTGTCTTGGATGGATGCGGCATGACACAGACAGACACCGCCAATTCATTCGTCAGCACCTTCACGCTGCCCGGCGCGGCAGAAGGTCCACTGTCCGGCCTCACCTTTGGCGCAAAGGACCTCTTTGATATCGGCGGCCATGTCACGGGCTACGGCAACCCGGACTGGGCGCGGACCCATCCCGCTGCGACCAGCACCTCGCCCGCAGTGCAAACGCTGCTGGACGCCGGTGCGAACCTGCTTGGCAAGACCCATACGGACGAGTTGGCCTACAGCCTGATGGGCGCGAACATGCATTACGGCACACCGGTCAACAGCGCCGATCCACGCCGCGTGCCGGGCGGATCCTCATCAGGCTCGGCGGCTGCCGTCGCCGCGGGGCTGGTTGAGATTGGGTTGGGCAGTGACACCGGCGGTTCCGTCCGGATGCCCGCCTCCTTCTGCGGTGTCTGGGGATTGCGCACGACCTTCGGATTGATCCCGCTGGAGGGCGCGATGCCTTTCACCGCCTCCTTTGATACGGTTGGGTGGTTTGCGCGCGATGCCGATACGATGGGAGCGGTTGCCGACGCCTATGGTTGCCCGGTAGTACCGGCACCGACGCGCCTTTTGCTGCCCGTGGATATCTGGGCCCGCGCCGAGCCCGATTGCGTTGCCGCGATGGCACCCGCCATGGCCCGGCTACAAGCGCATATGGGCCCGGCCACCCCCATTTTGCTCGCCCCGGGCGGCCTTGGCATGTGGCGCGAGACATTCCGGATCTGTCAGGCCGCGGAGATCTGGCAGGCGCTCGGGGGGTGGATCTCCGAACATCGCCCGAAGTTCGGCCCCGGCATACGGGAACGCTTCCAGATCGCGGAGCAGATCACGGCGGAGGAGTGGTCAGCCGCACAGGCCGAACACACCCGTATTCGCGCCCGCATGGCGGAGGTCGTGACGGAGGACGCCGTGCTGGTTCTGCCGACCTCTCCCGGCCCCGCGCCGTTTCTGAGCGAACCGCCGGAGGCGCTGGACGGGTTCCGGCAACGCGCCTTCGAATTGCTGTGCCCCGCAGGGTTGTCGGGTCATCCGCAGCTGTCGGTGCCGGTTGGCAAGGTCGAAGGCGGGCCGGTGGGTATGAGCCTCCTCGGCGCGCCGGGTCAGGACCGGCAACTGATCGCGCTGGCGAAAGCTGCCAGGCTTGGCGGGGCCTTCTAGTCCGGCTTGAGGATCGCGTCGCAGGTCACGCAGTAGTCGAAGATATCGCCTGCACGGGTCAGCCAGATATCACTCCGATGGGCACAGATATGCTGCAATACCCTGCGAAGCGCGCGTAGACGGTAGGGCTGGCCGACCAGATAGGGATGCAGCGCGATCCCCATGACCAGCGGCTGCTGCGCCGACTGCTCCAGCATCTCGTCGAAATTCTCGCGGACGATGTCGGCAAAGGCCTGCCCGCCATCCTTGCGGGCCACGATGGACGGGATGTCGTTGGCCTCTTGCGGGTAGGGAATGGACAGAAGCGGTCCGTGCTTCGTGCGCATCCACACCGGCTGATCGTCCATCGCCCAGTTCAGCGTGTAGCCATAGCCCGCCGCTTTCAGCAAGTCCGGGGTGGCATGGCTTTCTGCGATCCAAGGCGACAGCCAACCCTTGGGCGGGGTGCCGTCATTGCCTCGGGTCAGCACCTCGGTCGCCTCGGCGATCAGGGCGGCCTCCTCAGCTTCGGGTAGCACGCTCTGGCGCTCAGCATTGGTGCGCCCGTGCCCCACGATCTCGTCACCGCGCGCCTGATAGGCGGCCATCAGATCCGGGGCGTAGTCATACATCGCGGAATTGGCGAGCACACTCACGGGCATTTCGAGCGCGTCGAACATATCGCGCATCCGCCATGCGCCGACGCGGTTGCCATAGTCGCGCCACGCGTAGTTCAGAATATCCGGCTGCGGCCCACCGGGCGCGAGTTCCGCCCCGAGCCCCTCACCGAACGCGAAATGCTCCAAGTTGAGGCCGATATAGACCGCCAGGCGTTTGCCACCCGGCCATGCATAGTCCGGGCGGTTCGTGATGGCGCTGTAGTCATAGCGCCCATGGGTCGTCAGTGTCGTCAAAGAGGGGCCTCCGCAAGCCCGGCCTTATCGAGCAGGATCTCGGCGCTGTCATTCCAGACCTGTGTGCTGACGATCTTCCCGTCGCGGACGACGAAAATGTCGATATAGCGGTTGGTCTCGAACGAGCTTCCATCCTTCCACTCACCGTAAAGGTAGCCGGTGTTGTAGACATGCACATCACAGCTCTCCGGGTCCAGTGCCGCGTCAGTGCGCAGGAACTTCTTTTTCACCCACGCATAGCGTTTGGCATTGAAGGCTGTGCAATCTGCCGGTGCTGAGAACTGCCGCCCGCCGGTGAAGGTGATGGTCAGGCCGTCAGCAACATATTGCGCCGCGCCTTCCGGGTCCGGCACCATCGAGCGTTCCAGATAGGCTTCTACAATGGCCTTGGCAGCGGTGACAGGATCGGTGCGCATATCCATGGATCTTCCTTTCGAGAGTGGAGCCGGAGACGGATCATGCGCCCCGGGACAATACGGAGCGCATGTCAGTGCCGCGTGCGGCGCTTAATTGATGCTGACTTCGAGCTTGCGCTCTTCTACCGGCGGCAAGAACGAGCCGTCGAATATCTCGGATGCAGCCGGCGTCCGCTCGAGGCCGTAGCCCTCCACGATCAGGGCGATGGAGCGGGTCAGACGCTCCTCTACCAGACCGCCAATCCCGGTTTCGGTGGTTTCGGGCGCGTTCATCAGCTTGGTCAGCGCGAATTCGAGGCGGTCGCGCTCCAAATCGGGATTCACCAGATTGTCAAAGGCCACGATCGCTTCGACCGCCACATCCTGGTCTTTGGTGATTTCCATCGTGGCTTTGGTCACAGCGCGCACCAGCCCGGCAACGGCTTCGGGGTTCTCCGCGAGCAGCTCGCGCGAAACCATCATCCCGTTGGAATAGAGATCCATGCCGTAATCTTCATAGTTCAGCCATGTGAAGTCCTTCGCCGGGTCCTTGCGGTTGGCGATCAAGTTGAACCAGCTCGACACCGTGAAGGTGTAGGCCCCATCGATATCGCCGCGGATCAGCATCGGCTCTTGCAGGTTCGGGGCGAGCGACTCGTATTTGACCGTATCGATGTCGATATCGTTCAGACGGGCGAAGACCGGGAAGAGGCGGGTTGTTGGCGTACCTTGCGCGCCGCCCAGCGTTTTGCCTTGGAGGTCCTTGGGGCTCGTCACGCCGCTGTCAGCGGGAACGGCAATAGCAAAGGGCGGGCGGTTCCACATCTGGAACACCATCACAGGCGCCTCACCGGGGCGGGCAGCGGCGTTCTGGATAATCGCGTTGATGTCGCCAAAGCCCGCGTCATAAGCACCGCCCATGATCCGAGTCACTGTCGCAGCAGAGCCTTCACCCTGGTCTATCGTCACGTTCAGACCTTCTTCCTCGAAATAGCCCTTGTTGAGGGCCACAAGGAACGGGGCGTCGGAGCCTTGTGTCTTCCAACCCAGCGTGAACCGGATATCGGTCATCTCGGCAAATGCGGGGACGGCCCCGGCCAGAACGCTGAGAGCCGCGCCAAACAGAGTGTGTTTCATGGTCTTTGTCCTTTGTGGTTGTTTCGTTGGGTGTGGTGGATTTGATTTGTGGATCAGGTGATCGCGATGTCATTGCCGCGGGTGGCCCAACCGGTCACGCGCCGCTCCAGAAGGGAAAAGATGGCGTAAAGCGCCACGCCCATCAGAGCGAGCAGGATCAGCCCGGAGAACACCAGCGAGACCTGGAAATTCGACGAGGCCGTCATCATGACGAACCCGATCCCCATGTTTGAGGCCACGGTTTCCGAGAGGACCGCCCCGACAAAGGACAGCGTGATCGCGACCTTGAGCGACGCGAAGAAGTAGGGCATCGCGCGGGGCAGTCCGACATTCCACAGGATCTCGCTCTTGGACGCGCCCATGGTCTTGAGCACGTCTTCCAGTTCAGGCTCGGTCGTTGCGAGGCCGGTGGCGATGTTCACCACAATAGGAAAAACGCAGATTACCATTGCCGTCAGGATCGCCGGCGTGGTGCCAGAGCCGAACCACAGCACGAAAATAGGCACGACGGCGACCTTCGGAATCGAAGAGAAACCGACCAGCAGCGGATAGGCCACGGCATAGGCGACCTTTGAGGTGCCCACGATCACGCCAAGCGTCACCCCGATCGTCACGCCAAGACCGAAGCCGACTAGCGTGGAATACAAGGTTTGCAGGATATGCGGCCATAGGACCGGGAAGCGATCCCACATCGTCACGACAATCTCCGACGGGCGGGGCAGAACGAGATCCGAGACGTTTAGGAGGACGCAGAGCACCTCCCAGAGCAGGAAAAACCCGATTATCAGAGACGTGGACAGGATACGAGTGCGCAGTTTGTCAGTCATGGGTCTGTCCTCAGGAGCTGCGAACCTGAGCGATCAGCTCGCGCAGGCTCTGGGTCATTTCGACAAATTCGGGGCTGTAGATCGTGGCAATGTCGCGTGGCTGCGGCATCGACATTGGCTCGTCAGAGATGATGCGTCCGGGCCGCGCGCTCATCACGCAGATGCGGCTGGCAAGGAACCCGGCCTCGCGCAAATCATGCGTGACCAGCAAGACGGTCGGTTTCCGATCGAGGTAGAGGTCCTGCATGATCTGCCAAAGTTCCTCGCGCGTGAACTGGTCCAGCGCGCCGAATGGCTCGTCGAGCAGCAGCAGGTCCGGTTCATGAATTAGCGCCCGGCACAGGTTTGAGCGTTGCAGCATCCCTCCCGACAGTTGCCACGGGTAGTGGTTGGCGAAGCCTTGCAGACCGACCTGCTGGAGCAGCGCATGGACCCGGTCACGATACGCGCCGGTCTTGTCTTGCCGGTAGGTCCGCTTGAACGGGTCCACGATCTTGAGCGGCATCATGATGTTCTGCTCGATCGTCAGCCAGGGCAGCATCGTGGGGTTCTGGAACGCCATGCCGATGCGTAACTGCTTGGTCGAGGCTTCCCTGCCACCGACCAAGACGACACCGGACGAGGGCTCGATGAGGTTGCTTACGAGCTTGAGGATGGTGGACTTGCCACAGCCCGATGGGCCGACAAGGGCGAGAAACTCGCCCGCGGCCATCTTCAGGGTCGTCGGCGACAGCGCCGTGACGGCGTTCTCTCCAGTGCCGAAGACAACGGAGGCTTGTTGAAGTTCGATCGCGGAGCGTTTTTTGAAGCTGGCGGACGCTGCGGCCTGCGCCGCGGGATCGGGGATATTGTGTGTCATGATCATAGCGACAGACATGACGCCACCAGACAGACGCGGAAACGAAATAAGTAAACACGTGACGAATTATAGCGCGATTCGCCTATTTTGTAGGCGATAAGCTCGGAAGTGCCTGCAGAATGCACATATGCGGAGGCATACAATGCAAAAATTGGAGCGCTAGACGGATGATTCGACCTTTGACAGCGCTGACGACACCAAAGCGATCACATGAGAGCGCCGTGCTTTGCGCCAATCCGCCGCCGTGAAATCTGTGCCGAAAGTGGCAGAAAGCGTGTGCGCCGCATTGATGTGATGCGCGCTCAGGGCGACGATGCTGACATAAAGCTGCAGGGGGTCGACCCCGGCGCGAAACACGCCCTCCTCCGAACCGCGCTCGAGAACCTTCGCAATCTTGTCGATCAGAGGGTTGGCGTTATCCGTGATCTCGCGAATCTGCCGCACAAACTGCCCACCGAGCAGATTCTCGCTGCGCGTGATCGCGACGAACGGCCCGTTTTGGTCGAAAAAATCGAATGTGAATATCACCAGGCGCACAATCGCCTCGCGGGGGGGCAGCGAGTCTAGGTTCAATTCGGCTTCCTTGGCGCGGATATCCGCATAAATTTGCCGTAAAGCGGCTAGATAGAGCTCGTCCTTGCTGCCGAAATAGTGATAGATAAGGCGTGGATTGCAGGCTGCACGCCGGGCAATCTTGTGAATTTTTGAGCCATCATAGCCGTGCGCAGCGAATTCTGTCAGCGCTGCCTCGAGGATTTGCGCTTTCGTGCGCTCCGGGTCGCGAGAGCGAAACTCTTTCCCATTTCGAATTGTCGATGCCATGGCGCAGCGCTACCAGACGGAAGCAGATTAGCCAAGTTACTGCTAGCTTCTCTTGCTTGACCTAAATGCCAATACATTGAGTGGCCGGTGGGTCCGCATGTAAGACATAGAATGGGAGCGCAGTGAATGTTCTGTCTAAATTTCGGCTTTTTTGCAGGATTTGAACGTCCGGTTTCGGGAAATCGTGCTGCGCCGCTGCGGCCGAAACCGTACATACTCGAGTTGATTTTCGCTGCATTCGCATCGGCCGTTGAGTCCCGCGTAGCCGTCATTCACGATAGCGGCGACCAATGTCCAGTTTCGGTCCGGGAGCGCTTGATAGGGCCGTTATGTTAAATCCCGTGAAGAACAATCAATTGGTATCGCTCCTGCGATCAACCGCCAAAGACTGTTTTCTGGCCCATCCCAAACATTCGGTCAGCAAGCGCATCAAAGCCGGAGATCGTATCAAAGGCGCCCTTATTCAGGACACGTATATTCGGCCGTGCCACTTTGACGCCGTCCGCATTCCCTTTGCTGTGCTTCGCGATTTTTTCGGGCAGCCGGGGCAGTGGTTGGCCCGGGTCAGATCCAAACCACTTAAAACTGGTCTGTTCCAATGTATGCGGATCGAACCAGATCCAGACCACACAACCGCTTGGGCGCTCTGCGAGCCGCACATTGATACTCTGGCGCGCGGTTTTGGCGCCCAGATAGCTTGATTTCAACTGAACGTGTCGCTGGATGCCCCGTGCTTCGAGCAGCAGATCATAACCCGACTGATCGGTGTGGCTACGTAATACATCCATCAGCTCGCCACGTTGCCACATGACTTTGCAAAGCCCGTCGAGGAATCCGTATTCGAGATATTGCTCGCGCAGGATTGAGGCGTGGCTGTGTATTGGAACGCTCATGGGAATAGCAATGCTTGGCGTGCAGGTACAGTCAAGCAAAATGAGACTTATAGTCTGTAGATCAAACGTCTGCATCCATGGTCCAGCATTGGGATGGATATACGCAGGCGTGTTGGTCTCAATCTGAAGAAATACCGCAAGGCGGCAGGCTTCTCGCAGGAAGGGCTTGCGCTGGAATGCGGTCTGCATCGCACCTACGTCAGTGGAGTTGAACGCGGTATCCGGAACCCGACTGTCACCGTTTTGCAAAAGCTCGCCAGACCACTTGGTATCGCTCCTTCCAGATTGCTGGAGGTGCCAGGCGATGACGGATGAAAAGGAAAGTGGTGTTGATTTCAGCTTTCTGAGGTTGAGCCCTGCGGAAGCCCTCGCTGCGCGGTTGAGCGCAGGCGAGCACATAAGGAAACCGGAAATTGCAAAGTTTCTGCTGGCCAATCCTCCTGACGGCTGGCCTGCAAATCTGACGGAGCACGTAGTCGGGCTGCTGGAGGGCAAAATCAAAGGGCCGAAGGGGCGCCCCCAAATCAGGAACGCGGCGATCCGGAAAAACCTGATACAGATTTTTTACCCGGTTATCCTGCGCGTACTGCAGGGCGATCTCAACGATGTTCCGGGCGGGTTTGATGAAGCCGTCGATATTCTCGGAAACGAGTTGGATGACACACTGGCACCGCACGAGCGAGCAAAGTCGATAACATCAATGCTGGTGTTTGGCAGCACGGGTCACGAAAAAACGGTTCAGGAACTGTACAGGTCGAAATAATCAATCCAGAAAAACATTTTTATTTGGAATGATCGGCGAAGCAGCTGGCAACATATTGCGCGGGCATTTGTTTAAGGAGTGCCCAAATGTTAAGAAACGTTTCCCGCCGGTCCGCTGAACCGGTTCTTCTCGACCGCCGCCATCAAATTCAGTCATCCACCGACGGACTGGTTACAGTCTTTGTGTGGGACAGGTGGCAAATGTCCGCAAATCATACCGCAACTTTACCCTGGAAGTTCTCTTTTAAACCAGAGCCGGGCGACGTGCTCGCTCAGGTGAAACGGAGGTTGCAGCAGTGAGCGGAGTTTCCGGATTTCCGAACAGTGGCGTCGCGGCCGTTTCATCCCTGATACCTTATTCAAACAACCCGCGTACGCACACGACAAAGCAGATCCGCCAGATAGCGCGGAGCATTGAACGCTTTGGCTGGACCAACCCGATCCTGATTGATGCAGAGAATGGTGTAATCGCCGGCCACGGTCGATTGGAGGCGGCAAAACAGCTTGGCATGTCCGAAGTGCCGGTTCTGCGTCTCGATCACATGAGCGAGGCCGAAAAACAGGCCTATATAATAGCGGACAACAAACTGGCTGAAAATGCCGGCTGGGATGATGCGCTTCTGGCCGCCGAACTGCAGGGTCTGTTTGATCTGGATATTGATGTTGAGCTCACCGGCTTCGATATGGGCGAGATCGACATCATTTTCGGACAGGATCCGGTATCGGAAGACGAAACCGTTCCCGAACCGGACACTGGTACACCGGCTGTGAACCGCGCGGGCGATATGTGGCTGATCGGGCCGCACCGCCTGGTCTGCGGCGACTGCCTTGACCGCACTACGTGGAGCGAACTGCTCGGCACCGACAAAGCGCAGATGGTCTTTACCGATCCGCCTTATAATGTGCGCGTGGACGGCCATGTCTCAGGGCTGGGGCAAAAGAAGCACCGAGAGTTTGCCATGGCGTCGGGTGAGATGTCTGTCGAAGCCTTCACGTACTTTCTGCGCAGCACGTTCAAACGCCTGACCGAGTTCAGCGAAGACGGTTCTATTCATTACATATGCATGGACTGGCGGCATATGACCGAGCTGCTGGCAGCGTCCGACGCTATATATAACGAGCTCAAAAACCTCTGTGTCTGGGCCAAAAGCAATGCCGGTATGGGCAGCTTCTACCGCTCACAGCATGAACTGGTCTTTGTTTTCAAAAACGGCACCGCAGCACATATCAACAATTTCGGGCTGGGTGCCACCGGACGCCACCGTTCTAATGTCTGGGAATATGCGGGCGCGAATACCTTCCGCGAAGGGCGGATGGAGGACCTGCACGCGCATCCCACAGTCAAACCGCTGCAAATGGTCATGGACGCGATCCTTGACTGTTCAAAGCGCGGCGGGCTGGTCGTCGATGCCTTTGCCGGATCAGGAACCACGCTGTTGGCTGCCGCAAAGACAGGGCGTGCGGGCGCTGGGATCGAGATTGATCCCCACTATGCAGATCTCATCCTGCGTCGTCTTGAAGCGGATACCGGGGAAACTGCAGTGCATGCGGAGACCTTGGACAGTTTTGCAGAGATGAGGCGCCAGCGGACAGGAGGGCTGATCGATGTCCGATGAGAATTACGATGTTGGCTACGGCCGTCCGCCCAAACACACGCAGTTCAAAAAAGGTCAGTCGGGCAATCCGAAAGGCCGAAAGAAAGGCGCGCGCGGTCTGAAAACCGATCTGCGTGCCGAGCTGAATGAACGCATTGAGATCACTGAGAACGGTAAGACTGTGAAACTGACCAAACAGCAACTTATGGTCAAACAACTCGCGGCCAAAGCGATCAAGGGTGACGTCCGCGCAATTGGCAAACTGGCTGACCTGACGATCGCATTGCTTGGTGCGGAAGATGAAACCCGCAAGGCCGCCGCAACGCTACCTGCGGATGATGACGCCATCCTGCAGGCGTGGCTCAAGCGGGAGGTCGGAGGGCAGTCAGATGACTGAAAAACAGGAAATCTTTGACGCTATTCTGCGTCAGGACTTTGCGTCCTTTCTTGCGAAGGTCTTTGCAGAAGTCTCCGGCGGGGACCAGTTCATTCCGAACTGGCATATTGATACTATTGCCTGGGAACTTGAGCAGATCATGCGTGGGAACAACATGCGTCTGATTGTGACGATGCCGCCGCGCTATCTGAAGTCCATCGCCATATCGGTGGCCTGGCCGGCATGGATGCTGGGGCATAATCCGCATCTGCGCATTGTCTGTGTCAGTTACTCTGGTGATCTGTCTGCCAAACACGCCAATGACTGCCGCGCCGTGATGCAAACCGACTGGTTCCAGAGGGTCTTTCCAAACACCCAGCTAAAAAGGGGCGGCAGCGCCGAGATGGACTTCCGCACCAAGCAGGGTGGGGGGCGTTTGTCCACCTCGGTTGGGGGCACGCTTACCGGCCGCGGCGGTGACATCATTATCATCGATGATCCGATCAAGCCGGATGATGCAAGTTCCGAAACCACTCGTAAGAATGTGCTGACCTGGTTCAGGAACACGTTGCTTTCGCGGCTTAACAACAAAAAGACAGGATCCATCGTGTTGGTCATGCAGCGGCTGCATGAAGAGGATCTGGCGGGGCATCTGCTCGAAGACGGAGGGTGGCGTCATCTGTGTTTGCCGGCCATTGCGGAAGACGATCTGGAGATTGCCATCGGCGACGGCAAAACCAAACTGTTTCGGGAAGGCGAGGTGCTGCACCCTGAGCGCGAGAGCCGCGCACAACTGGACCGGCTGCGCCGCAGCATGGGCACAGCGACTTTTTCGGCGCAATACCAGCAAAGCCCAGTGCCTGCCGAAGGTCTTCATGTCAAACGCGACTGGTTGCGTTTCTACCAAACGTCACCTGAAAAAGCGATCGGTGACCGCATTGTTCAAAGCTGGGACACGGCCAGCAAAGATGGCGTGTTCAACGACTATTCCGTTTGCATCACGGTTCTGATCCGCAAGCGTGAGATCTATGTGCTCGATGTCTTTCGTGCCAAACTGCAGTTTCCGGACCTTAAGCGACAGGTGAAGGCTCTCGCGTGCAAGTGGCAGGCGAATGTACTGCTCATAGAAGACGCTGCCAGCGGCCAGCAACTCATTCAGATCCTGCGACATGAAGGACCGCAGGGTGTGCCGCGCCCCATCGCGCGCAAGCCAGAGGGCGACAAAGTCACCCGCTTTTCCGCTCAAACCCATCGCATTGAGGCCGGCGCGTTGATCCTGCCCGAGTCCGCACCCTGGCGCGGAGAGTTTGAGCGCGAACTCCTCGGGTTCCCAAACCTAAAGTACGATGATCAGGTGGATGCGCTGACCCAGTTGCTGGACTGGGAGAGCGCAAACAGTCGCAGTGGTGCGGACGACATTGTGTTCCCGCCATCCATGTACCCGCAGGTGATCGAGCCCTGACAGCTATATCCAGGCATGTGATCCGGATCAGACCTGCAACTGCTGGCCCGATGCCAGTCGCTCAGCTTCCCTACAGGTGCATATTGTAGGGTGGGCAGACAAAGAGCGCAGTCTGCGTCCACGCAGATTGAAAGGCTCAAATTGTGCTTGGAGGGACTAAAACCGTTTCGGCACTGACGGCCCCAACCGGACATTCGACGCGACTGTCGGCGCTGCACCGCAGCTTTCTCAAAGCGGACGTTCGTGTGCTACATGATGCATAGCGCGAAGGCTTCACGCTATGAAATGCAAACGCAAATCACTTGATGCCAACGTTACGGTCAGCATCTGCAAAGAGAATATTCTGAATGTGCTTTTACCTTTCAAGAATACCGATCGATGCCATCTCGAAGCGTCAACAGTGCGCGAAGAAATCCTCGCATTTCGCGATGGTTCACGATTGATTCCAGCCGTATTGGGTAATCGTTATCGAAATCGACCTCTCCGCAAGGCGTATGAACCGACATAAACTCTGGCACATGCGAGGCCGCGACTGCCTGCATAGCCGCGATGAGATCAGTTTCGAGGATGCCAACATAAACTGCCTGTAGGCGCCGGATTTCCTCGCGACCGCGATAGGCTGGCCCACAGATGTTAGCCATCCATTCCCCATGGTGATGGGGTGCCTCACCTCGGAGATCGATCGCGTCAAGACTCTCTATGCCGTTGTCGGCTAGTAGCCTCTGGATCATTGCAGCATCGGGATTGCTCTGGCTCCCGTCGATGTCCCAAAGCAGTAGACGAAACGGAGCAACTAGGTCGCGCCAAGCGCCCTCTACCTCTTCCATGGCAAGGCTTTGGCGCGTTAGCTTATCCTGGTAGTTCTGCCAAGTGTCGATCAGCGACACACCGAACCCCGCGACAGCAACACAAACAGCTAGCCAACCTGCCGGCAGCAGTCGCCGGATACCTCGACGGCTGGCATCCCAGGTATCACCAACGACTGCTATGCCAGCAGCAAGAAGGGCGATTGTGTGACCAATGACACTAAGCAGCACAACTGTTTTCCAATGCCGGATGTGAACAGACTCAAGGAAACATCCAATGTGAGAGCGTATTGTTCAAGGCGATCCTGCCCCTCTATATCACTGGAAGCTTGAGCTTAACCGGCCCATACCTGCCCTTCGCGTAATTTATCAATGCCGCACTGCGGCCTCTACAAAACGGACGCTATGCGGTATTAAAACTTACCATCATGCTGAATCTGCAAAGGAAAGCTCAATGAGTGAAGCGATATGGGCACTTATCGGCGTTGTAGTCGGAGGCGTGTTGACGGGATGTGTGGAGCTATTTCTGCAAAGACGCCAATTCCAGCATGAGATAAGTCTTCTGAAACAGCAAAGGCTCGGCGCCGAAGTTGCAAAGGAAATTTTGACAGAGATGCTGAATCACAAGTCGTATGTCGACCGTTCATTTCAAGCGCTACGAAGACCGATTGGCGGGTTCTCAGACGATGAAGTTCGACAGATGCTTCATGAAGTCGATGCCCGGCGCGCCGAACGCGATGACGGCTCAGAATGGTGGTTTCTGCGGTCCCGAGCTGAGGAACGGCACAAAAATCGCGGGTGACATACGAAACCTGCTCGGCCAATTGCTGCCTTTGGTCACATCGAAAGACGCCGCGATGCAGCTTGCTCAAAGCTGTCATTCAAATTGTCGAACCGCTCGCCGTGCAGCTTTTGGCGTACGCCTTGAGAAAAGACCGCAGTATCACTATATCTTGATGACTAATGGCAATTTACTCTAAATGAGGTGTTTTAGTGTCAGTTCTGTTCTCGTGGCTGCAAACGAATTGGTTGGAAGCGACAATGCTTATTGCTTCAATAGCCGCTGTGATAGCGACCATCGTGGCGGTGCGAGTAGCAGTCTTAGCTCTCGGAGTCGCTAAGCGATCAGCTCAATCTGCCGACGAGGCACATGAAAGGAATGTGAGACTGCAAGCGCGGATCGTTCTTGCTGAAGCACACAGTAGTTTCGAAAGACTATCGCGTGCGTGCAATGTAAACCGAGTAAAATGGGAACAATACCGATTGAGAAATGCACCATTGCTCAGCTCAAACTTTTTCGCCACGACCGATGAAATGAAAGAACTGTCCTCTTTGAGGATGCAGGCGTGTCAAATATTGCGTGTCTCGACAGAAAACCTTCAGCACATCGAAGAGATGGAGTTATGTGATCTTGAGAATGCGATACCTAAGGCTCGCCACGCGACGTCCACAATCGATGCATTGGCACAGCACATTCAAGAGCCTCGCGGCGCATTTCAATGATGGCCCAAACCTGCCGTTCTGCTTGCTCGCTCGGTGTTGCCATGCCGCACGTCAAAATCCGCCGTTCGCCGCCATTGCGAAATCTGACATAGTTTAGATGTCTGGAACGCGGACATTCGTCACGCCTTCCGTCAGGCATTCAGGAAGAACAAATCCCTAGAAGGAATTTGTAATCGAGTTGAACGGGCCTCGTCCCACCGTGACATTCCCCAGATTGTTGATAGCCTTTGACCAATGTCTTACCAAATACGGTATGCCCTGTGGCAGCCCATATCCGTGTAAAGACCCAATTCTGAGGAGCCATCGGTGATGGACGCACATCAGGAACATCATCGAGGCCTTGGCGCCAAGACCCACTATTGCATTGAAAAGGCGAAGTATTGAGCAGACCTTTAGAAGTTCTTGGCGCACCTGCTTCCAACGCCGGAGATGAATTTCATGAAGCTTGGGCGCTCGGAAACGCCCTAAAACTGCTGGACCCGACGACAGGGCTTACCGAGCTAACGGTCGAGGGCGTCAGGGACGCTGCTGAAACCAATGACAAAGCCAATTGGGACGGTGTGGACTGCGCACTATACTTCGACGACAACGAGCATCCTGAGAACTCGCGCGTTGAACTCGTTCAGCTGAAGTACTCGGTGACTGGCCAGAACAAAAGTTGGACACTAGCTCGTTTGTGCGCATCAACAAATAAGGCAGGCAATAACTCTGTGGCGCGGAGACTTGCAGACGCATTTAAGGGTGCGACTAAGGGGAAAAAACCTAGCAAGGTGGAGGCATCACTAAGCATTAAACTGGTAACGAACCAGCCGATAGCAAAAAACCTTCAAAACACTATAGCCAAGGCAAAAAGCAGCGAGTTACAGGGAGACGAATACGACTTGCTGAAGCGCGCAACTGGTCTCGAAAAGAAGCAGCTAATCCAATTTTGCAAGTTGCTATCGCTTGTAGGCGGTGAGAACGCCAGGGCGGAGCTCCGTAAGCAGAACGTAAAGGCAATCGCTGAACTCATCTTGAGCCCAGTCAAAGACATGTCTGACAGCCTTCGGTTATCGGTTTCGCTGACGCAGCCGAAGCGTCAGTTGTAGAGCGTCGCGCAGCCGTTGACGCTGAAGCTTCAACAGCTTCCAAAAAACCGTCCTCAAAGCTTGGTGTGCTTTTGAGGTTTCAGATTGATGAAGTAACAAAGTTGCTCAAGAATGGAGAAATCTCTCCGAAGGAGATCTGCGCATCTATCTTGACCAAGCCTGAACTGGCGAAGCTTATAACCGTCCATCTTGAGGAAGCGATCAGACGGCTTCAGACTGACCCCTTGGAGCGGGCACCTCATAAAGCGGTTGAGCATTTGCCTGCAGTCTTGCGCCACTTGCGACCCACCATCCATGCCGGGATCAGGCCGGGGCGTGTTGAGGCATCGCACGACTTACTGGTCAAAGCTGTTGTTAGCGCACTCACCCGAGCAACGGGCAGTGCCCCAAAGCGGACCTGGGACGCGTTCAAAGAGGAAGAGTCAGGCTTCGGTCTTGAATGCTGCCGAATTCTGGCGCGCGAGTTGAACCTCGCTCTTCCAGTGAATCTCAGTAGAGAGGAGCCGCTTGGGCACTGTCAGAAAGATTACTGTTGAGACGGGCAGGGCGGCTTCGTAGCGTCGGAACATGACCAAACCTGATCCGTTCAAGGGCTTTCAGAGCAGCCCAGAAATTATTCGCCTGGCGGTTATGCTCTACGTCAGGTTTACCCTGTCTCTTCGCAATGTCGAGGACCTGTTGCATGAACGCGGCGTCGAAATCAGCCATGAAACGGTTCGGTTTTGGTGGCTCCGTTTCGGCCCGATGTTTGCCTCGGAGATCCGGAAGCGGAGGATTGAGGGGCTACGATCCAGCCGCTGGCGTTGGCACTTCGACGAGATATTCGTGAAGATCAATGGCGAACGCCATTACTTGTGGCGGGCCGTCGATCACGAAGGCGAGGTGCTTGAAAGCTTCGTTACCAAGACGCGCGACAAGAAGGCGGCATTGAAATTCTTGAAGAAAACAATGAAGCGGCATGGCCGTCCACACGTATTCGTCACGGACAAGTTGCGTTCATATGGGGCCGCGCTGAAGGAAATCGGGGTGGCGGATCGTCAGGAAACCGGTCGCTGGCTGAACAACAGAGTGGAAAACTCACATCTTCCATTTCGACGACGAGAACGGGCGATGCTTCCATTCCGGCGCATGCGAAGTTTGCAGAAATTCGCCTCAGTCCATTCCTCAGTGCACAATCATTTCAATCAGGAACGCCACCTCTACTCACGAGAAAACTTCAAGCTGAACCGAAGCGCCGCTCTCGCCGAGTGGCGTCAACTTTGTTCCGCATAGGTTCACGCATTTAGCGGCAAACTGAGAATAGTTCGAATCCGTCTGACAGCACCTTCCCGGCGGGTCATCGGCTGGGCTGTCAGCAACCGCATGAAGCGCGATCTGGCTATTAGGGCTCTGAAGATGGCCGTCGCCTTCAGGTCACCGCCCAAAGGCTGCATTCATCACACGGATCGTTGATCGCAATACTGTTCTCACGACTATCAAAAGATCCTGCGTCAACACGGGTTCAAAGTATCGATGAGTGGAAAAGGCAATTGCTATGACAACGCTGCGATTGAGACGTTCTTCAAAACGATCAAAGTTGAGCTGATCTGGCGACGGTCATGGGACACACGGCGGCAGGCTGAAATGGCGATCTTCGAATACATAAACGGGTTCTACAATCCACGCCGCCGCCACTCAGCATTAGGCTGGAAAAGCCCTGTCGCCTTCGAACGTAAGGTGGCTTAAAAGAGCACTTGGGGTGGCACTAAAACGTGACAGGTCCAGTCTAAGGATATTCCTCGGGCAAGAACCAGAAGTTGCCCTCTATGTTCTGCAAGGGTCGCGCGGCTGTTCCGGGTTTTGCCTGCTCATTGATCAGTGCACCAATGTCAGAAAGGACCGCCGGATTTCGGGTATAATAGGCGTGGCCGAATGCGCCGCCCTCGCCTTCGATATCTATGAAATTCACATTCTTC
The DNA here is from genome assembly GCA_947501635.1 of uncultured Roseobacter sp. Classification (GTDB taxonomy): domain Bacteria; phylum Pseudomonadota; class Alphaproteobacteria; order Rhodobacterales; family Rhodobacteraceae; genus Roseobacter. Next base: position 166,564 of record CANMWT010000002.1, read on the forward strand.
ACCCGAGCGAAGATGGCCCTCTCATTTGGATCAATGTCATCCGCTCGAATACGGCCGAAGCGAATACCCGCCATCAAGGACTGTGACAATCCAAGAGCTGAGTCACCCTCATTGATGTAAACGGTGATTTGACCGATGTACAAACCAAATGCTTCGGCAATCAATCTCTGCGACGCCACGCCAAAGTCCAGATCGGGTGCAGCCAGAATGAGGTTTTCAACCTTCAGAACGGACTTCGGATTTGATCCGCTTGAACGGGTCTCGATGATCAGCTCCCTCAGAGCGGTGGTCATCACGTCGGTGCCGCGGGAATGCGCAAGGATGTGAATGTTCCGTACCTCTGGCATTCCCGAAATCATGCGCAGGAAAGATTTGAGGTGGTAAAGCGTGAATTCGCCAGCTTCGCGATCTTTGAAGTAGCCAGTCAAGCCAGTGTTTCCGGCCGGCCAAGAGTAGAGCACAGGGACTGTGGTTCGTCCTGTGTAGTGCCAGAGTTCCGCGAGTGTGAGGCTCGCATCATTAAAGCCGTTGTTGACACCGTGAATGAACAGCAGAATGTCGTTTTTTCCGGTCAATCGTATCATCTTCCGGATTGCATCCCGGCTGATCTGGTCAGCGGCGCGCTGTGCTGTCGCGGCTTCCGGGATCGGCACCGGCCTCCCATTCACGACGTTGAACGGGACCGGAGTTTCTGGATAACGGGTCAATTCTGTTACATTCGCTACGTCGATCGGAATTGGCGCCTCTTCTGCAGCCAGCTCTTGAATATCACGCAGGTCGTCCCAACTGGATCCAGATCCAAAACTGACGTCCACTGCACCGAGAATGAGCGAGCGCGACCGTTGGTTGCTGTAGGCAATCGCCGGGGCAGCCTCTGGGTCAGGCAAGCGATCGGTCGCATAGAGCAACGTTGCACGCGGCTGTTTGAGATTTTGCGGCAATTCCGCGTCCGGGTAGGTAGCTTCGGCAAGATATGCTGCCGGAGGCGACACAAGATATCTCGTTTGAGAGCAGGCTGCCAAGCAAAGAGAAAGTAACAATAGTATAAGGCGCATTAGGTCATCCTGTAGGCTTCGGTTGGCAAAGGGAATGTATAGTCACAAGTTCATACGATATATGGGCAAAATTAGCCCTCTTTCTTTTCTTCCTCCTGCTGTTGAAGACTTTCCTGCTGCTCCTCAAAGGATTCTGCAGACAGGTTTTCGCTATCATTGAACGTTTCGGCTTCAGGAAAAATCGCGTCTGGTGAGCCCGGTGGTGGATACTTGAGCGTCCCGCCGATCCTGTCCAATTTAGCGGCAGGAAACTGAGGGAAGGGAAACTGATTGCCACTGCGCCAACGCTCCACCTCTCTGATCGCATGTTCTGCACCCGGACCGGTGGGTTCGCCATCCTTTCCCAAGTAAAGCGTTTGCGATGGAAATGCGAACTCCGCACCTGCTTCTTTTACGATCTCGCCGATACGGAACAATATATCCTCTTGGACGGCATAATATTCATTCCAGTTGCGCGTTTTTACAAAAACGCGCAAAGATAAAAGGAGTGCGTAATCGCCGTAATCATTGAAGCGGACGCGCACGGTATCGCCGTCGATTTTGGGGTGTGCGTGGAGCATTTCTCGCGATTTCGCCAAGACGTACCGTACCTGATCGGGGTTGGTTTCGTAACGCAGCGCGATTGTCCGCGAGATTTGGATATCATTTCTTGACCAGTTCACGATGTGCAGATCTGCCAACTGGGCATTTGGGATCGTGATCAACGTTTGGTCCAGCGCTGTCAGTTTCGTTGACCGAATGCCAATGGACTCAACCACCCCACCCAGTTCCCCAATAGTACAGTAGTCTCCCACGCTGACCGGCTGGTCCAAATACAAGATAAAACCACCAATGAAATTCTCCAAAGTCGGCCTAATTGCCAGTGCCAGAGCGAGACCGCCGACACCCAGACCAGCCAGAATACTCACGACCGGTAAGCCCAATTCCTGAAGCCCCATGGCAAGCAGCGCAACGGCACCAAAAAAGCCAATAGAGCCGGTACCAAGGCGTAAAAGGTTCGCATCGAGACTATCGTCGTCTATGCGCGGAGAGAGTATAATGGCTTCTGCCACCAATCTCATGATAAGCCAAACGAACCATGCTGAAGCTACCGATACGATCAGAGTAGCGGAATTGTTTACCAATAAGGCAAAAGTTCCCGATGGGTTGATCTCCCGTTCGAAGAACGGAAGAAGCAATAAGACAGTTACCAACAGCAGGGACGGGCGAATAAGGCGGATGATCAGTGGCCGGCACCCATCCTCAGGCTCCAGCCGCAAGAGAACGTTATGAGCTACGGCAAGAAGACCGATGGCGAGCGCCGTGATCAGCAGGATCGCAACAATTTTCCAGATCGGCGTTCCCAGCCACAACTTCAAAAGGCTCTCGGGAAGCGCGAGCACGATTGAGTTCGGGATCATAGGTCCCGTGAATTGTGGCAATGCGACGCTCCAGCTCCTTATACCTAAGGGTGAGGTCAGAGGTTCATCTTTGATGCCTTCGAGTATGCGCGGAGCTACTACTGTCACCCGCTCGTTGAACAGAAACTCGCGCTCGCGCGGGCCATTATCGATCCGGGTGATCCGGATGGGTGTGCCTGGTACCTGATATTGTGCAAATCCCTCGTCATCAAAGTCATCCAGCGCGGGGACTTCTTCGGGATTAGGGAGCTCAATTCGCCCGAATATATCCAACAAAGCGGCGACCGTGGTGCTACCCACTTCGTGTTTTGTAGTATCCGGTACGGAAGAAAGATCGATTAATGAAATCAAGCGGTCGAATAGAACTTCGATACGAGTGGCCTTTGCCGCCGTCTTGTCGGTTGGATAGGTCAGAAGCACTGCTTCGAGCTCATCGCGCAATCTCATAAAGGATGTCAGCGTTTCCCTCGGACTTTCCGTTCGGACCCCTCCTATCGATAGTTCGTCAGTGGCACTATCGGTAAGGTCTATCCCCAGCGGGCCAATGTCGGGTCGCTCCTGCGCGTCCAAGGCAACAGTCTGAAAGGCGCACGCCAAAACCATCACCGCCGCAAACTTCGCCGCGTTAAGGCACAATCTTTTCAGGTCGTTTTTCAATTTGAACCTCATCGCTGAGCTGCTCCTTAGCGCCCTTTGACCGACACATATGCACGAAGTCAGTAACTTGGCCACCTTTGAGCCCAGGGTGACTTCTTAAAAATGCACCATACACGACCGCTATCCCCGGAGTATCAAAAAACCGCCTAGGGCATTTTTGGCGCAATTAGGCGGATGTAGTAGTGCTTCAATTTCCTCTTTTGGATCCGGGCTAAGAAAAAGCGGCTCGCTCCGATTGTAATGATCGGAATATCAGCCTCCATACTTCCAGCTACCGGTCCCCTCGATCCTTGACGTCTCCTAAGAGCCGGAAACCCTCCGCACTGCGGTGAGCCTCAACTGTCTCAAACGCGCTGACGACGAATAGTCTGGGCTTTACTTCTCCGGATCAAATCTGGAAAACTTGTCAGCGAAGGGTAGGGGCGTCCGCTGGAACTGCAGCGATAGGCCTTGAACGCCTGGACCAAGCGAGCAGAATTGCGCACGGACGACACATGGAATACACGGCACTCCAGATAGCACCACCATATTTTTCATTGGTGTTTCTAATATCAGTTGTATTTGTTGCCTTGCCGGTTGCGGCGCTCGTCGGATGGCTTTTGGGACGCCGGTCATTCCTTTCTCTCGGTTATGACAAGTCGCCACCCTCCTCCATTTCGGGCGAAGACACCAGTAACGCGATATTGGCTTTGCTGGGATTGTTGCTGGCGTTCACGTTCGGGTTTTCCTTGTCGCATGCCGAGAAACGCAAGGTTGCCCAACTAGAAGAAGCTACAGCGATCAGCACAGCCTTCGTTCGTGCCGATCTACTTGAGGAACCCGGTCGTAGCGCTTTGCGTGAAAAAATCGGCCTATATGCTGAAACCAGGGTCATAGATAATAATGTCCTGGCTTCAGCGGACACTATGGGTTCCTACTTGCAGCAAACTCTAAAAGCGCAGGAAGAACTCTGGCCGGCAGCGCTCAACGCAATTACTCCCGGTACACCCCCAGCGGTCGCCGTCCTGATCACAAGCGGCATGACGGATGTTCTGGATGCACACACGCGTCGTTTGGCTGCGGGTGTTGACGCGATTCCTGTAGCTGCAAAGTCCGTGCTACTTCTTTATGCAGCGCTTGTTGCTTTCCTTGCAGGGAACAATTCCGCCCTTCGCGGGCGGGGACTCAGTTGGCGAACATTCGTCTTATCTGTTACGCTCTCAATGGTCATTTGCGTTGTCTTGGATTTTGAGCGGACCCGAGAAGGCTTCATACGGGTCAGCCCTACCATAATGCAAGTCACCAGCGCTGAAATCAATGCGGCACTCGCTGCTGAATGAACGCGTGTGATGAGCGAGCGTGACTCCGAAGCGCCGGAAACGCATGGTTTGCCTGCCCGATGATAGCTTTTACCAGCAAAAATCAGTTGCTCAGGCCAGCTTTGCGCAAGCCATAGATCATCTTTTCAATCAAGTCCTCGTCACGAATTTCCATGCGAACGATATCTTCGGCTCTTTTTGCAAAGTCGGGCATCAACTCAAGCGTACGGTCCAGTGCGGCCCTTGCCTTTTCAGAGTCGCCGAGTTGCGCGTAAATCATGGCGAAGTGCGCGTGGGTCCAGAAGAACTCGTTCATATCGATCCGCTTCATTACCTTTAACGCATCATCGTAGCTCCCTTTCCGGTAGTGATCGAGCACAGGCGCGAAGTAGTATCCTGTCGGATGAAAAGGAGCGGTTGAAATAGCGTCGCTGAGTATCGTCAGCCCTTCCTCCCAGTTACCGGAAACGGCCATGCGGAACCCCACGACCGCTTTCACATCCATGTCGTTCGGATTGAGCGCAAGTGCTTTTTGCCCCGCTTCCAGCGCAAGCTCGGTCTCTCCCGCTGCAAACTGGGCATAGAATAATGCGCGCCACGCGGTCGCATTTTCTGGCGATCGCTCCACAGCATCCTGCGCCAGTCGAATGGCTGCCGCAAGTCGTTCGGGCAGTTCGTCTCTGAGATTGTAGGCAAATCGAAACTCATCCGTGTAAATCAGCGAAAGCATGGCTGTCGCTTCGATGTAGTCGGGTTCGAAGGCGACCGTCTCTTCAAGGCACTCGCGCACTTCCTGATGGCTCGAGCGCGACAGTTGAAGTCTGTATTCATAGGCGCGAACGACGCACTGATAGGCGCTTAGCGACTTTGGCGGCTTTCTGTCCAGGCTCAGCGCCCTGTCCCGGAAAACGATCCCGTATGGCTGCGCCATGGTTTGCGCAACCTTGGCGGATATCTTGTCTTGTATTTGGAAGATTTCCGCCACTGTCAATGGCTCTTCCTCAGCGGCGGACCAGATGATACGTCCGGTGTTGTCGGAGAGCTGTGCACTAACCCTGATCCTGTCGTCCCGACGAACGACTTCGCCGGTCAAGATGAAGTCTGCCTTCAACTCAAGCGCGTTCTCCATGATCTCCGACTTGTCCGATCTGGCAATAACCAGCCCGCCGTCGAGAACAATGATGTCTCCGAACTGCACGAGGTTGTGGAGCACATCTCTTGAGATTCCGCTCGCAACCTGCGCCAATGATGTGCTGCTTGTGCTGTCCTCGAACGGCGCGATGAATATAACTGGCCGTTCAATCGGAGCGGCGTTTTCGAGTGTTTCAAAAGCGACTTCTTCGTTCTGCTGTTGCAGGAAAAGGAGCCATCCAGCCGCCAAAGCAGTCAGCATACCAAGCAGCACTACGACACGTCGAGGCACGGGTCCGAGCCATCTGGCGACATCGACGGCTGCTACATCCGTCGAATCTCGTTCCACAGGTATGGCTTCCTTGGGCTCCTCGGCGACACGAGAAGTCAATAACGGTCCGTAGCCGCCCTTTGGAATGGTGATTTGGACCGGGTCATCTTTCCCTTCGGTCAAATAATATAGTTCCAACAGACGGCGCAGCTTGCCCGCTTCGACCCGTACAAGCGGATTGGACTGAGGATCGAATTCCTCGTGCCTGTCAAATACTTCCAGAGCGATGTTGTAGGCCTTGAGTTGACTTGCGCGTCCCGCCAGCTTTTCCGATACCACATACTCGAGAAATCGGCGCGCCCGGCCCGCTTCAACAAAGTTTTTGCTGTTCACGATCCGTCCCAGTGCGTCCTTCACCAGTTCGGGTGATGGATTCTTGTCCGCCGTTGCGGTTTCCCCCTTGGACAGGTTCCGTTCAGCTTCATCCATCGAAAACTATTTTTCCCATATTTTCATACACATACTCTCGGAAGCAACAAGGTTAACAACCGTAAGCTACGTTCTAATCCTAATATGTGACGCTACGATAGTTAAAATCAAACAGGATCGGTGAAAAAACGCCTGTCTAGAAATGTGCGAAATCGCACGCCAGTTATGCCAAGCGCTAATTTGATGTGGCGCAAAAGGGAGAAAATTAAACCATGCCAAGTACCCAAAGAAATGGGCTCGTAAATGCCTTGGTGCTGAGTACAGCCATCGGACTATGCGCAACTATCGCAAGCGCGCACTCTGACTATCTTTATGTTTGGTCAGGGGACGCGGACAAAGCCGCTGGCGATAAAGACTTTCTCGCCACAGTAGACATCCGCGAGGATAGTCCCAGCTTTGGACAAGTCATAGCGACTACGCCCGTTCCGGACGTTGGCACGATGCCGCATCACATTGAACCTACGGTGTCCCAATCTGATGATCTGTTTGCAAGCGGGTTCATGGCAAACAAGATCTATCGCTTTGATATGTCCGATCTCGCCAATCCGATCCTGACAACGACAATCAGTGCCATCCCCGGTTGGAAGATGTCACACAGTTTCATTCGAACGCCGGAGAACCAGCTGATCGGCACCATGCAATACAGCGCAACAGATCCGGAGGCATCTGGTGGCCTTGCGGTTATCAGCTCCGGCGGTGAAGTATTGCAAACCGTTTCCGCCGAAGATCCAACAATGGATACACCGCCATACAGAAGTTATGGTGTAGATATCGCGCCTGATGTGAACCGGATTGTCTCGACCAGTACGCCGATGGCGATGGAGACCCCATCTGTAGATGCGGTGCAAATCTTTGATGCATCCGACATGAGCTTGCTGAAGACGCTGCAACTGCCGAAACCTGAGGGTGATCCTTCACGGATGCGCCATCCCTTCGAGATTAGAACTCTCGCAGATGGCAAGTCCATGATGCTGAACACCTTCCAATGTGGCTTCTACCTTGTTGATAACCTAGACACTGACGCGCCGACGGTCGAATTCGTCTACGCGATGAAGAAGCCGAACCAACGCGCTTGCTCTGTACCGAGCATCGTCGGGAATTACTGGATCATGCCTGTTCAGAAATCTAATGAAGTCGTCGTGCTGGACATCAGCGACCCTGGTGCTCCGAAAGAAGTATTTACGCTCACCATGGACGAAGGCTTCAGCCCGCACTACAGCGCTGCGGAACCTGGCAATAACCGCATCGCGTTGACCGGCTTCATGGGGGGTGGAGACTTCCGTGTTCTGATGCTGCGCATCGACGAGTCAACAGGGGCGCTCAGCATCGACGAAAGCTTCACGGATCCCAACACTGGTGGGGTGGGTGTCGATTTCAAACGGGCAATGTGGCCACATGGAGCAACAGGCCCAGCGATCCCGCACGGAATCGTGTGGAGCACCAAAGCAAAATAACCACCTCGTATCCAAGCCCGGTCCCAAATGGCCGGGCTTGATCCGTGGTCTGGCTGTTTTCTTTGACCGCAGTAAATCGGCTGCGAAGCTGTAAAATTAATAAAAGAGCACTTCACTGAACCAAGCGCGGGAAAAGACTGCGCAGAAGGAACCTCAACTTTTTTCGGTTTTCAGAGCGTACACGAACAAGATGCGATCGAACCGGAGCAAAAAGGAAGTAAGAGATGAACGAGAATAAAATGAAGTACAACGATGTGGAAAATGGGCATATGACGCGCAGATCGCTGATCGGCGCGGGGGTCGTTGCTGGCGCTGCTACCCTAGCTGCTGGAAGGTCGAATGCAGCTTCGGAAGCGGCGATGGGCGAAATGGATCTTGTCGATATTGCCACGAGATGCATTGCGATGGGAGAACGTTGTCACGCTTATGGCCTTGACATGGTCGCCAACGGCGAAACCATGATGGCTGGCTGTACGCGCGCTGTTTCCGTCATGACGGCGGTCTGTGGCACTGTAGCTAGGATGGCGGCGCTCAATTCTCCCCATTTGGCAGATGCCTGTCGGATCGCTTTGAATACGTGTGAAGAGTGCCGCGTCGAGTGTCAGAAGCACTCAGCAAACCACCCGCCGTGTAAAGCCTGCGAAGATGCTTGTGCGACAATGCTTGAGGTGATGAAAAACTCACCAATTATGAAGCTTTGACTTTCGGTTAGGGCTGTGTTGGCGATCAAATCTCAAGGCAAGATACAAAGATTGGAAAATTAGATGAGCCTTAAAGTCACGCGGATTTCTGCCGCTTCACTGGCACTGATTTCGCTGGTGCACACGGCAATGGCACAGGAATTGTCGCACTTTGACCCGAAGGGCAAGCCGCCTTCAGCGGAGACGGTGGCGATCATCGAGGCGTTGCGCGGCTCTTTGCCCTTCGAAGACGATCGTGACTTTGCAGAAGCTCAGCGCGGTTTCATTACCGCGCCTGACTACAAGCAGATCATGGCTGAAGCCGGTAACGTTGCGTGGGATATAGGAAGCTACGATTTTCTTCTGCAAGGCGAAGATTTTGACACAATCCACCCTTCACTGCAGCGTCAGGCCGTTTTGAACATGTCTTACGGCCTGTACGAGGTCATGCCGGACAAAATCTATCAAGTGCGCGGTTTTGATCTTGCCAATTTCACTGTCATCAAAGGTGAAACGGGCTGGATCGTGTTTGATCCTCTGACGGCCAAGGAAACGGCTGCGGCAGCGCTCAAGCTGGTCAATGACCAGCTTGGCGAGCGGCCGGTGACAGGCGTTGTTTACTCGCATAGCCATGCCGACCATTTCGGTGGTGTGCGGGGCGTCGTCAACGAGGCGGACGTGCGAGAGGGCAAGGTGCCCGTCATCGCGCCGGTTGGCTTCATGGACCATGCGGTGGCCGAAAATGTTTACGCAGGCAACGCCATGAACCGCCGTTTGTTCTATCAATATGGTGTTCTTCTCCCCCGTAGCCCCTTTGGCCATGTGGATCAGTCGATCGGTAAAAATACGGCTGCGGGCAATCTTGGCCTGATTGCGCCAACCGTGGTTATCGAAGATGATACTGAGGAACTGACCGTAGACGGCGTGCGGATGATTTTTCAGAACACGCCGGGAACTGAAGCACCGGCGGAAATGAACACATACTTCCCCGATCTGAAAGCTTTCTGGGCGGCGGAAAATATCACCGGCACGATCCATAACATCTACACGCTGCGCGGTGCTCTTGTACGCGACGCACTGGAATGGTCTCGGCAGATCAACGCTGCACTTTATCTGTTCGGTCAGGAAGCCGAAGTGATGTTTGCCTCTCACTCGTGGCCGCGGTGGGGCAACGAACGCATTCAAGAGGTCATGCGTTCTCAGAGAGACACCTATGCACACCTCAATAATGGCGTTCTGCATCTTGCCAATCAGGGTGTGACGGTAAACGAGGTGCACAATGAGTACGAGGTGCCACAAAGCCTGCAACAACAGTGGTCGGCCCGCAGCTACCACGGGTCGGTCGAGCACAACAGCCGTGCAGTTATCAACCGCTATCTGGGATACTGGGATGCGAACCCTGCGACCCTGATCCCATTGTCCCCGGACGAGTCGGCTCCTTTGTTCGTCGAGATGATGGGGGGCGCGGAGCCAATCTTAACGCGTGGGCAGGAGCTCTATGACGCGGGCGACTACAAACTGGCTCAAGAAATTCTGAACAAACTGGTTTACGCCGAACCCGAAAATCAGGAAGCAAAGGATCTTCTGGCCGATGTGTTCGAACAAATTGGCTACCAGCAGGAAAGCCCGAGCGTGCGGAATTCATTCCTCGCTGGTGCTTATGAACTGCGCAACGGTATTCCGTCTGGCGCGTCGCCGAAATCATCTGGACCAGATATGATCAAAGCTATGGATACCTACCTCTGGTTGGATTTCCTTGGCGTTCGACTGGACAGTGAAAAAGCGGGAGATCGCGCGTTCACGATCAACATGATCACGCCGGACAACGAGGAAAAATTCGTCATTGAGCTGTCCAATGGCACACTTACCAATCTTGAGGGCTATCTGGCTGATGATCCAGACCTGACACTCGTCGTGAACAGGTCCGATCTGGAACAGGTCATGATGGGCGCGGTCACCATGGACGAACAGATCGAAGCGGGTAAGGTCGCGTTGGCGGGGGATACCGGGATCATTGACGACCTGAAAGAGATGTTGGTCCAGTTTGATCTTGGTTTCGAGATATTGCCCGGCACTGGGGAACAGGATCTGACGCCGGAAGCCAATGCTTTCCAGCAGCCCGAGCCAGCTGATACATCTGGAGGCTAAGTGCTGCCAGCTCATATGTGAAATCCGGGCGACAAAGCTCCGTAATTTCAACCTTTTGGCTTCGCCCAGCTTGAGCGGATCACACTACTGCAGCCATGTAAAATGGGTTACAGGAAAATAGAAAACGGAAAGGAAGGGCAGTGAAAAAATCCTCTCAAATAACGAGTTCAGCAGCTTTATCGGCGGTAGTGCTGACCGGGACGGCTGTTTTTGCATCAGATATCCAAAACAACGTGTCCGACGATGTAATCGCGAACCAAAGAGCATTGCTTGCCGAAAACACACGAGGAGTAGGGTTCGGCCCACAGTCGCCACGAGATATAGAGAACGTTTCAGGTAACAATACTGTCGCATTTGCGGCTGCGCCTCCGCATTCGGAGATGAATCTTTGCAACATTCATTTCCACGAAGGCGCAGAGCACAAAGGCGGCGAATTTACAAAGTTTATCGGGAATGGAGATGGCAAAGGGTATGGTGGTGGGTACGCGTTCTCAGGCCAACTAAGTGATGCAGAACTGGACCCGCTTGAAAAAGAGATAGGCGCTACGGAACACGGTGGCCTTGTTCCAGGAGATACCATTGAGGTTCACTATGTCTATTCTACTGCAAAAATCGCGCCAGGGCCGAGCCTGGCATCTTGCTTAAGTGATGCGAGCAGGAACCCACAGTTGCGTGTCGAGGCCCAAGTTTTTGTGCTGGTGAATGATGAAGATGCCCTCGATTTCGTAGATCTCATGGAAGTTGGCCAAATCGACGGTTTGCATCAGGCGCTGAATATTCCGTCAGATACCGGATCACCTGTTGAATATGCCGGGTCAACGACAGGTCCCGGCTACAATGAAAAGGGCTCGCCGTTTCAGGTGACTTGGAATGTCCGCCCGAAAGTCGCCAAGGTCGATATCACCACTGTCGCAGACTGGTTGAGTGGCAATATCTTTAACGAAGACCACGCACACGGTGTCAGGAATTTGGTAGTTAATCCCGATCTTCTCTCCACTTTGCCAAGATAAGTCGAACGAGCTGGAGGGTGCTGTGCGGTGAAGCATTGAGTGGCGCTTAGTACAAGTCTGGTCAGACTAAAGCATTTGCAGAAAAAATGGGGATTCAAGATTGATGCAAGGTAAAGAACGGCTAACGCAGTTCACGGTCAACGACTGCTTTAAAGAAATCGGGATGACGGCGGTTGCAAGATTTGGGTGTACGGTTGCATTTGTTTTACTGACGTTTACCGGAACAGTGGGAATAACCCAGGAACCGCAAAGTTTGCGCGACATGCCCTTTGCGCTCGTCTGCGCCCATTCCAAGGGAGTAATCATGCTTTATCTCTCTGAGCTGGAAACCGACGGTTCTGCCACATACGCCGCGTTGACAGGTAATCGAACAGGGATTGTCTCGCCGGAAGGCGTGTTCGAGCGTATTGGCCGATCGGGTACAACTTCTGATCGTGGATGCAGCGGAAAATCAATCGAGGAGCTGAGAAACGCAGGTCTTACGATAGAGTACCCAAACTACTAGCTTGTTCGTTTGAACTATGTCTTTAGGAACAAACCAGCCTGATGGGTCACAAAATTAGAGCGTAGCGGGAGACAGCGACTTTTGGTGAAACTTTCTCGTATGAACGAAAACAGCTGTAGCAACGCAAGACGACGATCTTTTGACTGATGTATTCCGCCAGTTTTGTCGCAGTCGTGCTTTGGAAAGTAGTTAAGAAGGAGATCGGAATGAGTTCAAAACACTACCTCCACCCGAAGCAGGTCTTGTAGTGACCGGCTTCTTGTTTATTTGCGTAATCACCGCCGCTTACACGATGGTGGCGCAGCGAATGTCCTCGACAATTGTAACTGCTCCGATGGTTTTCATCACGGTGGGAGTGTCGCTCTCCGTATCGGGGTTGCTGTCCGAAGATGGCGCACACGAATTGCTGCATCCTGTCGCGGAAATTGCCCTTGTAGTGTTGTTGTTTCTGGATGCCGCGAAAATTGACATTGTCGCCTTGTGCAAGCGGCATGTTTGGCCAACGCGCATGCTATTTATTGGATTGCCTTTTTCAATCGCGTTTGGTTGTATGGCCGGGATTATTCTGCTTCCCGCGTGGCCTTTTGCTGCCGTCGCGCTGCTCGCTTCGATTTTGGCTCCGACGGATGCAGCTCTGGGCCAAGCGGTGGTTACCAACAAGAACGTACCTGATCGTGCGAGGCGTGCTTTAACAGTGGAGAGCGGGCTCAACGATGGCTTCGCACTACCAGCAATCTTGTTTTTTGCCAGTCTTACAGCAGCAGCAAGCAACGTGAGCAGCGGCGACTGGCTAATCTTTGGAGCAAAGCAGATTGTGCTGGGACCAATCGTGGGGGTGGTCTTTGGCGCTTTGGGTGGATGGATATTGCTGCGTGCAAAGGCACGCGGAACAACATCTGATACATTTGAAGGTATTGGCGCACTCAGCTTGGCGGGAGCAGCATATCTTGCAGCGGTCGAGGTCGGTGGAAACGGATTTATTTCCGCCTTTGTTGCCGGACTGGCTTTTGGTGGCATCGTAAAGGGTGCCTGTAAATTCGTCTATGAGTTCACGGAAAGTGAGGGGCAGCTGCTCGCCTGGGCGGCTTTCCTGCTTTTGGGTGCCGCTCTGGTGCCGGAAGCGATCGCTCATTTGACCCTACCGATGCTGTCCCTCATTCTCGCAAGTCTTTTTGTTGTTCGACCGCTCGCCATTTGGTTGTCGCTGTCCCGGACAGACGCCACCCCCCTGACAAGGCTCTTCTTCGGATGGTTCGGCCCACGCGGCTTGGCAACCGCGCTCTTCGCTCTTCTAGTCGTTGAGCAGATTCCACACGAATTTGGTGAACAAGTCTTGCACACTGCTGTAAATGCCGTTTGGATCAGCGCCTTGCTGCATGGTCTCAGCGCCGCACCCGCTGCCAAGTGGTACGGTACCAAGGTTACCAATCTAGACAGTATGCTTGAGCAAGGCGTCACAGTGGAGACCGAAAAAAAGAAGACCTCGAGACCAACCTGAATCTGAAGCCAGATAAAAAAGGAACGCGCATGGCCAAGACAGCCATTTATAAACTCAGCAAGCTTAACGACCGAAAACCCGAATACGCGATCGTCGGAGAGGTGGATCTGGTCGTAGTCCGCTTCGATGATGAGATTTCCGTGTTCTACGGGCGGTGTCTGCACCGCGGGGCTCTGATGGCTGACGGATACGTGCGGGGCAAGGATCTCATTTGTGGCCTTCACAATTGGGATTACCGGCTGGATACTGGCGTGTCCGCCTACGCCAACGAAGAAAAACTTCCAAAATTCAAATCATGGGTTGAAGGCGACGATGTCTGCGTTGACGCAGACGAGATCAACGAATGGGCGTTGAAAAACCCGCAACCTTTCAACCGCGATGCATATCTGGGGCTATATTCGGATACCAGCCATGGCACGGAAGAAGAGCCATACAATGGTCTAATTCAGCAATACGCACGCGATGGCCTGACCAAAACCGGTCACCACGGTGCTGTAACGTCAATGGGGGTTCCTAGAACACAGCTGCCGGACTGGGATGATATTCAAATTATTACAGGTCAGTTGGCGACCCCCCCGCTGCTGGATGACGCTCCAGTTGGCACAGAAGTCATCATTGGGCCGAACTCCCAAAAGCCTTTGCGGCTTGAGATACCGCTCTTTGTCTCCGATATGTCCTTCGGAGCCCTGTCTGAAACCGCCAAGGTTGCACTGGCCACAGGGGCCGAAATGGCGGGGACGGGTATATGCTCCGGTGAGGGCGGCATGCTGCCGGAAGAGCAATCTGCCAACAGCCGCTATTTTTATGAACTGGCGTCTGGCCGCTTCGGGTTCAGCTGGGACAAACTGGACAACGTGCAGGCCTTTCACTTCAAAGGGGGGCAGGGTGCAAAAACCGGGACGGGCGGCCATCTTCCCGGCAACAAGGTTCAGGGTAAGATCGCGGAAGTCCGCGGACTGGAGCCGGGCACATCGGCCATCTCCCCGCCGCGGTTTCCGGAGTGGACTGAGGTCAGCCAGATCAGGGAGTTCGCGGATGAGGTCCGCGACCGCACAGGCGGCATCCCGATCGGCTACAAGCTCAGCGCGCAGCACATTGAAAAGGACATCGATGCAGCCTTGGAGGTTGGTGTGGACTACATAATACTCGATGGGCGTGGCGGTGGGACCGGTGCGGCTCCGGTGATTTTCCGCGACAATATTTCGGTCCCGACCATCCCGGCTCTTGCGCGTGCGCGGTCTCACCTCGACAAGCTTGGGCGTGACGATGTCACGCTGATCATCACCGGCGGTTTGCGCAAGCCGGCAGACTTCATCAAAGCAATGGCGCTGGGCGCAGATGCCATCGCCGTGTCCAATTCGGCGATGCAGGCCATTGGATGCCTCGCGATGCGCGCGTGCCACACGAACAATTGCCCGGTCGGAATTGCCACTCAGAAACCACATTTGGTCAGCCGGTTGTTGGTGGACAAGTCCGCACAGCAGCTGGCCAATTTCTTTGGCGCTTCCGTCGAACTGATGCAGGTGATGGCGCGGGCATGCGGCCACGATCACCTTTCGAAGTTCAACGAGGACGATTTGACGACCTGGAAGAAAGAAATGGCTGATCTGTCCGGTGTGGCATTCGGTGGCGTCGCTTGAAGGAGACGAAGATGAACAAGGAAACCCTCGACTGGATTAGTATTGGCCACGTCGGTGACCTGCCGGAAGGACGTGTGAAAACGGTCACTGCCCGAACTACGTCGATCTGTCTGGTACACTTCGACGGGCAATGGACCGCGATGAACAATCACTGTCCCCACCAGCGCGGTCCTCTGGGCGAAGGATCGATCGAGACAGGGGTCGACGGCAAGTGCTGGATACGCTGTCCTTGGCACGGTTGGGATTTCGATCCTCTGACTGGGAAACCTCCGGGAGGACACGAGGACACCGGGCAGGAGATGTATCCGGTCGATATCAGAGATGGTGAGATATTTGTCGGAATAGCACCCGAACCTGCGCATGAACGCACCGTGACGGATGTGATGGTGGATACCCTCGCAAACTGGGGCGTGCAGTCTGTATTCGGCATGGTCGGCCACTCGAACCTCGGTTTGTCTGATGCGATCCGGCTGGCTGTCGCAGATTGTCGACTGAAATATTTTGGCATCCGGCATGAAGGTGCCGCCGCCTTTGCGGCCTCCGCTTACGGTAAGCTGACCCGTACCCCCGCCGCTTGTCTGACGATTGCCGGGCCGGGGGCAACAAACCTGATTACAGGCCTCTGGGATGCGAAGGTCGACCGGGCGCCGGTGCTGGCCTTGACCGGCCAGGTGCAAACGCAGGTCATGGGCCCCGGGGCTTTCCAAGACATAGATCTGCTATCCGCGTTTTCGGCTGTCACCGCATTTTCGCAACCGGTATTGGGTAGTTCCAATCACGCTGAACTGGCATCGCTTGCTTGCAAAACGGCTATTGTGGAGCAGGATGTAGCACATCTGATTTTCCCGGATGACGTTCAAACCAAGCCCTCCAATCAGACAGCCGGAACGCCTGAAGGTCGGATCACGCATGCCTCGGTAACTCCCGCGCAAAGCGAGATCGAAAAAGCGGCGCAAATGATAAAAGGCGCTAAACGCCCGATCGTTGTGGTGGGCCACGGGGCGTATGGCAATCGCGACGACGTAACGCGCCTTGCAGAGCATCTTGGTGCGCCGGTTCTGACAACGTTCAAGGCCAAGGGCCTGATCCCCGACAGCCACCCCAACGCGGGTGGCGTATTGGGGCGGTCCGGCACACCCATCGCCAGTTGGTTCATGAACGAGGCGGATCTGATCATCGCGCTGGGAACAAGCTTTTCCAATCATACGGGAATTAATCCGGGCAAGGTAACAATCCAAGTTGATCATGATCGCATGCATCTGGGGAAATTTCATTCCGTTACACTGCCTGTGTGGGGAGATATCGGCGCGTTTTGCGACGCGCTAAAGATTACAGACTGCACAAATCCAGGCGCTGCGGACCAGACTTCTGAATTGGCTGAACGCTGGGACATCTGGCGGCGAGAGAAGCAGCATCGCCTAGAGGAAGACCTGGGCAAGGGCATCCATTCTTTTGCCATCTTCGATGCGCTGGGGCGTTTGGTGCCTGATGATACGATCTTTGCCGTAGATGTAGGGAACAATACATATTCTTTCGGTCGCTATCTTGAAACTAAAGGCAGCCAGCGGGTGTTGATGTCGGGTTATCTTGGGTCGATTGGCTTTGGGTTTCCCGCTGCCATGGGGGCTTGGGCCGCGACACAGGACAAGGAAGATCTGAAAGGACGTAAGATCGTTTCTATTTCGGGTGACGGCGGCTTTGGCCAGTACCCCATGGAGTTCACCACCGCTGTCAAATATGGGATGGATATAACTCATATCCTTTTGCACAATGGCGAGCTCGGAAAAATTTCCAAGGAACAGCGTTCGGGCGAATGGCCTGTATGGGAAACCAGTCTGCAAAACCCAAGCTTTGCCGCCTTTGCACGGCTTTGTGGTGGGCACGGTACAAAAGTCACAGACCCTTCGGAACTGTCATCAGCTATTCAAGAGGCTCTGGACTTCAAAGGCCCAGCCCTCGTGGAGATCATGACTGATGCCGAGTTGGTCTGATTTCAGTGAACGGTCTTACCTATGACAGGCGCACTCGCTATTCTGTTCTTGCTGGCCGTTACACTCGTTATCGTGCGGGTGGCCGGTGTGGCGTTGCGCTTGACCGGTCTGCCAACGCCTGTGGCGCGGTTTCAGGCGGTATCAACCCTTACGGGAACCGGGTTTACCACATCCGAAGCGGAAGGCATGATGCATCACCCCGTGCGCCGGCGCATTCTGATGATATTGATGTTCACGGGTCACCTAGGTTTGGTCTCACTCACGTCTACGGTCATTTTGGCCCTTGCCGCTAGCGAGAGCAGTTCCGGTGTTGTTATCCAGATTCTCGCCATGCTGGGTGCAATTGCGATCATCTATGCTCTCTCAGCAAGCGAAACGCTGGATCGGATTATGTGCGACTGGGTGCAGGTCATGCTTGAGAAGCTGCATTGGGCCACTGACTATCCCTATGAGGTTCTTTTTGAACATTCGGATGAATATCAGCTGTGTGAGCATGTTGTCGACCATCAGAAGACGGTCGGAGTGGGCTTATCGATTGTGTCGCACAACGGCTCTCTTCGCACTGAAGGCGGCTCACCGTCCCTGTCAAAAGGTGACATAGTCGTACTCTATGGCAAACCCGAAGATCACTTGTCGTGGGGAGGAGGCCAAAAGGACGGAGACGCTGCAACTGGTTCTGAACCTCTTTCAGCAAGCAAGACATGATGCGTAAAGGCAGTGCTGAACGATTGACCCATCGGGTGTGTTTACTTCGAAAGGCCGAAGCTTGATCTTTTAACCGACATATAAAATGAGGCTCTTTTAGCCACGGAGGCAACCATTGAGCCGCAGCAAAGCTCTGCAACCGGAAAGACACGAGGCTTAAATGGCAACATCCGTTTCACAAGAAAAACCGAGGCTTACAAGGCTGGTATTCGGTGATGGCACGCCGCGAAAAGCGGCCCTTACAGCTTTGGTTGTCGGCAGCGTATTGACAGTAATCAACCATGGCGACGCCATTTTGTCGGGACATTTTCCACCTGTGCTCAAAGTTCTGCTGACTTACTGTGTACCCTATTGCGTGACCACTTGGGGTGCAGTGACGGGTAAGCTCGCGCAGGCGGAGCGGCAAAGCAAATCCTCGGAAGAGCCTGTGGCTTGAAAGGAGTTCAGTCGTGAACGCAGAACAGTTCTTCAATCAGAAAACAATTCTGGACCTCAGCTTTTTCAATTTCAGGAATGCGATAACTGCGGCGTACTATGCCAACAGCGATCTCGAAATCCTGCGCACAAACGAAAATTTCAGAAAATTTTTTCCGATCCTTGGAAATGTAACAAATGCATCGATGCTGGATGTGCTCGAGCAGCTTGGGCTACCCGGCAGTCAAATCGATCTGTTTGCGTCTGAACTCGAGGAAAAGGGGGCGGTCTTGTTGCCGCAAGTCAGGATTTCAGTCGATGGTGAGAACAGGATTTACTCCTTGCTCTCTGCAAGAACGCAAGACGGCAACTTTTCATATTTGAACGGCGTGCAGGGTCAGTTTGTGGACAGAACCGAGGAATGGAAACTGAGGCAGGAACGTGAGCAGTTGTTGGAACAAAAAATGCGCGATCGGGAGCTGATCGAGCAAAAAAGCCAGCAGTTGGAAAGTCTGGCCAACCGTCTCGCCAAGTATCTTTCGCCGCAGATATACAAGAGTATCTTTTCCGAGACCGAAGATACGTCCCGCAAGCATGCACGCAAGAACCTCACGATCTTTTTTTCAGATATCGTTCAGTTCACTGATTTGAGCGACACGATGGATCCTGAACGCCTCGCCGTCGTCATCAATTCATACCTGTCGGAAATGACCAATATTGCGCTGGATTGTGGAGGGACAATCGACAAGTTCATTGGTGATGCTGTGCTCGTCTTCTTTGGTGATCCAGAATCCGATGGCGAAGTCGAAGATGCGCTGAAGTGCGTTGAAATGGCATTTCGGATGCAGCAGCGGATAGAAGAGCTGCAAGGCTATTGGAAAAAGAACGGCGTTCCCAACGGCATCAAAGTCAGGATGGGTATCGCAACGGGATATTGCACGGTCGGGAATTTCGGGTCGGATCAACGCCTTGAATATACCGTACTCGGTGGCACAGTGAATCTCGCGTCGCGGCTGGAAGCATTGGCAGCACCGGGCAGTATACTTCTGGATCAGAACACCAGCTCCCTGATCGAAGGCCATGTGACTTCTAAAGAGAGGGGGGAAGTCATCCCGAAGGGCTTTGCTCGATCTGTAAAGTATTACGAACCAATAGAGTACTCATTGTCAGAAGAGCATCTGACAAGCAGGAATTGGTCGCACATGGGCGATCGCGTCGAGGTCAAGATCATAGACAGTTCAGACATCCGCAGCGCCATACAGGAGCTGCACGATATTCAGGTAAAATTCGAACGGCAATTAAAACAGTCGGCTTCGAAGGAAGACTAAGTCGATGCGCTGGGACATTACACCGTTATGAGGAAGCGTTGTTTAGTTGGACAAAGTTACTACGCTTCAAGAGCAACTCGACTGGGCCATCCCAGGCAAGCGTTTTTTGCGCTTATACCAATAGGCTGTTTGCATTTATTCCGTTCACTCTTCGCTGTCTGCTCATTGATACTTACCGCGAGCAAGCTCACCGAAGACCGTTACTAACCGTAAGATAC
This sequence comes from uncultured Roseobacter sp., assembly GCA_947501635.1. Lineage (GTDB taxonomy): Bacteria > Pseudomonadota > Alphaproteobacteria > Rhodobacterales > Rhodobacteraceae > Roseobacter. The sequence goes on from CANMWT010000002.1 coordinate 186,456, forward strand.
TTTCTTACGCACTAGCGACACATTAACCCTTGGGCACAGCAACAGTCGCCTGCATTGCTCGATGCTCGGGCAAGACTAAATCTGGTTTAGGGAAACAAAAGGTTTCGGGTAGGGAATGACGTACTTTGAGCGCAGACCGTGTTTACTCGAATTTTTATTCCGTGGCGGGATCACCTTGACCTTATCCGCATGCTGCGGCGGCCGTCCCTTCGGTCACTTCGAACGATTTCAGTTCGAGCCACTTCGCCATGCGAATGATACGCCACCGTACACCTCTTTCGTTCACGCAGGGAGTTTCGGATCGGGAGGAGCGCTTTGTGTCAATCTAGCTCTCTCCAGCCAACGCTATTGTCACCGATCATCTTGCTGCCGATGAATATTCAATGCTGACACGTTTTGCAGTTATCGCCCTTCTCGCGTTTCTGACGCTTATCGATCTTTTTGGGGCTCAAGCGCTACTTCCTTCTCTTGCAGCGGAATTCGAAGCAGATGCTGCTACCATGGGCTCAGCTGTGAACGCGTCAACATTTGGCATGGCGATCGCAGGATTGGCTGTAGCCTTCTTCAGTAGACAGATCGACCGCAGAAAGGGAGTGTGGATAAGTCTTGCCTTGTTGTCAGCCCCGACATTCATGCTGGGAGTCGTAGACGACATAAATCTTTTCACCGCCTTACGTGTGATACAGGGCATGCTGATGGCAACAGCCTTCACGCTCACGATGGCTTATCTGGCGGAAGAGTGTTCTGGCCCGGAGGCAGCTGCGGCAATGGCCGCCTACATCACCGGTAACGTTGTATCCAATCTGCTTGGACGCTTGATGGCTGCGGGTCTTGCGGATATGGGAGGGCTTTCCGTCAGTTTTTGGGCCTTCGCTACTCTCAACCTTCTGGGTGCAGTGTTAGCAGCCCTATTCCTTTCTCAGACCACGTCGAGAGAGACGACAGGACCGACCAAATCACCGCTCGCCGTCTGGGCGACGCACTTGTCGAATCCTTCCCTACAAGCTGGCTTCGCCATCGGGTTCCTCATTCTTTTTGTCTTCCTGGGCGTATTCACCTATGTGAACTTCGTGCTCGCAGGGCCGGAGTACAATTTGGGGGCGGCCCAGCTCGGACTTGTGTATCTGGTCTTCATTCCATCAGTCTTTACGACCCCTATGGCCGCGTGGCTTGTATCGAACGGTGGGACGTTCCGCGCCTTCGCCATTTCAATGTCTGTGGCAACAGCAGGATTGGTGCTGCTGATCACAGGTTCTCTGCCGTTATTGTTGCTTGGTCTCGCAGCAATTGGCGTCGGTACGTTTTGCGCACAGGCGGTTGTCAGTGGGTTCATCGGCCGCGCCGCCGACGAGGACCGGGCGGCAGCCAGCGGTCTCTACCTGACAAGCTACTATTTCGGCGGCCTAGTGGGGTCGCTGGTCGTAGGCGAGGTTTTTTCGGAAGCGGGCTGGACCAGTGCCGTGTTTTTGATGATCGCTGCTGCGGTGCTTTCTGTCCTGCTGGCCTCGCGCCTCAAATCTCTGCCTGCTGCGGCATGATCAATCGAAGGAAGTCTAACTAATGCTTAGCCAAGCTATTAATGCCATCATAACGAACCCAAAGCGCTGGCTATTGGCCGGTCTTGCCGCAACCGTTGTGCTAGTAATATTTATGGAGGTGGTTGCGCGCTTCGCACTCGGCGCACCTATGAAACCTGCCGTTATAATATCCCAGATTTTGGGGTGGGATCAGTCGCTCATGTGGTTGGCGGAAATTCTACACTATTCGCTGGGATTGATTGGTTTTCCGATAGGCTACGTGGTGCTGCGTGAAATAATTGGGCTGGGGTCGGCCAAAATAAGTGGCGCGGCCTGGGGCTTCATCCTGTGGCTCGGAGCTGCTGGCGTTATGGCTCCTCTGGCTGGAATGGGTTTCTTTTTTGGTGGCGGCAAGATGGTCATGGCATCCTTCGTGGCCCACATAGCATATGGCTTGGTGCTGGGCATCGTCTACGGCCGTCAGGCAGCCGACCATGGTTGAGACGTCGAACAATACATCAGTAAATTGCCGTCAAAGCATGGTCCTGCAGGTCGCGAAAAGCTGTCGCAGCACCAGATCTTTCCGGATGACGCATGCATCTGACAATCAAAATGCTCAGCCGGGTCCTCGTCGGCAAGACAAAAATTCAACGAACGTATGGAGACATCCACAATGACCACGTCACCGAAATCCGCCGTCGTTACCGGTTCGTCCAGCGGAATTGGCCTTGGTATTGCTGAAGGCTTCGCGGCTGCTGGCATGAACGTCATGATGAATGGCATTGAACCACCGGAACAGATTCAGCCTATCTGCGACCGTCTGTCAGAGGCGCACGGCACGAAAGTCGCCTACAAGTCCGCCAACATGATGGAACCAACCGGTGTGCGGGGACTTATCGAAGCGGCGGAAGCAGCCTTCGGCCAGGTGGACGTGCTGGTCAACAACGCCGGCATTCAGTTCGTTTCGCCCGTGGAGGAGTTCCCGGATGACAAATGGCAAGCGATCATCAATCTGAATTTATCGGCGTCATTTTATGCAACAAAGGCGGTGATGGCTGGTATGAAGGCACGCGGCTGGGGGCGGATCATAAATATCGCATCGGCGCATGGACTGGTCGCTTCGCCCTACAAATCGGCCTACGTAGCGGCAAAACACGGCATCGTTGGCCTGACTAAAACCGTCGCCTTGGAAGCGGCTGAGCACGGTGTCACCGTCAACGCGATTTGTCCGGGTTATGTCTGGACACCGCTTGTCGAGAAACAAATCCCCGACACCGCTAAGGCGCGGGGTATGACCGAGGAACAGGTCAAGCGCGACGTTTTGCTGGCGGCTCAACCGACCAAGAAGTTTGCTACGGTTGACGAAATGTCAGCGCTCGCCGTTTTTCTGTGTTCGGATGTTGCCGCCTCTATCACCGGCACGGCACTGCCTGTTGATGGCGGGTGGACAGCACAATGAGCCTGCGGGCCTACCATTGCCAATACACGCTCACCCAGACTTTTACCTGATCTGAAAGGAGACATAATGATTACTAAAGTCAGATACTTGGCCGCCGTGCTTATCGGCTTGGCAACGCTTTGGCCGATGGATGCGCACGCTCATCCCGATACATTGGACGCGGGGCCGGACTGGACCGGAACACTGGAGGAACTTTTGGCGCTATTTGCACCTTCGGCAGCCTACGCGTCGGAATTTGAAGGGCCGACAAAACCAGTGGGCATCAGTGCGAAACCGCTTGGCGTCGCAGATCTGACAAATGAGCTTCCAGGTCTTGAGACCCGCAACTTGCGCGCGCGATTCTGGACAATGGCGCCCGGCGGAATCGTTCCCGTACATACACATGCCAATCGCCCGGCCTATGTTTACGTGCTTCAAGGTCAGGTGACCGAGCACCGATCCGACAGCGATGAGCCCGATGTATTCAATGCGGGTGATCTATCGGTGGAAGCCGGTGGCGTTGTCCACTGGTGGGAGAACACCGGGGACACGGAAGTGCACCTTATCGCAATTGACATCTTTCAAAAGCAGTAAAGCCAGAGGACGAAACACATGAGATTTGCAATCAAAGCTCTTACCTGCGCGTTGCTGTTGCCGGCTGCCGTTCCCGCCACTGCGCAGGATTACGGACCCATGAAGGAAATCAATGGTCTGACCGGGCCGGCAAACCCTAAGGGATTTGCGGTGGAGACACTCCATACGATCAATCTTGGAGACGAGTTCCCGGCAGTCGCCGATGCGAATGGCCTGCAGTTTCGCGCACGGTTCGTCACGCTGCAGCCCGGCGGTATTGTGCTGATTCACAGTCATGCCGGGCGGCCCGCGACGACCTATATCATCAGCGGTGAGGTCAATGAGTATCGCTCAGACACGGAAGGCTCCATTCTTCGCCAGGCGGGCGAAGCAACGATGGATGTTGGCGGCATTTCGCAGTGGTGGGAAAATACCTCCGATGAGATCGTGACCATGTTCGTCGGTGACGTAGTCGCCGCTGATTCACCGAGCGACGGTTAGACTATCTACTTAGCTTCTTGGGGTATTCAGCTATGCAATTTCTGACTAAGGCCATCGCATTTGCAGTTTTCTGCAGCACCTCTGCGGCTCATTGTGATAATCTGGAATTGCAGACCAACTTTCCTCCATTACTGATAACGGACGCGCCCGAAGAGGGCGCGCATCCACTCGGCGGCCCGATAATGCGGTTCGTAAGGACCGCTAATGCCGCGCTCGCTCCGCTTGGTCACCGGTTCACCTACCACCTAAGTGGGGAGGTCCCGTCCAGCGACGCGGGGCAGGTCATGGGGCCAGTAGCCGACATGGATCGATTTGAGACGATCTACGACGCCGTGGCAGCAGGCCGGGAGAACGAAGGACTCAATTTCGGGGTTGGGATCTCCAATCAAAATGGTCTCAGCTTTGGCGAACTGCATGTGGCGGCGCTGCCGTTCGGGCTCGAGCCTGATGAATTTGTTGCCTATCTCTATGATGGAGGTGGCCTCGTTCTGCAGCAAGACCTCTACGACAAGCACTTCGGTGGAAACTTGATTGTATTGCCGATCGCAATCACGCCAACGCAGGGCGGCGGATGGTTTCCTGCAGCGTTACCGGATCCAGATACAGACACTGCACTGAGTGCTGAGGCTGCTATGCGCTTACTTTGCCAAAAGCCATGGATCGTGCGTTGGCCGGAACCGGGTGCCGGAATCTGGCGTGAAGCTTGCAGATCGATCGGCGCTCCTGCCGCCGAGATCGGCGCGACGACCCGATGCCAATTCGCGGATCAAATGTGCCCTGCTACGGATAATCCTGAAAGCATGCGTATAGACCGGCTGTCTTTCGGCGGCTTTGTTTCCGGCATTCCGCCGCACGTATTTCTGAAGACAGGAAATGTTGACGCTTACGAGTTGAACTTGCCATCGACTGAGGTGCTGATGATACGCATGGCGACCGGTCAGGCTGGAACGCCCTCGGCTCAGGCAGACCTGAGCGACGTTATTAAACCCGCGCCGTTCTATTATGGTCAGACGTGGCACCAGCCTTTGACTTATGTGGAGTTGCTGATCAACCGCAAGGCATGGGCCGACCTGGATGATGCGACGCGTCAGGCTATCAGTCTCGCCGCGGACAGCGCGACACTGCGAAGCTGGTCCGCAGCCTTATCTCGGCAGGGCGAGAGCATTGCGCTTCTCGAAGCCAATGGTGCCCTCGTCGGGCGCTGGCCAGAGGGCCTTCTTGAGCAACTGCGTGCTGCTGCCGAAGTTTATCTGGATGAAAAGGCAAGAAGGCTCGCAGCGCAGGGAGACACCGATTATGGGCGGGTACTCGTGCACATGCGCGACTATCAGGAAGAGCAAAGCGCTTACTCGGACTTTGGGGATATGAATCAGGGGCGGGCCTCGCTTCCCACAACACCCAAGAGCATCAGATAGAGGAACAAAATTGAAAAAGGTACAGCATCTTAGGCGAAACAGCGCCAAGAACGTTAAAAACGTTAATCTCGCGCTGCAGGGTGGCGGGTCTCATGGAGCCTTCACCTGGGGCGTACTTGATTACCTCCTGGAGGATGGCCGCATTGAGATCGATGCAATCTCGGGAACGTCTGCCGGAGCCATGAATGCAGTTGTTCTGGCTGACGGCATGATGAAAAATGGGCCGGAAGGCGCTCGCGAGGCATTGCATACTTTTTGGGAGACAATGAGCGAAGCGGCCCGTTTCAGCCCGATCAAGCGAACGCCATTCGATTATTTCACAGGGAGCTGGCGGCTGGATACGTCGCCCGGGTACCACATGATGGACAACCTTTCCCGGATGTTTTCACCATACCAACTCAATCCTCTCAACATAAACCCTCTGCGAAAGGTTCTTACAGATTGTGTCGACTTCGAACGGGTCAGAAGCTGCGATAAGGTAAAGGTATTTGTATCGGCCACCAACGTCGAAACGGGCAAAGTGAAAGTCTTTGATCGTAAGGAACTGACACCCGACATGGTCATGGCATCAGCGTGCCTGCCTTTGATGTTTCAGGCGGTGGAGATCGATGGTGTTCCCTACTGGGATGGAGGTTACATGGGCAACCCGTCGCTGTTTCCATTTAATTCACATAGTGAAAGCTCCGACATCGTCGTCGTGCAGATCAATCCGATTGAGCGAAAAGGCGCCCCCAAGTCCGCTCAGGACATCCTGAACCGTTTGAACGAGATCAGTTTCAATGGCAGCCTTTTGAAAGAGCTTCGCTCAATCGACTTTGTCAGACGCCTGATCGAAGAAGGTAAGCTTTCGCGTGAAGATTACCGGGAAATGCGCGTTCATATCATCGAAAACCAGGATGCTCTCAACCCCTTGGGCGCATCCTCGAAACTCAACGCCGAATGGGCGTTTCTGAAACACCTTCGGGATCTTGGAAGGAAAACTGCCGCCGAATGGCTTGACGGCAACATCGAAGATGTTGGCAAGCGCTCTACTGTCGACCTGAGAGCCATTTTTCAGGGCATCGGTGCAGAACACCATGGGTAGAACACACAGGGTGGAGCTAAGGACGCCAACTGACCTTCATCCGAACCAATGATAGGGATCCCTTATAATGCCAATGCGGGATCTATGCCCTCGAACGTTTGCCTTTAAAGGTCTTAGTCAAACCTTCTGCTGTGATGCAGTAACGGAGCATTCTTCAAATCTACCACAAGGATAAAAACACGATGCGAGACTTTCCCTTGGTTCACGATGTTCCAGAAGTAGATACGCCAGCAATGATTGAGGTGGACCGGTTGATGATGGAGGAATACAACATCAGCCTTCTTCAAATGATGGAAAACGCCGGGCGCGGTCTCGCAATACTCGCGCGCGAAATCATTTTTTCTGGTGAGGCTAAAAACAAACGCGTCGTGATCCTCGCCGGTGGAGGTGGTAACGGCGGCGGCGTGCTGACGGCGGGGCGCCGCCTTTCTGCTTGGGGAGCGACAGTCTATGTCATGCTCGCACAGCCCGAAGTAGCAATGGCGGAGGTGCCGCGCCTTCAACTGGAGATTTTGAAGCGACTTGAAAATGTGGTCGTTACGGATATCACGTCAGTTCCGAAAACCGCGGACATTATTCTTGATGGCCTCATCGGCTATAGTCTTGCTGGCAATCCCAAGGGGCTGGCGGCGGATCTTATCGTTTGGGCCAATGCCGCCCCTGCACCAACTCTTTCTCTGGATGTTCCATCGGGTTTTGATGCGACTAGTGGCGCCTTGCGGTCACCAGCGATTTCAGCTTTCGCAACGGCAACGATCGCTCTTCCAAAAACCAGTTTGCTTTCAGACCAATTCAAAGACAACGTTGGAAACCTTTACTGTTTGGATATCAGCGTACCGCCATGCTTATACAATAAGCTTGACCAGCGGCTCTGTGTGGAGCCTTTTTTTTCAAATTCCGACATCGTTCGTCTTAGATAATTGGTCGCAGTGAGGAATGCCTTAAGTGAGGCGAGCCAAAGTAGTGATGGTTTGCTTGTTAATCTGAGGACAGAAATTTTCCCAGAACAGAAAACTGTTATGGCCTGTCTTGTCTCTCCGACCAAAAGACGAGACCAAACGCCAGTGCCAGCGAAAGCCCAACCATTAAAGAGGTATAGCAAAGAGGCCAACCCGTGTCTGAGCGAGGGCAGGTTTCATTACCCAACAATTCAAGGGATGTCCCGGTCAAGGCAAGCAACAAAACCGGTACGATACCAGCGACAAACAGCCAGCCCATTGGCTTGCCGAACCAGAAAGCCGAAATGCCTATTGCTGCGTAGCAAATCGAGACCACGTAACACATAGGCACCGACCAAACGACAGGACAAGCCGAGCCGGTTTGGTAGTGGAGCAAAGAAATGGGTACAATCCCGGCCAGGATAACGAGCGACATTGCTCCTATGCCCAAGCGCAAGAGGCGACTGAGCAAAAACATTATCTGACATCCCTGAAGTTGACCAATTCATTCATGAATTCACCTGTCTTTTCTAATGCGGTTCCATCAAGATAGGATACCTTGACGGATGTGGCTGACTGCTGTCCGAGCCCGGCGATGATGATATGGCTGCTGTCGGATGCGAGACCCTCACCCGAAACGTAGGGGCGCGACAGTGTCGTGCCATCGTCCAGCGTGATCTCGACCACTGCGCCGATTGCGTCCAGTGCATTCCCGAGATCGACCTTCAAATAGTTGTTGCCGGTCTCGCCCTTGCTCAGAAAGACCTTAGATTTGCCTCCGACATTGACGTGCACGACATCCGGGTGCCCGTCGTTGTTGAAGTCCGCTGTGATTGGAGCAATGGAATAACGGCGGTTTACCACACCTGCGGCCGCGCCAACCTCGGCAAATTCGCCCGATGCGGTCTGAACAAGAATGCGGCCCGGCAGGCGCAGAAAACCAATTTTATGCATGGGAGACATGATGTAATTTTGCGATGCGATAGCGTCTACCCGACCATCTAGGTTGAGGTCTTCAAAGGCCATTCCCCATCCGAACTCATAGTCTGCGAGCTTTGCGTCCTCTGCTCGATCAACGAAGCCGCCATTACCATCAGCTTCGAACAGGATCCATTTTCGATAAAGCTGCTGATCCTCGCGCAGGTCGCCCTTGACCATGAATGTCGGTGGCGTCGTGCCGATATTCGAGAACAGGTAATCCGTAAGACCGTCGTTATTGACGTCATCAATTCCAATTCCCATCGGATACGAATAGAGGCTTGAATTCGGATTCTCAGTATTTTGGAAACGGCCGTTGCCATCGTTCGTATAAGTACGCACATGGCCCGTGTCGTGAGCGACAATCAGGTCTAGGTCGCCATCGCCTTCAAAGTCACCGAACGCTGCCTGAAATGTGTTATGCAGATAGTAAAGACCACGTGCTTCCGTTTCATTACTAAAGCTGTTGTCGCCGTTGTTGATCAAGAGAGCCGACATCCCTCCATACCCTTCCTTGTTAAAAATATTCAGCCCCTCGACAAGGTCGTAGTTGATGTAGCCGGACGCATACATGTCGAATGCTCCGTCGCCGTTCACATCTGCAACGGCAATCGACATAGGCGTCGTATCTTCGAGCATGGGCGTATCAAGCAATTGACCGGCAAAAGTGCCGCCATTATTGGTGTAGAGATAAATTCCTTCTCTGGTGCTGACGATCAGATCAGACCATCCGTCGTTATTTGCATCCAGAACCAACGCGCCAAGCGATGTAGCATCGCCCGGTTTTGTTATGCCCGCCGTTCCCGGTAGTTCGACAAAGTTGCCGTTTTCAAAACGGTACATCACGTTTTCTTGCTGGTAGCCGCCGCCGATGAACAACTCTTCCAGACCGTCCCCATCGATATCGATGATGGCAGAAGCCGTGAAAGGCAAAGACGTTGCATCTGAATGCTTCTGTTCAAATGGTAGTTCAATTTCGTCAAATTGAGGTACTGTAGTTCCGGCCAAGTCGACCTCGTAAGGAACTTGTCGGTCTGTTAGTGTCTTAGCAGAAAACACGCCGAACATGATCGCCAAGAGGATGATGATCGCGATCGGAATATATTTGGCTCTTCTAAGCATTGCCTGTCGTCCCGTTGTTCTGTTTTGTTGCAACTATCAGTGACACTAGAAACACGATAAAAAATGCGATGTTCAATGCAATCGGCATCATAAACTTGCCAATTGCCGGGATCGTGAAAAATATAATGAACGAGACAATGATCAGAAAAATCGGATTGAGTATGGCCATCGTGCGCGGATAATGTGAACGACCCGTCAGGCATAGCCATACAAAAATCAAGGAGAGCACCAGTACGGCCAGACGCACGACGGTCAGCAGGCTCTCGTAGCGCAACTCGTAGAGTAGCAGTTGTTCTGGCACGGCGCCGGCTGAGACAATCTCAAAAGCGGTTGCTCTTGATCCGATCCAGACAGCACCAACAACGCACCCATAGGCCATCGCAAACCCTGCAATTCGTGCAGCCGTTTCATTCGCGGGACGCAGCATCAGGTAGATGTGATAAGCACCGGCTACGTATAGCGGCGCGCCGAGAACGCCAAAGAAGTGACCGATTGTGGCGCGTTTCCCCGTCACGCCTTCAAAAAAAGAGAAGGGGTCCGTGTAACGCGCGAGGCTGTCGTAGTGTAGTAGGAATTCGCCTATACCCACGAGAACTGCAGCTGCAAGACCTAATTGACCAGTGATCATGAGTGTTTTGTTCTGCGTCATACTTTGGTCCTGTTATAATCGGCGGGATCGCCAGTTATATAGCGGTCCTTGGCAAAAAAGACGACCACAGCGTCCGCCTCATGTCCATTCAAAATTGCATTGCAAATTCTAAAGTGAGCCTTCAGCGCGGCGAAATCTAGCGCGATGCCAGTTTGTTGCATTGCGTGACGGTGTTACCGTGTTCGTCAAGCATTTGTATTCGTCAGACGGGCTGAGTGGTCCATTTCCGTCGAGCTTTGCAAAGTGAGCCTTCCCAGCTAAATTGGTCTACCGATATGTTCAAGAAACGAAGGACAGAATACCGGCGCAGCATTGCGGCTCAGAACGACGGAGGGCGCTGGGTATGGAGAAATTTCTCGCCACTTTTCAGAGAAACAGAGTTTTTCAACAGAATTCGCCCTTCTGGTAATAAACGACTGGACTTCTGAGCGCGGCAGAGCGGTACTGTCGACATAATATGCCGCCCGGGAAGTGCCGGGCTCCACTCAGTATAGGGCGAGGGATTGGCCTTCGCCAGCCGAGTGGAGAACCCAATGACTACAACCCGCAGTTCAAACAAAACGACCGGAATATCAAGTCGCGTCAGCGTCAAACCCACGCGCCAGGCGCAGCTTCGAAAGCTGCTGGCCCGCAAGTCCGGCGCATCAATTGCGCAGATCCAGAAGGCCTTCAACTGGCAGCCCCACACGGCGCGGGCTGCGATATCGGCACAGCGCAAATCCGGATCTGTGATCGTCCGCAGCGATACCGACAAAGGGTCGGTGTACCGGATCGTCGAAGAAGGCGGCACGCCATGAATACCGGTAAGTCAGGTGAGCTGGCTTACCAGATTGCCGAAATCGATGCGTTTGATCGAACTGAATGCCTTGACTGCTGGAAAGAGATGTTTGGGCGTCCGCCGCCTAAATACCTCTCGCCGCAGTTTATGAAACGGGTTTTGATCTGGGAGACACAAAACCGGGCGCTGGGCGGTGTGTCCGTCAAAACCACCCGGCGCCTGAAACAGATCGCGGCTGGCAAGACAGTAGCCATGATCGCAAAACCGGGATCACATCTTGTCCGGGAATGGAACGGGCGAACGTATCAGGTCGAAGTCACAGGCAGTGGGTTTGTTATGGACGGAAAAACCTGGCGCTCGCTTTCCGCAATCGCGAAACACATCACCGGCGCACATTGGTCTGGCCCCCGGTTCTTCGGGGTACAGTAATGCGTCGGATCCGCTGCGCCATCTACACCCGCAAGAGCTCGGAGGAGGGGCTGGAACAGGACTTCAACTCGCTGGATGCCCAGCGGGAGGCCTGCGAAGCTTATATCGCCAGCCAGAAACATGAGGGCTGGGAATTGCTGCCGGACCGTTATGACGATGGCGGGATCTCGGGCGGTCATCTCGATCGTCCGTCTTTGCATCGCCTGATGCAGGCGGTGGACGACAAACGCGTGGATCAGATCGTCGTCTACAAGATCGACCGGCTGACCCGCTCTCTGGCCGACTTCGCCAAGCTGGTGGAGCGGCTGGATCAGGTGGAGGCATCCTTCGTCTCGGTCACCCAGTCGTTCAATACGGCCACCAGCATGGGGCGCCTGACCCTCAATGTCCTTCTGAGCTTCGCTCAATTCGAGCGGGAGGTCACGGCCGAACGCATCCGGGACAAGATCGCGGCCTCCAAGCGCAAGGGGCTTTGGATGGGCGGGAATGTCCCGCTTGGCTACGAGGCGGATGGCCGGACGCTGAAGATCAACGTGGACGAGGCAAAAACCATCACGGCTCTTTATGAACTGTACTTGGAGCACGGGCTCATCCGTATCGTGAAAGATCGCGCAGAAGATCTTGGCCTCAGGTCACGCCGGCGGGGGCGCGGGGCAGGGCGCGTCTCCGGTGGCACCCCTTTTGATCGCGGACACATCCATCACCTCCTGAGCAATCCGATTTATGCGGGGCGCATCCGGCACAAAGGACAGGTTTACGAGGGACAGCATCCCGCGATCATTGACCCCGCCATCTGGGATCGGGTTCAGCAGATGCTGATAGACGGGGCGCAAAAGGCCCGCGGAACAAAACGCAAGGCCACACGATCGCCGCTGGCGGGAAAGCTCCATGATGAAACCGGCGACCGCTTGACGCCCAGCCATAGCCGGAAGAATGGCAAGCGTCTGCGCTACTATATCTCGCACAGGCTGGTGAAGGACCGGAGCCGGAAGCATCCGGACGCCTGGCGTTTGTCAGCAGACCAGCTGGAGGGGCTGATCGCGGATCTCGTCAGACAGCATCTGCAGCGCCCTGATAGTGTGACGCGTTTTAACCAAGATCTGGCCGCGTCAGACGTCGCCGCCAAATCAGCTGAACTGCACGCCATCCGGCAGACCACGCAATGTCTGCATCTGATCGAACGCGCTGACCTGAGCCCGGGAGAGGTGTCCGTTCGGTTGTGTCAGACCGAACTTGCCTCGGTTCTTAAATGTGATGCAGACCGGATTAACACAGAAGAGCTGATCCTCATGTCGCCATTCCGGATGCGCAGGCGCGGCGTTGAGCTGAAACTGCATCTTGGGGACGCGCCACCGGACGTCGATCTGACGTTGGTTCAGAACATCGTCAAAGCGCAGAGGTGGATGGCGATGATTGTTGCCGGAAAGACATTCACTGAGATCGCACAGGCCGAGGGCACATCAAAGCGCCGGGTGCAGGATATTGTTGATCTTGCGATGCTCGCACCGGACATCCTGGATGCGATTGCAGCCGGTGAGCAGTCGGAGGGTGTGACGTCTGACCGTCTCATTAAGTCGGGTGTCCCGGCCGTCTGGTCAGAACAGCGTGAGCAACTTGCGAAGCCGTAAGCTAACACCTTACTAAATTCCCCAAACTCGTACCGTGGGAATCGCCACCTGAGACTACGGCCTGAAACTGGCCCGATCTGCGTTCACCCGCGGGTCTCTGTCGGAAACTGCCTGTGCCAAGCAGCGGAAAACTGGTCACAATACCGGTGCAATCTCTCGCTAGCTGAAATGTCAGGAGTGTTTGGCTGGGATGGTAGGATTCGAACCTACGGTACACTGTACCAAAAACAGTTGCCTTACCACTTGGCTACATCCCAACGTGACGCGGTAAATAGAACTATGCGTCCAAACGTTCAAGACCCGATTTCGACAAAAATACTTAAACTCCGCAGGTGATCCATGGGTCTGCAGGCCGTGTGTTTCAACGCTGCGTCGCCACAAGGATCGCCCCTTCGCGCGCGCCGCGTTCAACCGCCTCATGCGCCTTTATCGTCTCGGCCAGGGGAAAAACCTCAGCGACCGGGCACGACAGCGCGTTTTCCTGCAGGGCCTTGTGCAAAAGGGTGATGGCGCGTTCACGTTCCGCAGCCGTCAGCAGGTAGATAAGCGCGATATCGATCGTCACTGCTGCAAAGAGCAGCGGACCGAAAGGGATTTGCGGTGTCATGTTCTTGGCGGAACCATAAACCGAAATCGTCCCGCGGTCGGCAATGACCTGCGCGTTGACCTCGATGTTTTCGCCAAATTCCACATCGATGATTCGATCAAACCTGCCGCCACCGTTGGCCGCCAGCAGGTCTTGCGCCAGCGTGGTCGAGCGGTAGTCGCACACGGCATCCGCCCCCGCCGCACGGCACCGCGCGAAAGCATCCGGGCGCGCCGTGGCGGTCACACGCGCGCCACCCCATTTGGCAAGTTGCACCGCCAGATGTCCCACGTTGCCATTGCCGCCATGGATCAGCAGCGACTTGCCCTGTATCGGCCCACCGCCAAACACAACATGCGCGGCAGTCAGTCCCGGAATGCCCAGGCTTGCGCCGGTCTCAAACGAAACCCCGTCGGGTAGCGGAACGGCCTGCGCCGCCGCCAGAGCAATCGACTGCGCACAGGTGCCCATGGCCCGACCAAACTGGCCATTCCAGATCCAGACGCGTTGACCGATGCGCGCTGCGTCAATCCCTTCGCCTACGGCGGTGATCGTCCCGGCGCCATCACTGTGCGGACAGATCGCGGGATAGGGCAGTTCCGTCTCGCCGGGGCGGGCACCCGCACGCCGTTTGACATCCGTCGGGTTCACGCCAGAGCACTCCAGCGCCACAAGAACTTCTCCGGCCGCAGGCTGCGGATCGGCCACATCAACAAGTTTCAGAACATCTTTGGCAGCGCCATAAGCGGTGTAGGTGATGGCGCGCATGATTTCTCCCCTGCTGGTCCGGCCACCAGTCAAATCAGAGATCAGTCAGTCGCGCAACTCGCCCTCAGTCACTCCCCATAAGTACGCCTTGGGGGCCCAGCCGCGATATCCGCCCGACCTCAGCTGACACCACTCGGGGCCACATTTGCCCAGCCGCGCGATCACACCTGCCTCAAGGGCCGCATTGACCGGCGCATCCGGATCGGGCCGGCTGTAGATATTGAGCAACTCATGTTCCACGATCACGGTACGCACGCCCGAGATCAGCGAATAGTGAATCCAGCCGCCCTGACCGTCCCGGTCCTCCACGCGCCGCCAGTGCCCGTGCTCGGCCGTGATCCGAAGCGGCATGTCCCGGCGGGTAAAGACCCAGTCGATGCGATGGGTCAGCGACGGCCCGCGGCGCACGTTGCCTTCGGATGCCTTCATCGACACGTAGCGCGGCAACGGCAGATTGGTGACCGGCCCGCGCTGCGCCTCTGCAGTCGGGTTGGCCTGTACCGGCCCACAAATCAGCGCGCAGGCCAGCAGCCCGCTTGCCCAAAATCGGTAGAATAGCCTCATTGCTTTGCCTGTTTGACGCATTTTGCTCTTTTGCCCGCGCGAGGTTCTTGTGCCTCGTCGTTAGTTCGGCCACCATGACAAAAAAACTGAACAGCGCCAAGCCGGGAGTCCCAAAAATGTCAAAGCCGAAGCTAAGTGTTGTTGTCACGCGACGGTTGCCCGAAGAAGTCGAAACGCGGATGTGCGAACTTTTCGATGTGACGCTGCGCGAAGACGACGCCCCGATGAGCCGCAGCGCTCTGGCGGAAGCGATGAAAAGCGCTGATGTGCTGGTGCCGACCGTCAGTGACGACATCGATTCCGCGCTGATTGCGCAGGCCGGCGAAAGGTTGAAGCTCATCGCCAACTATGGCGCGGGCGTGGACCACATCGACGTGGCAACAGCGCGCCAGCGCGGCATTCTTGTGTCCAACACCCCCGGAGTGCTGACTGATGACACCGCCGATATGACCATGGGGCTGCTGTTGGCGGTGATGCGCCGCATCCCCGAGGGTCTGTCGGTCATGCAAAGCGCCACATGGGACGGCTGGGCGCCCACTGCGTTTCTGGGCGGCCGCATCGGCGGACGCCGGCTTGGCATTCTCGGCATGGGCCGGATCGGGCAGGCAGTGGCCCGCCGCGCCTCGGCTTTCGGGATGCAGGTGCACTACCACAACCGGCGTCGGCTGCGCCCCGAAATCGAAGATGATCTGGACGCCACTTATTGGGAAAGCCTCGACCAGATGGTGGCGCGTATGGATGTCATCTCAGTCAATTGCCCGGCAACCCCGTCGACCTTCCACCTCATGAACGCCCGGCGGCTGAAACTGCTGAAGCCCGAGGCCATCATCGTCAATACCTCGCGCGGCGAGGTTATTGACGAAAATGCGCTGACACGGATGCTGCGTGCCGGTGACATCGCGGGCGCCGGGCTGGACGTCTACGAGCGTGGCACCGAGATCAACCCCCGTCTGCGCGAACTCAACAATGTGGTTCTGTTGCCGCATATGGGATCGGCGACACGTGAAGGGCGGATCGAGATGGGCGAGAAAGTTATCATTAATATCAAGACCTTCGACGACGGCCACCGACCGCCGGATCAGGTCGTACCTGCCATGCTGTAAAGGCTGCAGTCCGCGAAAATCGAAATGGGGGGAAGTGGCATGAGACGCTTATTGTTAGGCCTGATGTTGGTGGCAGCGCAAACCGCGCAAGCCCAGCAGGCAGCCGATGCCGTGGCCCCCGAAGCCGCCACCAGCGGCAGCTTCGACGCGATCTCCGAACAGGTCGCCCGTTCTCTTGCCGCCAAATCCGATGGCCGCGTGGTCGAGGCGTCAAACTGGATGGTTGCTGCCGCAAACCCCTGGGCGGCAGAAGCAGGAGCCCGCGTGCTTGGCGCAGGCGGCACCGCCGCCGATGCGCTGGTGGCGGTGCAGGCCGTGCTTGGGTTGGTCGAGCCGCAGTCCTCGGGCCTGGGCGGTGGCGCGTTTCTGGTCTACTTTGATGCTGCCAGCCAAGAATTGACCACGCTCGACGGGCGTGAAACCGCGCCACTGAACGCAACACCGCGCCTCTTTCAGGACGACGGGGGCGAACCTTTGGGCTTTTTTGATGCGGTGGTCGGCGGTCGCTCTGTCGGCACGCCGGGCACGCCTGCTTTGATGCAGGCCGCGCACGACCGTTGGGGCGCGCTGCCCTGGGAAGATCTGCTGACCCCCGCGATCGCGCTTGCCGATACAGGTTTCCCCGTCTCGGCGCGTCTGGCGGGGCTGGTCGAACGCGATGCCGAACGCCTTGGCCGCTTTGAGGCGACGGCGTCTTACTTTCTGCCACAAGGCGCACCGTTGCGCGAAGGCGCGATGCTTGTGAACACAGATTACGCAGATACATTGCGCGCGATGGCCGATGGTGGCGCCGCGGCTTTCTACAGCGGGGCGATTGCGCGCGATATCGTCTCGACCGTGCAGCAGGCCGATGGCAACCCCGGCGTTCTGTCCACGCTCGATCTGAGCATCTACGAAGTCAAGGAACGCGCGCCGGTCTGTGCCGTCTTCCGGGCCCATGATGTCTGCGGTATGGGGCCGCCCTCGTCAGGGGCGCTGACCGTGGGTCAAATCCTCGGCATGCTCGATGGGTTTGATCTGGGAGCAGGGCCCCTCGACGCTGAAGTGCGCCGCCTGATGGGCGATGCCGCGCGCCTCGCTTTTGCGGACCGGGGCCGCTACATGGCCGATAGCGACTATGTGCCGGTGCCCGTCGACGGGCTGGTTGACCCTGCCTACCTCGCGACGCGCGCAGCGCTGCTGCAGGGCGACACGGCCCTGCCCGAAGTGACTGCGGGCAGCCCCGAATTCGACCACGCTCTGCACTGGGCGGATGACACGTCGCTGGAGTTTCCCTCCACATCGCATTTCGTCATCGTTGACGCCTCCGGCAATGTGGCATCCATGACCACAACCATCGAAAACGCATTCGGCAGCCGTCTGATGGTGCGGGGGTTCCTGCTGAACAACGAACTGACGGATTTTTCCTTCCGCAGCCACGCAAACGGCGTGCCGATCGCCAACCGGGTCGCTCCGGGCAAAAGGCCACGCTCCTCCATGTCGCCGACGATTGTCCTGAAAGACGGCGCGCCGGTGCTGGCCATCGGCAGCCCCGGGGGCAGCCGCATCATCGGCTATGTGGCGCAAGGGATCGTGGCGCATCTGGTCTGGGGAATGGACGTACAGCAGGCCGTGGCGCTGCCGCATGCGGTCAACCGCTTTGGCACCTATGACCTCGAAGCCGGAACAGCGGCCGAGAGCCTCGCGGAACCGCTGGCCGCCATGGGCTACGAGGTCAACACCCGCGCGCTGACGTCCGGTCTGCATGCCATTTCCATCAGCGATGTTCTGAAAGGCGGTGCCGATCCGCGCCGCGAGGGCATCGCTCTGGGCCAGTAACCCGCCCGCAGGAGATTTCGAAATGCTAGATCGCCCCAAGCTGACACGCAATGAAACCGGCATCGCCAGTGCCATCGGCATTCTCAAGCAACAGTTCGGCGAACGGCTGCAAACCGGTGAGGCCATCCGCGAACAGCACGGCCACACCACCACATGGATCGAAAACCAGCCGCCGGATGCGGTCGTTTTTGCCCGCGATACGTCGGAGGTTTCGGATATCGTCAAGACCTGTGCCGCCTATGATGTGCCGGTCATCCCCTACGGTACCGGCACCTCGCTTGAGGGGCACCTCAACGCACCTGTGGGTGGCATTAGCATCGACGTAAGCGAGATGAACAAGGTGCTGGAGGTCAACGCAGGCGATCTGGATTGCCGCGTACAGCCCGGTGTGACGCGCGAAGACCTCAACACCCATTTGCGCGATCAGGGGCTGTTCTTTCCCATTGATCCCGGAGCGAATGCCTCGCTCGGCGGCATGGCGGCCACAAACGCCTCGGGCACGAACGCGGTACTGTACGGCACGATGAAAGACAATGTCCTCTCGCTCGAGGCTGTCATGTCGGACGGGCGGATCATCCGGACAGGCACGCGTGCGCGCAAGTCCTCGGCGGGATATGACATGACGCGGCTGCTGGTGGGCTCTGAAGGGACGCTCTGCGTCATCACCGAGATCACCCTGCGGCTGCGCGGCATCCCCGAGGGCATCAGCTCCGCGCGTTGCTCCTACCCATCGGTCGATGCGGCCTGCCAGACGGTCATGTCGGTGATCCAATACGGGCTGCCCGTGGCGCGGATCGAACTTCTGGATACGGTCATGGTGCAGGCGATCAACGCCTACGCCAAGCTGGACCTGCCGGAAACACCACTGCTGTTGCTGGAGTTCCACGGCACCGAGACAGGCGTAGCAGAGCAGGCAGAAATCTTTGGTGCCCTGTCCGAGGAGCACGGGGGCACAGGCTACAGGGCCACCACGACAACGGAAGAGCGCAACAAGCTTTGGAAGGCACGCCACGATGCCTATTGGGCCATGTTGCAATACCGCCCCGGCGCTGACGGGGTGGCCACGGACGTCTGTGTGCCGATCTCGCGACTGGCCGAATGCGTGACCGCGGCACAGACCCGCGCCGCCGAACTTGGGCTGATCGCGCCCATTATCGGCCATGTCGGCGACGGTAATTTCCACGCCACGCCCCTTGTCGATATGTCGGACGAGGGCGAGGTGGCGCGCGCGGCAGAGTATATCAGCTGGCTTAGTGATCTGGCGATCTCGATGGAGGGGACCTGCACGGGCGAGCACGGCATCGGGCAGGGTAAAAAGCCCTATCTGCTCAAGGAATTGGGCGAGGCCACCGACTTCATGGCAGACATAAAACGCGCCCTGGACCCCAAGAACATCCTGAACCCGGGCAAGATCTTTTAAAAACCGGCAACAAACCATGCACCCGGCAGACAGCCGGTATGCGCCGGCGCCCGGGCTTCGCAGGCCCCTCAAATCAACAGCATTGTGCTTATGAAAGGAATGCGCGACGCTACGATATCTTTATTATCGAAATCGGAGATGCACCAAATGGGCACGCGAACAACTGAAGGGCGGGGAAAACTGCACGCCTCGATCCTTGATACAATTGGGAACACGCCGACGGTACGAATTAACAAAATCGCGCCGGACCATGTCGACGTCTATGTAAAGTTTGAAGCATTTAACCCGGGTGGATCGGTCAAGGACCGGCTGGCCGTCAACATCATCGAAGCCGCTGAACGCGAGGGCAGACTAAAGCCCGGACAAACGGTCGTGGAGGCAACCTCCGGAAACACCGGCATAGGTCTCGCGATGGTCTGTGCCGCCAAAGGATATCCGCTGGTGATAACCATGGCGGATAGCTTTTCCGTCGAAAGGCGTCGCCTGATGCGCTTTTTGGGCGCCAAGGTCGTTCTTACACCGCGTGCCCTGAAAGGCTTCGGGATGTATAGCAAAGCCAAAGAATTGGCCGAAAAGAACGGCTGGTTTCTGGCCAGCCAGTTTGAGACACCAGACAACGCGGATATTCATCAGAACACGACCGCGCGCGAAATACTGGCGGACTTTGACGGTGAACGGCTGGATTACTGGGTGACAGGCTACGGCACGGGCGGCACTGTTTCAGGCGTAGGTCGCGTATTGCGCGAAAGCCGGCCGGATACCAAGATTATTCTCACCGAACCGGCGAATGCCGCGATTGTCGGATCGGGGTACGTCAACACCCGAAACGAGGCAAACCAGCCGACAGAAAGCCACCCCTCGTTTGAACCTCATCCGATACAGGGATGGACGCCTGACTTCATCCCCTTTGTGCTTCAGGAGGCAATGGACGGTGCCTATTACGACGAATTGCTTCCGGTAGCCGGCGCTGACGGCATATCATGGTCAAGGCGACTGGCCGCAGAAGAGGGTATTTTTACCGGCATTTCGGGCGGGTCAACTTTTGCAATCGCCATGCAGATCGCTCAAACCGCACCAAAGGGCTCTGTCCTGCTTGTGATGCTTCCCGATACCGGCGAACGCTATCTATCCACCCCTCTGTTTGAAGGTATCGCGGAAGAAATGACAGAAGAGGAGATCGCGATATCTCAGTCGACACCCAGCGCTCAGATGGAAACCGGATAGAAAGCAGCCAACAGCCACCGCAAGGTTGAACCGCTTGGTGCAGGCCCGCGTGCCGTTCGGGCCGGCGAAAGGTAGACGGCAGGCCGCAGGCACCAGTTCGGGCCGTAGCGGCAGAGGGCCAGAAACGCCGCGCGGCCGGCTGCATGTCGCTTTCCCGCCATGACGCGTCGGGTGCGTTTTGCGCGGCCTTTGGCCGTTGGGTAAAGCTTGCGCAAGATCCGCATCAGGGAGTCGTGCGTCATGAAAACCCAAGTCAAAGCTCTGGTCGTCGGCGGCGGCGCTGTCGGCACCTCTATCGCATATCATCTGGCGCGTGCGGGCTGGGACGACGTGATGCTGCTGGAGCGGGATGAACTGACGTCAGGCTCCACATGGCATGCGGCGGGCCTTCTGCCCTATTTCAACATGTCCTATGCGACGACGCATATTCATGATTACTCGATCCGGTTCTACAAAACACTGGAAGAAGAAACCGGCCTCAACGCGGGCTTTGCTGTGGTGGGCAACCTGCGCATGGCCCAGACCCAGGAGCGGATGGACGAATACATGCTTTATGCCTCCACCGCCGAAACCTGTGGCGTGCCGTACCAGTGGATGACCCCCGACGAGATCAAGGCCAAATGGCCGCTTATCAACACCGAAGACCTCAAGGGCGCGCTCTACCACCACACCGACGGCTACATTAACCCCGCGGACGTCACCATGGCGATGGCCAAGGGCGCGCGTCAGCGCGGCGTGATGATCGAACGCAAATGGCAGGCGGATGCCTTCCACTGGAACGGCACCCATTGGGAAGTCACCGCCACCAAGATGGTTGAAAAGGGCGGCAACCTCGTGCCCTCGGATGAACAAATCGTCATCACCGCCGAACATGTCGTCACAGCCAGCGGCAACCACGCGCAGCGTACGGCAAAGATGCTGGGCATCAAGATGCCCGCGATCCCGGTCGAGCATCAGTTCATCGTGATGGATCAGGACCCCGAGTTGGTAAAGTTCCGCGCCGCGGGCAATGTCGAACACCCCGTGGTCCGTGACGCCGACGCGCAATCCTACGTGCGCGAGGAACGGGGCGGCTGGATTCTGGGCGTCTACGAGAAAAACGCGCCCGCACGTTTTGAATATGGCGTGCCTGACAGCTTCCGCGCCGATCTCTTCCAGCTGGATCTTGAGCGCATCGAAGAACAGTACCTGGCCATGATCCACCGTGTTCCCTCCTGTGAGGAAAGCGGGCTCAAGGACGATTTCAACGGTCCCATCTGCTACACGCCCGATGGCAACCCGTTGCTCGGGCCCGCACCGGGGCTGCGCAACATGTGGCTCGCTGAAGGGTTCTCGTTCGGGATCACTGCCGCTGGCGGCACCGGCTACTATCTTGCCCAGCTGATGGTCGACGGCGAAGCCGAGATCGACATGGCGTCGCTTGATCCCAAACGCTATGGCGACTGGATGACGACAGAATATGCGGCGCGCAAGAACGAAGAAGCCTACGAACACGTCTATATTCTTCATCACCCCGACGAAGAACGCCCCGCCTGCCGCCCGCTGCGCACATCACCTGCCTATGACCGTCAGGCCGCGCGCGGCGCGCAATTCGGGCAGGTAAACGGCTGGGAACGGCCCAATTATTTCGGACCGCTGGATGCGCCGGAAAACTTTGACCATGACGCGCGCAGCTTCCGGCGTGGCGGCTGGTGGCAGCACGCCGTTGACGAAGCGAAAGCGATCCGCGAAGGCGTCGGCCTGATCGACGCGACCGCCTTTACCAAACACCTCGTCAAAGGGCCGGGTGCCACGCAGTTCCTTGACTGGTTCACCTGTAACAAGCTGCCCAGCGTGGGGCGGATCAACCTGACCTATGCGCTGACAGGCCATGGCACCACGCGGACCGAATATACCATCGTGCGGCTTGCCGAGCATGAATACTACCTTGTCTCTGCCGGGGCATGGACGGCCTATGACGCGGACTACCTGCGCAAGGCCATCGAAGACAAAGCGCCCGAATTCGGCTACGTCGAGTGCCACGACGTCACCACCCAGTGGGGCGTCTTTGCCATCGCCGGGCCCAAATCCCGCG
Source organism: uncultured Roseobacter sp. (assembly GCA_947501635.1). Classification (GTDB taxonomy): domain Bacteria; phylum Pseudomonadota; class Alphaproteobacteria; order Rhodobacterales; family Rhodobacteraceae; genus Roseobacter. The sequence goes on from CANMWT010000002.1 coordinate 209,063, forward strand.
ATGTCCTGAACGAGATCGTCAAGGATGCCGACCCGGCGACCGTGTTGTCGAACAAACGCTTCCCTTGGCTCACCATGCGCAATATCGAACTGGGGATGTGCCCGGTGCGCGCCATCCGCGTGGCCTATACTGGCGAGCTTGGCTGGGAATTGCATCACCCCATCGAGATGCAAAACTACCTTTTTGACCAGCTTGAGAAGGCAGGCGAAAAACATGGGATGAAGCTGGTGGGTGCGCGCGCGCAGAACTGGCTGCGGCAGGAGAAATCCTACCGAGCCTTCGGCACCGAACTGGGCCGGGATGCCACACCGCTTGAAGCGGACCTGCCGCGCTTCATCGACCTGAACAAGGATTTCCATGGCAAGGCCAAACTGGTCGAGACCGGCGTGCGCAGCAAATGCGTGACGCTGTTGATCGACGGGCCCGAAGATGCCGACCCGTGGGGGCGCGAGGCGCTTTACAACGGTGACACCCGTGTCGGGCGTCTGACCTCGGGCGGCTACTCGGTTGCTTTCGGCAAGTCGATTGGCATGGGCTATGTGACGCCGGATATGGCAGTGGCGGGCACCAGACTGCAGGTCAAGATGCTCGACCAGCTCTGGGACGCCGAAATCGTCGAAGACAGCCCCTATGACCCCAGCAATGCGCGCATCCGCGTCGACGGCTAGGCGCGTGCGATAAAGGCAAGGTTGTTGGCGGGCATTTCGGCCCGCTCCACGCTGCGCGCGCCGGCGCCGCGCAGCCAGTCCTCGACAAGGCTGTCATCCTTGTAGCCGATGGCGGGGTCGGCTGCGGACAGCTGCCCGTGAAACCGCGCGTCGCCTTCGCTGATGAACCGCCCGCCGCGCATGAAGGGGCCATAAAGCACAAACCGCCCGCCGGTATTGAGCGCGGCTACCGCCTCGGTCACCACCCTGAAGGCTGCATCTTCGGGGATGAGGTGCAGCAGGTTTATCAGAACCACAAGGTCATGACCGCCATAGGCCACATGCCATTTGTCCGAGGTCGCATCGATCCGCCGGGCCGGTCTGATGTTGTCAAGCCCCGCCTCAACGGCATAGGCATTGATGCTGGCGATGCGCGCGGCGTCCAGCTCGCTGGGTTGCCACGTCAAGGCGGGCAGGGCGCGCGCAAAGGCCACGACGTGTTGGCCTGTCCCGCTGGCCAACTCCAGCGCGGTGCCGTCCCGCGGCGCATGCGCGACCAGCAGATCGCTCAGGGCCTGCGCGTTGCGCGCGGCTGCCGGTGCGTGCAGCTTGGCGCCTTCCAGCGCGCTGGCGACGCTGGCCGTGCGGGGAAGCTTGCCGGTCATCGCAGCCGCTCCGGCCGCAGCGCCGCCACAACCTCGGCCGGCAGGGTAGGAGTGCGGTCAAAGACCAGATCGGCCACAAGCCGGCCCGCGGCGGGGGCGGTTTGCATCCCGTACCCGCCCTGACCCGCGCACCAGACAAAGGCGGTCTGTGCGGGATCGGGGCCCAATACCAGCGTGCGGTCAGGCGCAAAGCTGCGCAACCCCGCCCAGCTTGCCAGCAGCCGCCTCACCGGATCGGTGATCATGGCTTCATACGCCGCGATACCGCGGGCAAGAGTTTCCTCTTCCGCCCAGGCGTCATGTGCGCGAACCGGGTCTTCGTCTGCGGGCGACACCAGCATGGCGCCTGCATCCGGCTTGGCGTACCAGCTTTCGCCGGTTCCCAGCAGCATCGGAAAGGCATCTACACTGCAGCCGTCGGGCGCTGGCACCCGCGCCATGGAGCGGCGGTGCGGCTGGATCCCAAGCGGGGCAATACCGGCCATCGCGGCCACCTCATCGGCCCAGGGACCTGCCGCGTTGACCAAAATATCCGCCCCATGCACGGCGCCACCGGCGGTGATCTGCCACGCGCCCCGCTGCCAGCTGACCGCGTCGACCTTGTGCCGTGTCAGAAGGGTGCCGCCGCGCGCGCGCAGCGTTTTGGCAAAGCCCTGCAGCAGGCGATCGGTATCGATGTCCTGTGCCGTCTCGCTCAACGCGGCGAATTCCACCCGCTCCGGGTTGAGCACAGGCACCCGCGCCGTGGCCTCCTGCGCAGAGATCTCGACCATCTCAAAAGCTTCCACGTCACGCTGGAAGGCCTCCTTGTCCGCGCGTCCGGCCAGCAGCATGACACCGCGTGGACTAAGATAGCCACTGTCGTGTTCGCGCAGGTAGGCGACACTGTCACGGGTCAGCGCGCGCACAGTTGGCGCGCCGTAGTTTTCCTCCAGCATTGCAGCAGATCGTCCCGAGGCGTGGTAGCCGATGGTGTCTTCGGCCTCAAAGACAGTAACCTGCGCCGTATCGGCCAGTGCAGCGGCGGCAGAGAGCCCGGCAATACCCCCGCCGATCACCGCAATGCGTGTCATGTCTGTTCTTCGATGCGGTCCGTGGCCGGCGGCGGTGTGGGGCTGAGTGCGGCCATACGCGCATAGACCTCTGGCGTCATTTCATAGCGCAGCGCCGCCAGAGAGGGCGCGAGCTGCTCGGCTGAGCGGGCGGATACAATCGGCGTCGGGCCGGTTTCATGCGCAGCGACCCAGGCGACGGCGAGCGTTGCGGGATCTTCCCCAAGCTCTTTTGCCAAATCCGCGTGCCCGCGCGCCGCGTCATGCATCCATGCCAGCCCGTAGCGCGCGGCATAGTGGTCGTCTTCGGATAACCGCCCCGTGCCGCCCTGTGCGTATTTGCCGGTCAGCAAGCCGCCTCCCAGCGGAGAGTAGGGCGCACACGTCACGCCAAAGTCGGCGCACATGGGCAGTATCTCGACCTCGGCCTGTCGTTTGACGAGGTTGTACATCGGTTGCAGGATATCAACGCCAAGGTCGAACTTGGCTGCGATGCCGATGGCCTTGACGACCTGCCATGCGGCAAAGTTCGACAGGCCCACGTAGCGTATCTTGCCTGCCGCTTTCAGGTTGGCAAAGGTTTCCATCGTTTCATGCAGGTCTGTGTCGGGGTCAAAGCGGTGCAGATAGAGGATATCGACCATATCCATATCAAGCCGCTGGCGCGAGGTGTCAAAGGTGTCGTTTATATTCTGCCGCCCCGCGCCGCCGGTGTAGCCTGCCTTGGTTGCAATCAGCAGTTTGTCACGGCTGTTGCCCACGAATTGCCCCAGCAGCTGTTCGGACTGCCCGTCGGTATAGAGATTGGCGGTGTCGAAATGGTTGATACCTGCCTGCAGGGCGGCGTCATACATCGCCCGTGAGGCGGACGCATCCGCGCGGCCGCCGAATTGCATCGTCCCGAAGGCAAGCGCGCTTGCGGGGGTGCCGTCTGCTGTCGTCAGTTTTGATGCCATCTGTTCCGTGATACCATTATGCGGTTGCCGAGATTTTAAGTGACAGTGCGCCCCGTCACCGTGCAACTGTTGTTGCCATCAGGTTGCAGACAAAGGGTAGCGCAATGATCGTGGTGGACAAACAGGGAATTGAGGGCACAGCGCGGGATGCATCCGGGCCGGGGTGGAGCAGCCTGAGGCTTTTGGTGAAGTCGGATGGTATGGGGTTTTCGATGACCGAGACCCGTGTGCTGCCAGGCGCGGTGCTGGACCTGCAGTATAAAAACCACATCGAAGCCTGCTACTGTATCGGCGGAGCAGGCACCGTGACCGAAAAGGCGAGTGGCACAGTCCATCAGATCAGGCCCGGAGTGCTTTATGCGCCCGATGCGCACGACGCCCATCAGGTGCGTGTCGTGGGCGATGCACCGCTGCATCTGATCTGTGTCTTTTCACCTGCATTGCAGGGCGACGAAGTACACGGGCCCGACGGCAGCTATGCCGCGGGCTGATCGGGCACAAAGCCCAGCACAAATGCTGTCACCCTCGCGGCGCTCATCTCGCAGGGGAACAGCCGCGGCCCGGTGTCCAGCAGGTAGAGGTTGAGGCTGACATAGCCTGTGCCGCCCAGCTCTTTGGCTTCCAGCTTGACCGATTTGCCCGCGTTGAACACCGCTTTGCACGCAAGATAGCGACGGCTGCCATACTGTCCGGTGATAGCCCCTTCAGGCAGGGCATGAATCGCGCGCAGGAAATCCCGCGCCGGTGGGTGTGATGTCACGACTTCTGGCCGATTTTCGGCTCCGTGCCGGCGACGATCCGCGCGATGTTGCTGCGGTGCCGCCAAAAGATCAGGGCCGCGAGCAGGGCGACGATGAAAGCGGTCGCTTGGCCTTCGAGCAGGTAGGCAAGCGGAACCGCCGCAACAGAGGCCACGAGCGCCCCCATCGACGAGATACGCGTGGCAAACGCACCTGCAAGCCATGCCACGCAGGCGCCCAGACCCATCCAGAAGTTCATTGCCAGAACGATCCCGAGGAATGTGGCGACCCCCTTGCCACCGGCAAAGCGCAGCCAGACCGGATAGCAATGGCCGATCATCGCCCCAAACCCGGCTGCAAGTCCCAGATCGCCGCCGGTCACTGCGGCCCCAAGCAGAACCGCAAGGGCCCCCTTGCCACCGTCCAGCAGCAGCGTCAGCGCGGCCGCAAGCTTGTTGCCCGTGCGCAGCACATTCGTCGCCCCGATGTTGCCCGACCCGATGTCGCGCAGGTTGCCGAGCCCCATGAGTTTAGCCAGCAGCATCCCGAAGGGTATCGAACCAAGCAGGTATCCCACGACAAACCATACAGCGATCCACATCAGGAAAAGACCTTCGTAGCTCATGATGCTCTTTCGTAGACAGGTCTGCCTGCCACATAGGTCGTCAGGACGCGCCCCTGCATGCGCGCCCCGTCAAACGGCGTGTTGCGCGATTTGGAGCGGAGCGTCGCGCGGTCCATCAGGAAAGGCGCATCAGGGTCGAAAAGCACAAGATCGGCAGGGGCGCCGACCGTCATTCGCCCGCAGTCCAGCCCGAGCCGTCGGGCAGGGTTCAGCGACATGGCGCGCCAGAGCGTCGGCAGATCGATCAGGTCGGCGTGATAAAGCCGCATGGCCGCAGGCAGCAGTGTTTCAAGCGCCACAGCACCCGAAGCGGCCTCTTCAAAGGGCAGCCGCTTGCTTTCTTCGTCCTGCGGCGTGTGCATGGAGGAAATGATGTCGATCAGCCCCGATTTCACAGCCTCCACCACCGCGATGCGGTCGCTTTCGTCGCGCAGCGGGGGTTTGAGTTTGAAAAACGTGCGGTAGTCAGCCACATCCAGCGCGTTCAGCGTCAGGTGGTGGATCGACGTGCCCGCAGTAACGTCGAGCCCGTTGTTCTTGGCCCTCTCGAGTGCGGGCAGGGCACGTGCGCAGGTGATCTGGTCGGCGTGGTAACGCGCGCCTGTCATTTCAACCAGCGCAATGTCGCGGTCCAGTGCCATGCGCTCCGCCATGGCGGAGACGGCAGGCAGGCCGCGCAGGCTTGCGAATTTGCCAGATGTTGCAACCGCGCCCTGGCTGAGGCCGGGATCCTGCGGGTGGGCAATGACCAATGCGCCCAGTGCGCGTGCATAGGTCAGAGCACGCGACAGCACCTTGGTATCGGTGACGACGCGGTCGCAATCGGTGAAAGCGACAGCACCGGCATCAATCAAAAACCCGATCTCTGTCATCTCGCGCCCCGCGCGTCCTTTGGTCAGGGCAGCCATGGCCAGCACATTGACCGGGGCGGCCTCATTGGCGCGTCGGGTGACGAATTCCAGCGTCTCGGGGTTGTCGATCGCCGGGGTCGTGTCGGGGCGGGTCACCATCGTCGTAACCCCGCCTGCGGCCGCCGCGAGGCCCGCCGAGCGGTAGCTTTCCTTGTGCCGCTCGCCCGGTTCGCAGACCTTGACGCCGATATCGACAAGGCCGGGGGCTATGTATCTGGCCTTGCAGTCGATGATGTTGCCCGTTTCGCCGCGAAACGGATTCGTTTTGTTATCATAGACTTGTTGGATGATTCCTTGAGAAATCGTTAACGCGCCGAACGTCACTGTGCCGGCTTCGGGGTCTACGATATGCACGTCGGTCAGGGTTAGCGTTGTCATTGGTGTAGCCTTTGTGCTTCCTTTAACCCCTGATAGGCAGCCTTTGGGTCATCAATGAAAGGCCATTGCCCCCTGCGGCGCGGAAAATGGATGCCGGTCTGGCTCTGTTCGAACTGGAGAAACTTGTCGATTTCGACCTCGTCGAAAATACCCTGCCGCGACACCGCGACGGCGCGGTCGGGCAGCACGACAAACACCGTATCGTCCCGCCAGCGTTTCTCTAACACGGTAAAAATGTAGGAAGCCGCAAACATCAGCGCGCCATAACCGGTTATGCTCAGAGAGTCCGGAACCCCTGTCAGAACCCCCAATGGCCCGAGCGTCAACCCCAGTAAGCCCAGCGTGCGGAAAAACCAAAGTGGCAGACGGTACATCAAAATACGGCCATTCTGTTTACTCCTGCCCCACCAGATCACGCGATCCCGCTTGGGTAGATGTGCACGCCACCAATCCTCGGCATCACTCATGATCCCACCCATACCATCAGGCCCACCAGCGCGAAAAGCACCAGCAAAGCGGCCGTCGCGATGCGTCCCGACATGGCCGCGTCGGATGGTTTTTTGCGCGCGGGTGCGGCGTCTTCCTGGTAGGGCAGCGCCGATGTGGTGCTGAGGTCCACCCGATCGGACCAGTCGACGCCCTCTTGCGGGTAAGTGCCGATCAGCGTGAGCGCGGGGGCCGGTGTCAGGTTTTGCGCCGTGCCGCCGAAGGCTGCGGAATAGACAATCATCACCCAGCCTTCCAGTTGCGCGAGCTTGACCCGGTCGGGTTCGAGCGCGTCACGCGCCACGCCGGGGCCTTCGACCAGATAGTCCGACAGGGGCATATCGCCGAGATCAGCAAGCGCAAATACCTCAACATACGTGCTGTTCAGCGTGCTCGACCCGAGCGCATTCTCTTGCGGTGTGGGGCCGCTCTCTGCGCGGGGGTTGTCTTTGAGATGTTGTGCCTCCGCGGCCTGCAACGACAGCGCAAAGACGCGCACGAGGCCGGCTTCGGCGGCGGGAACGGTGATGGCCTTTGTCATGCCGCCCCCCGTGTCAGACGCAGGTTACGCGCCAGCAGGTCCATCGCGGCCATGCGGACGGCGACGCCCATCTCGACCTGATCCTGAATGACGCTGCGGTTGATATCGTCAGCAAGTGTTCCGTCAATCTCGACCCCGCGGTTCATCGGACCGGGGTGCATCACGATCGCATCGGGCTTGGCGTTCGACAGCTTCTCTACGTCCAGCCCGTAGCGATGGTAATACTCCCGCTCGGACGGGATGAAACCACCGTCCATACGTTCCTTTTGCAGCCGTAGCATCATCACGACATCCACGTCCTGCAGCCCGTCAGACATGTTGTCAAAGACCTCGACCCCGAAGTCAGAAATACCTGCGGGCATCAGGGTGGGCGGGCCGATCAGGCGGATACGGTTTTCCATCTTGCCGAGCAACATGATGTTGGACCGCGCCACGCGGCTGTGAGCAATGTCGCCGCAGATCGCAACCGACAGCCGGTGCAGCCGTCCTTTGGCGCGGCGGATTGTGAGCGCGTCAAGCAAGGCCTGCGTGGGGTGCTCGTGGCGTCCGTCTCCTGCGTTCAGCACCGCACAGTTCACCTTTTGCGCCAGCAGATCGACGGCACCGGACTGCGGGTGGCGCACCACCAGCAGGTCGGGGTGCATGGCGTTCAGCGTAAGGGCGGTGTCGATAAGCGTCTCGCCCTTTTTCAGCGAGCTGGCCTGCATCGCCATATTCATCACATCGGCCCCGAGCCGCTTGCCCGCGATCTCGAAGCTGGCTTGCGTGCGGGTGGAATTTTCGAAGAACATGTTGATCTGCGTGAGGCCCGCCAGCGCGTCTCTGTGCTTGTCCGGCTGGCGGTTCAGCTTTGCGTAGTCATCTGCCAGATCCAGCAACGTCTTGATCTCTTCGGGGCGCAGAGCCTCGATACCAAGCAGATGGCGGTGCGGGAACGACATGGGCGGCAACCTTCGGCGATTTCCCACCTTATAGGGAGGGGCTGCGCGATGGGCAAGACACCAGCGCTGCTGCAGGCGGGCGGTTAAAGTCTGATGTTCAATCCCCGCGCGCGGCGGCGTAGAGTGCAGCCATGGAATCATTGGAATACCACAGCGCGCTGGCCCTGTTGGACTGGCAGATCGAACTGGGCGCCACAGAAGCGATCAGCGATGCGCCCGTGGATTGCTATACGCTGCCGGAGAAGCTGCAAGCGCCTCAAAAGGCGGCAGAACCTGCGGTCTTGCCGGGACCGGCCCCGGCTGCGGCCAAGGTCGATCCGGTGGCCGAGGCTCGTGTGCAGGCGGAGGCGGCCCAAGACCTGCAGGAGTTGCGCGAGGCGCTGGCGCAATTCGAGCATTGCGCGCTGAAACGCGGCGCGCGCAACCTTGTGTTTGCCGATGGCCAGCCCGGAGCACCCGTGATGATCGTGGGTGAGGCGCCGGGGCGCGACGAAGACCGCGAGGGCCGGCCCTTTGTCGGGCGGGCGGGGCAGCTGCTGGACCGGATGCTGGCGGCAATCGACGCGGGGCGCGACCATACGCGCAACCCGGTCTACATCACCAACGTTCTGCCGTGGCGGCCACCGCAGAACCGGGACCCGAGCCCTGACGAGATCGCCATGATGCGCCCCTTCATCGAGCGTCACATCGCACTCGCGGCACCGCGTGTGCTGGTGGTGATGGGCAATATCCCAGCCCACGCGCTACTCGGCAAAAAGGGGATCACGCGGTTGCGCGGGCAGTGGACCGAAGCCTGCGGGCTGCCGGTGCTGCCGATGTTTCACCCTGCCTACCTGCTGCGCAATCCCGCGGCGAAGCGCGAGGCGTGGGCCGATCTGCTAAGCCTGCAGGCGTGGCTTGCCGATGGTTGATCCGCTGACACTTGCCGCCTTCGTGCCCGCGGCACTTGCGCTCAACATCACACCCGGAGCGGATATGCTGTTTTGCATCGGGCAGGGTCTGCGGTCGGGCGCGCGCGCGGCCTGGGCGGCAAGCGCGGGTGTGGCCACGGGCGGCATGGTGCATGTGCTTGTCGCGGGCGCGGGGCTCAGTGCTCTGCTGGCGCGCTGGCCGGTCGCCTTTGACATCGTGCGCTGGGTCGGTGTCTGCTATCTGATCTGGCTGGCCTTCAAAGCCCTGCGCACCCCGGCCCCCCGCCCGGAGGCACCGGTGCCGGCGCGCGGGTCTGATGCCTTCCTGTCGGGGCTGTTTGTGAACCTGACCAACCCCAAGGTGATCCTCTTTGTGCTGGCTTTCATTCCGCAGTTCGTGTCCCCGCAAGCGGGCCCGGTGATCTTGCAGTTCGCGGTTTTCGGGCTGGTTCTGTCGCTGGGCGGCTTTGTCATCAACGGCGCTGCAGGCATGTGGGCGGGCTCGCTCGGGCAGCGCGTGGCGGGTGGCAGCAGGCTGCTTGACTATATCACTGCGGGTCTGTTTACCGCGCTGGCCCTGCGACTGGCAATTCTGGAGAGAAGCTGACATGAGCCGAATAGACGAAAGCAAGGAATTCATTGCGATCCGCATCGCGGTTCTGACGGTATCGGACAGCCGTGATCTGTCTCAGGACAGGTCGGGCGATGTGCTGGTGGATCGGCTGTTGAGCGCGGGGCACGAACTGGCCGACCGACGCATTCTGCCCGACGAACGTGACCAGATCGCCGGACAGTTGCGCGCGTGGTGCGCGGATGCCAGCATCGATGTCGTCATCTCGACAGGCGGCACCGGGCTGACCGGGCGCGATGTGACGGTCGAGGCGCACCGTGATGTCTATGAGAAAGAAATCGACGCCTTCGGCACGGTCTTTACGATTGTATCGATGCAAAAGATCGGCACCAGCGCGGTGCAAAGCCGTGCAACAGGCGGTGTGGCCAATGGCACCTATCTTTTTGCGCTGCCGGGCAGTCCGGGGGCCTGCAAGGACGCATGGGACGAGATTTTGGGCCGTCAGCTCGACTATCGGCACCGTCCCTGCAATTTTGTGGAGATCCTGCCACGGCTTGATGAACACCAGCGACGGAAGTAGGCGCGGCCACCGTTATACGGGTGGCTACGCTAATTTCTGGCGGAATGTCGCTGCACGCCCTATCTTAGGGGCAGGTTAACGGTCTGTAAGACAGAGGATTTCGGAACAATGCGGTTCCTGCGGCAAAGCATGGTGGGTCTGTTTCTGGCGTCGGTGACGCTGGGGCTGCTGGTCTATGCCGCGCAGATGATCGGGAGCGCCATTCAGCAACGTCTGTCGGAAGAGCGCCCCGCCCCGCCGGCGCGTGAGCGGGTGTTCGTGGTCAATCTGGTGACCGCGCAGGCCAGTACCGAAGTGCCGGTGCTGGAAACTTTTGGCGAAATCGAGGCGCGGCGGACACTGCAGGTGCGGGCAGCTGTTGCAGGGCGGATCATTGCGCTATCGGAATCTTTTGAAGACGGCGCGGCGGTGCAGGCGGGCGAGGTTTTGGTGGCCATTGATCCGGCGGATTTGCAGGCGGCAGTTGACCGGCTGCGCGCGGACCTCGCGGATGCACAGGCGGAAGTGCGCGATGCCGACCGCGGGCTGGAGCTGGCGCAGCTTGACCTTGATGCGGCGGGACAACAGGCAGCGCTGCGCCAGCAGGCGTTTCGCCGTCAGCAGGATCTGGCGGAGCGGGGCGTGGGTTCTGCCGCGTCGGTTGAAACGGCGGAGCTTGCCGCGGCTGCGGCACAGGCGGTTGTCATAACCCGCCGGCAGGCGGTGACCGCCGCCGAGGCGCGTATCGATCTGGCCGCTACGCGGTTGGCGCGGGCACGTATTGCCCTGGACGAGGCGCAGCGTGAACTGCAGGATACCACGATCACGGCGCCTTTCGCGGGCACGCTGAGTGATACGCTGGTGGTGGAGGGCGGATTGATCGCCGCGAACGAGCGGGTGGCGGATCTGATCGACCCGACCGACCTGGAGGTCGCTTTTCGCATCTCGACCGCGCAATACGCGCGGCTGCTGGATGCCTCGGGCGTATTGATCCGCGCGCCGGTAACCGTGTCGCTGGATGCGGCAGGCAGTGATCTTGTGGCCGAAGGTGTGCTGAGCCGTGTGAATGCGGGTGCCGGAGAAGGGCAAACCGGTCGGCTGGTCTTTGCGCGGCTGCAGCAGCCTATCGGGTTCCGTCCCGGTGACTTTGTGACGGTTCGGGTCAGGGAACCCGCGCTGCGCGACGTGGTGCGCCTGCCTGCAACGGCCTATGACGCGGCGGGTAATGTGCTTGTGCTGGACGGCGAAAACCGGCTTGAGACGCTAGAGGTCGAGCTGATCCGCCGGCAGGGCGATGACGTGCTGTTGCGCGGTCGCGGTCTGGCCGGGCGGGAGGTCGTGCGCGAACGCTCGCCGCTGCTGGGCGACGGGATTGCCGTGCGGCCCGTGCGGCCGCAGGCCAGCAGTGCCAGCGCGGCAGAAGTGCCCGACGTCTTGCGCTTGTCGGATGCGCGTCGCGCACGGCTGGTTGCCTTCGTCGAGCAGGACCGCGAGATGGCTGCGGCTGACAAAGCGTCGGTTCTGGCGCAACTGGCCGAAGAGCAGGTGCCGCGCCAGGTCGTGGACCGCATCGAAAAGCGTATGGGGGGCTAGCGGGTGGTCCGCGATATCCCTGCATCAGCCGGTGGCATCCTGTCGTATTTCACGCGGCACCGGACCCTCGCCAACTTGCTCTTTGTGTTGCTCATGGTGCTTGGGTTGGCGGCTGTACCCAACATGCGCACGCAGTATTTTCCCGATGTTGTCAACGAGAATGTCTCGGTTTCGGCAAACTGGGACGGGGCAGGGGCCACCGACATTGACAGCAGCATCATCCAGCTTTTGCAGCCTGCGCTGATTGCCGTCGATGGTGTGGAAAGTACCCGTTCGAAGGCGGGCGAGGGGTGGGGCAACATCGAGCTTGAGTTTCAGGCCGACTGGGACATGCAGCGCGCTGTGATGGACGTGCAGAACGCCGTAGATGGCATCACCAACTACCCTGAGGAGGCGGACGACCCCGACGTGCGCTGGTCGGCGCGGTGGGACGGGGTGACAACGGTGTTGATAACCGGTCCGGTCGGCCACGAGCAGCTGGCCCGGTATGCCGATGAGTTCGTCACCGAGCTCTTCGCGGTGGGGGTGACCCGCACCAGTTTGCGTGGTGTAGCCGCGCCGCAGATCATGGTCGAGGTGCCGTCGGCCAAACTGATCGCCCATGACATCACCATGGCCGAGATGGCCGCGGCCATCGGTGCCGAAGTCGATCCGGACCCTGCGGGCAATGTGTCGGGGGCAAACGCCCGCGTCAGCACCGGTTCGGCCAAACGGGACCCTGCCGAAATCGGCAGTATCGTCCTGCGCTCCAATCCCGATGGCTCCAAGCTGCGGGTGCAGGACATTGCAGAGGTGGAACGGCTGGGCACAGCCCGCAAGCAGGCCTATTTCGTCAAGGACGAACCGGCGGTGCGCATTCGGGTGCAACGTGCCACCGAAGAAGATGCCATCGACATCCAACGCCGTGTCGAAGAGGTTTCCGCGCGGCTGGAGGCAAGCCTGCCCGCGGGCGTGACAATCGATCTGTTGCGCTCGCGCTCCGAGGCAATCTCGGACCGGTTGAGCATTCTGGTCAACAACGGGTTGCTGGGGCTTGGGCTTGTTGTTTGCCTGCTGTTTCTGTTTTTGAACGCGCGCACCGCCTTTTGGGTGGCTGCAGGCATTCCGGTCGCGATGCTGGCGGCCATCGCGATCATGTATCTGGGCGGTCTGACGCTGAACATGATCTCGCTTTTCGGGCTTATCATCACCTTGGGTATCGTTGTGGATGATGCGATCGTGGTTGGCGAACACGCGGATTACCGCGCGCGACACTATGGCGAAAGCCCCGTTCAGGCGGCCGAGAATGCCGCACGGCGCATGGCCATGCCAGTCTTTGCGGCGATGTTGACCACGGTAATCGCGTTTTTCGGTCTTGTGGTCATTGGTGGGCGTTTCGGCAATCTAATTCAGGACATCCCGCTGACGGTTATTGCGGTGCTGGTGGCGTCACTGGTCGAGTGCTTTCTGATCCTGCCCAATCACATGGCCCATGCGCTGGCCGCGCGGGCCAAGGAGCGTTGGTATGACTGGCCCAGTCGTCAGGTCAACCGCGGCTTTACGGTCGTCCGCGAGAGGCTTTTCCGGCCTTTTGTGGCGGGGGTTATCGCGCTGCGTTATCCGGTGCTTGCGGGCGTTGTGCTGATCCTTGCCAGTCAGGCCGCGCTCTTTATCAAAGGCGATGTGCAGTGGCGGTTCTTCAATGCGCCCGAGCGCGGTTTCATCAACGGCAACTTTGCCATGGTCGAAGGCGCGGACCGCGCAGATTCGATGGAGATGATGCGCGAATTGCGCCGCGCGACCGAAGAGCTGGGTGCCGAATACGCCGAGGAATACGGCCGCAATCCCGTGCAATATGTCACCACGCTGGTGGGCGGCAACCTCTGGCCGCAACTGCAGGGCGTGGGCGACAAGGACGAAGATCTGCTGGGGGGCATCTCGATCGAGCTGATCGATGCCGAGGAACGCCCCTATTCCAGCTTTGCCTTTCTGGGGGCCTTGCAGGAGCGTGTGCAGAACCATCCGCTTGTCGAGGTCGTGAGCTTTCGCAGCGGCAGGTCGGGCCCCTCGGGTGACGCGTTGAGCGTGCGGTTTTTCGGGGCCGAGACCGAGGCGCTGAAGGCGGCGAGCATGGCGTTGCAGGATGCGCTGTTGCGCTACCCGGAGGTGAGCGCGCTGCAGGACAACCTGTCGTATGACAAGGAAGAACTGGTGCTGGACCTCACGCCGCAGGGGCAGGCGTTGGGCTTTACCATCGACGATCTGGGGCGCGCGCTGCGCCACCGGCTGGGCGGGATCGAGGCTGCGACCTATCCCGATGGCCCGCGCAGTGCTGAGATCAGGGTGGAATTGCCGAAAAACGAGCTGACGGCCGACTTTATCGAGCGCACGCAGATGCGCAGCCCGTCGGGTGTCTACGTGCCGCTGGCCGATATCGTCAGCGTGGAGCGGCGGATCGGGTTCAGCACGGTACGACGCGAAAACGGTGTGCGGGTGGTGACCGTGACGGGCGATATCTCGGAAGACTACCCGGCGCGCGCCACGGAAATCGAGCAGACCCTGCAGGACAGCATTCTGCCTGATATCGCGGGCGCCTATCAGGTGGGCTGGCAGATGGCCGGTCAGTCGGAACAGGAAAACCGCTTTCTGCAGGATGCCCTGACGGGGTTCATCCTCTGTATGACGGGGATTTACCTTGTGCTGGCATGGGTTTTTGCCAGCTGGACGCGGCCTGCAGTGGTGATGGCCATCATACCCTTCGGGCTGGTCGGCACGATTTACGGCCACTGGGTCTGGGAGGTGCCGTTGAGCATGTTCACCGTTGTCGGGTTGCTGGGTATGACGGGGATCATCATCAATGACAGTATCGTTTTGATAACCACTATTGACGACTATGCCGAGGAGCGCGGCCTGATCCCGTCGATCATCGACGGGGCGGCGGACCGGTTGCGACCGGTGTTGCTGACCACTCTGACGACCGTTCTGGGCATGATGCCGCTGTTGTTCGAGACCAGCCGTCAGGCGCAGTTTCTCAAGCCCACGGTGATCACGCTGGTTTATGGTTTGGGATTTGGCATGGTGCTGGTGCTTTTGGTGGTGCCGGCGCTTTTGGCCGTGCAGCATGACTTCGCCCGCCAGATCAACGCCACGCGTCGCGCGGTCAGCCTGCCTGTGGCGCGGTTGCGCTATGTCTATCGCGCGCTTTGGATCGTGGTGTTGGGGTGGGGCGGTGCCACGCTGGGGGTTGCACTGTGGACCGGCGCGCTGCCGGCGCAGATCACAGGCTGGGTGCCGGTGCTGGCGCAGATGCCGGCGCTGCCTGCAGCACTTGTGCTATTTGTGGCAGGCGCGGCGGTTGTCAGTCTGCTGGCCTATGCCGTGCTGGCGGTGCTGGCACGCAGGCCGATGGTGGCGCGCGTCTAACCGGCAGAGCAGCCTTTGACATCCACCGCGTATTTGCTGCCCAACACGGTGATGCGGATGGCCGAGCGGTCAATGGCGATGGGGCCGCCGTTTATGTTGACCATTTCAGACGTTGCCACCACCGTCGCGCCGCTGCGCCGGGTTTCCGCTTCGCTCACCCAGATGTCGCCCTGTCCGGGCTCGATCACCACATACTCTGCACCGCCTGCCGAAGGCATGGCGATGCGCGCTTCGATGGCCAGCCCGTCGGACGTTGGGGAAATGATGCATTCCGCCGATTGCACACCGGCTTCGCCGGCGCTGTAGGGTCGGGCCGCCAGTGCCGCTGCGATCGCGGGTGTCGGTGTCAACGCTTCTGTGCTGATGTCGGCGTCAAATTCCAGTGTGTGCGGCAGGCACACATCCGCGCAGATGCCCATATCCATCCGTGCGCGCAATCGCACGGGCGTGCCATCGGTCTTGGGGTGGATGTGTAGTGGGATCACAAGGGTGTTGTCATACCCCACCGAACGCATGCCGTTCTGGTCAAAGACCTTTGGCGTGGGCCAGTTGACGGATACAGCCCCCAGATTGCGCGAGGCGGACCAGTCAAACTGTGGCGGAATGCCGGAATCACCGGGCGCACGCCAGTAGGTTTTCCACCCCGGGGCCAGTGTCAGGCGCAAAGCGGACATACGTGTGCCGTCGGCCATCACCCAGCCGGGCAAGACTTCGCCGGTGACCGGCACCTCAAAGGGGCTTTCGGCCGCGGCCGGTGCAGCGAGGGCTACGCAGAGCGACAGGATGGAAAATGCTTGTTTCATGCATTCTATATGCGGTGTGGCCCTTCAAAAGCCAAGTCACGATCCGTTCAGCGATGTTTCGGTGGCTGCCATGGCTTTGCGCTTGCACCCGCATGATCGGCGGGCCATCCTGTGCATGGCGAAGCAACGTTGGTCTGTGAGGAAGCCCTTTGAACCTTGAAGGAAAAATCCTGATTGCAATGCCCTCTATGGAGGATCCGCGGTTTGCGCATTCCGTCGTTCTGTTGTGTTCGCACTCTGATCAGGGCGCCATGGGATTGATCGTCAACAAGCCCAACCGGGATATCAAGCTGCATGACGTGCTGGATCAGCTGGACATCAGCGCGGCAAGAGAAACCGAGGATATGAGGGTCTATTTCGGTGGCCCGGTAGAGACGGGGCGCGGCTTTGTACTGCATACCGAGGACTACGCGTCGAGCCTGCACACGCTGGCCGTGCCGGGCGGGTTCGGGATGACGGCGACCCTCGACATCCTTGAAGAGATCGCGCAGGGCAAAGGGCCCAGACATGCGATTATGGCGCTGGGGTATGCCGGGTGGGGCCCGGGCCAGCTTGAGGGCGAGATCGCGCAGAACGGCTGGCTGACCGCCGACGCATCGGTAAATCTTGTGTTTCAGGTACCTGCCCGCGAGATGTGGTCGGCGGCGCTTGAAAGCCTAGGCATAGACCCGTTGAGCCTGTCGTCGACCGCAGGACACGCCTGAGACGTATCCGGCCGCTGAGAGGCGCTAGCGCGGTGCAGCGGCGCGGGCGAGCCGGTCGTTGATCGCAGCGCCTAGCCCTCGTGTCGGAACCGGTGCCACGGCAATCGGCCGCCCCGTTGCATCCAGACGGTGCAGACAGTCGAAGAGCGCGGCGGCGGCCTCTGTCAGGTCGCCCCGCGGTGAGAGGTTCATATCGGCCGCCATATCGCCAAACCCGAGATAAACCTCTCCGGCGTGGGGAGCAGTGGCGTTCAGGCGCACCCTTGCGCGGGGCGCGTAGTGCGAGCTGAGCTGTCCCGGCGCCGAGATCGTGTCGCCGTCAGGGCGCGCCAGCGGTCCGCCCAGTACCGCCTCAATCTCTTCGCGCGCGATGCCGCCCTCGCGCAGCAGGACCGGTTCGGGGTCAAGGCCGACGATGCTGCTTTCCAGACCCACAGTGCAGGGCCCGTCATCAAGTACCGCGGCAACATTGGGACCCAGGCCTTCCAGCACATGTTGCGCCGTTGTCGGGCTGATGCGGCCGGACGGATTGGCCGACGGGGCGGCAACCGGACCGCCGAAGGCCTGCAGCAGGGCCTGTGCCGCAGGGTGGGCAGGCACGCGGAGCGCGACCGAGGGCAGACCTGCCGTGACCAGCGACGAAAGGCCGTGATCTGGCACGAGCGGGAGCACAAGGCTAAGCGGGCCGGGCCAGAATGCGGTAGCAAGTTTTTGCGCAACGGGTGACCACTGGCCAAATTTTTGCGCCTGTTCAGCGCTGGCCACATGGACGATCAGCGGATTGAAACTGGGCCTGCCCTTGGCTGCGTAGATGCCCGCAACGGCGGTTCCGTTTCGCGCATCCGCGCCCAGCCCGTAGACTGTCTCTGTCGGGAAGGCCACCAGCGCGCCTGTGCCCAAGAGCCGCGCCGCGCGATCAATGCCCGCGGGTGTTGGCGGTAGAATATCTGGCAGTGCGTTGTTCATGGATTCTGTGACGCCGCGTTTCTGTTGCCGTCCGAGGCAGAGCGCCTCATTCTATGGGCCAGCCTTTATAAGGTGCTTGTGCTTTTGCCAAGGCTGCGCAGACCCACCCCGGAGAGACCTGATGCCCTACCGCGCCCCTGTTGATGACTTTTCTTTCGTGCTTGACCATGTGGTCGGCTTTGGTCAGGTGCGTCAGACCGACCGCTTTGCCGAGGCATCGCCGGACGTGAGTGCTGCCATTCTGACAGAGGCTGGCAAGATGTGCACCGAAGTGCTGGCGCCGCTGCAACGCGCCGGTGATCTGCATCCGGCGAGGCTTGAGAACGGGGTCGTGCGCACGTCGCCGGGCTTTGCTGATGGCTGGAAGGCAATTGCCGAGGGCGGTTGGGTTTCGATCATGGCTGATCCCGAATACGGCGGCATGGGCCTGCCGATTGCGCTGGCGACCTGTGTGAACGAGATGATTGCGGGTGCCTGCCTGTCGTTGCAACTAGCGCCTTTGATGTCGCAGGGCCAGATTGAAGCGCTGGAAAATCACGCGAGCCCCGAGATCAAGGCGGTCTATCTGCCCAAGCTGGTGTCAGGGCAGTGGACCGGCACGATGAACTTGACCGAACCGCAGGCGGGTTCTGATGTGGGCGCGCTCAAATCAAAGGCGGTGCCGAACGGCGATGGCAGCTATGCGATTACGGGTCAGAAAATCTATATCAGTTGGGGCGATCATGACCTTGCCGAAAACGTGTGCCATCTGGTGCTTGCACGCCTGCCGGATGCGCCTGCAGGCACCAAGGGGATCAGCTTGTTTCTGGTGCCGAAGTACCTGCCAGATGCTGAGGGCAATCCCGGGCAGCGCAACGCGGTCAGCGTGGTCAGTCTGGAGCATAAGATGGGCCTGCATGGCTCGCCCACTGCCGTGATGCAATACGACGGGGCCACGGGCTTTATCGTGGGGCAGGAGCAGGACGGGATGGCGGCCATGTTCACCATGATGAACAACGCGCGTCTGGGCGTCGGGGGGCAGGGCACAGGGGTCGCCGAAGCAGCCTTTCAGCACGCTTTGGCCTACGCAATGGAGCGTCGGCAGGGCCGTACATCCGGCGCTGCGGGCGGGCATGGAACGATTGTGGATCACGCCGATGTGCGCCGCATGCTTGCCACCATGAAGGCCGAGGTTTTCGCGTCGCGCGCCATCGGGCTGAGTTGTGCGGTTGCCATCGATATGGCGCATGCCACTCAATCGCCCGAGTGGCAGGCCCGCGCGGCCCTTTTGACGCCGATTGCCAAGGCTTTCGGGTCAGATACCGGTGTCGCGGTGGCGGAAACAGGTGTGCAGGTGCACGGTGGTATGGGCTTTATCGAAGAGACCGGGGCGGCGCAGTTCAGCCGCGATGTTCGGGTCAGCACCATCTACGAAGGCACCAACGGCATTCAGGCCATGGACCTGGTGGCCCGCAAGATGATGGACGGTGGCGAGGCAGCCTATGGTCTGCTGGATGAGATCGAAGCCTTTGCCGAGGCCGTCAAGGACAGCCATCCGGATCTGGCCGAGCCTGTCTGGCAGGCGGCGGAGAGCCTGCGCGAGGCCACCGAGTGGCTGGCCGGTCAGCCCGACTATGACGACCGTTTTGCTGGCGCGGTGCCCTACCTGCGTGCATTCGCGCGTGTTCTGGGCGGCTATCTGCACCTTAAGGCGGCGGTGGCCGCACCGGGGTCACCCCGTGTGGCGCTGGCGCGTTTCTACATTCAACGACTGATGCCCGAACATCTGGGCTTGCTGTCCCATGCACAGTCTGGCGCGGCCGGTCTCTTTGCCGTAAGCGCTGACGATCTGGCTGCCTGATGGACGACAGCGGACCCGACGTGCTGCGCTATCCCTGGCCTGAGCCGCCGGCGGAGGCAGAGGCGACCGAGGTCGCACCCGGCGTGCTGTGGATGCGCCTGCCGCTGCCGATGAAGCTGGACCATGTCAATGTCTATGCTCTGGACGAAGGCGACAGCTGGACGCTTGTGGACACGGGCTTTGCCTCCGGGCGCAGCAAGTCGATCTGGCGCAGACTGCTTGACGGTCCCTTGCAGGGCAAACCCGTCAGCCGCGTGGTGGTCACCCACCACCACCCCGACCATGTGGGGTTGGCAGGCTGGTTTCAGGCCGAATTCGGCGCCGAGCTTTTGATGACCAGAACAGCATGGCTTTTTGCGCGCATGCTCTTGCTGGATGAACAACCCGTGCCCTCGGCCGAGACGCTGGCGTTTTACAAAAGCGCGGGCATGGCGCCGGACATTCTGGCGGCCCGCGCGGGCGAACGCCCTTTCAATTTTGCCGATGTGGTCGCGCCCATGCCGCTTGGCTTTACCCGTCTCAAGGATGGCGCCTGTCTGAGAATGGGCGGTCGCGATTGGGATATCCACACAGGAAACGGCCACGCGCCGGAGCATGCGACCTTTTTCAGCCGCGACGACAATCTGGTGCTGGCCGGGGATCAGCTTCTGCCCTCGATCAGTCCCAACATTGGGGTCTATGCCACGGAACCCATGGCCGACCCTGTGGGTGACTGGCTGGAAAGCTGCGCGCATTTTCAATCCCTCGCGCGGCCGGGGCATCTTGTGCTGGTCGGTCACAAGCTGCCGTTTACCGGCCTGCCTGTGCGCATGCGGCAGTTGATTGACAACCATCACGGCGCGCTGGCCCGGCTTTTGGACTTTCTGGACACGCCCAAGGCTGCGGGCGAGTGTTTTGCGCCGCTTTTCAAACGCTCGATCGGGGCGGGCGAATACGGTCTCGCGCTGGTGGAATCGGTCGCGCATCTGAGCCACCTGTACCAGAGCGGACAGGTGACCCGCAGCCGGCGTGACGACGGTGCATGGCTGTACAAGCGTCTGTGAAAACCCCGCCCGACGGAACCCGAAGGCGCTGCTGCGCCGCATGCCATACCTGAAACGACCTGCGGTCGTGGCCAAGTGGCGGATGTCATGCACAAAATCCTGTCAAAATCTGCAGCACCGGCGTGACATGGCTGTGCGAATGCAGTAGGGCTTTGGAAAGTGCGTACAACAGTGCAAGAAGGAACTGCGGCAATGGCAGAACATAAACACGGCGAGATGAACATCGACGTTCAGGAAAAAACCTTTGACGGTTTCATGAGCTTCACCACGAAAACTGTCATTGTCATCATCCTGCTGCTGATCGGGATGGCGATCTTTATCACCTGATAGCGTTGTTCGGATTCTTTGGCATCCTGCGAGCGCTGGTAGCGGTTGCGGCGCTTGCCGGGCTTGCTGCCTGTGCAACCGGAACCGGGGGTAACGCGACGCCAGAGGAAGTTGCGCGCGCGGCCTATGTGCCGTCAGGCCCGCCGAGCATGACGCTGATTACAGTCGTCAACAACCGCACCGGTGCAGGTGGCCACAGCAGCCTGATCGTGTCGGGCAGCCAGCAGGTTATTTTCGACCCTGCGGGGTCCTTTCAGCACGAGGATGTCGCGCGCCGCAGCGATGTGCTTTACGGCATGTCGCCGGGTTGGGTCGCAGCCTACAAGAGCGCGCATGCCCGCGACACCTACCATGTGGTCAGCCAGAAAATCCCCCTGACGGCGGAGCAGGCCGCTATCGCGCTGCAACTGGTGCAGACCAACGGGGCGGTGCCAAGCGCCTTTTGCGCCAATGCCACCTCTTCGCTGATGCGCCAGGTCCCCGGATTTGAGAGCATCTCTGTCACCTTTTATCCGGTAAAACTGCAGGATCAGGTCGAGATGCTGCCGGGCGTGAAGACTGACAAATACTTTGAGAACGATGCGGGCGACGTGGTTGATGGTATCGTCGGCGTCGCCCTGTAAGCGGCTTAGCCCAGCAGGAACAACAACGCGTAGAGCGTTGCCGCTCCGGCAAAAATTGCACCGAAGACGTTGCGCGTCACCATTCCTACGGCCAGCGTGACGAAAGCGGCGGCAAGCCGCGCTGGATCGGGCTGGCCATCGGTGGCGGCGGGCCAGACCACCAGCGGAGCCACAAGCGCAGGCAGGATCGCCACGGCGGTATAGCGCAGGTGCCGTAGCAGCCATTCAGGTATCGCACGCCCGCCGACCAGCCCGATAAAGGCGAAACGCAGCAGGTAGCTGCCCAGCCCCAGCCCGATGATCACGATCCACAATTGGGTGGTGTCGATCATAGCGCTGCCCCTTTGCGGTTATAGTAAAGCTCTGCCTGGGCGCCGGCCATCATGGCGATGACCCCGGCGATCAGCAGACCCAGCGAATAGGGCACCCAAGCCATCGCAAGGCTCACAACGATGGACACGAAAGCGGCGATCAGATGCGCCGGTGTGCGCAACATTGGTGCGAGCAGGGCCAGAAAGGTCACCGGCAGCGCGAAATCCAGCGCCCAGCTTTCAGGGATCTGCGTTCCCAGTGCCGCGCCGAGGAAGGTGAACAGATACCAGGCAGGGACAACGGGGCCGACAGCGCCCATGAAATAGGCCAGTCGCTCGGACAGCGGCATATCGGGGCGTTTCTCATACTCGACCACGGCGCAGGCGTAGGACTGATCGAGGATAACATAGGCCAGCAGCGCCCTTTGCCAGAGCGGTGCCGCGCCCAGATGGGGGGTCAGCGCGGCGGAATACATCGCCATGCGCAGATTGACCGCAAGTGCCGAGGCCAGAACGATAAGGGTTGGGGCCTGTTCGACCATCAGTTGCAGTGCAGTGAACTGCGCTGCACCCGCAATGACGACCACGGAAAAAGCCATCGTTTCAAACAGGTTGAGCCCCGCTTCGGTCGCAAGTACGCCGAACAGCACGGCAAAGGGTGCGACCACGAACAAAAACGGAGCGCTGTCGGTGAACCCGCGCCAGAAGGCGTGTCGGCGATGTGTTTTCGGTGTGGTGGTGGGCATCGGATGCTTTATAAGTGGGACCGGCGAGAGGTACATCAGCGTTGGGGGGGATGCAATTGGCCAAGCTGGAAGAAATCGGTGATTATCTGATTGCGCCCGATCCGGGTGCC
Organism: uncultured Roseobacter sp.; assembly: GCA_947501635.1. GTDB lineage: Bacteria > Pseudomonadota > Alphaproteobacteria > Rhodobacterales > Rhodobacteraceae > Roseobacter. Next base: position 231,514 of record CANMWT010000002.1, read on the forward strand.
GCGCGGCTGACGCGCGCGGTCACGGGCACCGATCAGACGGGGGCCACGGTGGCCACAAATGTTGTCGAAGAACGCCCGCTGACCATTTTCCTCAACGCACAGGAGGTCGTCACCGCAATGACAATCGGCGACTACCCCGACTATCTTGCGCTTGGGTTCTTGCGCAATCAGGGCATGCTGAGCGCGGCGGATGAGATCACCGGCGTCGATTATGACGAAGAGTTGGAGACGGTGATCGTTCGCACCGCCCGCAAGACCGACTACGAAGAGAAAATGCGCAAGAAGACCCGCACCAGCGGATGCGCCGTCGGCACGGTTTTTGGCGACATGATGGAGGGCTTGCAGGACGTGAAACTGCCCGCGACATCGGTGCACACGTCATGGCTTTATGCGCTGAGCGCCAAAATCAACCGCACCCCGTCTTTGTATCTGGAAGCGGGCGCGATCCATGGCACGGTGCTGTGTCAGGGTGCACGGCCCTTGGTCTACATGGAGGATGTCGGCCGGCACAATGCGGTCGACAAGATTGCGGGCTGGATGCTCTCCGAAGCGGTCCCGGCCGAGGACAAGCTGCTTTATACGACGGGACGGCTGACCTCTGAGATGGTGATAAAAACGGCAATGATGGGGATACCAGTGCTGGTGTCGCGTTCAGGCTTTACCGCATGGGGCGTCGAGATCGCGCGCGAGGTCGGTCTGACGCTGATCGGGCGGATGAAGGGCAAGCGCTTTGTCTGTCTGAGTGGAGAAGACCGTCTGGTGCGCGACGCAAATCCGGCGGATGTCGCGGATGAGCCGCGCCGCGCAGGGCGCAAGGGGGCGCTGTGAAGCAACCTCTTGGCGTTATTCTGGCGGGCGGTCTGGCGACACGTATGGGTGGCGGTGACAAGGGCCTGCTGGCCTTGGGGAACGGGACGCTGCTAAGTCATGTGATCGAGCGGCTGGAGCCGCAGGTGGCAGGTATCGCGTTGAATGCAAACGGTGATCCGGCGCGGTTTGACCATCTTGGGCTGCCGGTTCTGGCGGATAGTATCCAAGGCTATGCAGGGCCGCTGGCGGGCGTTCTGGCCGGTCTGGACTGGGCGGCTGCGCGCGGCGCAGAGACGATTGTTACGGCTGCGGCCGACACGCCGTTTTTCCCTGCTGATCTGGTACCGCAGCTGCTGTTGGCGGGGGAAGGCATGACGCATCCTCTGGTGCTTGCCGCGACGCCGGACGAACGGCGCGGGCGGATACGGCATCCGACATTTGGTCTGTGGCCGGTGGCATTGCGTGACGATCTGCGCGCAGCCCTCGACGGGGGCTTGCGCAAGGTCGTTCTGTGGACCGAAGCACACGGCGGCCGCGAGGCACTGTTCCCCGCGCCGCGCTTTGACCCCTTCTTTAACGTGAACACGCCTGAAGACCTGAAAAGGGCGGAGGAGCTTTTGTGAGATTATACGGTATTGTCGGCTGGAAGAATGCGGGCAAAACGGGCCTGATGGAGCGTCTCGTAGCCGAAATATGTGCGCGCGGCTTCAGCGTATCGACGGTCAAGCATGCTCATCATGTTTTTGACGTCGACCAGCCGGGCAAAGACAGCTACCGGCACCGCACGGCAGGGGCTACGGAAGTGCTGTTGGCGTCACGCAAGCGGTTTGCCTTGATGCATGAACTGCGTGACGAGGATGAGCCGACGCTGGATGATCTGCTGGCCAAGCTTGCGCCGGTCGATCTGGTGCTGATCGAAGGCTACAAGCGGGATGCCCACCCCAAGGTCGAAGCCTTTCGTGCCGAGACCAGAAACCCGCTGATTGCCACGGAGGATGCGACGGTCAGGGCGGTTGCGAGTGATACGCCGATGGCGCTGGACCGCCCGGTGTTCGATCTGGACGATACGGCCGCTATTGCGGATTTCATCCTGGGCGAAGTGGGCCTTGCATGAGATTTGATACCGTCATCATGGTCGACTGGTCTGGCGGCAATGATCGTGGCCCGACACCAAAGGCGGATGCGATCTGGGCGTCTGTCGCGCGCGGCGGTCGCGCCGAAGAGGCCCGATACCTGCGCAACAGGCAGGAGGCCGAGGATTGTATCGCCGATCTGCTGGAGGCCGAACGCGCCCGCGGCAACCGCGTGATGATTGGGTTTGATTTTCCGTTCGGTTACCCGCGCGGCTTTGCGCAGGCCCTGACAGGCCGCGCGGACCCATTCGCGGTCTGGGACTGGTTCGAGGAAAACGTGCAGGACAGCGCGCGCGGCAACAACCGGTTTGACCTTGCGGGCCAGATCAACCGGCAGCTTGGTGGGCGTGGTCCGTTCTGGGGCAACGCGTTGGCGCGCGACATCGACGGGCTGCCGCGCCGCAAGGATGACTATCACAACCCTCTGCCGGACCGCCGTGCGGCGGAACATCAGGCAAAGGGGGCCTTTACCTGTTGGCAGATGTCAGGAGCGGGAGCGGTCGGGTCGCAGGTCATCATGGGATTGCCAGTGCTGGCAAGGTTGCGCCGCCGCTTTGGCGCGTCGGTCTGGCCTTTCGAAACGCTATCGTCGGATATCGCGATCGTCGAAATTTGGCCTTCGCTGACGTTGGGGGCCGCGCCGGAAGGCCGGATCAAGGATGCGTGGCAGGTGGAGGAGGTCGCACGGGCCGTCTCAGCGCTGGAACCTGAGGCTTTGGCCGAGATGCTGGACGTGGAGGCGCCTGAAGAGGGATGGATTTTTGGCCTCGGGTTTGAAGACAGGTTGCGGCGGGCGGCGGCTTTGCCACCCCGGTTGAGCAACAGTTGTTTCGCCCTGCCACCCGGTGTGCACTGGACACCGGTCGCGGAAGCGCTGGAGATGCTGAAGGCGCGTCTGGCGCCGGTGACCGAGGTTGTGGAGCTGCCAACGGCAGAGGCGGTGGGCCATGTGATCGCCGATGATGTGACAGCTGCGCGCAGCAACCCGCCGCTGCCGAACACTGCGGTTGATGGCTATGGTTTTGCCGGAGGGCGTGACGCGGGCGTGCACGTACTGCCCCTTGCCGGGGCACGTGCCGCTGCCGGCGATGCGCCGGGTCATGTGCCCGCGGGGGAGGCGATTCGCATTCTGACAGGCGCTGCCTTGCCTGCAGGTGTTGATACCGTGGTGCTGCAAGAGGACGTGACGCTACAAGACACGCAGATCGCCTTTCGCGGGCCGGTCAGGCAGGGTGCCAATACCCGCAAAACAGGAGAAGATGTGGTTGCCGGAGAGCGTGCCGTTGCCAGTGGCGTGCGGATCGGTGCGGCGCAGGCAGCGCTGCTTGCCGCAACCGGTGTGCGCGATGTGCGGGTGCGCAGGCCTCTGCGCGTGGCTGTTGTGTCCACGGGCGCGGAGTTGGTCGACGTGGGGACATCTGCACGCGATGGCCAGATCTTTGACGCGAACCGCCCGATGCTGCTGGAGATGGTACGCCGTTTCGGTCACCGTGCCATTGACATGGGCATTGTCCCCGATGACCGCGCAGTTTTGCGCACCGTGCTGGATCGTGCAGCGCAGGACGCGGATGTGGTCATCACCAGCGGCGGCGCGTCGGCGGGCGACGAAGACCACGTGTCGGCCCTGTTGAAAGAGGCAGGGGCCATGAGCCTGTGGCGCGTTGCCGTTAAACCGGGACGGCCTTTGGCGCTGGGGATGTGGCAGGGTGCACCTGTCTTCGGTCTGCCCGGAAACCCTGTGGCGGCCATGGTCTGTGCTTTGGTGTTTGCACGACCCGCCATGGCGCAGCTGGCGGGGGAGGCCTGGCCTGAAGCGCAGGGGTTTGACGTGCCGGCGGCATTCTCGAAAAACAAAAAACCGGGCAGATCGGAGTTTTTGCGTGCCCGTCTTCGCGACGGTCATGCAGAGGTGTTTGCCTCGGAAGGGTCGGGGCGCATTTCGGGGCTGGCCTGGGCGGAAGGGTTGGTCGAACTGCCGCAAGAGGCTGTAGAGGTCACGCCGGGCACGATGGTGCGCTATATTCCCTTTGGCAGTTTCGGGCTTTAGAGGCCTTAATCGAAGGTGCCGGCCACGCGGCCCAGCAGCATGAAAGCACGTGCCGTGCGGGTTTCGGCAAGGGCCGCGATTTCGCCGTCGCTTGCGCGCTGTTCGAATTCGGCGAAGGTTTTGTCAAAGAGGCGCAGAAAATGGTGCGAGGCGTCGCGGAAGATCGGGTCTTGTTTCATCCGCCCCGCTGTCAATGCCAGCGAAGAGCGGTCGCGGATGCCGCCCAGTGCCGCGATTGGCCGTCCGCGTAGACCCTGTCCGAAATGACGCCAGATTTCCGGGCGGGCGCGATCCGGAATCAGATCATCCATATAGATGCCGTCCTGGCTGAGCAGCGTCAGCACGTCCTGCGCGGCCTGCACCAACTGCGCGGAGGGCCGGTCTTTGAGTGCGCGGCGCAGGGCGGCGAAGCCTTCTTCGTCTTCGGCGGTTTCGGGGAAATTCAGCGCGCGGATGAAGTCGGCGGTGTCGAGCGGTGGCGCGAAGTCATCCGCCTGGGTGCCCAGAGCGAGCGTTGGCTGGTCCTCGGTATTCTGGGGGGCGGCAGCGGGTGGCGGTGGCGTTTTGGTGTGGTCGCGCCGGGACGAGAACGTTGCCAAAACGGTTTCAGTTTTGCGCGCCGCCGCGGCGATTTCATCGAGTTTGCGCGCAACCGAGGCCGGTTCGGCCCCCAGCGCACCGCTTTGGTTTTGCGCGATATAGGTCTGGCGGATGGCGTCTATCGAGGCTTGCAGCCGCTGGCTTTCGTCGCGCATTACCTTTGAGGCGCGCGCGGCCATTGCTGCAACCCAGATCATCGCCACAGGCATGAACACCGCCATCAGCGTCATCATGAAGCGCAAGGACCCCGCCCCTGCGCCACCCTCGGCGGCCTCGCTTGGCAGCAGTATGAAAAACAGCGCGGCCCCTGCAAGCCACAGGCCGGACAGTCCGAGCGCAATTACTTCGACACTGGTGATGTTGTCGGATTTTGGCCGGTCATATATGCCCAGCGGCGTTGGGCGGGACCGTGCCGTTGTGTCATCGTGATCTTGCGCCATATCAGACATTTACCCCATCCTGTCAGGCATAGACGATCTTGAGGACCTCATAGGATTTTTCACCCCCCGGTGTGCGCACCTCGACGCTGTCGCCTTCGTCTTTGCCGATGAGTGCCCGTGCGATCGGGGATTTGATGTTGAGAAGACCTTTTTCGATGCTGGCCTCATGTTCTCCAACGATCTGCCATGTTTTCTCTTCGTCGGTATCCTCATCCACCAGCGTGACGGTTGCACCGAATTTGATGGTGCCTGACATTTTGGAGGGGTCGATGACTTCGGCAAGTCCGAGCACGCCTTCAAGCTCTTTGATTCGACCTTCGATGAAAGACTGCTTTTCGCGGGCCGAATGGTATTCGGCGTTTTCCGACAGATCGCCGTGTTCACGTGCTTCGGCGATGGCCTTGATGATTTGCGGACGTTCCACGGACTTCAACTGTTTGAGTTCAGCTTCCAGGTCGGCGTGGCCCTTGCGGGTCATGGGAATTTTGTCCATTGGCGTCATCCACGAATTGCTGCGGCCCGCCGGCTGATCCGGAGGGCCGCTGTTTTGAGTGGTTTCTACCTGACCCAAATGACAGGGGGAATGCAAGGGGGCTCTGCCCCCGTCCTGCGGACTCCCCCGGGATATTTGGGACCAAAGAAGATCTCAGCCGTAGGAGACGAGTTCGAATTCGATGCCGTCCTTGTCGTGAAAGTAAAACCGTCTGCCGGGTTCATAGTCGGCGTGTGTGTGTGGCGTGAAGCCGAGCTCTTTGACGCAGGCTTCGGCTTTGTCGAGGTCTTCGACCACGACACCTATGTGGTTGAGGCCGCCCTTGGTCAGGTAGCTTGAGGAGCCAGGCGCTGTGGGTTTGGGCGGTTGGTAGAGTGCGAGATAAGTTTTGTCGGTGCCGATGTGGAAAGACCGGCCACCGTCTTGTGTCGGCCCTTCCCAGCGCAGGTGCCAGCCGAACAGGCGCGCCATCCATTGGACGGTGGTGTTGGCATCGGAGACGGTGATGTTTGCGTGTTCGAGACGGGCGATCATGTGATTTTCCTTTTGTTACTGGCGATGTCGGTTTAGTGTAATTTCTAAACCTAACTTGAGGTCAAGGTATTTATGGCGAAAGATTTCGGGCTTTCCATAGGGGCGCTTGCGGCGCGCACGGGATTGGCTGTTTCGGCGATCCGCTATTATGAAGCACAGGGGCTGGTGAAGCCCTGGCGTAATGCGGGGGGACAACGGCGGTTTGACCGTGCGGATTTGCGCCGGTTGAGTTTTGTGATGGTGGCGCAGCAGTTCGGGTTCAGCCTGCCGCAGATCAAGGCGCAGCTGGACCGGTTGCCGGGCGGGCGCACACCCACGAAAGAAGACTGGAAGGAAATTGCCGAGGCGTTTCGCACGGACCTGAGCGCGAAGATCGACACATTGGTGCGTCTGCGGGATGATCTGGACGGATGCATCGGTTGCGGCTGCCTGAGCCTTGCTTCGTGCCGGCTGTACAACCCCGATGATCGCGCGGGCCAAAAGGGGCCCGGTCCGCGTTATCTGATTGCAGACCGGCCCGAGTGACTTAATTTTGAGCCGGTTTTGCCGGTGGATACCCCCCGCCGGCTTCAATCTTGTGTTTTGACGCCGTGTCCGCATTGCATTGAGCGGGTGCGTAGTTTAGCCAAACGCGACGAAACGGACAGCGCTGCACCGCGCTTTGGAGATTTGACAAGGAGAGTTTGCATGACGGACACGGGACGTGAGGCAATGGAATATGACGTGGTCATCGTGGGCGCCGGGCCTGCCGGACTTTCTGCGGCGATCCGTCTTAAGCAGCTGAATGCGGACTGCAATGTTGTTGTGCTGGAGAAAGGCTCTGAGGTGGGGGCGCATATCCTGTCTGGAGCGGTGCTGGATCCTGCCGGGCTTGATGCTTTGATTCCGGACTGGAAAGCGAAGGGTGCGCCGCTGAACGTGCCGGTGCGCGAGGACAACTTTTATGTGTTGGGCGAAGCCGGTCGGATGCGTCTTCCGAACTGGCCGATGCCGCCATTGATGAACAACCACGGCAACTACATCGTCTCCATGGGCAACGTATGCCGTTGGATGGCAGAGCAGGCCGAGGAGATGGGGGTGGAGATTTTTCCCGGCATGTCCTGCTCCGAGCTGGTCTATGCCGAGGACGGCTCTGTTAAAGGCGTGGTTGCAGGTGAGTTTGGCAAGAACGCCGATGGCAGCAAGGGCGATTCCTATGAGCCGGGGATGGAGTTGCATGGCAAATACGTCTTCTTGTCGGAAGGGGTGCGCGGATCGCTGTCAAAGCAGGTGATCGAGAAGTTTGATCTGAGTGACGGGCATGAGCCGCAGAAATACGGGCTTGGCATGAAGGAGATTTGGGAAATCGATCCGGCCAAGCACAGGGAAGGTACGGTCACCCACACAATGGGGTGGCCACTGGGCAGCAAAGCCGGCGGCGGGTCTTTCATCTACCACCTTGAGAATAATCAGGTTTACGTGGGTTTTGTGGTGCATCTCAACTACAAGAACCCGCATCTGTTCCCGTATATGGAGTTCCAGCAGTTCAAGCACCATCCGATGGTTGCTGAGCTTTTGGAGGGCGGCAAGCGGGTTGCCTATGGCGCGCGCGCGATCAGTGAAGGCGGGTATCAGTCCATGCCCAAAATGGTTGCACCGGGTGTTGCTTTGCTGGGATGCTCCGTTGGCATGGTGAACGTGCCGCGGATCAAAGGTAATCACAACGCGATGCTGTCGGGCAAGGCAGCGGCTGAGGCGGCTGTCGCAGCATTGGCCGAGGGGCGGGCGAGCGATGAATTGAGCGCCTATGAGGCGGAAGTGCGTGATGGCGCAATCGGCGCTGATCTGAAAAAGGTTCGCAATGTCAAACCGTTGTGGTCAAAGAGCGGGCTTTTGGCGAGCCTGACGCTGGGCGGTTTCGACATGTGGACCAACACGCTGGGCTTTTCGCTGCTGGGCACCATGCCGCATGGCAAATCAGATGCCGAAGCGACAGAGCCTGCGGCCAGTCATGCGCCAATCGATTACCCAAAACCGGATGGCAAGCTGTCTTTTGACCGCCTGACCAACGTGGCTTTTTCGTTCACCAACCACGAAGAGAGCCAGCCTGCGCATCTGACGCTGAAAGATGCCGATGTACCTGTTGCCAAAAACCTGCCGACCTATGCGGGTCCTTCCGCGCGTTACTGTCCGGCCGGGGTGTACGAATTTGTCGAGGAAGAGGGCAAAGACACACGGTTTGTCATCAACTTCCAGAACTGCGTGCATTGCAAAACCTGCGACATCAAGGATCCGGCACAGAATATTGTCTGGACGACGCCGCAGGGTGGGGACGGGCCCAACTACCCCAACATGTAGGCAAGGGCAGGGGGCTGCCCCTGCCAGAGGCATCGGTGCCCTTCCATGCGCCGCGGGTCTTCAAAATCCCGTGGGAACCGGTCCGCAGGCCCGTGCGACCATTGCGCTTGGCCTGTAACCTGATAGCCTGTCGGGACAGGCAAATAGCGGTAAAGGGGCTTCTATCGTGTTTCGCAAACTGATCGCGCCGCTCGGGGGCGTTGTCTTGTCAATGCTCATAGCGGTGCCGGTATCTGCGCAATCTGTTGCAGGTCCCTATCTGGCGGCACGTTCTGCCGCGATCCAGAATGATTATGCGCAGGCGGCCGACTATTTTACGCGGGCGCTGACCCGTGATCCGGGCAATGTTGAGCTGATGGACAATGCGCTGGTGGCGCATCTGGCGCTGGGGCGTTTGGATCGGGCGCTGCCCATCGCGCAGGCGATGGAGGCGATCGGGCAGACCAGTCAGGTGACGCAACTGGTTCTGACTGCGGATATGATCATCCGCGAAGACTATGCGCAATTGCTTGAGGGTGAAGCAGACGGGCAGCGTATCGGCCCGCTGGTGGACGGTTTGGTGCGTGCCTGGGCGCGTATGGGGACCGGCAATGTCAGTGATGCCCTTGTGCAGTTTGATACGATTGCACAGCAGCAGGGGTTGCAGGCTTTCGCGTTGTTTCACAAAGCCATGGCGCTTGCCTCTGTTGGTGATTTCGAGGGGGCCGATGCAATCTTTGCAGCGGATGCCACCCGCTCTGTGCTGCAAACGCGGCGTGGCGTTCTGGCACGGGTTGAAATCCTGTCACAACTGGATCGAGAGGACGAGGCGCTTGAATTGATCCAGACGATGTTTGCGGGGTCGACTGATCCCGAAATAGATGCCGTGATTGCCAAGCTCGCCGAAGACGCCCCGATGCCCTTTACCCATGTGAATACGGTCAGACACGGCTTTGCCGAGGTGTTTTTCACGGTTGCAGCCGCGCTGCGTGGCGAGGCAGGGCCCGAATACACCGTACTTTATGCCCAGATGGCCCGTATTCTGCGCCCTGACCATGTGGATGCGATTTTGCTGACGGCGGATCTTTTTGAAGCTTTGGGGCAGTATGATATCTCCATTGATGTACTCAAGGCCGTGCCCGCCACCCATCCTGCGTATCATGCCGCAGAGTTGGGACGGGCTGCGGCATTGCGACGGTCGGGCAAGCCGGAAGCGGCGATTGAGGTGTTGGAGCAGCTGGCCCGCAGCCACGGAAACCTTGCCACCGTGCAATCCGCTTTGGGAGATGCCCTGCGCCAGCAGGACCGCTTTGACGAGGCGATCGTGGCCTATGACAAAGCGCTTGAAATCGCGGAAAGCGCCGGCGGCAGCAACTGGTTCCTGCTGTACGCGCGTGCGATATCTCATGAGCGAACCGATAACTGGGAACAGGCCGAAGCGGATTTCCGCGCCGCGCTGGAGTTGAACCCCGGCCAGCCACAGGTGTTGAATTATCTCGGCTACTCTTTGGTGGAAAAACAGATTAAGCTGGAAGAAGCGCTTGAAATGATTGAAGAAGCTGTCGCGGCCAGTCCGGACAGCGGATACATCATCGACAGCCTCGGTTGGGCGCTTTACCGGCTGGGGCGCTATCAGGAGGCTGTACCGCACATGGAGCGGGCGGTGGAGTTGATGGCTGTTGACCCGATCGTGAATGATCATCTTGGGGATGTATACTGGGCTGTCGGGCGCTACCGCGAGGCAGAGTTCCAGTGGTCACGCGCATTGTCGTTTGTGGATCAGGCCGAAACCGTTGAAGACGTGAACCCGGACCGCATCCGTCGCAAGCTTGAAGTGGGGCTTGATGAGGTGCTGGCCGAAGAGGGGGCGGCTCCGCTGGCCGTTGCCACGGACTGACACGCGGCTGATGTCACTGCCAAAGTCCATCAGTGTCTTTGCGCCTGCAAAGGTCAACCTGACCCTGCATGTGACCGGGCAACGCGATGACGGCTATCATGTGCTGGACAGTCTGGTGGCATTTGCCGATATCGGCGATCAGCTGTTTATCCAGATCGGCAATACCATTTCTGTCACGACAGAAGGGCCCGAGGCAGCCGCCGTGCCGGGCGACATGAACAATCTGGTGCTTCGGGTGGCGGGCCTTTTTGAGGATATGCCAGGGGCGTCGTTTCTACTGACCAAGAACTTGCCAGTATCGTCGGGCATTGGCGGTGGTTCGGCAGATGCAGCGGCGGCCTTTCGTGGTCTTATGGCGTTCTGGAGCGGTGGCGAAACCGACCCTGCCCTCTTTGCGCCGGAGCGCACCCCCATGTTCGCCGGTTTGCTGGAGTTAGGAGCAGATATTCCGATGTGCCTCATGTCGCAGGCAGCGCGCGTCACGGGTATCGGGGAAAAGATCGAGCCCCTCTCGGCTATGCCGGCGATTGACGCTGTGCTGGTCAACCCACGCCGTGCGGTGTCGACGCCTGCGGTCTTCAAGGCTATGCAGTCGCGCAACAATCCCGCGATGGACACAACGCTGCCGCGTTTCGCGGGGTTCAACGACTTTGTCATGTGGCTGTCGCAGCAGCGCAACGACATGCAGGACGCGGCCATTGGACTGGAGCCTGCTGTAAGCGATGTCCTCTTGGCGCTGAATGCCCAGCCTGCCTGCCGGTTGGCGCGTATGTCAGGCTCGGGGGCGACCTGCTTTGGGCTCTTTGAAGATGCGCAAAAGGCGCAGGTGGCCGCACAGGCGCTGACGGCGCGACACCCTGGTTGGTGGGTGCAGCCGACCAAGCTGGGCACCCAAACCGCGCGGGCACTCCCGCGGGTCAGTTGATGCGTTCTACGACGTAGTCGGCCAGATCGCTTAGCATGTCTTTGACGGGATGGTCTGGCAGTGGTCGAAGGGCGGCCTTGGCGCGCGCGGCTTCTGCCCGTGCGGCGATGTTGGTATCCGACAGCGCGTTGTGTTTGTGCAGCAAGGCGATTGCCTGATCGAGATCGCCTGCCTCCTGCTGGCCCTTTTCAATGGTCCGGCGCCAGAAGGCACGCTCGGTCTCATCTGCCTTGGCCACGGCTTTGATAAGCGGCATGGTCAGCTTGCGCTCGCGGAAATCATCTCCGATGTTCTTGCCGGTCACCTTTTGATCGCCCTGAAAATCAAGCAGGTCGTCCACAATCTGAAAAGCCACGCCCAAGGCATCACCATAGTCGAACAATGCCGCCACATGCGCGTCCGGCGCCCCCGCAATCACGCCGCCAACTTCGGTTGCCGCCGAGAACAGGGCTGCAGTCTTGCCACGCACGACCTGCAGATAGATCTCTTCGGTGGTGCGCAGGTCCTGACTGGCCGTCAGCTGCAGTACTTCGCCTTCGGCAATCGTGGCCGAGGCATTCGACAGGATATCAAGCACGCGTAACGACCCGGTTTCGACCATCAGCTGAAAACTGCGCGAAAAAAGGTAGTCGCCTACCAGCACGGAAGATTTATTGTCCCACAGCAGGTTGGCCGTAGGGCGTCCGCGTCGCTGTCCGCTTTCGTCGACCACATCATCATGCAACAGGGTGGCTGTGTGAATAAATTCGACCGTGGCTGCCAAATGTACGTGGTAAGGGCCGCCGTAGCCGCATAGATGCGCCGCTGCGAGGGTAAGCATCGGGCGCAGGCGCTTGCCGCCCGCATCGACCAGATGTGCCGTAACCTCGGGTATGCGCGGCGCGTGTTTGGACGCCATACGTTCACGGATGAGAACGTTCACTGCTTCCATATCGCTTTGCAGAAAATCCGCCATACGATCGTGCGGTTTCTGTGAATTCTCGGTCTTGGACATCAACTTCCCGTCTGCAAGGCTCGACATCCTGGCCGGCTTGCTCTTACATCCCTGATATGAAGGAACTTTTGCGAAGCACCGACCCTACGATCATCGCCTTTGCCACCGCCCTTCTTCAAGGGGAGGATATAGACTGCTTTGAATTGGACGTAAACATGAGCGTGCTTGAAGGCGGCATCGGAATTTTCCCGCGGCGGCTGATGGTGCGGACGGACGATCATACGCAGGCATTGCGGGTTTTGAAGGACAACGATATCCCACTGGGCTACGATGGATGACCTTTCAAATGATGCGTTTCTAGGGGGTAAACTGCACCTGCTGCAGCCAAAACGCGGCTACCGCGCTGGAGTAGACCCGGTTTTGCTTGCAGCGTCGGTGCCGGCCATCGCCGGAGAGCGTGTTCTTGATCTTGGCTGCGGGGTCGGGGCTGCGGCGCTATGTCTCGCGGCGCGGGTGCCCGGGCTAAACCTCACCGGCGTGGAGCTTCAGCAAGACTATGCGGCGTTGGCGCGCCGGAACGGGGGCTGCGCCTTTGAGGTCGTGACCGCGGATGTGATCGATTTACCGGCAGACATCCGCCAGCGCCAGTTTGACCATGTGCTGGCCAACCCGCCTTATTATGACCGAGGTGCCAGCCGTGCCGCGACCAACCTTGGCCGCGAACGCGCCCACGGAGAAAGCGTGCCGCTGGCCGATTGGGTCAAGGTGGCTGCCAAACGTCTGGCCCCGAAAGGCTATGCGCATTTTATCCACCGCGCAGAGCGTCTGCCGGAAATACTGGGTGCGATGGCCGGGCGTCTGGGCAGCATCGAGGTGCTGCCGCTGAGCGCCAGGGCGGGCCGCGCGCCGGAGCGGATCATCATCAGAGGCCGCAAAAACGGACGCGGCGCGTTCAAGCTGCACGCACCACTTGTCCTGCATGAAGGGACGGCGCATGAGAAAGACGCTGACAGCTACGTGCCGCGCGTGCGCGCCGTCTTGCGGGACGGTGCGGCGTTGAGTTTTGCTCCCTGATTAACCGGCTATTAAGGAATTTCGGTGTTACAATGCGGGTGCAGCGTGACTTGAATCAGCAGATGTGCTGAACTCGATTTCGCATCTGACAGAACAGGAGGACTTGATGAGCGTAACTGCACATGTGGAACAGCTAAAAAAGAAACACGAATCCCTCAGTGACGCGGTGGAAGCCGCGCAACGTGCGCCCGGCATTGACGATCTGGCAATTGCCGATCTCAAGAAGCAAAAACTCCGTATCAAAGAAGAAATTACGCGGCTGTCGACGTAACGGCAGACAAAAACTGAGGGCGGGCGCCGGTTGAGCGCCGCCCGATTTCCGGATCACTCCAAAAATTCCAAACGCTCTGTAATATAGCTGGTTTTGTCGATTTCGGTGAGCATCCACTCTCGAAACGCGCGCACCTGCGGACGGTCCTGTGTGCCGATGGGGCATAGAAAACTGAATCGCGCACCGGTTGGCAGTGCCTTGGGGAAGGGCATGCACAAACGCCCCTCATCGATATCCTTTACGACCAGCGCCCGCCGGCCCAGCACGACGCCGACACCGGCCAGCGCGGCGTCGATGGCGTGGTCCGCCTGGCTGAAACGTGGCCCGTGATCGGGTTTGAAATCAATGCCCATCGCCGCAAACCAGGCATCCCAGTCGCATTTGGAATCCAGAAAGTTGATCGAATCATCAAAGATCAGAGGTGCGTCGCGCAGGCTTTCCGGCGTGGGGTATTGCGCGGCCAGTGCAGGGGTCATCACCGGACAAACCCATTCCTCGGCCAGCGGCAAGGACCAAAGTGATTTGTCTTCGCGGCTTCCGAAACGGATCGCGACGTCGACCGCGTCGCGTGCGAAATCCATGATGCGCAACGAGGCTGAAAACCGCAGTTCGATTTCGGGATGGGCTTGCGCAAACTCATAGAGCCGTGGTGCGAGCCATTTCGCGGTGAAAGCCGGCCCTGCTGTTACTGTGAGTGTTTGTTCGTCCTGTAGTCGCTGTGCCGCCCGCCATGCCGCGCCCAGAGTTTGAAAGCCGGATGCCGCACCGGGTGCCAGTGCCTTGCCGGCTTCCGTCAGTTCCACCGCACGGTTGAGCCGGCGGAACAGAGGGGCGCCAAGGTGATCCTCCAGCGACTTGATCTGAAAGCTCAGCGCGGCAGGGGTCACAGACAATTCTTCGGCGGCTTTTGCGAAAGACATGTGGCGCGCTGCGGCATCAAAAGCGCGCAAAGCGGTGAGTGGTGGAAGACGGTCATTCATATTCACATAAGTAATACTTAACTGAAGATATGAAAAGTCTCGTTTGTAGATATTATTTTAGGGTGCCATATAGGTCTCAGTTCAGAAACACTGAAGTAACTTAACAAGGAATGAAAACATGATCGAAGCACCTACAACAGACCGCACCCGTGAAGCCATGAAGCGCGCGCATGAAGAGCGCAGCTTGGCCCTGAAAGCCGCCTGGCACTGGCTTTTCCCGTCCAACGGCGCGCGCTAAGCGGAACGATACCCTCAGAACAGACAAAAGGGCCGGTTCATGCGAACCGGCCCTTTGTTCGAGTATTCGCATTTAGGCTTACACGAAGAACTGTGCGCCGTTTGCGGAAATGGTCGACCCATTGATAAAGCCTGCATCGTCCGACGCGAGGAAAGCGACACAGCGCGCGATTTCTTCGGGTTCCCCCAAACGGCCGGCGGGGATGCCTGCCACGATGCTGTCACGCACTTTCTCGGGAATGGCCATAACCATTTCGGTGGCAATATAGCCCGGGCAAATGGCGTTGGCAGTGATGCCGGCACGCGCGCCTTCCTGCGCGAGGGACTTCACAATGCCCAGATCACCGGCTTTGGTCGCGGCGTAGTTCACTTGCGCGAACTGACCTTTTTGACCGTTGATCGAGCTAATCACGATGATCCGGCCAAATTTGCGTTCACGCATGCCGGGCCAGACCGGGTGTACTGTGTTGAAAACGCCGGTCAGGTTTGTGTCGATGACCTCTTTCCACTGTTGTGGCGTCATCTTGTGGAACGGAGCGTCACGGGTGATGCCCGCATTGGCGACAACAACGTCGATCGGGCCAAGGTCGGCTTCGACCTGTTCGATACCTGCTTTGCTCTCGTCATAGTCACCCACGTTCCATTTGTAAGTTTTGATACCGGTGCTTTCGGTGAACTTTGCGGCGGCTTCATCGTTGCCGGCATAGGTCGCGGCGACGGTATAGCCTGCGTCCTTGAGGGTTTGTGAAATGGCGGCGCCGATACCACGGCTACCTCCGGTGACGAGTGCTACACGGGACATACTTTAGTCTCCTCCGGTCTTCTGGACATTGTTTGTGGGCGTGCCCTTTTCAGTCAGGGCGTTGGGTTGTGGGGGTTGTTTAGGCGGCGCGAACGTGCGCCGCCTTGATCTGGATCAGGGGCGTTCAAGACACATGGCGACGCCCATGCCGCCGCCGATGCACAGCGTGGCAAGACCTTTTTTCGCATCGCGGCGCTTCATCTCGAACAGAAGCGTGTTGAGAATGCGCGCACCGGATGCGCCGATTGGGTGTCCGATGGCGATGGCGCCGCCGTTGACATTGACCACAGCCGGATCCCAGCCCATGTCCTTGTTGACCGCGCAAGCTTGCGCGGCGAAGGCCTCGTTGGCTTCTACCAGATCAAGGTCCTCCGGCTTCCAGCCGGCTTTTTCCAACGCTTTACGGCTGGCATAGATCGGGCCCGCGCCCATGATCGACGGGTCAAGACCGACGGTGGCGTAGCTTGCGATGCGGGCCAAAGGCTCGATCCCGCGCTTTTCGGCATTGTCGGCGGACATCAGCAGCGCGCCTGCCGCGCCGTCGTTGAGGCCAGAGGCATTCGCCGCCGTGACCGAGCCGTCCTTCGTAAAGGCCGGGCGTAGTTTTTGCATCGCTTCCATGGTTGCGCCGTGGCGGATGTATTCGTCCTTGTCCACAACGATGTCGCCCTTGCGGGTCGAGATTGTATAGGCGAACACTTCATCATCGAATTTACCGGCTTTTTGCGCGGCTTCGGCCTTGTTTTGTGAGCCAACGGCGAATTCATCCTGCTGGTCACGGCTGATTTGCCATTTTTCAGCAACATTTTCAGCGGTCTGGCCCATGTGGTAGCCGTTGAATGCATCCCACAGACCGTCACGGATCATTGTGTCGATGTATTTCATGTCGCCCATTTTATGCCCGGCGCGCAACGAGGCGGCGTGGGGCGACAGGGTCATATTTTCCTGCCCGCCCGCGGCGACGATATCCGCATCCCCAAGCTGGATGTGCTGGGCCGCCAGTGCAACGGAACGCAGACCCGATCCGCAGACCTGATTGATCGTCCAGGCAGAGGATTCTTGCGGAAGTCCTGCATTGATGTGGGATTGGCGCGCGGGGTTTTGACCTTGAGCGGCGGTCAGAACCTGTCCGAGAATTGTTTCTGAAACTTCTGATGCATCGACACCGGCGCGTGCTACGATTTCCTTGAGCATCGCTGCACCCAGATCATGGGCGGGAGTGTTTGCGAAAGACCCGCCAAAGCTGCCTACGGCAGTTCGGGCGGCGGAGGCGATTACGACGTTCGTCATGGTTTTTCGGTCCTTTACCAGTTCTTGAGAAGACCAGGCGCGGGCGTCATCGCGGGGTGCTAGTCTTATCGTTGATGTTGGCAATAGTTAACCGATGATTTTTTGCGCGGCAACAGACCCTGCCTGTGACACAGCATCGCAAACAACTGAACGTTTAATCGTTAAACCGCCTTGTTCATTTGAACGTTGCGCATCCAGTCGGGGCGGGTTGTGGCCGGCGCGAAATGATAACCTTGCAGACAGTCGACGCCAAGGCGGGTAAGCACCTCTGCATCCTCGCCGGTTTCGACAAACTCCGCCACGGTGAGCATGTCAAAGTGTTTGGCGATTGACACCAATGCGCCTGTCATCGCCTGGTTGTCGGGATTGTGAGCAATGCCCTGAATGAACTGGCCATCGATCTTTATGACGTCGAAACAGAACTCTTTGAAATAACGAAGCGCGGTATAGCCTGCGCCAAAGTCATCCATTGCAAAGCAGATACCCTGCATCTGCAACCTGTCCATGAAATCTACGACAAGTTCCGGCACCAGCATGGCAGAACTTTCCGTAATCTCGAGTATCAACCGCTCTCCAATGAGTTCATTGCGTTTCAACCAGCGCTCCAGCGTATGGCTCCAGGGCTTGTAGCCAATCGAGCGTGCGGACATGTTGATGGACAAACGCAGTTCGGGGTTTTCGTGAAGCGCGCGCAGCCCTTTGGCAAGGGCGAGTGTATCCAGCTCGCGCCCCAGCTCCGAGTTTTCTATCGTATTCATGAATGCGCCGGCTGGGATCACGCGCCCGGTCTCATCCAGCACGCGGATCAACCCCTCGTAAAAGGCGACTTTGCTTTGATCGCGCGCCTGCATTACCGGCTGATAGGCCAGCAGGACCTGCTTGTGGCGGATGGCGGCGGCGACCATGTCCATGGTCTGCCTGTCGCGCGATGAAACCGCAAAGTTTAGCGGGCTGTCAGTGCCCGGTTCCATATCCGCCATCATTTGTTTTCTGGGTCCGGGCATGTTGTCCTCGATCTGCTTCGTTGGGACAAATTGCGGGTGCACTTGCTAAAATCCCCTTAATATTCCTATTTTGTTCTAATTCGACATTAAGTCATACTAAAGCTAAGGGACTGTTTTTAATGCAAGAGATGGTTAATCGCTGTGGCTGGGCCGGACCCGAACAAATCTATTTGGACTATCACGACACCGATTGGGGTGTGCCGGAGTACGACAGCCGCGCCCTTTGGGAGAAACTGATTCTCGACGGTTTTCAAGCCGGGCTGAGCTGGATCACGATCCTCAAGAAACGCGAGAATTTTCGCTCGGCTTTTGCCGGTTTCGACCCAAACACGATTGCGGAATGGGGTGTGCAGGATGTGCAGCGCCTGTTGGGTGATCCGGGCATCATCCGGCATCGGGGCAAAATCGAAGCGGCGATTTCAAATGCTCGGGTCTGGCAGCAGATTGAAGCGCGCGAGGGCTTTGATAGCTATCTTTGGAAATACACCGGCGGTGCCCCTTTGCAAAACAGGTTCGAGCGGCAAGCCGATGTGCCCACGCAGACACCCTTGTCACAGCAGATATCAAAAGACCTCAAGGCGGAGGGCTTCAAGTTTTGTGGCCCCACGATCGTTTATGCATTCATGGAAGCCGTCGGTATGGTGAATGATCATCTGGTCTCCTGCCACCGTCATCAGCCGGTCGCGCAGATGGGGCGTTGACTCTGTCTTCAGCGGCAGTATAAGCGCGGCTTCATTGGTGTTGGTGGCCCCCGCAAGGGGATGCCTGTCGGGAGCAATCCAGAGGACAACGCCCTTCACGCCCAAGCCGGGCTTGCCAAGAAGGAGAACAGCCGTGACAAAACGCACCGCTGCCAAGTACAAAATTGACCGCCGCATGGGCGAAAACATCTGGGGCCGTCCGAAATCGCCTGTCAACCGCCGCGAATACGGCCCCGGCCAGCACGGCCAGCGCCGCAAGGGCAAGCTTTCGGATTTCGGTATCCAGCTGCGTGCCAAGCAGAAGCTCAAAGGATACTACGGTGATCTGACTGAAAAGCAGTTCCGCCGCATTTACGCCGAAGCCGAGCGTGTGAAGGGCGACACCGGTGAAAACCTGATTGGTCTGCTCGAGCGTCGCCTTGACGCTGTTGTGTACCGCGCAAAATTCGTCGCGACCGTCTTTGCCGCGCGCCAGTTCGTGAACCACAAGCATGTGCGCGTGAACGGCAAGATCGTGAACATCCCGTCCTACCGCGTGAAAGAGGGTGATGTGATCGAAGTGCGTGATCGGTCCAAGCAGATTGCAGCCCTGATCGAAGCCACGCAGCTGTCAGAGCGCGATGTGCCCGACTATATCGAAGCCGATCATTCCAAGATGACCGCCAAATTTGTGCGCACGCCAAACCTGGGCGACGTGCCTTATCCGGTGATGATGGAACCCAACCTCGTGGTCGAATTCTACGCGAAGAACTAAGGTTTTTCACAGCTCAGCATTCAAAAGGCCGCGTGAGGGATGACCCGCGCGGCCTTTTTCTTTTGTGAAAGGGCAGATGCGGGGCGGTATGTCACCCCACTGCAGACAGTTGGCGCTGGCGCAGCATCCCGAGCCCAGCTAAATTCCGCGAGACAGACGAGGACCCGTTCAATGACCATAGCAGCACAGCCAGGCATCATGGATATTGCTCTCTATCAGGGGGGCGCGTCCAAAATCGAAGGTCAGGCAGAGCCATTGAAGCTCAGCTCGAACGAAAATCCCTTTGGCTGCAGCAGCGCGGCAACCGCTGCGGTGGCGAAGGCAGCGCTGAGGATGCATCGCTATCCCACCACGGATCACGCGGCGTTGCGCGAGGCCATTGCTGATGTGCACGCGCTGGATGCAGGACGCATCATTTGCGGTGTCGGATCGGACGAGTTGTTAACACTGCTGGCCATGGGCTTTGCGGGTCCGGGAGATGAGGTGCTTTACACCGAGCATGGGTTTTCAATGTACCGTATCTTTGCCCTTTCTGCCGGCGCCGAACCTGTTGTTGCACCCGAAAAAGACCGCCGTGTCGATGTGGATGCGCTGCTGGCATGCATCTCGCCTGAGACGCGATTGGTTTACATCGCCAATCCGGCCAATCCCACGGGCACTGCACTTGATCTGGCCGAGCTGACCCGCTTGGCCGAAGGGATCCCTGCCACCTGCCTTCTGGTGCTGGACGGGGCCTATGCCGAGTTCTTTGAAGGGTATGATGGCGGTGCCGGTCTGGTGGACCGGTTCCGGAATGTTGTGATGACACGCACCTTTTCCAAGCTTTACGGGCTGGGTGGGTTGCGGGTCGGCTGGGCCTATGCGCATCAGGAGATCATCGATGTGCTCAACCGTATCCGCGGTCCTTTCAACCTGTCCAGCGTGGCGCTGGCGGGGGCCGAGGCGGGGGTGCGCGACCGCGCGTTCGTCGCGCGTTGCCTGCGCGACAACGCCGAACAACGGGCGCGGCTGACGGGCGGGTTGAACCAGCTGGGCATAGCCTGCGACGAAAGCCACGCCAATTTTGTGTTGGCCCGTTTCGCTGATGAAGCCGAAGCGCTGGCCGCGGATGCGCATCTCAAACAAGCGGGAATCCTGGTGCGGCTGGTCAAAGGCTACGGATTTCCTGAAGCGCTGCGCATTACCGTGGGCAGCGCGCAGGATGTTAGTCAGGTGCTGGACGCTTTGAGCAATTTCAAGAGGACGACATGACCCAACTCTACAACCGCGTTGCCCTGATCGGTCTGGGGTTGATCGCGTCCTCCATGTTCTGGGGGATGAAACGCAACAGCCTGGCGGGCGAGGTCACCGGCTATGCCCGCAGTCAAAAGACCCGCGACACCGCGCGCCGGATCGGATTGTGCGACCGGGTCTGTGACAGCATGGCCGAGGCCGTGAAAGACGCCGATCTGATTGTGTTATGCGTGCCAGTGGGTGTGATGGGCGATGTTGCCCGGGAAATCGGTCCGCATCTGAAAAGTGGGGCCACCGTGACGGATGTAGGCTCGGTCAAGCGTGACGTGATCCGCAGTGTAAGCCCACATTTACCGAAGGATGTGCATTTCGTGCCGGGCCACCCGATGGCGGGGACGGAGCATTCGGGCCCTGAATCGGGATTTGCCGAACTGTTCGACAACCGCTGGTGTTTGCTGGTGCCAATCGAGGGCAGCGACCCTGAGGCCGTAGCAAAGCTTAGGCGTTTCTGGGAGACGCTTGGCAGCAATGTGGAAGAGATGGAACCTGAGCATCATGATCTGGTCTGTGCCGTGACAAGCCATGCGCCGCACCTGATCGCTTACACGATGGTCGGCGTTGCGGATGATCTGGGGCGGGTAACGGATAGCGAAATTATCAAGTTTTCCGCTGCAGGTTTTCGCGATTTCACACGGATTGCAGCCAGCGATCCAACCATGTGGCGCGATGTGTTTCTGACAAACAAGGATGCTACACTGGATATTCTGGGTCGGTTTACCGAAGAACTGTTTGCCTTGCAGCGCGCGATACGGACCGGCGACGGACAGCATCTGCACGACTATTTCACCCGCACCCGCGCGATCAGGCGCGGTATCATCGAGGCGGGGCAGGACACGGATGCCCCTGATTTCGGGCGCAAACCGGCTTCATCATGAAGCGTTGGGTTGCCCTGTTCTTTTGCCTTGCGGGCATGGCCTCGGCCGGGCCTGATGCATCGCTCAGACCTGAAAGCCGCCCGGCCGCCGGTGCGCAGGTGCAACCTTCGGGGACAATTCAACCACGCAAACGGGATGCCGCAGGCGCGGCTGCGGCGCGGCGCGGCGACGGGCCGACACAGTCGCTGCGGCCCGAGCAAAGGCCGAGAAAGTTCCGCCGTATCGCGCGCGAGCAGGAAAAGCTGCGCCAGCGCGGTGCCGTATGCGGCGATCCGGAAATCCAAGGCGAAGTCGTCGGCCGCGTGAGGGGCAGGATATCGGGATGCGGTCTGTCCGACGCGGTGCGTATCAGGGCTGTCTCGGGTGTTACCCTCAGCCAGCAGGCAGTGATCGATTGCACAACGGCCAAAGCGCTCAAAGCCTGGCTGGATGACACCGCGAAACCGGCCCTTGCGCGGATGGGCGGCGGTTTGAGCGGTTTGCGCGTTGCGGCACATTACGCCTGCAGGACCCGCAACAATCAACCGGGCGCGCGGATTTCCGAGCATGGCAGGGGCCGCGCGATAGATATATCAGCGCTGAAGCTGCGCGATGGCTCTATGATAACGGTGCGCAAAGGGTGGAATGCAGAGGCCACGCGCGACGTCATGCGTCAATTGCACAGCGGTGCCTGCGGGCCCTTCGGTACTGTGTTGGGCCCAAATTCGGACCGGTTTCATCAAAGCCATTTCCACTTTGACACCGCACGGTATCGCAGCGGACCTTACTGCCGCTAGCGCAGGACAAGCCGTGGTGCCGAGCCCAGCGGGATAAACCCCAAGAAGATACGACCGTCTCGCAGGGTCAGGGCCGCGTCAATGGTATCGGGGTTGCCGCTGCTGCGTGCCAGAGCACCAAGGATGCTTTCCAGCTGCGGGCGCAATCCTTCAGGCAGTGCGCCCGCGCTTTGCGCCAAGCTCAGCATGTCTTGCCAGTTGCGCGCCTGAAGCGACACCTCGCCGCTCAAAACGCCCTTTGGGCTTACATCGAGCGTTGCCGCGCCGCGCAACAGCAAGGCACCCCACTGGGCTTCGGCCAGTTCCAGATTAATACGCCGTGGCTGGGGCCGTGCATCTTCGATGGTGCTGCGGTCGAAGGGACGGTCAAATCTGATCTGCAGAGCAAGTTGCAGGCTTTCAAAGGCGACCGGCCAGTCGTCGGGTACGCGCAAGGCCTTGCGCGGCAAGCTGCCGGGTTCGAAGGCCGGCGCATCCAGCACAAAGCTGTAGAGGGTGGCCGTATCGGCGTCCTGTGTCATGCCAAGGGTCAGGCCCTCGGCAGCCATCCAGCTGCCTTGCGGTGCGGCCAAAGCCCATGGGCCGGATGTCAGCTGCATCTGTTGCAGCTCCAGCGTCGCACCCGGATGCAGCCGTAAATCCGCCTGCGCTTGTTCCGCGCGCACAGTATTGCGCAGTACGGGCGAGGCGATCACGATCTCGTCTTGCGGAAAGATCAAGGTCACGTGCCCCGGCCACCACGCAGGTGCCGAGATTTCAAGTGTCGAGGCCGCGAAAGCCAGCCCGGTTTCAGGGTCCGCCAGTGCAGGCCTTTCCAGCGTAGTCTCAAGCGCCAGAGGAAAGCCTCCGATCGTTGTTTCGCTCACATCGGCTTGCCAGCCAAGCGCGCGCCGTTCTTCCAGCCAAGCCTCCAGACCGTTGCGCAGACTATTGGCCGCAAAAAACCACCACCCGCTCCAGACCGCTGCAAACAGAATGAGTATCCAGACCAATCGCCGCATCACAACACACTTTCGTTTTCCATCGATTTGAGGTTTACGCAAAGCGCGCAAGGAGAACCAGCACTATGACCATGTGGGTATTCGGATACGGCAGCCTTCTTTGGAATCCGGGGTTTGAAGTCGCCGAACAGGTTGTAGCGACCTTGCCGGGCTATGCCCGCTCGTTCTGCATGCGGTCCATTCACCATCGGGGCACAGAAGATCACCCGGGTCTGGTGCTGGCGCTGGACGAGGAACCCTCGCACGCCTGCGAAGGGGTTGCACTGGCCGTCAAAGCGGGACAGGAGGCAGAGACGCTGGCCTACCTGCGCGAGCGCGAATTGATCTCTTCTGCCTATTTGGAGCGGGAATTGTCGGTCGATTTGATTGACGGACGCCGGATCGAGGCGGTGGTCTATGTCATAAACCCCGACCACGTGCAGTATTGCGGCGGCCTGCCGCTGGAAGAGCAGGCGAAAATCATATCGAACGCGGTCGGCGGGATGGGCCCCAACACCGAGTATCTTTACAATACTGCCCAGCATTTGACCGATATCGGACTGCATGACCCCGATTTGGAGTGGTTGAGCCAGCGGGTTCGCGCGCTCACATCATAATTTCTTGGCGCTTGGTTGTGTTTTCTGTGTAAACTACGCATAGAGCAGAACAATAACGGTCAGGAGCGGGGGCGTATGGCGTTACCAGACCAAAAAGTCAGGCCAGTCTTTTCGCAACCTGTGCGGCAGATTTCTTTGATGCTGATCGTGCTGGCGCTTTCGGGCTTTGGCAGCTTTCTTGCCTTGCCGCGGGTGCTGCCCGTCTTCGAAGCGAACCCCTACCTGAACGGATTTATCCTTTTTGTCTTCCTGATCGGCGTGCTGGCCTGTTTCTATCAGGTGTTCCAACTGATCGGATCGGTGCGTTGGATCGAAAGCTTTGCAAACGGCACGCTCGACAGTAGTGTCAGAGCGCCCTTGCTACTGGCGCCGCTCGCGACGCTCTTGCGGCAGCGGGGCGCGCGGATGCAAGTCAGCGCGACCTCCACGCGGTCCATTCTGGATTCTGTTGCAACGCGGATCGACGAAGCCCGCGAAATCACCCGATACATTGTGAACATGCTTATCTTTCTGGGCTTGTTAGGGACGTTCTACGGTCTGGCCACCACGGTGCCCGCTGTTGTCGACACGATCCGAAGCCTTGCCCCGCAGGATGGGGAAGGGGGCGTTGAGGTGTTCAACCGGCTGATGACCGGGCTGGAGGCGCAGCTGGGCGGCATGGGCGTGGCTTTTGCCTCGTCACTTCTGGGGCTGGCCGGTTCGCTGATTGTGGGATTGCTTGAACTCTTTGCAGGTCATGGTCAGAACCGCTTTTACCGAGAACTTGAGGAGTGGCTCAGCACGATCACGCGGGTTGGCTTCACGGCGGGGGAGGACGCGACGGGCGAGCAGAACATCATGGCGGGTGTTGTGGATCACATGGCCGAACAGATGGACGCGCTGCAACAGATGTTCGTCAATGCCGAGGCGGGCCGGTCCGAGGTGAACGAACGTCTTGCCAGCCTTACTACAGCGCTTGAACATATGACACGC
Source organism: uncultured Roseobacter sp. (assembly GCA_947501635.1). Lineage (GTDB taxonomy): Bacteria > Pseudomonadota > Alphaproteobacteria > Rhodobacterales > Rhodobacteraceae > Roseobacter. The sequence continues at coordinate 256,269 of CANMWT010000002.1, forward strand.
CACGGTGACCGGTCCGACCCTTCGGTGTCGGCACTGGAACGGGTTGCTGCCGGCCAAGAACGGTTGATTACCCTGATTGAGACGCAAGGACAGGGCGGTGGCGACGGTATTGATGCTGAAAGCCGAATGCGCCTGCGGTCCATTGATGTCCAGCTTTTGCATATTCTCGAAGAGATTTCCGCAGGTCGACAGGAAAGCATCGCCGAGTTGCGTACCGACATCAACAAGCTTGCGGAAGCGATGAAACCCCGCAGACCACGCGCGCTTGGTGGCACACCGCCCGGAGACGGCTGATGGCGCTGTCGCGACGGACCGGGACACGTTTTCAAGCCTCGATCTGGCCGGGTTTCGTCGACGCGATGACCGGCCTTTTGCTGGTGCTCATGTTTGTACTGACCATTTTTATGGTCGTGCAGTTTGTGCTCACTGAACGCATCACGGGGCAAGAGACCGAGCTGGATCAACTCTCAAGCGAGGTCGCGGCGCTGGCGCAGGCTTTGGGGCTGGAAGAGCAGACAACCGAGCGGTTGCGCGATCAAGTAGGCGCGTTGGACGCCACCTTGTCGGATGCCGAAGCGCGCATTGCTGTCCTCACGGAAACGCGCGATGCACAAGCGCAGGAACTGACCGAGGCGCAATCGCGGATCACTGGTTTCGAAGCGCAAGTCGCCGCGTTGATCGCGGAGCGGGACAATGCACTTGGCACCGTTTTGTCGCTTGAGCAAACGCGTGATGCGCTGCAGGCTGAACGTGCTGAACTGCTGAGCGAACAGGAAGCGTTGAACCTTGCTCTCGCGTCCTCTCGCGCGGAGATTGACGCACAGGCGGAAGCTGCTCGTCTCGCGGCAGCCCGGCGCGAGGCACTCGACGCACTGGTTGCCGATCTGCAGGCCCGCAATGCTGAAGCGGAGGGAGAAATTGGCGCGCTGAGCGGCCAGTTGGATGAGGCGCAAGAGGCTCTCAGCGCACAAGAGGCCGCGCGGCTTGCCGACGCTGCGGCTGCAGAGCTTTTGCGCGCGCGTCTGAAAGAGGCGGATGCAGAACTGACGGCGATGACGCTGTCGCTTGAACAGCAAAGAGCGCAAGCCGAAGAAACCCTGACGCTTCTTGCGGCCGCGCGCGCGGCAGAAGAGGATCTGGACGCGCGGCTGGCGGCCGCGTTGCTTGAAGTGGACACGCTTCAGTCTGCAGTCGATGACGGCGCGCGCGCGCAGCAGGCGCTGGATGTGCTTGAAGTCCAGCAAGAGATCATGGTCGCGCGCCTCAGCGAGGTCTTGGCCGATCTGGATGAGGCAGAGGCCACCGTTGCATTGGAGGCAGCGGCACGCGCTGCAGCCGAAGCGCAGGTCGATGCCTTGTCCGATGATCTGGACGCACAGCAGGCGGCCTTGCGTGAGCAGCTTGCAGCTGCGCTTGCCGCACAACGCGCGGCGGAAATACTGGCGCAGAACCGTTTGTCAGAGGCGGATCAGCGCGATGCCTTGTTGGCGGAAGCGCAACGCGCTTTGTCGCAGGAAGAACAGATCAGCGCGCAGGCGCAACGCCAGACAGAATTGCTCAACCAGCAGGTCGCGGCGCTGCGGACACAGCTTGGTGGCCTGCAGGCCTTGCTCGACGACGCCAAGGAACGCGACGCCGCGCAACAGGTACAGTTGCAGTCCCTGGGATCCGAGCTGAACACAGCACTGGCCCGCGTAGCCGCCGAAGAACGCCGCCGTGCTGCTCTTGAGGAAGCAGAACGCATCCGGCTCGAAGAGGAAGCCGCCCGCCTTGCGGCCGAGGCGGAACGGCTCAGCGAGGAAACAAAGAACCTCGAACAATACCGCTCGGAGTTCTTCGGACGGTTGCGCGACGTGCTCGGGTCTCAGGCAGGTGTGCGTATCGAAGGCGACCGTTTCGTCTTTTCCTCCGAAGTTTTGTTTGAGCCCGCCCGTGCCGATCTGTCCGCGGAAGGGCAGGCTGACGTGGCACAAGTTGCGCGGATCATCTCCACGGTTGCCGATGAAATCCCACCCGAGATCAACTGGATCATCCGCGTGGACGGGCATACCGACAATCTGCCGCTGTCGGGAACCGGTCAATACGCAGACAACTGGGAGCTTAGTCAGGCACGTGCACTTTCTGTGGTGCGCTACATGTCTCAGGTTCTGGGAATACCGCCGGACCGTTTGGCAGCGAACGGGTTTGGCGAGTATCAGCCTGTCAACACGGCAGACACGCCTGAGGCCCGTGCGCAAAACCGCCGTATCGAGCTGAAGTTCACCGAGAAGTAATGCGACCCTGAAGCTTAGCGCAGGTCAAAGTCGAGCTTGATGTCTGACACGATCTCCTCGTCTCGCAGAAGGGTCGCAGTACCTGTATATTGCCCAACGACCCAGCCGGTATCGGGTCGCCTTTTGCCCAAAGCACGGAAGCTGCGCGCCTGCGTCTGTTCCAGTACGATTTCACTGGCGAAAACCGTACCCCGTGGCCCCACAAGCCTGATCACGAGCAAATCGCCGGCACGGGTGCCAAAAAGATGCGCATAAAGAACCAGTGCTTCCGTCTGTATTGCGGGTGCAAGTTCCGGCATCTGACCCGCTTTTATCGCGTCAAAAGTGGGGATGCTGTCGGCAAGGCCAAGCGAGATCACGCCACCGGGAGTATAGGGAATATCGGTCTGCCAAAGAGTTGAGCCATCAGTCTGGCCACAGGTGCCGGGCGCGTCGGGTGCGAAAGGGTCGATCACGGCGTCATCCCGTCTGACACTGATATGCAGATGCGGGAATTCAGAGCGGCCGCTGAGCCCAACTTCGCCCAGCACGGCGCCTGTTGTCACGTAGTCACCCTCGCTGACTAAGATGCTGTCGCGTTTGAGGTGACAATACTGAGTGGCCCAACCCGCGCTATGTTCCAGCAGAACGCCGTTGCCGCAGTCTTTCCCGGACGCCGCCTGCGCCGCCCCGGTGTCGGGTTCGCCGTCGCGAATAGCGCGCACATAGCCCTCTGCCGCGGCCAGAACAGCCACACCATCTGTCATGGCCCTCAAGTCATGGAGTGCAAAATCAGTGCCTTTATGCCCGTCATAACTCAGCGGGCCGCAGGTGAAATCGACGGCCTCGGGCCCCGGGTTCTGATCGACATATTGCTGAATAAAGCAGTCTTTCCCCAAGTTGCAGTCGATGGGCAGCGCCAAAGAAAAATCCTCCGCCATGGCTGGCATGGCGAAGGATAAAACTACGGCAATCGTTTGGCGCATTACTCCGCAGTAAGAAGCGGTGGCTTGTCTCCTGAGAGGCGTGGATTGTCCGGTCCTTCGATCTTGAGATCGATCTCGCCACCCTTGACGCCAACCCTGACCACACCGCCCTTTGCCAGTTTGCCAAAAAGCAACTCTTCGGCCAGAGGCTTCTTGATGTGCTCCTGGATGACACGGCCCAGAGGGCGTGCGCCCATTTTGCTGTCGTACCCGCGCTCTGCCAACCACTCTGCCGCGGGTTTGGTCAGCTCAATGGTCACGTTGCGGTCCATAAGCTGGGCTTCAAGCTGAAGAACAAACTTCTCGACCACGCGCAGGATGACCTCTTTGGGCAGCGGCGCAAAACTGATGACCGCGTCGAGCCTGTTGCGGAATTCAGGCGTGAAGGTCCGTTCGATCGCGGCAGTGTCTTCACCCTCACGGCGGTCACGACCAAAGCCGATAGCCTCTTTCGCCTGCTCTGCCGCGCCCGCGTTGGATGTCATGATCAGCACGACATTACGGAAATCTACCGTCCGGCCGTTGTGGTCTGTCAGCTTGCCATGATCCATGACCTGCAACAGAATGTTGTAGACGTCCGGGTGCGCTTTCTCCATCTCGTCCAGCAGCAGGACACAGTGTGGATGCTGGTCGACACCGTCTGTAAGCATACCGCCCTGGTCAAATCCGACATACCCGGGAGGCGCGCCGATCAGACGCGAAACGGCGTGTTTCTCCATGTATTCCGACATGTCAAAGCGCAGCAACTCAACGCCCAGCGTATCAGCCAGTTGTTTTGCCACTTCGGTTTTGCCCACGCCCGTCGGTCCGGCAAAGAGGTAGTTGCCGATCGGCTTCTCAGGCTCGCGCAGTCCCGCGCGCGCCAGTTTGATCGCCGATGACAGCGCCTCGATCGCTTTGTCCTGACCAAAGACCACCCGCTTGAGCGACCCTTCGAGATCCTTGAGGACCTCGGCATCGTCTTTGGATACATTCTTTGGCGGGATGCGCGCGATCTTTGCGACGACATTCTCGATCTCTTTGGTGCCGATCGTCTTGCGGCGCTTGGCTGCGACGACAAGGTGCTGCGCGGCGCCCGCTTCGTCGATCACGTCGATCGCGCTGTCAGGCAGCTTGCGGTCGTTGATATAACGCGATGCCAACTCAACCGACGTTTTTATCGCGTCAGCGGTATACTTGACCGAGTGGTGGTCCTCGAAATAGGGCTTCAGGCCGCGCAGTATCTTGACCGCATCTTCAACAGAAGGCTCGTTCACGTCGATCTTCTGGAACCGGCGACTTAACGCGCGATCCTTTTCAAAGTGCTGACGGAATTCTTTGTATGTGGTTGAGCCCATCGTCCGCAGCTTGCCACCGGCGAGTGCGGGCTTCAAAAGGTTCGACGCGTCCATCGCGCCGCCTGACGTAGCACCGGCACCGATGACGGTGTGAATCTCGTCGATGAACAGCACGGCGTCATTGTGGTCTTCAAGCTCAGCCACAACGGCCTTGAGGCGCTCTTCAAAATCACCGCGGTAGCGGGTTCCCGCCAGAAGGGCGCCCATATCGAGTGAGTAAATAGTTGTCTCTGCGAGAACCTCGGGGGTTTCGCCAGCAACGATCTTGCGCGCAAGCCCTTCTGCGATGGCGGTTTTGCCAACACCGGGGTCGCCCACTAAAAGCGGGTTGTTCTTGCGACGGCGACACAGCACCTGAATGCAACGCTCCACCTCGGGTTCGCGCCCGATCAGCGGATCAATATCACCTTCACGCGATTTGGCGTTCAGATCGACGCAGTATTTCTCAAGAGCGCTCTCTTTTTTCTCGCCCTCGGTGACGCCCTGTGCTTCTTCCTCAGCCTCCGGCGCGCCGGAAACAGGGCGTTGTTCGCCATAAGCGGGGTCTTTGGCCACGCCATGCGCAATAAAGTTCACCGCGTCATACCGTGTCATGTCCTGCTCTTGCAGGAAGTAGGCGGCATTGCTTTCGCGTTCTGCAAAGATGGCAACCAGAACGTTGGCCCCTGTCACTTCGGTACGTCCGGACGATTGCACATGGATTGCGGCGCGTTGGATCACCCTTTGGAAAGCAGCTGTCGGCACAGCTTCAGACCCGTCGATATCCGTGACCAGATTGCTCAGGTCCTCGTCCACGAATTCAACAAGCGTCTTGCGCAAATCTTCGATGTCGACGCTGCACGCTTTCATCACGCGCGACGCGTCAGGTTCGTCGATCAGCGCCAGCAGAAGATGCTCGAGTGTCGCAAACTCATGACGTCGCGCGTTCGCGAGCGCCAGAGCGGAATGGATTGCCTGTTCCAGTGTTGTCGAAAATGAAGGCACGGCGTGTGCTCCTTCTGATCGGGGTCGGCGGCGGCACTAAGCGATATCAGCCCGTCAACCGACCATAGCCTCATAGTATTAGAGTTTGGTTGATCGTAGCCCGGCTTCAAGTATTTTCTGCATTTTTCGAGTCACAAATTGTGTGATGTTGCAAAGCTTGGGCATCGTAGGTGGTTTAAAATGCGTCCTTTCGAGCGCGGATTTCAGCAAAAACCTCGGCGTCCGATGCGTTTTTCTTGTCCAAAAGCAACCGGATAGCGGGGTCTGACGCTCTCAGGAAGGGGTTCGTCGCCAATTCGAGAGCCAGAGTTGACGGAACTGTGGGCGTGCCGGCGGCGCGTGCCTCGGAAATTGCCTGCGACCGCGATATAAGCTCTGGATTATCCGGATCAATGGTTAAGGCGAACTTAGCGTTGGCCGCGGTGTATTCATGGCCTGAACACACCAGCGTTTCCGCTGGCAAAGAGGCTATTTTGGTCAGGCTGTCCCACATTTGCGGGGCCGAGCCCTCAAAGAGCCTGCCGCAGCCCAAGGCCATCAAGCTGTCCGCGGTAAAGACGGCGCCTGCATCAGCAACATAATAGGCGATATGCCCCACCGTGTGCCCCGAGACGTCCATGACACGGACATCATGACCGGCAAAGTCGAAATGCTCCTCATCCCGCAGTTCCATATTAAGTGCTGGCAATCTGTGGCGATCGGCAGCGGCGCCGCGGACGAGGGCCGAATGCTCTGCCAGCACTGCGCCCAGCCCTTGCGTATGGTCGTCGTGGTGATGAGTGATCCACACCTCGTCCAGCGTCCAGCCGCGTGCTGCGAGCGTGCGAAGAATTGGGGCCGCTTCGGGAACATCTACCAATGCTGTCCGGCCTGTTGCCGTGTCATGGATCAGGAAAGCATAATTGTCGGACAGACAGGGGATCGTAACTAATTCGATAGGCATGGCCATTTTCCTTCACCTTTGCAACACTGTGGTCAGACTGACTGATCGCGGGACTGACTGCAATGCATCTGGACGTGCAGGATTTGCGTAACTTCTACTACCGCAGCGCATTGGGCCGGGCGGCACAGGCGTCGTTGCGCACCCGCATGCTCGAACTCTGGCCCGAAGCGAAGGGTCAGACCGTGGTCGGGTATGGGTTCGCGGCGCCTTTGCTGCGGCCCTACCTGAAAGATGCGCGTCGTGTAATGGCGCTGATGCCCGGACCGCAAGGCGTCATGCCATGGCCGTCCGGTCTGCCGAATGTCTCTGTGCTGACAGAGGAAACACTCTGGCCGATCGAGACGGGGCATGTGGACAAACTGGTGTTATTGCACGGGCTTGAGACGTCCGAACGCGCCTCTGATCTGCTGGAAGAATGCTGGCGGGTTCTGGGCCCGGGTGGGCGGGCGCTTTTTATTGTACCAAACCGCGCAGGGCTCTGGGCGCGGCGCGACAGAACGCCGTTCGGATACGGTCGACCTTACTCGACCGGTCAGCTGGAAACCCAGTTGCGCAAACACCAGTTCCTGCCGGAGCGTCATCTTGGCGCGCTCTATCAGGTTCCCTCGTCGCGCAAGATCTGGATGAAGTCGGGCGCGGCACTGGAGCGGATCGGTCGGCGCATGCCTACCTTTCTGGCCGGCGGTGCATTCATGGTCGAGGCCACAAAACTTGTCTATCCGCCGAAGGGCGAGGTACAGCGCCACCGAGCGGTCAAACCCGTGGGTGTTCTCAACCCTTCAGCCAAACCGGTTTAATCGCTCAACTGCGTCCGTTTCAGCCGCTTTCGGCACTGCAGAATCGCCCAGAGCCGCCCGATATGCTTCAAAAATGAAACTTTTTGCCGAGCCAAACCGTCGCACTTTTGCCAAGCATCTGAAAACATGGAAAAACCCTATAGTGCCCGCGACGTTATCATATGTTGCGAGGTGGCACTGCCTCTGCTACATCACCGCTGATTTCCGTCGGCGCGAAGCTTTTCGTGCTGCACAAACTTCCCCGGCAACGCGAAGCATACGCGTCATCGGGTCAATAACATCGGAAGGGTGGACGTGTCAGAACCAGCTTCGATTTCCACAGGTATTGCTGCGCGCTATGCAACGGCAATCTATGAGATCGCCAAAGAAGAGAAAGCGCTCGCAGCTCTCGAAGACGATATCAACACTTTACAAAGCGCACTGTCGGACAGCGAAGATTTCCGCGCGCTGATAAGCTCTCCGGTCTACACGCGCGAAGAGCAAGAGAAAGCAATTTCGGCGCTGTCCCAGAAAATGGGGCTGACCGGAACGATGGCAAATACGCTGGCCCTGATGGCGCAAAAACGTCGCCTGTTCGTTGTACCGAACCTGCTTGCCACGCTGCGCGATATCATCGCCGAAGAAAAAGGCGAGGTGACTGCCGATGTGGTTTCCGCAAAAGCCCTCACCAAAGAGCAGGCTGACAGCCTGGCAAAGACGCTCAAGGCCTCTACAGGCAAAACCGTTACGTTGAATGCGACCGTTGATGAAAGCCTCATCGGCGGTCTCGTCGTTAAAGTGGGTTCGCGCATGATCGACACGTCGATCCGCTCGAAGCTAAATTCCCTCCAGAATGCAATGAAAGAGGTCGGATAAATGGGTATCCAAGCAGCAGAAATTTCTGCCATCCTTAAGGACCAGATCAAGAATTTCGGTCAAGAAGCTGAAGTGGCCGAAGTGGGCCGTGTGCTTTCCGTCGGTGACGGTATCGCGCGCGTTTATGGTTTGGACAACGTCCAGGCCGGTGAGATGGTCGAATTCCCCGGTGGTATTCAGGGCATGGCGCTGAACCTCGAAGCCGACAACGTCGGTGTGGTTATCTTCGGTTCCGACCGTGACATCAAAGAAGGCGACACTGTCAAGCGGACCAACTCGATCGTGTCCGTGCCAACGGGTGACGAACTGCTGGGTCGCGTTGTGGACGGCCTGGGCAACCCGATCGACGGCAAGGGACCAATCAACGCGTCGGGCTCTTCCGTGGCTGACGTGAAAGCGCCGGGCATCATCCCGCGCAAATCCGTGCATGAACCCATGGCAACCGGCCTCAAGGCGGTGGACTCGATGATCCCGATTGGCCGTGGTCAGCGAGAGCTTATCATCGGCGACCGTCAGACCGGTAAAACAGCCGTTGCCTTGGACGCTATCCTGAACCAGAAGTCTTACAACGACGCTGCGGGCGACGACGAAGGCAAAAAGCTTTACTGCGTTTACGTTGCGGTCGGCCAAAAGCGTTCGACGGTTGCGCAGCTGGTCAAAAAGCTCGAGGAAACAGGCGCGATCAACTATTCCATCGTTGTTGCCGCGACAGCCTCCGAGCCTGCGCCAATGCAGTTCCTTGCACCCTATGCGGCGACCGCCATGGCGGAGCACTTCCGTGACAATGGCCGCCATGCGCTGATCATCTATGATGATTTGTCCAAGCAAGCGGTTTCGTATCGTCAGATGTCCCTGCTTCTGCGTCGCCCGCCGGGCCGCGAAGCTTACCCGGGAGACGTTTTCTATCTGCACTCCCGCCTTCTGGAGCGCTCTGCGAAGCTGGGCGATGACGCGGGCAACGGGTCTTTGACAGCGCTGCCGATCATCGAAACACAAGGTGGTGACGTTTCGGCCTTTATTCCGACGAACGTGATTTCGATCACCGACGGTCAGATCTTCCTTGAGACGGAACTCTTCTACCAGGGTATCCGCCCTGCGGTGAACACCGGTCTGTCCGTTTCGCGCGTTGGCTCGTCGGCGCAGACGTCTGCGATGTCCTCGGTTGCGGGTCCTGTCAAATTGTCGCTCGCGCAGTACCGCGAGATGGCGGCCTTTGCCCAGTTCGGCTCAGACCTTGATGCCTCGACACAGCAGCTGCTGGCCCGCGGCGCACGCCTGACAGAGCTGATGAAACAGCCGCAATACTCGCCCCTGACCAATGCGGAAATTGTCTGTGTGATCTTTGCCGGTACGAACGGTTTCCTCGACAAGGTTGACGTCAAAGACGTGGGCCGTTTCGAGGCGGGCCTGCTGAACCACATGCGTACAAAGCACAATGATGTGCTGGAGTGGATCACGAACGAGGACCCCAAGATCAAGGGCGATGCCGCCGACAAACTCAAAGCCGCGATCAGCGAATTCGCATCCGACTTCGCCTGAAGCGGGAGATAGGCAATGCCAAGTCTTAAGGACCTAAAAAACAGGATCGAGTCGGTCAAATCGACCCGCAAGATCACAAAGGCCATGCAAATGGTTGCCGCGGCGAAACTTCGCCGCGCGCAGGAAGCGGCGGAGCAATCACGCCCCTACACCGAACGTTTCAACGCTGTTATGGCGGGGCTCGCGGCGTCGGTAGGTGGGTCTGATTCCGCACCCAAATTGCTGTCGGGCACCGGCAGCGACCAGGTGCAGTTGTTGATCGTCATGACATCGGAGCGTGGTCTGTGCGGTGGTTTCAACACCAACATCGCCAAGCTGGCTCGGGCGCATGCACAAAGGCTGCAGGGCGACGGTAAAGAGGTGAAAATCCTGACTGTCGGCAAAAAGGGCCGTGACCAGCTTAAACGCGATTTCGGAGACCTCTTTGTAGGCCATGTGGATCTGACGGAGGTCAAACGCGTCGGGTACGCGGATGCGCAAGGCATCGCCAAGGATGTCCTTGGTCGTTTTGACACAGGCGAATTCGACGTGGCGACGATCTTCTACTCAAAGTTCGTCAACGTGGTCAGCCAGATCCCAACAGCGCAGCAGATCATCCCGGCTAGCTTTGAAGAGCAGGAGGGCGATGAAGCCTCAACGCTTTTCGACTACGAGCCGGATGAAGAGGCGATTCTCGCCGACCTTCTGCCGCGTGGTGTGGCAACGCAAATCTTCTCAGCGCTCTTGGAGAATGGCGCGTCCGAACAGGGTGCACGGATGTCCGCGATGGACAATGCGACACGCAACGCGGGCGAGATGATCGACAACCTGACCATCGAGTTCAACCGCTCGCGTCAGGCCGTCATTACAAACGAGCTGATCGAAATCATTTCCGGCGCGGAAGCGCTGTAGAACAAATCGGAGAAACGACATGGCAAACGCAGTCGGCAAAATTACACAAGTCATCGGCGCGGTCGTCGACGTACAATTCGAGGATCACCTGCCGGAGATTCTGAACGCGTTGGAAACGGACAACAACGGCAACCGCCTCGTACTCGAAGTGGCCCAGCACCTTGGTGAAAACACCGTACGTGCGATCGCTATGGACGCGACCGAAGGTCTGGTCCGCGGCCAAAAAGTGACCGACACAGACGGCCCGATCTCGATTCCGGTGGGCAACGCCACTTTGGGTCGGATCATGAACGTTGTGGGCGAGCCCGTGGACGAAAAAGGCCCGGTGGTCGCGGATGAAAAGCGATCCATCCACCAGGACGCACCAGAGTTCGCGGCGCAATCCACGACCTCGGAAGTGCTTGAAACCGGCATCAAGGTCATCGACCTTCTGGCGCCTTACGCGAAGGGCGGTAAAATCGGCCTCTTCGGTGGTGCGGGCGTTGGTAAAACCGTCCTCATCATGGAACTCATCAACAATATCGCCAAAGTGCACTCGGGCTTTTCCGTTTTCGCAGGTGTGGGAGAGCGGACGCGTGAAGGCAACGACCTTTACCACGAGATGATTGAATCCAACGTGATCGACCCTGAAAACCTCGAGAACTCTCAGGTGGCGCTGGTCTACGGCCAGATGAACGAACCACCCGGAGCGCGTATGCGTGTGGCTCTGACAGGCCTGACACTGGCCGAACAGTTCCGCGACCAGTCAGGTACAGACGTTCTGTTCTTCGTGGACAACATCTTCCGCTTTACGCAAGCGGGTTCCGAGGTGTCCGCTCTCTTGGGTCGTATTCCTTCGGCGGTCGGCTACCAGCCGACACTGGCCACCGACATGGGCGCGATGCAGGAACGGATTACGTCGACCAAAGCCGGTTCGATTACATCTGTGCAGGCGGTTTACGTCCCTGCGGACGACCTTACCGACCCTGCGCCTGCGACATCCTTTGCGCACCTTGATGCGACAACGGTTCTGTCCCGTGCGATCTCTGAGCTTGGCATCTACCCCGCGGTGGACCCGCTCGATTCAACATCACGTCTGATGGACCCCGCGGTTGTGGGCGAAGAGCATTACGGCGTTGCTCGTGATGTGCAGGGTATTCTTCAGCGCTACAAGTCGCTGCAGGACATCATCGCGATCCTCGGCATGGACGAACTGTCGGAAGAAGACAAACTGACAGTTGCTCGTGCGCGGAAAATCCAGCGTTTCTTGTCCCAGCCGTTTGACGTGGCGAAAGTCTTTACCGGCTCTGACGGTGTGCAGGTGCCTTTGACCGAAACCATTGAATCCTTCAAAGCAGTTGTGGCCGGTGAATATGACCACCTGCCCGAAGGCGCCTTCTACATGGTTGGTGGCATCGAAGAAGTGAAAGCGAAAGCTGAAAAAATGGCGGCCGACGCCGCTTAAGGAGCCTGACCTATGGCAGATACAGTCCAATTCGACCTCGTCTCGCCCGAGCGTCTGCTTGCCTCCGCGCAAGTGACGGCGGTGCAGATACCGGGTGCAGATGGCGACATGACGGCGATGGCGGACCATGCGCCCACCATCACCACGCTGCGCCCTGGCCTGTTGGTGACCGAAGGGCCTGACGGCACGTCAGAGTACGTCGTCACTGGCGGGTTTGCCGAGATCAGCGCGCGTGGCATCTCGGTGCTTGCTGAACGGGCGATCCCGAAAGGCGACGTCACAAAAGCCGATCACGAGGCGATGGTCAAGGAAGCGGAAGAAGCGCTTGAAAACGCCAAAACCGCCTTCGAGAACGAGCCGGGCCCGGTTGATGACGCAGCCAAACTTCTTGCTGATATGGTAGCGGTAGGCGATCACATCACTGTTTAAACAGTTCAGCAGTCAGAAAAAATAAGGCCCCGCGGAAGGAACCGTGGGGCCTTTTTCGTGCGGTAAGCCTGCTCTATGCCAAATATTTGTTGAACCAGTCGATGGTACGCTCCCACGCGAGCGCAGCCTGACTTTCGTCGTAGCGTGGGGTGCTGTCGTTATGGAATCCGTGATTGGCACCTTCGTATATATGCGCCTCATAGACCTTGTCGCCCGCCTTGAGCGCCGCTTCGAAGTCCGGCCACCCTGCGTTGATCCGCTCATCCAACTCGCCCATGTGGATCAAGAGAGGAGCTTGTATCTTGGGGACGTCGTCCGAAGACGGTTGTCGGCCGTAAAACGGCACTCCAGCAGAAAGCTCCGGGTAGGCGACAGAGATGGCACCCACCACTCCACCCCCATAGCAGAATCCGACAGCGCCAACCTTTCCTGTGCTGTCCTCGCGCTTCAACAGATGCTCAAAGCCCGCAAAGAAATCATTCATCAGCGCCGTGCGGTCGACAGTGCGTTGCAGTTCACGGCCATCCGCGTCGTTCCCCGGATAGCCGCCGACAGAGGTCAACCCATCCGGTGCCAACGCCATGAAGCCGGCCTTTGCCAGGCGGCGCGCGACGTCTTCGATGTATGGGTTGAGGCCCCGGTTTTCGTGGATCACCAACACGGCAGGCAAAGCGGCCTCTGTGTCTGATGGGCGGACAAGGTATGCTCTGACATCGCCCGTACCGTTCGGGGACGGATACATGATGTAATCCGCATGGATATCCGGATCATTAAAGGACACTTGCTGAGCCATCGCGTAATCCGGGCTCAACATGGTCAGCAAAGCAGCTGCAGTAACGCCACCAACCGCAAACTTTCCGGCACGGTCAAGGAATTCGCGTTTGGTTATCTTTCCATGCGCATAAAAATCGTAAAGGTCTAAGAGTTCTTGATCGAAGTCTTTCGCGGTCATGCGGTTCATGATGGCCTCCCAATTCAGCATCTGTCGCCAGTGTCGCGCGAGGTGGCTGCTTCGGTCCATTCATTTTTTCTTGGGAGGGTTGGGCAAGCAGCGCAAACTGCCCGCACGTTACATTTCGAGCAAGCGCTCAACTTTGTGTGCACCACTGCAATTTGTGGCTGCGCCCGGGGTGTGAATGTCTTAGCGTGAGGGCGTGTGCGAAGGCGTGAGGCGAGACATGAGGCGAGTGTTTTATTGTGTGAGTGCGGTGTTACTGTCAGGTCTGTTGGCAGCCTGTGCATCTGCACCTCCAGAGGTGAGCCGCAGCGATATCGACATGCTTGCCGCAGAGATCAAGAACCTCGGCGCTGACGTCGACACGGCCGAGGCAGCGCGCGCGGCCGAGATCGCCTACACCTACTCGCTGCAACTGCGCGAAGAGTACAACGTCACAGACGGCCCGATCGTGCACAATTTAAAAGTCAACAACGGCTGGCGGGAAAGGGGCATCTGCGTGCACTGGGCCGAAGATGTCGAAGCACGTCTTAATCAAGAGCAGTTTGAGACGTTGCAAATCCATCGTGCCATCGCCGAAGGCAACGAGTTCCGCATCGACCACTCGACCGCCGTTATCAGCGCACGCGGCGAGGACTTCGACGAAGGCATCGTGCTGGACCCATGGCGCAAAGGTGGGTTGCTCTATTGGTCGCCGACGCTGGAAGATGAAAAGTATTTCTGGGAGCCGCGTCTAACGGTTCTGGCGCGCAAGGCCGATGCGGAGTCAGGTGCTATACCGGCGGCCTTGCTTGAGTGAGGCCTCATTACTCGGCTGCGTACATACCGTCATAGATTGGGCTGAGCGTGTCGGCTTCGAACAGAGACGACACCGAGGTTCCGTTCCAGATGTTCAGGATCGCTTGAGCAAAGACAGGTGCTGTGGGTACGATGCGGATGTTCGGCGCATTTTGCACCGCTGCGGTTGGCGCAATTGTGTCTGTCAGAACAAGTGACTTCATAACGGATTTTGTCACACGGTCCACGGCGGGGCCAGACATAACGCCATGCGTGATGTAAGAGTGTACTTCCTTCGCGCCATTCTCCAGCAGCACTTCTGCGGCCTTGCACAGAGTGCCGGCTGTGTCGCACATGTCGTCCACGATCAGACAGGTCTTGCCCGTGACGTCTCCGATCACTGTCATCTCGGCAACTTCACCGGGCTTTTCACGACGCTTGTCTACGATGGCGAGCGGCGAGTTAATTCGTTTGGCAAGTTCACGGGCGCGTGCAACGCCGCCTACATCGGGCGATACCACCATCAACTCGTCCATGCGGTCCTTGAATTCCGTTTTGATGTCGAGCGCAAAGATCGGCGCGGCATAGAGGTTATCGACCGGAATATCGAAAAATCCCTGAATCTGTGCCGCGTGCAAATCCATGGTCAGAACCCGTTCAACACCTGTACCAACCAGCATGTTGGCTACCAGCTTTGCTGTGATGGGCGTGCGCGCCTTGGTGCGGCGGTCTTGGCGGGCATAACCGAAATAGGGCAGTACGGCCGTTACGCGCGCCGCTGACGACCGGCGCAGCGCATCGGCCATAATCAGAAGCTCCATCAGGTTGTCATTTGCGGGGTTCGATGTGGATTGCAGAATGAACATGTCCTCGCCACGCACATTCTCGAAAACCTCCACAAAGATTTCACCATCGTTGAAACGCTCGACCCGTGCATCTACAAGCCCCACCTGTTTGCCACGATGCATCGACATGCGACGAGCGATGGCTTGCGCCAGTGGCATATTGGCGTTGCCAGAGATCAGTTTTGGTTCTTGGACGAGGGGCATGTGATGGCCTTTCGGGAGCAACGAAAGAGATATGTGACAGATTCGTGATGTTGACTTCACCTATCACGGCCTTACCAATCCTCAAAGAACCCAGACCCCCTTTTGGAGCGCTAAAATGGCACATATTGACCTGTTTTTCTCAACACTCTCTCCCTACGCCTATCTGGCAGGCAACCGTGCCGAAGCTGTGGCCGCAAAACACGACGCCACGATCACATACAAGCCCATGGACATTATGGCACTTTTTGCCCGAACCGGGGGGACCCCGCCAAAAGACCGCCATATCAGCCGCGTGGAATATCGTGCGCAGGAACTTGTCCGTCAGGCAAAAAAGGCAGGGCTGCCCTTCAACCTCACACCCGCGCATTGGCCTACAAATGGCGCTCCTTCGTCTTATGCATTTATAGCAGCCCAAAATGCAGGTGGCGGTGATCTCGGCAAGCTGATGTTTGCCTTTACCCGTGCCGTCTGGGCGGAAGAGAAAGATATCGCCGAGGATGCAGTGGTGAAAGCCTGCCTTGAAGAGGCAGGTTTCGATCCTGCCCTTGCCGACAGTGGCCTGCTTGAAGGCGCCGAAACCTATGCTGCCAACCTTGAAGAAGCGGTAGATCGCGGGGTGTTCGGTTCTCCTTTCTACATCACCGACAAGGACCAGCGGTTTTGGGGGCAAGACCGGATTGACGATCTCGACGCTGCGCTTGCCGGCGATTTGTGACAACGCGGTTTCCGGTCCATGTCCGCCGCTTTGGCTCAGGCCCGCGGCATGTGCTTGCCATTCACTGCACGCAGGCGAATGGCGGAGCATGGCGGGAGGTGGCGAAAAATCTCGGCCCGCAGGTGACTGTGCTGGCGCCGGATATGCCGGGGCATGGCAGGAGTGGGGATTGGGACGGGCTTGAAGATCCGCATGATCTGACGTGTCGCGCGCTGGCCCCCTTGGCTCAGGAAGGTCAGATTGATCTGGTTGGCCACTCCTTCGGGGCCACCATCGCGCTGCGCATTGCAATCGAAAACCCCGGGCAGGTGCGCAGCCTGTGCTTGATAGAGCCGGTCTGCTTTGCCGCGGCCAAAGCCCGCGAGCCGGAAGTTGTGGAGACATATCTCGCGCAGTCTGTGCCGTACATTGAGGCAATCAAAAACGGCGATCTTGAGTTGGGTGCGCGCTTGTTCAACCGGATATGGGGCAGCGGGATGCGATGGGAAAGCTACCCCCCCGCGGCGCGGCAATACATGTGCGACCGGATCCGCTTGGTGCCGGCGCAATCGCCGTCCTTGTTTGACGACCTCCCCCGCCTTCTGGCACCGGAACGTCTGGCCCGTGTGACCATGCCCACGCTCCTGATCGAAGGATCGGACAGCCCGCCCGTTATCTCAGCGATTAATGCCGCTCTCGCTGATATGCTGCCACATGCGCGGCGTGAGACCATCAAAGGTGCTGCCCATATGTGCCCGCTGACGCACCCGAACGAGACCGCAGAAATTCTGCGCAGTCTGTTAAACGTGACTTAGAAAGTGATCCAGATGCGCTTCTGTGATGGACCAGTCACAGACCAGACGCGCTGCCAGCATCTCGTCAGGATCATCTCCTTCCACCGTGCCGTCCCACAGGTTGAACTTGGCCCCCGCGGCGAGCAGGCGCTGAACTGTGGCCCGTTTAAAATTGGCAAAGACCATATTCGCCTGCGGCTCATACAGAAAGCTCACGCCCTTGTCCCGAAGTCCGGCGATCAGATACTCGGCGCGGGCGTTTGCCTGTGCGGCCGTTTGCAACCACAATCCGCCTGCGAGATAACCCTGCATCTGCGCAGACAAAAAACGGTGTTTCGAAAATAGATGCCCGCCGCGTTTGCGGCGCAACTCGAACTCCCAGGCTTTGTCCGGATCAAAGAAAATTACGGCTTCGACCCCCATACAGCCATTTTTGGTCCCGCCAAAGCTGACCGCATCGATGCCCAGTTTCCACGACATCTCGGCCGGTGTGCAGGCCAGCCTGACCATGGCATTGGCAAACCGCGCCCCATCCAGATGCACGGGCAGGTCAAATGATTTGGCCACGTCGGTCAGCGCCTTCAACTCGTCCAGCGTGTAGACGCTGCCGCGTTCGGTTACCTGTGTGATAGATACCGGACCGCGCTGTGGCCCATGTACGCCGCGTTGACCTTCGAAAGCGATTGCAGCGCGCAGCGCGTCGGGTGCCATCTTGTCGCTGCCAGGTACGAGCGTCAGCTTTGCGCCTCCTGTGTAGAACTCGGGGGCGTTGCATTCATCTTCGTGGATATGCGCGACGGGCGAGCAAAAGATCGTCTGCCATGGCTGGCAATAGCATCCCAGCGCCAGTGCATTTGCCGTTGTGCCGGTTGCAACCAGATAGATGGCGGCCTGAGGCGCCTCGAACAGCTCGCGCAATTGATCGCGCACGCCCTCCATCACTGTATCTTCGCCGTATGAGGCTTCGAAATCCGCATTGGCGGCCAGAACATGGTCCATCACCTGCGGGTGGGCCGGGCCTGTATTGTCCGAGGCTAGAAACATCAGGAGGGCTCCTCGATTATATGGTCTTCCCACTCGTCTTGCGGGATGTCGAACTCACTTAGGGTGATGCCGCGCACGGATACGCCGGCGTCATGCACTGACTGCGGGGTGCCAGACAAAAGTGGGTGCCAGTCCGGCAGAGGCTGGCCTTGCCACAGCAAACGATAGGCACAGGTATCGGGCATCCAATAGGCATGCGTATCCAGGTTGTCGGGCCGCAAAACGACACAATCTGGCACAAACGCGTGCCTGTTCTCGTAATGCGCGCACCGGCAGGTGTTGTCGTCAAGCAGTCGGCAGGCGATGCGCGTCAGGGCGACCTCGCCTGTGTCCTCGTCCTCCAGCTTGTTCAGGCAGCACTTGCCGCAGCCGTCGCAGAGCGCCTCCCACTCCCGCTCAGACATCTCGGTAAGCGTCTTGCGCTCCCAAAACCTGTTTTTGAGGCCGGACCGGTCGATCGGGTCTGTCATAGGGCGGCCAGAATGCTGCGCGCGCGTGCACTGTCGGCATCCATCTGCGCTATCAACGCGTCGAGTGTTTCGAACTTCTCTTCCGGGCGCAGATGCTCGACCAGTGCGACGGACAAAGGCGTGTCATACAGGTCGCCGGAAAAATCGAAGATAAAGCTTTCCAGATTGGGCCGGTTTTCACCGAACATGGGCCGCACGCCCATAGAGGCGACACCGTGGTAACTGCCGGTATGCGGCCCGTCGAGCACATCCACCAGGACGGCATAGACACCGAAAGCGGGCGGGTGCAGCCCGTCGATGGACATATTGGCGGTAGGGTAGCCAAGCTCCCGTCCTCGCTGTTCGCCGCCGATCACGGGGCCTTCAATACGATGCCAGTGCCCCAGCATGGCCGCGGCCGCGCGCGGGTTGCCCTCGCTAAGCGCGCGGCGGATTGCAGTAGAGGATACGGTGATGTCCGTATGTGCCATCAAAGGGGCGATCGTCACACCGAAGCCCATCGCATCGCCAAAGGTCTTCAAATCCTCTGCCGTTCCGCTGCGGCCCTTGCCAAAGCAGAAATCCGCGCCAACGACTACATGTTTCAGGCCGAAGCCATCGCAGATGACCCGCTGTGCAAACTCCCGTGGCGTCAACGCGGCGAGTGACGCGTTGAAGTTCAGTTCATACAGCAGTTCCACCCCCAGCTTTTCGAGACGGCTTGCACGGGCCTCGCGGCTCATCAGACGAAAACGTTTGGCGTCTGGCGCGAAAAAAGCGCGCGGGTGCGGCTCAAAGGTCAGAATTCCCAAGGGCGCCTGCGGAACAGCGCCCCGCGCGATATCGATCACTGACTGATGGCCCAGATGCACACCGTCAAAGTTACCGATGGCAACGCTCGCTCCGCGGTCGTCGGGGCTGACAAACTGATAATCGCGCAAGATCTTCATGACCCCTGCGTAGCGGTCAGGATCGTCTGGTGCAAGACGGTGCGGTGCGCGGAATCAGTCGAATTTACGCGATGGCGCGAGCACTGTTGCCTCGCCGACCAGAACCTTCTTACCGTCGACAGAGCAGTGGCAGTCCATGCGGACGCGGCGTTTTGCAGGATCGATATCGGTCACCTTGACTTCAGCATACACCAGATCGCCGGGACGCACGGGGGCAAGAAACTTGAGCGACTGACCAAGGTAGACTGTCCCATGTCCGGGGAGCTGTTCGCCGATCACGGCAGAGATCAACCCCGCGGTCAGCATGCCATGTGCAATGCGTCCCTCAAAGATGGTGTCTTGGGCATAATCGTCATCAAGGTGCACTGGATTGCGGTCCGTCGAGATCTGGGCGAACATTTCAATGTCTTCGTCTGTCACCACTTTATTCAGGTGACGGCTCATACCCATTTCGATGTCTTCGATGCATATTGTTCCGCGTGGCAGATTATCCAACATGATGGCCCTTCCGGTAATATTCTGACTACTCAGCAGTCAACGTTGAAACTTTATTACTTTGCGGGCGCAGAAAAGCAAGTAAAAAGACCTTACCGCAGGTGGCCAATCGTAAAGGTCGGGTTCGCTTTTTCCTTGCTGAGATAGCTTTCGAGCGCGTCCGCGTCAGGTTGCCGCACGGTGTTCGTCTCTGCTGCGGCAAGCCCTCCGGAGATGAACAGGGAATCGATGTCTTCTCCCATGGCCCCTGCGATATCGGTCAGAATGCCGTCGCCAATGGCGAGAACCCGGCTGTCAGACACATCCGCGCCAAGCTCGAACAGTCGCCTGCGGGCCAGATCATAAATCGGCGGGTGCGGTTTGCCAAAGTAGAGGCTTTCGCCACCCATTTCGGTATAAAGCTTGGCCAGCGCCCCGGCGCACCATTCGCGTGTATCGCCGCGATCAACAACAATGTCAGGGTTGGCGCACAAAAGTTTCAGTCCGCGTTGCTTTGCCATCAGAAACTGGGGACGCATAACGGCCGGATCGGCCAGACTGTCGAAGGGACCGGTGCAGACCATGCCTTCTGCCTGCTCCAACTCAACACGGTCAATCGTTATCGGGTCTTCAACTATTTTTGGCGGCTCGAAAAACTTCAGGTCGGTCGGCGGGCCGATATGCCAGACCTGCGTGCCGACAATGCCCCTGTACATAGCAGAGCGCGCGCTGTCGCCCGAGGTCGCGATGGTGTCCCATGCGTCATTCGGCACGCCGAAATGTACCAGTTGTTTGGTCACGCCGGCACGCGGGCGCGGCGAATTGGTGACCAGCACGACCTTGCCACCGGTTTTGCGGTATGCCTGCAGCGCCGCAACAGCCTCTGGCAGCGCCGCAACGCCGTTATGCACACAGCCCCAGAGGTCGACGAAAAGCGCGTCGTACTGGGCGGAAACTTCGGCAAGAGATGAAATGATACGGGTCATGGGGGCCTCGATTGCGTCTGCGAATTCTCAACAGTGGCAGATCACGAATAGCCCCCGTGGTGCAAGCGGGTATCTTTGCTAGGCAGATTCTGTATCGCCATAAAGACAGCAACTGCGGATCAGCCACGCCCCGGCTGTGTCTTGTTCCAGCACAAGCAACGAGGTGCCGTCTTCTGTTTCGTTTTCTTCCGTGAAACGACACAAACACCACGCAATCCCATCGTGGCTGCCGCAGTCAAGGATCGAAAACCGCTTGGCGTTGGGCGCGCTGGTCCACTCCCGATGCAGACGGATCAGGTCATCATACCCCCTTGCCACACCGAAAGGGGAGTGCAGTTGCGCATCCGGTGCAAACAGATCAGCACAGCCCTTTGCGTCACCCGCTCTGTAAGCGGCCGCCATGCGGTCCAGTAATTGCTGCAATTCGGCGCGTGAAAGCAAAACAACCCTCCACGGGAGAGGGTTGCATGAAAAGGCCGCCTTGACCACCAGCTGGCTGAAGCGATCAGACCTTTAGGTTCGGGATGATCTGCTTTTTGCGGCTCATGATACCGGGGAGCACAACCGTGTCGCCACTGACTTCAGCACCAAAGCTTTTTTCGGCGACCGTCTTTACAAGGTCGTTTGGTACCAGAAGCGTTGCCTCTTCGTTGAGGATATCCACCACGAACAGCAGCACCTGATCCGCGCCGTCATCGCTGGCGACGCCGGGCATCGCGGCCATCAGCGCGTCTTTCCGGTCAAGCACTTGTGCCGGCGAAGTCGTCTCAAGCACAGAGACGCGGAACTGCTTGCCGTCGACTTCATACTCTTTGCTGTCCATGCGCAGCAATTCAGCTTCGGAAAACGATGACACATCGGATTTGGCGGCAAAAAGCTCGGCGGCATAAGCGCCGATATCAATGCCAAGGTCCTTGGCCAGATCGTGTGCAATGGCCTCGTCTTCCTGCGTGGTGGTCGGGCTGCGGAACTCCAGCGTGTCGGACAGAATGCAAGACAGCATGGCTCCCTTGACCGCTTCTGGCATCTGAGCCATCTGCTTGCCGATCATCTTCCACATGATCGTGGCGGTACAGGCCAAAGGCTCGATCCGGATGTCGATAGGGCCCTTGGTTTCCAGTCCGCCCACCAGTTTGTGATGGTCGATGATCTGGATGATATCAGTATCGTTTATGTTGTCGGGCAATTCGGCCGGGTTGTTGGTGTCCACAATCACGACCGGCGTGCCATCGGCCACACCGTCGACAATCTCTGGCTTGTCGAGATTCCACCGCTCCAGCATGAAAAGCGCCTCGGTGTTTGGCTCGCCCAGCAGGACGGGCTTGGCTTCTACGCCTTTGATCTGGTTGAGGTACCACGCCCAGATGATGGGCGACCCTGTGCTGTCGGTATCGGGGGATTTGTGGCCAAAAACGAGCGTTGTCATATCGTGTTCCGTTTTGCAAAATGTCGCGATTTCGCGCCTTATAACATGCGCGATTTTGCTGTCACCCCGACATGCCTGTCTTGGGGTGCTTTGTCACATGCGGGTTGCATTTCGGGCCGGTCTTGCGTCAGCATGGCGCCGAGCCGGACCAGTGGAACCCACAAACAGACGAGGCGGATTTGGCCCCCCAGAAAGAAGCTGACCTATATCCGCCCGTGAAAGCCCTGCTTGAGGGGCAGGGGTATACGGTCAAATCCGAAGTCGGGGCCGCTGACGTGGTGGCGGTGCGTGGTGCAGAAGCGCCCGTGATTGTCGAGTTAAAGCTTGTGTTGTCTCTCACGCTCTTTCATCAGGCCATTGCGCGGCAGGCGATGAGCGATGACGTGTACATCGCCGTCGCGCACAAGCCGGGCAAACGATTTGCGAAATCGGTCAAGCAGTCCCTGTCGCTGGCGCGGCGTTTAGGTCTGGGGCTGATGACAGTGCGTGTGTCGGACGGTCTGGTGCAGGTGCATTGCGATCCCGCACCTTTCCTGCCACGCAAATCCACGAAAAAGAAAGCCGCATTGCTGCGCGAGTTCGCGCGCCGCGTAGGCGACCCCAATACAGGCGGGCAGCCACGGCAGGGGTTGGTCACGGCCTACCGGCAGGATGCGCTCAAGCTGGCACTTTATCTCTTTGAGGTGGGTGCAAGTCGCGGGAAAGATGTTGCTCGTGAAACGGGCGTGGCGCAGGCCACTCGTATGATGCGTGATGACCACTATGGCTGGTTTGAACGGGTCGACAAAGGCATCTACGGACTGTCACCAAATGGCGCCAAAGCCGTGTCGGGCGCTGCGGAAATCCTTGGCTCGTAGGCCCACGCCACTCTGAGCGTTTTGTCCAAAGCAAATCCGCCGGAAGAATTGACAAATTTTTGTGATTGCACCTGTTGACTCAGCCCTCTGGCATCCCTAGCTATGCGCCGTTAGCACTCGAACATGGTGAGTGATAACACTGTGGGCCGACATGTTGTCTGCCCGCGGTATGGGAGAAACTTTGAGCCTTAAGGAGCTGCAAAGATGGCATTTAAACCACTGCATGACCGCGTACTGGTCCGCCGCGTAGAGAGCGAAGAGAAAACCGCTGGCGGTCTGATCATCCCCGAAAGCGCTAAAGAAAAGCCTGCTGAGGGCGTTGTTGTTGCTTGCGGAGAAGGCGCACGCAAAGACAGCGGTGAGCTGATCGAGATGGCTGTAGCCGAAGGTGATAAAATCCTTTTCGGCAAATGGTCCGGCACTGAAGTCACCATCGACGGTGAGGAACTGCTGATCATGAAAGAGAGCGACATTCTGGGAATCATCGAAGCGTCTGCTGCTGCAAAAGCAGCCTGAACGCCCCGGATCGTCTGATCTAACACGCTGATAAACCTAATTTACGGAGAATAAAAATGGCTGCTAAGGACGTCAAATTTGACACCGATGCCCGCAATCGCATGCTCAAGGGTGTGAACATCCTTGCCGACGCGGTGAAGGTTACACTGGGCCCCAAGGGCCGCAACGTTGTTCTGGACAAGTCTTTCGGTGCGCCACGCATCACAAAAGACGGTGTGTCTGTCGCAAAAGAGATCGAGCTTGAGGACAAGTTCGAAAACATGGGCGCGCAGATGGTCAAAGAAGTGGCTCAGCGCACCAATGATGAAGCAGGCGACGGTACAACAACCGCCACCGTGCTGGCTCAGGCCATCGTCAAAGAAGGCATGAAGTCTGTTGCTGCGGGCATGAACCCGATGGACCTCAAGCGCGGTATCGATCTGGCGACAACCAAGGTTGTTGAAGCGATCCGTGCGGCATCGCGCGACGTGACTGACAGCGACGAAGTTGCTCAGGTCGGTACGATCTCTGCCAACGGCGAAGCTGAAATCGGCAAGCAGATCGCTGATGCGATGCAAAAGGTTGGCAATGAAGGTGTGATCACCGTCGAGGAAAACAAAGGTCTGGAAACAGAAACAGACGTCGTCGAAGGCATGCAGTTCGACCGCGGCTATCTGAGCCCCTACTTTGTCACCAACGCAGACAAAATGACCACCGAGCTGGAAGACTGCATCGTGCTGCTGCACGAGAAGAAACTGTCGTCGCTTCAGCCAATGGTTCCACTGCTTGAACAGGTGATCCAGTCGCAAAAGCCGCTGCTTATCATCGCTGAAGACGTTGAAGGCGAAGCGCTGGCCACTCTGGTTGTCAACAAGCTGCGCGGCGGTCTGAAGATCGCAGCTGTCAAAGCACCTGGCTTCGGCGATCGCCGTAAAGCCATGCTGCAGGACATTGCGATCCTGACAGGCGGTCAGGTCATCTCGGAAGATCTGGGCATGAAGCTTGAGTCCGTCACAATGGACATGCTGGGCTCCGCCAAGAAAATCCAGATCACCAAAGACGAAACAACCATCGTTGACGGTGCGGGCGAGAAGGCAGAGATCGAAGCACGTGTGGCTCAAATCCGCACGCAGATCGAAGAAACTACTTCCGACTACGACCGTGAAAAGCTGCAAGAGCGTGTTGCCAAGCTGGCAGGCGGTGTTGCTGTAATCCGCGTCGGAGGCATGTCTGAAATCGAAGTTAAAGAGCGCAAAGATCGTGTTGACGACGCTCTGAATGCGACACGCGCTGCGGTACAGGAAGGTGTTGTCGTCGGTGGTGGCGTTGCTCTGGTACAGGCCGGCAAATCGCTTGACGGTTTGGAAGGTGCAAACAACGACCAGAATGTCGGCATCAACATCGTGCGCAAGGCCATCGAAGCGCCTCTGCGTCAGATCGCCGAGAACTCCGGCGTTGACGGATCTGTTGTTGCAGGCAAAATCCGCGAGAGCAGCGATGCTTCTTTCGGGTTCAACGCGCAGACAGAAGAATACGGCGACATGTTCAAGTTCGGCGTCATCGACCCTGCCAAAGTTGTACGCACAGCGCTTCAGGACGCAGCTTCTGTCGCCGGTCTGCTGATCACAACTGAAGCAATGGTTGCTGACAAGCCTGCGAAAGAAGGTGCCGGTGCACCTGGTGGCGGCATGCCCGACATGGGCGGCATGGGCGGCATGATGTAAGCCACGCCAATTGCGTCAGAAAACTGGGGGCTCGCCATCTGGCGGGCCCCCTATTACATTCGCATCTGTGTACTGTGCGTCGCATATTGGGCGTGCCCGACGGCCGTTGCCAAGGCATCCAGCGGATTGTCCTTGCTGACATAGCCCGCGACATGCGGAGCAAGCGCTCGTTTGACGTTGGCGGCCAGTTCCCGCGCGCCAAAAGCATAAATCACCAGATCATCGAACGTGGTATTGGCGGTGACCGCGTTGCAAAACTCCACGCCGTTCATGCGCGGCATGTTCACGTCCAGCAAGACCACGACCGGAGGCAATGTGCCGGCATTACCGGCCGCTTGCGCCGCCAGATAGTCAAGCGCTTCCAAACCGTCCTTCGCGCTGACAATTTCATTGTCCACATCCAGTTTTTTTACCGCCCGTGTGAGCGCGATGTGGCTGATGTGATCATCATCGACCAGCAATACGATCGGTAGCGGTGCTGAAATCTGTTTCATGCGGTATTCTCTGGGTCGAAGCGTCGAAGCAATCTTGTAGCCGCAAGCCTTTAACAACCTGTTACCCGGAAAAACGGGAAAATTTTCGCCGTTAACGGTGTGTTCAAGGCCATCTGCTAGCACATCAGGGCGGACTTTCAGGGGACGATGTTTGAAATGGAAAATACCGAAGCAACGCAGCGACCGGATGCATACAAGCTTCATACCGACACACCACAGGAAGCCAACGAGTTTGAAGACTTTATTTACCTGATAAGTCATGACGTCCGCAATTCCGTGCGGGCCCTCATCGAATTGCCGCAGTGGATTGCCGAAGATCTGACGCAGGCCGGTGTGAAACTGGAAGGATCGATCGCCGAAAGTATCGAGTTGATGAATACGCACACCGGGCGGCTCGACCGAATGCTTGTCGATTTGCTGGCATTTTCCAGAGTTGGACGCATGCAGGAACTCAAGGAAGTTGAAGTGGATGTGGCCCTTTCAGAAGTGCTGGAAGACATGCGCATTCCACCCGGTTTCAAGGTGAAAACGGACTTGTCTGCGTCCCCGCTGTTTCTGGGAGAACGGGATACTTTCACCCTGCTGACGCAGTTGGTTTCAAACGCGATCAAACACCACGACAAAGGATCGGGGCAAATACATATAAGCCTCGAAAACTCTCCAGACGGCACAGTATTGCGTGTATCGGACGACGGTCCGGGCATTTTGCCGCAATATCGTGAACAGGTGTTCTCGGCCATGACAACGCTTCGTCCGCGTGATGAGATTGAAGGCAGCGGTATGGGTCTGACCATCGTGCGTAAGATTGCGATGTGTTACGGCGGGGGCGTGACGCTCTGTGACAATCCGACAGGCCGCGGAACCGTGGTCGAGGTTTGGCTGCCCGACAAAGACAGCGTATCGGCGGCGATGGTGGCGCACCGTCAGATCAAACGTCGCAAAGGGCACTGAAATGCAGCATGAAATCGTTGAACGTGCGTGCAACAATCCAGAGCAGATGCGCCGTATTCGCATACTTCATCTGGAAGACAGTCGATTTGACAGGGCAAGACTGCGCAGGATCTGTGCCCTGCTCGATCTTCCGGTCGCGTTGGATGAAGCTGCAACGCTGCAAGAATTCGCCGATATGGTGTCAGACATGCAGTACGATCTATTCATACTTGATTGCCGCTTGCCCGTGGGCAGCGGGTTTGCCGCGCTCGAGCTTTTGCGTTCAGGCGCGACAGGGGAAAACAACACGATCGTGATGACCTCGGGTGTGGATGTTCCGGAATTTGCCTTGGCCGCAAAACTGGGCGGGTGCGATCTGTTCTTTGACAAGGCCGACCTGAACACGGCGACCCTGCGGCATGCGCTTTCGCAATCGGCCTCCAGGCCGCTTTGTGCCGAGGATCAAAGGCTGCCGCCCACTTTGCGCAACCCCGTGCCACGCGTCACCTACACCTTGCCGCAGGGCGAGGCGGGCGCACCCAAATATGTCATGGACGCCTCGGGGCAGGTATTGCGCGGGGCGGATCTCTACCAAAGCAAGACTGAGAATAGCGCGCAGGCCCGTGTAAACTTGTTGCAGCAGTTGCTCGATACCGATGAGTTCATCTTTCACTGACGCAATCGATCCTTGGGCAAGGCAATGACGCACCGCATGAAAAACCATCACGGAGCTTGGCCTTGAACACGGGGGCAGGTATTGGCCTGTATGCGAATTTTTCTGCTCACTGCTTTCACCATGATCGCTTTCGCCGCCAATTCGGTGCTGACAAGAATGGCTGTCGAGCCGGGGTACATCGACGCCATCAGCTTTGCCCTGATCCGTGTGCTGTCTGGCGCGGCCTTTCTTTGCGCTCTTGTTGCTAGAACAAGGCGACCTCTGCCCTGGAAAGGGAGGGCGCGGGCAATCGGCGCTTTAAGCCTGACGACCTACATGTTCGGTTTTTCGCTCGCCTATATCTCGCTCGACGCCGGTTTGGGCGCTCTTATTCTGTTTGGCGTCGTGCAAATCACCATGTTCAGTTTCAGCACGGCGACAGGCGCGCGGCCCACGCTGCGCCAGCTGATCGGCGCAGCGGTTGCTTTCTGCGGTCTGGTCATCGCTCTGTGGCCTGACGACAGTGTCGCAGGCTCGGCCCAGGCCGCCGCCTGCATGGTCGTCGCGGGCATCGGCTGGGCGGTCTACACGATTTCCGGCAAATCCGCGCGCGACCCGCTTGCGACAACTGCAGCAAACTTTGCGATCTGTTTTCCCCTGACCCTGCTGCTGTCGCTACCGTTTGTGTCATATGCCTCGGCAATGGGCATTGGAATTGCGATTGTTTGCGGGGCAATAACCTCGGGTCTTGGCTACGCGCTGTGGTATCGTGTTTTGCCGGATCTGCAGCAGAACGTCGCTCCGGTCGTGCAATTGAGCGTGCCGGTCATCGCGATTGTCGCGGGCAGCGTACTGCTGGGCGAGGCGTTATCGATCTCGGTTTTGATCTCTGCCGCGTTGGTCATCAGCGGCATTGCACTTGCCGTTACCAGACAATCTCTTCCAGTGGATCGTAACTGATCGAGGTATCGGCACCAAAGGCGATCTGCCGGAGGGCGGCAGGTTTGACCATATGGTTGTCATAGCTGTCGTCGCAAACCCAATGATGCTCCGAGACAATGCGCTCGGGGTCTTGCCAGTCCGGATCGATGCTGCTGCTGCCGATCAAACTGCAGTGGAAAAACACTTCAACCTGATGAAACCCGCTTTTGGGATCGTGAAATTCATTCACCAGACAGGGCGCTCCAACACGCACGCGCAAACCGGTTTCCTCATAGACTTCCCGCGCAAGATTGTCCGGCAAGGCACTGCCCGGTTCAACGCCGCCACCGGGGGCACAAAGCAACGTGCTCTTGCCATCGGGCCAGGCATTGACCAGCAAAAGACGACCCTCGTGCAATAGAACGGCCCGCACGGCAAGGCGTGGCGATTTCTGGCGCATTTTTCATTTTCCCTCGGAAAAGGCGTGACGTTACGCTTTTTTACGGACACGACTAATATTATCTCACCTGATATGACTTTGCGATCCCTCATGTACGCGGCGAGCTTGCTGTTTATGTGCTGCGCGCTTCCGGCACAGGCGCGTTGCGTTATACTGTTGCATGGGCTTGCGCGCACGGAGATGTCGTTTGCTCTGATGGAGGCCGCGCTGACCTCAGAGGGCTACAGGGTCGTGCGGCCCGGCTACCCCTCGACCGAGGCTCCGGTGCAGGAACTTGTCGCGCGCACCATGCCTGATGCTGTCAGGGCCTGTGCCCCAAGCACGCGCGTCGATTTTGTCACCCATTCAATGGGTGGCATTCTGTTGCGGCAGTGGGTGGCGGATACAGGCGCCGACAGGGTCGGACGGGCGGTCATGCTGGGCCCGCCCAATCAGGGCAGCGAAGTCGTCGATACGCTGGACGACATTGAGGCTTTTGACTGGATCAACGGGCCGGCTGGTGCGCAGCTGGGTACAGGCCCTGACGACCTGCCGCAGCGTCTGCCGCCAGTCACTTTCGAGCTTGGGGTCATCGCTGGGGACCAGTCCCTCAACCCCTATTTCTCTTCGTTGCTACCCGGGCCAGATGATGGCAAGGTTTCGGTCTACTCGACACGCGTCGCCGGTATGAAAGATCACATCGTTTTGCCCGTTACCCACACTTTTATGATGAACAATCCGCGCGTCATCGGGCAGGTCATGACCTTTCTAAAAACCGGGTCTTTCGACCGCAGTCTGACATGGTTTGACGCGGTGCTGGAACAGATCGGTTGCCCGGATGGCAGCTGCGTGCCCGGCGTGGGAGATCAGCTTGGCAAACGTTAGACTGACCGGCGCGGATGTTCTGGGCCCGTCCGGTATGAACAACGAACCCTTGTCCATTTCCGACGGTCTGATCTGCGCGGACGATGCCGGTGCGGACGTCGATTTGTCCGGATACATCGTTCTGCCCGGCATCATTGACCTGCACGGCGACGGGTTCGAACGCCATCTCGCCCCGCGGCGTGGCGCGATGAAGCAGATGGGCGAGGGGTTGATCGCAGTTGAAGCGGAGCTTGCGGCCAATGGCATCACAACCGCGGTTCTGGCGCAATTCGTCAGCTGGGAAGGGGGCGTTCGCGGGCTTGAGTTCGCGGATCAGGTGTTTCAGGCCATCCGGGACACCGCACCCACACTTGTAACCGATCTGCGCGCGCAACTACGGCTAGAGACGCATCTGCTTGATATTTATAAAGACATCCCCGCTCTGGTACAGGAATGGGGTGTTGAATACCTCGTTTTCAACGATCATCTGCCGCACGACCGCCTGGCCCAGGGTCGTCACCCACCCCGAATGGTCGGGCAGGCGCTCAAGGCGGGGCGAAACCCGGATGCGCATTTCAAGTTTCTGATGGATATGCATGCGCGCGCGCCTGAGGTGCCCGCAGCTCTGGACGATCTGACTGCACAGTTATCAGCGACGGGTGTGAAGATGGGCAGCCACGACGATGCCACCGCCGCCGCCCGCGCGGTATGGCGAAAGAGGGGGGTCCGCATTGCAGAGTTTCCCGAAACGCTTGAGGCGGCCGAGGCTGCGCATGATGCCGGTGACAAAGTCGTTCTGGGGTCGCCCAATGTGGTGCGAGGCGGATCGCATAAAGGCAATGTCAGTGCGATGGATATTATCACGATGGGGCTGTGTGATGCGATTGCGTCCGACTATCACTACCCCAGTCCGCGCCGCGCGGCTTTGATGCTGGAAAAAACCGGTGTGGCCTCTTGGGCGCAGGCTTGGCGTCTGGTCTCGGAAGGGCCTGCAGCGGTGCTGGGGTTAACCGATCGGGGCATGCTGGCCCCCGGTAAACGGGCGGATATCGTCGTGCTTGACAAGCACACACGACGCGTCGCCGCGACACTGGTCGAAGGGCAGTTCAGTTATCTGTCTGGCGAGATCGCGAACCGCTTTTTCAAAGGCTGACTAGGACTGTACGACGCGGTTGACATGACCCATCTTGCGGCCGGGTTTGACCTCAGCCTTACCATAGAGATGCAGCGCCGCAGTGCCATCGCGGGCCAGATCCGGCACCCGGTCCATATCGTCACCTATGAGGTTTTCCATCACGATGTCGCAATGACGTGTGCCGTCGCCCAAGGGCCATCCTGCAACCGCGCGAATATGTTGTTCGAACTGATCGACCATGCAGCCGTTTTGTGTCCAGTGACCGGAGTTGTGCACCCGCGGGGCGATTTCATTGACCACCAGTCCCTGCGGCGTCACAAAAAGCTCTACGCCCATAACGCCGACGTAATCCAGCGCATTCAGTATTTTACCCGCCAGCAGCACCGCATCTGTGCGCTGCGCGCCGCTTAGACGAGCGGGTACCTGCGTGGTGCGCAAGATGCCGTCTTTGTGCACGTTCTCTCCCGGATCGAAACAGGCGACAGCACCGTCGCTGCTGCGGGCCGCGATCACGGATACTTCGTGGCTGAAATTCACGAAGCCTTCGAGGATTGAGGGCTGGCCTGACATATCGGCAAGGGCCGACGCGGCATTTTCGCGCGCCATGATGCGCGCCTGCCCCTTGCCGTCATAACCGAAACGACGGGTTTTGAGGATGGCGGGCGCGCCGATCCGCTGGAGGGCCGCATCGAGTGAGGCTGCGTCAGTGACATCACTGAACGGTGCCACGGTCAGGCCAAGATCCTGCAGAAACGTCTTTTCTGTAAGACGGTCCTGACTGACCCGCAGTGCTTCACGCCCCGGGCGTATCGGTACGATCGCCTCCACACAATCAAGCGCAGAGGTGGGGATGTTTTCGAACTCATAGGTGACAACATCCACGCTACGCGCAAAGGACTGCAGTGCTGCGGTGTCCTCATAGGGTGCACAGGTTGTGATATCGGCAACTTGGCTTGCGGGCGGTGCCGCGCCGGGCTCGAAAATGTGGCATTTGAAACCCAGACGCGAGGCGGCGACCGAGAGCATGCGACCCAGCTGTCCGCCGCCGAGAATACCGATCGTCGCACCGGTGCGCAGCGGATCAGTCATCGATGGGCACCTCCGGAATCGAGGCAGAGAGCGCTGCGCGCCATGCCTCCAGTCGTGCGGCAAGTTCGGGATCTTTCAGTGCGAGAATGCCGGCAGCCATCAGCCCGGCATTGCCGGCGCCTGCAGCCCCGATGGCCATGGTCGCCACTGGGTACCCACGGGGCATTTGCACGATTGAATAAAGAGAGTCGACCCCCGAGAGCGCCTTGGTCTGCACCGGCACACCAATTACCGGTATGCGCGTCTTTGAGGCCATCATGCCGGGCAAATGTGCTGCCCCACCCGCACCGGCGATGATAACCTGCAGGCCGCGCTCGGCGGCGGTAACGCCATAGTCCCAAAGCCTGTCAGGCGTGCGATGCGCTGATACAATCCGTTTTTCGTAAGCGACGCCCAGATCTTCCAGAATCTGCGCAGCTTCGCGCATGGTCGGCCAATCTGACTGGCTACCCATGATAATCCCAACGGGAGGAGTGGTCATTTCATCGGCCCCTTCAGCCTGATCTCAGGAGAGCGGCACTATAGTCAAGACGGACCCACACGCAATGCCGTGCGGGCCAATCAGGCGATGATATCCGGTGTCAGGCGATCTTCGATGATGGCGATCATGTCTTTGAGCCTGAGTTTCCGTTTTTTCAGACGTTGCAGCGTCAACTGGTCGGCAGTCCCTTTTTCGACCAACGCATGGATCGCATCATCCAAATCACGGTGCTCGCGACGGAAGACCGCAAGTTCGACCCGCAACACCTCATCCGTTTTCATCGACAGATCGGTAGGTGCATTCATGTCAAAGGTGATTCCGCTGTTTCAGGTTCCTCATCATAGGCGATCATATGCAGACCGCATAGCCCTTGCGTTGTGGGCAATGCCTCCCCATATTCTAGGAAAGGGCAGCCGCTTTGGGGCCTTTTAATGACTGTCGCTTGATCCATAAGGACGTGTCGCATGACAAAAATGACGCTTGCATCATATCCCCATATGCTGGGGTTTGAACAACTGGAACGGCTGCTCGAACGCACTGCGAAATCGGGCAATGAGGGTTACCCGCCGTTCAACATCGAACAGACTTCGGACTATTCCTACCGCATCACGCTGGCCGTTGCAGGCTTTGCGGAAGGGGATCTTTCGATCACCGTGGAAGACCGTCAACTGGTCATCCGGGGTCGTCAGAGTGACGATAGCGAGGGCCGTGTTTTCCTGCATCGCGGGATCGCTGCGCGGCAGTTCCAGCGCAGCTTTGTGCTGGCTGATGGTGTGGACGTGGGAGAGGCCATAATGGAAAACGGCCTGCTGCACGTCGACCTGAGCCGCGAAAAGACGCAATCGGTCGTTCAGACAATCAACATCAAGAAGGGATAGCAAGATGCAAGAACCATTTGACCAGACGCCGGATGAAAAACGCATTGTTTACGTTAAGACCGTTGATGTGAACGATTTGCCGACCGAAGTGCAGGGTAAAATTGAAGGCCTTGAACAGCTATACGCCGTGCATGACAGCGACGGCCAACAACTCGCGCTGGTGGCAGACCGCAAGCTGGCGTTCCGCTTGGCGCGGCAGAACGACTATGCGCCCGTAGCGGTGCACTGAAAAACCGATCATTTGAGATGGGGCCGCAGCTTTGACTGCGGCCTTTTTTGTTCAGTGACGCCCCAGAACCAGCGGCAACCCGCCTTTGGGCTTGGGAATTGGCATGCGGTTCCACTTGGGCGCGCCCTGAGGCAGGCTGATCTTGTAACGCTTTAACAGCACTGCCACAAAAAGCTTTACCTGCATTGTGGCAAAATGCATGCCGAGACACTTGTGTGCCCCCCCGCCAAAAGGGGTCCAGGCGAAACGGTGAATTCGGTCTTCCAGACGGTCAGAAGCAAAGCGGTCCGGGTCGAATTCGGTCGGATTGCTGAACAACTCGGGAGAGAGCATCGTCACCCCAGGATTAAGGGCCAGGGATGTGCCTGCCGGAATGTCAAAACCCTTCCAGTGAAAGTCGCGCAAGGCTTTGCGCGGAATGAAGGGCACCGGCGGGACCAGCCGCAACGCTTCGCGAAACACTTTGTCTGTGTCGACCATGCGCGACAAGGCTGCGTCATCAAGCTCCCGATCCCCTAGTGAGGCCACCTCATCGATCAACCTTTGCTGCCACTGCGGATGTGTGCCCAATGCCGACATCATGACGGTCAGCGAGGTCGCGGTGGTGTCGTGGGCTGCCATGATAAGCAGATTAAACTGGTTGAGTATTTCGTCTTCGCTCCAGCCGATGCCGTCTTCGTCCTTTGCCAGACACATCTGCGAAAAGAAATCTTCGCCACCGGTTTCGCGCCGCGCCGCGATCAGAGACCGGAAGGTCTCGCGCAGAAAATCGCGACCGCGTATGCCATGCCACATGGGTGTAAACGGGATCGACCACCGGATCGGCGTGACAGAGGCGCGGATTTCATCGGTGATGGCTCTGTTAACTTTTTGGGCCAAACTGTCGTCCAGCGGGAGCCCCATAAAGACAGCCCCCCCCATGCGCAGCGTCAGGTTCTTGATGGCAGAATAGAAATCAAACGGCGTGTCTTCCGGCCAGCCCACCAGCAAATCTTGCATGATCGCTTCCATGCGCACGCGGTAGTCACGGATCGCGTTTGCCCGAAAAGCTGCCATCATGATGCGCCTGTTCTGACGGTGACCGTCGAAATCCTGCAGGATCAGGCCGCCCGGATAGATGCGCTGCAGCGCGTCCCAACCACCCGCGGAGGAAAAGTTCTTCTCCTTGTCCAGCAAGACATATTCCAGCGCATCAGGTCCACACAGGTTTACCCGCCAGACGCCCAGCATCTTCGTTTTGTAGACCGGTCCGTAATGCCGGATGTAATCCTGCTGGGTGCCGTAGCTGTCCTTTGCAATGGCAAGCGTATGGCCGATGATTGGCGGTACCGGCGGGCCGGGTATGTGGGATAATGCTTTGCGGGTTGGCATGGGCATGGCCTCGCTTGAGTGACGTTCTCAAGCGTTATTCACCACAGCCCGTCAGCGGCACCTTAAGCCAACGCGCGCACGCAACACCGCTGGCCCGCGTCGGGCGCTACTCTGCCGCGGCCTGTGATGTGGCGGGGGCCTCGTTTTCTGCCAGAAAACGTTCCGCCTCCAGCGCTGCCATACAGCCCATTCCCGCCGAGGTGACCGCCTGACGGTACTTGTGATCGGTCAGGTCACCGGCTGCGAAAACACCCGGAACAGAGGTTTCGGTGCTGTCCGGCTTGGTGACGACATAGCCCCCCATATGCGTTTCCAGCACGTCTTTTACCAACTCGTTTGCAGGCGCGTGCCCGATGGCGATGAAAACACCCTTGGCGGGGATTTCTGTAATCTCGCCTGTTTTGGTGTGTTTGACGCGCACCCCTTCAACGCCCAAGGGGTTCTCGGTGCCGACAACCTCCTCAAGTTCATGAAACCACAATGGCTCGATTTTTGGGTTTTTCATCAAGCGGTCGATCAGGATTTTTTCGGCGCGAAGCTCGTCACGGCGATGCACCAGCGTCACTTTTGAGGCAAAGTTGGTGAGGAAAAGCGCTTCTTCAACGGCCGTGTTGCCGCCACCGACGACCACAATCTCCTGACCGCGATAGAAAAAACCATCGCAGGTGGCACAGGCCGAAACACCAAAGCCTTTGAATTTTTCCTCCGACGGCAAGCCCAGCCATTTGGCACGAGCGCCGGTAGCGAGAATGACAGCATCCGCCGTATAGGTCGTGCCGCTGTCGCCCTTCGCCACAAACGGCCGCTGCTCAATGTTCAGATCGGTAATGATGTCGCCGATGATCTCGGTACCCATCGCCCTGGCGTGTTCCTGCATGCGGATCATCAGGTCGGGGCCTTGCACTTCGGTGTCGCCGGGCCAGTTTTCAACCTCGGTTGTCGTGGTCAATTGTCCGCCCGGTTCAATGCCCTGCACCAAAACAGGCTCCAGCATAGCGCGGCTCGCGTAGACGCCTGCTGTGTATCCGGCGGGGCCGGACCCGATGATCAAAACGCGTGTGTGCCGTGTATCGCCCATAAGAATCCCCAATCTCACTCAAAAGCAGCACTAGCTGATATATAGAGGCGGCAGACTGTCTTAAACCCCCATTTCTGCCCCGGTACTGGTCAAAGAAGCAGCACAAGAGAGGGTGTGGAAGAGAAATAATATTGCGCAACTGCGAAATATTATTGCGCGTGCTTTGCTCTGTGGTATAAGAAACGCAAATTTCGGGGGGAGAATAACCGGAAATGCGCCTGGATCCAATCGATCGAAAAATTCTTGCCGAATTGCAGGCGGACGGTCGCATGACCAACGTCGAACTGGCAAAACGCGTCGGCATCTCAGCACCTCCTTGCCTGCGCCGCGTACGCACCCTGGAAGAAGCAGGATACATCAAAGGGTACCACGCCGACGTCGATGCGCGTGAGCTTGGGTTTGAAGTGCAGGTCTTTGCGATGGTTGGGCTGGCCAGTCAGGCCGAGACAGATCTGACCGCTTTCGAAGACCGGTGCCGTGCATGGCCCTTGGTACGCGAATGCCACATGCTGAACGGAGAAGTCGATTTCATTCTCAAATGTGCAGCACCCGACCTGTCAAGCTTTCAACGCTTTCTTACCGGAGAGTTGCTGACGACGCCGAATGTCGCCAGCGTCAAGACTTCGCTTGTAATCCGCGTGGCGAAGGATGAGCCCGGTGTACCCTTTGACGTACTTGAGGAACGGTTGGCCGCAACGGCTTGAGCCTAGGTATCCGGTGCCTGCGTAAAGGCCATTGGGCCGAAATCGCTCAGCCGGTCGATATGTGGGAACATCGACTGGAAGACATCGCGCAGCGTGTTGGACAAATCGCCAATAGGCGTGCTGCCGGGATGGTAGCTCTCTACCTCCAGACCGCTTGCGATCAGGGCTGTGTGACGGCGCATACCGATATGGAACAGACGCATCGGTGTGGGGGGCATCACCTCAATCACATTGACCCCATCCAGAAAACGATGTGCAGGCGTCATCATACGTCCTGCATCAATGTTGCCGCGCAGATGGGCAGGGGCCTGCAACACACGTGCAGCGGACCCCAGGCTGATAAAGCTTTCAGGGCGGTTCATGCCAAAACTGTCTGCCATGACCCGCGTCAGATGCATCCTGTCGCCCAGATCGTTCGGTGAAAAAGTGGCCGATCCGATCCAGGTGACCTGTTCCGTCGTCCCGTCAGCAGTCATCAGCATATCGCCGGGTTGGATATCCTCGATCGCCATGTATCCACGTTCTGCCTGAAAAATCGTGCCCTGTGCGAACCCCGCAAACGCCTGATCGAAAACACGCAAAGTGGGGATGCGCCGTTGCCCGATCACCATATGCCCGTCTGCCTTGAGGCCCGCGACATCTACCACCCGAACACCAAACGCAGGTTTGGACACGCGGTCGGGCATGACCGTCGCACGGGTGTCATTCGGCACGATGTCCTGGTCCAAGAGGCTTTTGGCAGCGGAGGGCAAATTCATGTGACGCCTTTCGTCGTGTGTCACACCCGTGTCGGCCCCCACCGACGATCACGAACAGGACGGATTTAATGAAAACTTCCAATTCGAGTTAACAAACTGCGGTGCCCCGCGTGATTTGTCAAAAAATCGGGTCAATTGTCAGATCAGCCGCGATGAAGCGGCGCGCGCCGGCGGCTTTGTTTCCCAAAACGGGGCTGTGTCGCCATATTTTGCCTAAAAAAGAAAACACCCCCCAGGACGATTCGTCCTGGAGGGCGTTTTGGGCTGCCAACCCATTTGTACTTGGAGGGGTATTACGCTGTTTTGCGTGCGCTGTTTGCCGCAGCGGCGCGCTTTTCAACAAAGGCCTTGCGGCGTTGCCCGCGGGCCCATGGCATCACCACATCGCTATCCTGTGAAGTTTTTACGATGGATTGGATAAAGCGCGTGTTGGTTTTCATGGTTTGGTCCTGCTCGTGAGTATCTGTAAGTGTCGGTTTCTGCCTTTGGTCGACCTTGAAATTGACAGAGCATTCGGGCCGCTTTTGGGCAAAACAAAAAAATTTTTGAAAAAATTCGATAGGGTTTTGCTACAATTTTGAACGATTTGCCGCATTTCGACGAAGTGGTCTGATCCCCTTTCTTTTATGACGTTTGGGATGCTTTTTTGTGCTGGGGCCGCATCAATACCTTCGATTGCACGCTATTGTTGAATGCAAATGCGGCGGCCGCGCGGCGCTCTGTGCCTCAATGCGGTCCAGATTGGCCAAAAATCACAAACGGATCGCGGCAATCAAACGGCCATAATCTGCCTCTTTTGAGTGCGTGGCGCGGCGATAGGAGTAAAAACGGTCAGAATCAGTGTAGGTGCAGTGCCGTGTCCATTCCGCAGATCCGATACCAGCAGCGCGCAGACGGTGGAGCCCGAAAGCCGGCAGGTCGAAGTGCATGCGGTCGTCTTTGCCCCCCGCAAAAAACCGCGCGAAGCTTTCGTCTTCGACCATGAATGCATCAAAAAATTCTGGCCCGACCTCGTAGGCGGCTTGGGAAATGCTCGGTCCGATGACAGCCGTGATGTCTTCGCGCCTGGCCCCGACAGAGATCATTGCGTCAATCGTTGCCTCCAGAACACCGTCCAGCGTGCCGCGCCACCCGGCGTGAGCAGCCGCCACAACGCCCGCTTTTTCATCCGCAAACAGCACAGGCTGACAATCGGCTGTCAGGACCGAAATCGCGAGCCCCGGCACGCGCGTGACAATTGCGTCAGCCCTGACACTTTCCTGCAACGGGGCTTCGACAACGACGGCATCGGCAGAATGGATCTGGTGCACGCCGGTCAGTTTCTCCGGTGCCACATCCAATGCGCCGGCCACCCGCGCGCGGTTGATCGACACGATCTCTTTCTGATCCGAACTGCCATGGCCGCAATTGAGGCCTGCAAAAATGCCTGAAGATGCCCCACCGCGCCGCGTAAAGAACCCGTGCCGCAAAGGCGAAAGCGCGTCAGAGGTCAGGATTTCCAGTGTCATATTTCCAGTCCCGGGGGCGGTGGCATTCCGACAGGGAAGAGGCCGAGTACTTTGAACAGGTTTCCCATTTCTTCGGGGTGCGTCAAGCGGCGATGTGCGCTTATGTGCTCTCCCAGCGCCGGTTCCGACAGCCGCGCAGCAAGCGCTTGCGCACGTGCGGTAATACCCAGACGTTCCAGGAAAACACCCTGTGGCGTCAGTTTGCTGTGCGCGCAATGGGATGCCGCCTGCGCAAGCGCTTCGAAATCCACATGTGCCGTGATATCTGCGGCACCGGGGTCGTCCAGCACGTCGGAGTAGGCGTGCCCGCGCATCGCCTGCACGGTGTCGCCAAGGCTGCGCCAATCGCCATAGTCGATGATGAGCGCAGCGCCTCCGTGCCGTGCAATACGCGCGCTCAGCGCCTCGCAGATCGGTGCCGCCTGCGGCGCGGTTTCGACAGTGTCACCCGCTTTGGTGTCGCGCACTCTGTGGGCAAGTGCGGGCTGATCCGTTTCGGGACCCAGCCCGAACGCGAGAGCCATGCCGTCCAGCCCGACCTGACGCTCGCGCCAGCCGTTTTCGGTGCGGACGAACTGGCGTACAGGCAGGGCGTCGAAAAACTCATTCGCCACACAAAACAGCGCCTGATCGGGCAGAGCGTCTGCATGGGGGGCAAAATGTATATAGAAAGGGGCTAGTGTGTCGCGCTGTTGGCTTTGCAATCGTGGCGACGCTTCGACCAGGCTGATCTGGGCAGCTGCATGAAACCCGCTGACACCAGCGGTCGCGCGCAAGACATCGGCCATCAGGGTACCTCGGCCGGGGCCAAGCTCGGCCAGTGTGAAGGGGGCGGGCTGTCCCTGATCCATCCATGCCTGTGCCAGCGCCAGCCCGACGAGTTCACCAAACATCTGACTGATGTCAGGCGCAGTGATAAAGTCGCCCGCGCT
Source organism: uncultured Roseobacter sp. (assembly GCA_947501635.1). Lineage (GTDB taxonomy): Bacteria > Pseudomonadota > Alphaproteobacteria > Rhodobacterales > Rhodobacteraceae > Roseobacter. The sequence continues at coordinate 295,866 of CANMWT010000002.1, forward strand.
GCCGAAAGGGTCACGCGTTGTGTAATAGCCGAAGCGGGGGTGCAACAGGCATTCTGCCATGTAGTCTGCCATGCTAAGCGGCCCCGCGTTTTGGATGCGCTGGCGAATCTCGTCTTTTAAACTCATGCGCGCCGCCCGGCACGCAGCATCAGCGCAAGGCCCAGCAGGATCATCGGCACGCAAAGGATTTGACCCATGGTCAGGCCCACACCGCCAATCTGCCATGCAAGCCCCAGTGGATTGCCATCGGTGACAAACTGCGCATCGGGCTGGCGGAAGAACTCCACGAAAAACCGCGACAGGCCATAGCCTGCGAAAAAGGTGCCGGCCACGAGACCGGGGCGCATGAGCGCGCGTCGCGCCCAGACCAGCCAGATCAGAATGGCGCCCAGCACCAGCCCTTCAAGCCCCGCCTCATAAAGCTGCGAGGGATGGCGGGCACAGATCCCTTCGACCTGCGGACAGGACTGGGCCGCGGCACCGGGAAAGGCGACGCCCCACGGCATGTCGGTTGGTCTGCCCCACAGCTCGGCGTTGATGAAATTGGCGATCCGTCCCAACAGCAAGCCCGGTGGCACCCCCAGCGCCATGATGTCTGCCGCACCCAGTTTGGCGATCCCGTGCCGCGTGGTATACATCCACCCTGCCAGAATGACCCCGATCAGTCCGCCGTGAAAAGCCATGCCCCCCTGCCATATGGCCAGAATTTCGCCGGGGTTCTGCAGGAAGTAGGCGGGTTGGTAAAAGGCCACATAACCCAGCCTGCCGCCCAGGATCACGCCCAGAATGATCCACGTAAGCAAATCCTCAATCTGCGCCGGCGTCATCACCGGTGTCTGGGCGCGCCAAAGCTGGGGAGATTTGACGGCGCGCACCGCAAGCCGCCAGCCCAGCACAATGCCCACGATGTAGGCCAGCGCATACCAGCGTAGCGCCAGCTCGAAGCCGAAGATCGAGATGGAGAATATCTCGGGTGAGAGGTCGGGAAACTGGAGAACACCGCGCATGGCGCATGCATGCCCTTGCGCCAACAGGTAAGTCAACCTTGCACAGGCGGGTTTGCGGGTCCATATAACCCGCAAGCAACCGGAGACAGCAGATGCAAACCCGTAACAAGATTTTCGACGATATCTCACAACTGATGACAAACGCCATGGGCGTGGCGCAGGGCGCGCGGGATGAGGCGGAAACGGCCATGAAGGGCATGATGGACCGCTGGCTGGCCGACCGCGATTTTGTCACGCGCGAGGAATTCGACGCGGTACGCGCCATGGCGCAAAAGGCCCGCGAAGAGAACGAAGTTCTCAAGGCGCGGCTCGACGCGCTTGAGGCGAAAGACTGATCCCCAACCCGCACCACGCGCGATAAGACCATGGCGCCGCAGCCCTGTGCTGCGGGCCCTGCGGGCGGGCCGTGCATAAACAAAACGTTTAAGCGGCCGACCATACTCTTTGGTTTGGTAACCTTTGCCGCTTATTTGGGTTCAAACCCGGACTATCCACAACTTATTGTAGGTGACCGCAAGAATAGGGGTTGCCAGATGAGCTTTGACACCGCACCATATCTTGTAGAGGCGCGGGGGGTCGCCCCGTTCTCTAGAGCAGGCACCTAGCTTTGGGGGCTAGACAGCATCTCCTCCGCTAGGGCGATAAAAAGAGGTGACACCATGGCCTTGTCCGAGCAGTTTCTTGAAGACGACATCCACCCTATCGACATCGTTGAACATCTGGCAGCCCACCACGAGTGGGATTTTGACCGGATTTCCGACGAGCAGATTGCAATGGCAGTAGAAGGGCAGTGGCGCACCTACTCGCTGACACTGGCATGGTCTGCCTATGACGAGACACTGCGCATGGTTTGCACCTTCGAGATGGAGCCGCCCGAAGAAAAGCTGCCCGATCTCTATGAATTGCTGAACCACGTCAACGACCAGTGCTGGGCGGGTGCTTTCACCTATTGGGCGGAGCAAAAGCTGATGGTGTACCGTTACGGTCTGGTGCTGGCAGGCGGCAATGTGGCCAGCGCAGACCAGATTGACACCATGATCGGCGCCGCGGTGATGAGTGCTGAGCGGTACTACCCTGCAATGCAACTGCTGATCTGGGGCGATCGTACCCCAGAAGCGGCATTGCAGGTCGCCATTGCAGAGGCCTACGGACGCGCGTAACACTCGCCCCCGGATGAAACGTAAGTCGGGGGCAGTCACTCATGAAAGACAGCAGGATTGCAGCGCGGGGCCTTGTGCTTCTGGGCTGCGGCAAGATGGGGTCGGCCATGCTGGCGGGATGGCTTGGGCAGGGATTGCCGCCGTCCTCTGTCTGGGTGGTCGAGCCGAACCCTTCTGACTGGCTTAAAGACACCGGCGTCGATTTGACCGGCAACCTGCCCGATGCGCCCGCGATTGTGCTGGTTGCCGTCAAGCCGCAAATTATGGCTGAGGCGCTGCCAACACTGGCGGCTATGGGCAACAAGGATACCCTGTTTATCAGCGTGGCGGCAGGCGTCACACTGGATTATTTCGAGGGGGTTCTGGGCGCGCAAACGCCGATCGTGCGGGCGATGCCGAACACACCGGCTGCTATTTCCCAAGGGATCACGGCGATTGTGGGCAATGCCTCGGCCGGGGCTGCGGCGCTGGACGAGGCGACACAGTTGCTGCGCGCGGTGGGCGACGTCGTGCGCGTCGACGAGGAAGCGCAGATCGACGCGGTCACCGGGGTAAGCGGGTCCGGTCCGGCCTATGTGTTTCACATGATCGAGACGATGGCCGCAGCGGGCGCGGCGCAGGGGCTGGACCCCGATACGGCACTGCGGCTGGCAAAGGCGACCGTGGCGGGCGCGGGGGCCCTTGCCATGGCATCTGAGGAAAGCCCCGCGCAGCTGCGGATAAACGTGACGTCACCCAACGGCACGACGCAGGCTGCACTGGAGGTGCTGATGGATGAAGAGACCGGCTTTCCGGCTCTGCTGGCACGCGCGGTCAAGGCCGCAACAGACAGATCGCGGGAGCTTGCGAATGGCTGAGATCAGCTTTGATGACTTTATGAAGGTGGATATCCGGACGGGTATCATTCGGCGTGCGGAACCCTTTCCGGAAGCGCGCAAACCGGCGATCAAAATGTGGATCGATTTCGGCCCCGAGATTGGCGAGAAAAAGACCTCGGCACAGGTGACCGCGCATTACACGCCCGACGGGCTGGTGGGCAAACAGGTGATCGCGGTGGTGAACTTCCCGCCGCGCCAGATCGGGCCGTTCATGTCCGAAGTGCTGGTGCTGGGCCTGCCTGATGCGCAGGGCGAGGTGGTGCTGCTGGGGCCGGATCAGGACGTGCCTGTCGGAGGGCGGATGCATTGACCAAAGTATTTTTCAGCCGCCCCTTACCCGCAAGCGTTCAGCAGGCGGCGCGGGCCCGTTTTGATCTGGACGTGCGCGAGATCACAACGCCGCTGACCGAGGACGAGATGCACCGTGTGCTGACCGAATATGACGCTGCGGTACCGACGCTGGGGGACATGTTCTCGGCCGAGGTTTTCGCCTCTGTTCCGGCACCACGCTGCAAGCTTCTGGCCAACTTTGGCGTGGGCTACAACCACATCGACGTGGCTGCTGCTGCGGCTGCGGGTATCGCGGTCAGCAACACGCCCGGCGCCGTGACGGATGCTACCGCGGACACGGCCATGTGCCTGATGCTGATGACCGCGCGCCGCGCGGGCGAAGGTGAGCGGCTCTTGCGGGCAGGGGGCTGGGAAGGCTGGCACCCCACGCAACTGCTGGGCATGCATCTGGGCGGTAAAACGGTGGGGATCGTGGGAATGGGCCGGATCGGACAGGCCATTGCGAAACGCTGCCACTTCGGCTTTGGCATGGATGTGGCCTACACCAGCCGGTCGCCCAAGGAACTGGATTTTCCGGCGACCTATGTTCCGGAATTGAAGGCGCTTGCCGCTGCGGTGGATGTGCTGGTGATCGCGGTGCCCGGCGGCAGCGAGACGCACCACCTGATTGACGCGGCGGTCTTAGGTGCCATGCAACCGCATGCCCATCTTGTGAACATCGCGCGCGGCAATGTGGTACAGGAAAACGCGCTGATTGCCGCGTTGCAAAGCGGTGTGATCGCGGGGGCTGGGCTGGATGTCTACGAGTTCGAACCGCAGGTACCCGAAGCGCTGATCGCCATGGAGAACGTCGCCCTGCTGCCGCATCTGGGCACGGCGGCGCTGGAGGTGCGCGAGGATATGGGCATGATGAGCGTCAACAACCTGAAAGCCTTCTTTGACGGCAAAGAATTGCCGAACGCAGTATAGCGCTTAGCGGTCGCCGACGGCTTCTCTCCAGTGTTTGCGGCACAGCGACACATATGTTTCGTTGCCGCCGATCTGCACCTGCGCGCCGTCTTTTACAACGTGCCCATCTGCATCTGTCCGCACCACCATGGTGGCCTTTTTTCCGCAGTGGCAAATGGTGCGCACTTCGCGCATTTCATCGGCCAGTGCCAGCAAGGTGGCTGAACCGGGAAACAGCTTGCCGCGAAAGTCTACGCGCAGGCCGAAACACATGACCGGTACTTTCAGGTCATCGACGGCTCGGGCCAGTTGCCAGACCTGTGTCTCGGTCAGGAATTGTGCCTCGTCGATAAAGGTACAGGCCACCGGCCCATGTTCCAACCTAATGGAAATTCTGGCAAAAAGATCGTCGTCGGTGTCAAACGTGTCGGCGGTTTCACCGATCCCGATGCGCGAGGCGATGCGGGCTTCTCCGCCGCGGTGGTCAAGCCGGGCCGTCAGCAGATAGGGCTGCATGCCGCGTTCTTTGTAGTTATGCGCCGCCTGTAGCAGAACCGTCGATTTTCCGGCGTTCATTGTGGAGTAGTGAAAGTAAAGCTTGGCCATGGCGTTTGATAGGCCGGTGCAGGGCGTGCCGCAAGCCGTCAACGTTCCAGAAAAGGGCATTCGTGCGACTGCCAGCACTGACCGACCCATCATTCCCCAGATGACGGAACACGAAAAGCCCCTACCAAAAACCGGCGTCGGGGTCGCCGGCTACTCATGATCTCCCGCAACTACGGGAGTGTTTTATAAATGACATTTCCCAAACATCTGATTAATGGGTAAAAACACTGCGGTTTCCCCGTTGGGAAAGGTCGTATTTTGGAATAGGGGAGACGGTAATGTCTGTGATCGGGCGATACCTTAAGAAACACACCGAGGCGTTGGTCAAAGACGTCGGCATCGAGCAGGCTTGTGTCCTGACGGGTAAGTCCAAGGCGACGCTGGGCCGCTATTACTCAGACCATGACGAGCATGCCGACCGGTTCATCCCGATCGAGGCCGTGGCGCTGTTGGAGAAGGCCGCGGGCTATCCGCATGTCACTGGTGCTTTGTCGGAGTTGGCAGGCGCGTCGTTGCAGTTCGACGATCGCCGCCCGAACGAAGACCGCCCCGGTGGTGTGAATTCGGATGTGATTGCGCTGAGCCAGCGGTTTGCGATGCTGATGGCTGAGTATCAACAGTCGATGGAAGACGGCAAAATCACCGTGAACGAGGCCAAACGCCTGCTGAAGGAGACGACCTTGCTCCAGCAGGTGCTGATCGACATGAAGCTGCACCTTGAAAGCGATCACGGCGCCAGCAGTACCTGACCTCAGCCGGCCGCCTGTTTCTGCACCACGACCGAGCCCACGGAATAGCCTGCCCCGAAAGAGCAGATCAGGCCCATGTCACCGGGCGCCATGTCGCCGGAGTATTTGGAGAAGGCGATGATGGAGCCTGCTGATGAGGTATTGGCATAGTCCTGCAGGATATTGGGCTGCTCTGACGGCTCAGGCGTCCGGCCGAGCACCTTGCGGCCGATGAAATCGTTCATCGTTTTGTTGGCCTGATGCAGCCAGAGCCTTTTGAGGTCGGCGGCGGCGATGTTTTCCTCGGTCATGTGAGTGGCGATATGGTCCGACACCATGGGCAGCACTTCCTTAAAGACCTTGCGCCCGTTTTGCATGAATTGCATGTCGCGGCGGTCGACTGTCCCCGAGGGGCGCGAGCGGCGCAGAAAGCCGTTGTTGTTGCGGATATTGTTGGAAAATTCGGTCGCACAGCGGGTCGATTTCACCTCGAAGTAGTCGCCGGTTGCATCCGTGCTGCGCTCAAGCAGGGTGGCGGTTGCCACATCGCCAAAGATAAAGTGGCAATCCCGGTCGCGCCATTCGAGGTGGGCTGAACAAATCTCGGGGTTGATGACCAATGCGCGCCGCACGGAGCCTGAGCGGATCATGTCGGCGGCGGCCTGTATGCCAAACGTGGCCGAAGAGCAGGCGACGTTCATGTCGAAGGCAAAGCCGGTGGCCCCCAGCAACGTCTGGATTTCGATGGCGATGGCAGGATAGGCGCGTTCCATATTCGACGCGGCACAGATGACCAGATCTACCTCAGACGCGGACCTGCCGGCCTCGGCCAGCGCTTTTTGCGCAGCGTCCAGACCCATTTCGGCCATCAGGGACGGTTCTTCATCGCTGCGCTGGCGCAGCAGCGGGTGCATCACCTTGGGATCGAGCACACCCGTCTTGTCGATGACATAGCGTTGCTGGATACCCGACGCCTTGACGATGAATTCCTCTGACGAATACTCCTTGGCCGCAACCTCGCCCGCGGCGATGCCTTCGGCCTGCTCGGCGTTGTAGAGATCAACATAACCGTTGAAGGCCTCCACCAGTTCGGCATTGGTGATAACGTTCTGGGGCGTGAACACGCCGGTTCCGGTGATGGCTGGTGTATACATACTTGCGTCCTTCATTCGCCCGTCTTGTGGGGCGATATATGCCCTAGGGTCAAGCCGTGGAAGGGTATGTGACGCAGCGTCTGACGGCGGGGGGTGTCCCCGTGGGGACAGGGCCGCTAGATGCCTGTGGGGATGGAGTAGACGACATATCCGTCCTGCCGGAACACCTCTCGTGCGCCCGTTTCGGCGACAAAGGCGTCAAGGTCCGGCATGGTTTCAGGGCAGCCGACCAGATCAGCGGTGTGATCAAGATAGTTCACCGTCTCTGCGCTTTCGCCAAGATTGCGGCAGAGGTCGCCTGCGGCCGGGTAGCCGTCCCCGAAGAAGGGCAGGGATGTTTCGGGCAGAACGACGGGATCGGGTGCGGGCGCGCAGGCTGCGATCACAAGCAGGGCTGGTATGGAATACTGTCGCATTTGGGCTCTCCGTTTTGCTGCACCGAGCTTAGCGCAAGCTGCGTGATCCGCCAAATGGCGATGCGCGGACTGGTGCCGGCGGCGATTATTTGCGAGGGTCGCGCAGCACAGCTTGCGGGGGCAATATGAAAAAGACAATTCTGGGCGGCATCCTGTTTCTGGCGCCGGTCGCGGTAATTGCCTTTGTTCTGGGAAAAGTGTTTCAGATCAGTAGGGTAATTGTGGACCCGCTGGATGCTCTTATTCCCGTCAAGAGCATTGCGGGTGTCGCGTCGCTCAACATTCTGGCGATCGTGCTGATTGTGCTGGTCTGCTATCTGGCGGGCTTTGTCGCAGAGCGCGCGTTTCTGGGACGGCGGATGCAGCGGGTTGACGAATTTCTGATGGATATCATACCCGGCTATGCGATTTTCAAAGGCGTTCTGGGCAGTGTATCGTCGAATGAAGAACTGGCGGCGCGGCTCAAGCCGGTGCTCGTGCGTTTTGACGATTACGAGCAGATCGCCTTTCAGATCGAGAGGGGCGACACCCAGTCGGTTTTGTTCCTGCCAAGCTCTCCTTCGGCGTGGTCGGGCAGTTCGGTTGTGGTGGACAATGCGCGGATCCTGCCGTTGAACATTCCGGTGCATCAGGCGACCAAACTGCTGCGCACTTTCGGGCGCGGATCGCTGGCAGCGAAAGAAGCCACGCTTGGCGCGCAGGGCGCTGCCGGAGACGCGCCGCAGCACCGCTGACGATGCCGGCGGGTACAGCACTTGGTTACCCGAAGATGAACGGGCCATATGCCATACATATCCCGTCTGGCAGGCGACCATACGGTGGTGCGACGCGATGTTAACCAATTGCGCGCAGGGTTGGCCGGTCGGATATGAAAGGACAGGCCGGAATGCGGACGTCAAAGATCAAGCGCGCACACTTCAACTATTTCCTCGATGTGATGACAGATATCGAATGGGACCTGCAGCAGCCGCTTTTGGCACGCGAGCGGGTGCCGCCGCTTTGGCACGAGATTGCCCGCAACCGGCTGCCCAAGAAGAAGGGGAAGGTCACGCTGGGCATTGAGGAGGACGTGGTGAAGTTCTTTCGCTCGATGGGGCGGGGGTATCAGCCGAAGATGAATGATGTGCTGCGGGCTTGGATGCACGGGCGTCTGGCCGATCTGATCGAATGACCCGATGCGGAGGATCGCGGCCGCGCCTTGCGGTTCGCGCTGGGCGAGCCGCGGTTTGGCGATTCGGAGCTGTCGGACCGCGGGGTGGTGCGCCGGTCGGATGGGACGTTGTGGCATTTGGACGAAGAGCGGGAGATCACCTGGGCCGAGTTGGAAGGCACCGCGCAGCGCGATAGTTCCGAACCTTAGCAGGGCTTGCACAAATGCGCTTGTCGGGCGCAGGATGGCCGGGGGGCTGAGGGCTTTCCGGCGGCCGTGCAAGGCCCTAGGGTGGCGGCGCGCGCCAATAGCGGCATAAGGGCGCAAGAGCATAAGGGCACAAGGGGAGATCAAGGACATCATGTATCGTGACGCAACAGAACGGGGCGGCCTTGCCGTTGTGACCGGAGCGGCAAGCGGGGTCGGCAGGGCCGCGGCCGCGCGGTTTTTACAAGACGGTTTGGGCGTTGTGCTGGTCGATCTGCCGGGGGAGGCGCTGGAGTCCACCGCTGCGGATTTCCGCGACCTGTCGGGCGGGGCGGCCACAGTTCGTGCCATGCCAGCCGATGTGAGTGACGCGGCCGCGATGAATGCGCTGGCCGCTGACGTGTTCGCGCTGGGCGAGGTGGCGGTGCTGATGAACAACGCGGGCACCGTGCTGCCCACGGGCAGTTGGAGCGCGGCAGAGAACTGGCGCAAGCTGATGGATGTCAACCTGTTCGGCGTGTTGAACGGCGTGCAGGCTTTTCTGCCGCATATGGTGTCCGCCGCGCGCCCTGCGGTTGTGATCAACACCGGCTCGAAGCAGGGGATCACGACACCGCCGGGTAACCCTGCTTACAACGTGAGCAAGGCGGCGGTGAAAGTCATGACCGAGATGCTGGCGCATGAGTTGCGCACGGAGGATGTGCCCATATCCGCCCATTTATTCGTGCCGGGCTTTACCTATACCGGCATGGTTCAGCGGATGATGCCCGAAATGCCGGCGGCGGCTTGGACCAGTGAAGAGACGGTTGACTATTTGATGGAGCGCATGACGGCGGGGGATTTCTATATTCTGTGCCCCGACAACGAAGTCTCGCCTGCGCTGGATGCCAAGCGTGTCTCCTGGGCTGTGGGGGATATTGTGCACAACCGGCCCGCCCTGTCGCGCTGGCATCCCGATTATGCAGAGGCGTTCAAAAAGCACGAACGCGACGGGTGATCCTTTTGCCTTCAGGCGGGCAGGTCGCTTAGCGCGGCGTGCGGGCGTCTGTGTGCCGTGGCGTGCGCGTCGGGGGCGTGGGTGACCTTGATGACCGAGAGCGAAATATTGTCGAGGTTGGGATCGTCCACCGCGGTGACCTGCGCCATCAGCTGCCGCGCGATACGGTCGCTGGGGGCCTCGTGCAGGCGATGCACCGCGTCGCGCAGGTCATGCTCGGCCAGAAACTGCAGCCCGTCGCTGGCGACCAGAAGGATGTCCTTTGGCTGCAGGGGAAGTGGCTGTTCGGGGCAGTCAATTTTGGAGATTTCAGTACCGTTAAGTGCTGAGGTCAACGTGTTGCGGTCGGGGTGGTTTTCCGCCTGCTCCGGCGTGAGCAGGCCAGCGTCGGCCATGAAGTCAATTTGCGGTGCCATCGAGTGGTCTTCGTTGAGTTGGATCAGTTCGCCGTCCCGGAACAGCAGCAGGGCGGAATCGCCGATGGAGATCCAGTAGAGCGCGCCATCGACAATGGCGGTGGCGACCAAAGTGGCGCCCATGCCCCGCGTTTCGGGGTGGCTTTTCACATGGGCGCGCAACCGTGCATTGGCGGCCATGGCAGCGTCGTGCAGATCGCGGGTAACGGACGCCTGACCGGCGGTCAGGTTGCGCTCTTTGCGGGTCAGGGTCGCGTGGACTTCGGAGACGACGATATTGCTGGCCACATCGCCGGCGGCGTGGCCGCCCATTCCGTCTGACAGGACCACAAGCCCCAGATCGGAGTTGGCAATGAAGTCGGCAATCACGGCGTCTTCCTGATAGGCCCTGCGGCCTTTGTCGAGCGCGGTGGCGGTGTCGAATTCAAACCGGGTTTGTATCATCAGGGGTCTCCGGACCGCGTGGGGCTGTGTGGTGTCATGGGGTCAGTCCTGCAGGCCGCGGCGGACGACGACGGTGGGGCGCACCAGCTCTGGTTCGGCTTCGGGTTCGGGTTCTGCTGTGGCGAAGCCGTCGACGATGCTGCTGCCCAAGGTCACGATGGGGGCGATGGTGGTTGCCTGCACAGTTTCATGCTGGAATGCGGCATGGGCGTAGAACAGGTAGGCGCAGAAGACCACCGGCACCGCGGCAAAGCGGCTGAGGCCGGGGGTGGTTTTGTGGTCGGGTTCTGCGGCGTGGCGCATCTGTGCGGCATCTGCGGCCCGTTTCAGGGCGGTTGAGCGCACGCGTTCGTAGGGTGTCAGCGGTTGGGGCGCGGGGGCGTCGGTGCCGGGGGCGTCGGCCTCTTCGGTGTCAAGCGCGCTGTCCGGGCAGGGCGGGACCGTTTCGGGCTGTGGGTCGTGGCCCTGTTCTTGGTCCTGTTCCTGATCTTCTGGTGCTTTCGCGACATCGGGTGTTTCAGGCCGCAGATCGCGCAGGTCAAGCAGCGGGGGCTTTGCCCTGTGCAGGGCAGCTTCAGCCTGGGGTTTTCGCGCTGCCCTGTCCTGTGTATCGTCTGGCGCCGCCGCCGCATCGCGGGTCGCCCATTCCAGCAGATTGGTGACTTTGGCGTTGATCTCCTGATCGCTTTGCGCACGCGCGCGGGCCATCTCGACCCGTTTTGATTGGTCGATCCGCAGCGCCCAGTCTTCTGCCGTCTGGATGCGTGCCGAGGGCACCACATGCATCGCCTGATCGATCGCTTCGAGATAGGCGCTGTCGTACTGCGGGAGCCGTCCGGCCAGCGGGACATAGGGGTCGGGCTGTCGTCCGGCCAGTGCGGCCAGCCGTTCCTGACTGTTGGGCGGTGTCTCGCCGGTGATGACATGTACCAGCGTCGCCGCGAGTGCGTAGAGGTCGCTGCAGGGCAGTTGTGGGCTGCCGACGGCGTAGAATTCCGGGGGCGAGTAGCCGTCTTTGACCACCAGTACAGAGGACAGCACGCGGCTTTTGCGGCTGGCTTCTTCACGGGCCGCGCCAAAGTCGATCAGCACGGGGTGTCCGGTTTTGTCCACAAGAATATTGTCGGGAGATATGTCGCGGTGCAGCAGATCCTGACTGTGGACATGGCCAATGGCGTCCAGAAGCTTGAGCGTGATCGCGTGCAGATCGGCGGGAGCCAGCCGCGATGTGTCGTCTTCGATGCCAGCGAGCAGGTCCTGCCCGTCGATCAGATCAAGCGCCATATAGGCGGTTTCATTGTCCTCGAACACCTGATGCACGCCGACGACGCTGGGGTGTTGCAGGCGGGCCAGCGCATGGGCCTCTTTGATGAAAAGGTCGACGATAGAGCGGAAGTCACGTGCATGGCTGCTGCTGTGGGCGCGTACTGATTTGTTCACCCTGTGGCAGAAGGCTTCGGGGAAGCATTCCTTGATCACAACGGTGCGGTTCAGGCTGTCCTTGGCCAGATAGGTGATGCCGAAGCCACCGCTGTTGAGAAAGCGCATAATCGTGTATTGGCCGCCCAGCAGACGGTCGCCCGCTGCAAGAGCATCGCTGTCGCTGTCGTGCTGCAAGGACAGATTTTTCGCTTCCACGGTTCATCACCCGCCAGAGTCATTTTGAATCATCTATGTTTGGAAAGAAGGCCTGCTCACCACCACCAGCATGCCACACCGCTTACTACACGTGTGGATAGAAACTTCGCGCGTATCTGTGTCAGCAAAGAGGCAAAACCGAGGAAAATCCGTGCCGAAACGGTCTGCGGTGACCGTGTCGGTGCTGAAAACAGCGTGGTTTTACCCTTGCAGCCGGCGCGGAAGGGTTGTGTCGCAAAAGCGGCTATTCGGGGGCCGGCTTTGCAGTGTCGCGGAGCCGCACTTCCTGAATTTCGGCGGCAAGTTCCAGCCCGGCCCCCAGCAGGGCGGCCCGGATTTCGCGGTAGAGTTCCTCGCGTCCGGCGAACATGGACGGATAGTTCGGGAAGTGAACCCAGACCATATAGGTGAAGGGTACGGTCGCCCCGTCGGTCAGGCGGGCCACGGGCGCGGGGTGGGGCAACACCGATCCGCAGCGTCGCGCTGCCGCTTCCAGCATGCTTTTGACCTCAGTGGGGCCGGCATCCCCCGAGACGCGCACAAAATACCACGGGGCAAAGACATGGTTCGCCCCGTGCAGGTTGGTAAAGCTTTGTCGGGCCAGTTGTCCGTTTGGTACGACATAGGTTGTGTTGTCCCACCCGCGCAGCCGTGTGGCGCGCCAGTTGATGTCTGTGACTTCGCCCTCGGTGCCATCGCTAAAGCGCAACCAGTCGCCGATTTTGAACGGCCTTTCAAGGCTCAGGGAGATCCCTGAGAACAGATCGCCCAGCGTTTGCTGCATGGCAAAAGCAATCAGCGCGGCAAAGGCGCCGGTGGAGATATAAAGCTCGGTCGGGGCGTAATCGTTGCTGATGAGGAAAACGATCAGCGCAATGAAAAAGCAGACCCCGAAAAGCGCATTGCGCGCCAGTTGCGACAGGCGCAGGGTTTCACCGAATTCGTCGCGGGACAGAAACCAGACTTCGATCAGGCGGCCGCAGCCGAGGGCAACCGCCAGATAGATCAAAAGCTGTGTGCCCAGAGAAGCCATCTGCTGCGGCCCGGGTTTGTCCAGAAGGGCGAACACCTCGGTGACAAGGGCCCCGATCCCGTAAGCGGCGATGGGCATGAGAAGAAAGTCGATGCCCGCGACAACCCAGATGTTGGTCTGCTTAACCCGGCGCGTGGCGCGCAGACGGCTTATCAGCTTCCATAGCACAAAGGGCGCGACCAGCAGCAATGCGACGACGATACCGCCCAGGGGGATAACAGGGTTCATCAATGCGCAAGACCTCCGGCGTTAAGCGTGGTGCGCCGGGCTTGGAGCGCGGGGATACAAAGGTAAAGACCTGCCGCTGCGGGCCGGTCAGCCCTGCAGCGCTTTGACGCCCACATCGCCTTCGGCTTGTGCCTGAATGGCCAGTGCGGCGGCATAGCTGCCTGCTGCTGTGGTGAAATAGGGGATCTTGTCGTAAAGCGCGATGGCGCGGATGGATTTGCTGTCTTCCACGGCCTGCGCGCCTTCGGTGGTGTTCATCACCAGATGGATGGCTTCGTCTTTCATCATGTCGGTCACGTCGGGGCGGCCTTCGTAGACCTTGTTGACGATGCCACAGGCCATGCCATGCGCTTCGAGCCATTTCGCGGTGCCGCGGGTAGCGACGATGGTAAAGCCCTGATCGAGCAGGATGCGCGCGGTTGTGAGCATGTCCTGCGTCTTGTCTGCGTCCTTGATCGATATGAAGGCGCAGCCCTGCGCCGGCAGCACCATCCCGGCGCCCATCTGTGCCTTTAGAAAGGCGCGTGGGAAGTCGCGGTCCCAGCCCATGACCTCGCCCGTGGAGCGCATTTCGGGGCCAAGGATTGTGTCTACGCCAGGAAAGCGGGCAAAGGGCAGTACTGCCTCTTTGACGGAGAACCATGGCATGTTCGGGTCTGCCAACGTCAGCGGGTCGCCCAGTGGCAACACGTCATCGTAGGCTGCGTCTTTGTCATAGGGCGCGCGCAGCGGGAAGTTTGACAAGGGCTCTCCCGCCATGATGCGCGCGGCAATCGACGCGATGGCGCTGTCGGTGGCCTTGGCGACGAAGGGCACGGTGCGCGAGGCGCGCGGGTTCACTTCGATCAGAAAGATTTCGTTTTCACCGCTGTCGTTGGCCTTGATGGCGAACTGGATGTTCATCAGACCCACGACGTTGAGCGCTTTGGCGAGTGCGCGGGTCTGCTGTTCGATCTCGGCGATGATGTCGCGGCTTAGAGAATAGGGCGGCAGCGAGCACGCACTGTCGCCGGAATGCACACCGGCCTCTTCGATGTGTTGCATAACACCCGCCACATGCACGTCCGTGCCGTCGCACAGCGCGTCGACATCAAGCTCGACTGCACCGGCGAGGTAGCTGTCGAGCAGAACGGGGCTGTCGCCCGAGACGACCACCGCTTCGGAGATGTAGCGTTCGAGGCTTTGCCGGTCGCGCACGATTTCCATGGCGCGCCCGCCCAGAACATAAGACGGGCGGATTACCAGTGGAAAGCCGATTTCGGACGCGATTTCAAGAGCTTCTGCGTCTGAATGCGCGATGCCATTGTGCGGCTGCCGGAGCCCGAGACCCTGCACAAGTTGCTGGAAACGTTCACGGTCTTCGGCCAGGTCGATGGCGTCGGGCGTGGTGCCGAGGATCGGGATGCCCGCCTCTTCGAGTGCATTGGCAAGCTTGAGCGGGGTTTGTCCGCCGAACTGGACGATCACCCCATGCAGGGTGCCGTTGTCCTGCTCCACCCGTAGGATCTCCATCACATGCTCAAAGGTCAGCGGCTCAAAATAGAGCCGGTCGGATGTGTCATAGTCGGTGGAGACTGTTTCGGGGTTGCAGTTGACCATGATCGTCTCATAGCCGGCCTCGGTCAGTGCATAGCAGGCGTGACAGCAGCAGTAGTCGAATTCGATGCCTTGTCCGATACGGTTGGGGCCGCCGCCCAGAATGACGACTTTCTTGCGGTCCGTGGGGCGCGCTTCGCATTCCACTTCGTCAAAGACGGGGGCTTCGTAGGTGGAATACATATAGGGGGTCTGCGCTTCGAATTCGGCGGCGCAGGTGTCGATACGCTTGAAGACGGCCGTGACGCCGTGGGTGAGGCGTGTGTTGCGCACGCTGGTTTCGGGCTGGCCGGTCAATTCGCCCAGGCGGGCGTCGGTAAAGCCCAGCATCTTGAGCGCGCGCAGGCCTTTTTCGGAGGCCGGCAGACCCTCCTGGCGCAGGGTGCGTTCGGCTTCGATGATCTCGCGGATGCGCGACAGGAACCATGGGTCAAACATGGTGACGCCGTTGATTTCATCATCGGAAAGCCCGTGGCGCATGGCCTGCGCGATGGTGCGCAACCGGTCCGGTGTCTGCTGGCTGATCGCCTTGACGATCGCGGCCGTATTCGCGCCTTCGGTTTCCCATGGGCCTACCCCCACACCGGGGATGTCGATTTCGTTGAAACCGGTAAGGCCTTCTTCCATGGAGGCCAGCGCTTTTTGCATGCTTTCATGGATGGTACGCCCGATGGACATGGCTTCGCCCACGGATTTCATCGCCGTTGTCAGGTTGGGTGTGCTGCCGGGGAACTTCTCGAACGCGAATTTCGGAATTTTCGTGACCACATAGTCGATGGACGGCTCGAAGCTGGCGGGGGTGACTTTGGTAATGTCATTGTCCAGTTCATCGAGCGTATAGCCAACGGCCAGTTTGGCGGCGATCTTGGCGATGGGAAAACCGGTCGCCTTGGAAGCCAGCGCGGACGAGCGGCTTACGCGGGGGTTCATCTCTATCACGACCATGCGGCCGTCCACGGGGTTGACCGCCCATTGCACGTTGGAGCCCCCGGTTTCCACGCCGATTTCGCGCAGCACCGCAATCGAGTGGTTGCGCATGATCTGGTATTCTTTGTCCGTCAGCGTGAGGGCAGGGGCAACGGTGATACTGTCACCGGTGTGTACGCCCATCGGGTCCACGTTTTCGATGGAGCAGACGATGATGGCGTTGTCAGCGGTGTCGCGCACCACCTCCATCTCGAACTCTTTCCAGCCCAGAAGGGATTCATCCACGAGGATTTGCCCTACGGGCGAAGCATCCATGCCGGAGCGGCAGATCGCTTCGTAGTCGTCGCGGTTATAGGCCACACCGCCGCCCGTGCCGCCCATGGTAAATGCGGGGCGGATGATCGCTGGCAGCCCGACCTCTTCCAGTGTTTCCAGCGCAAGGCGGACCCCTTCGGCAAGGTCCTTTTTGCCATTGGCGTCTTTCGGGGCGGTGACAATCGCGGCCTTTGGGTTTTCGATGCCCAGACGGTCCATCGCCTCGCGGAAGAGTTTGCGGTCTTCGGCCATTTCGATGGCTTCGCGTTTGGCGCCGATCATTTCGACGTTGAACTTGTCGAGCACGCCCATTTCCTCGAGCGCCAGTGAGGTGTTGAGCCCCGTCTGACCGCCCATGGTGGGCAACAGCGCGTCGGGGCGCTCTTTCTCGATGATCTTGGCCACCATTTCGGGGGTGATGGGTTCGATATAGGTCGCATCCGCCAGTTCTGGGTCGGTCATGATGGTGGCGGGGTTGGAGTTGACGAGGATGACGCGGTAGCCTTCCTCTTTCAGCGCCTTGCAGGCCTGTGCGCCGGAGTAGTCGAACTCGCATGCCTGCCCGATAACGATGGGGCCCGCGCCGATGATCATAATGGATGTGATATCGGTTCTCTTTGGCATGGTCGGCCCCCTTCAGCATAGAACACGAATGCGTTCAAATTGTCCTGCGTTATAGGCATGGGGGCCTTATGCGCAAGGGGCAAAGGCACCAAAGCGCGATTGAATCGCATACAAAGAAGCGCACAACGCAAAAGGCGACCCGAAGGCCGCCTCGCGTGTGACGATTGTGAGCTGGAGTGGAGCTCTTAAGACTTTTTGCGGCGGCGCATTGCGCCCAGACCTGCGATGCCTGCGCCCAGCAGCAGCATGGAAGCTGGCAGTGGAACCGCGGACAGTTCTACGTCCTGAATGGATACGCCTAGGATTTCGGTGGTTTCCGGACGGCAGTCCGTATCGATTGTTTGGATGGTGGCTTCACACCCTATCAGTTCAATCAGCGGCGATAATAACTCCCGTGCGTTCGTGCCGTAAGTGATTTTCAGCAGGTCGATCGCCGTATTCGGTTCGATCGAGTTGATCGTTTCCTCGGACAGGCCCGCAACAGGGCCGCCATCGGAGTATTCCTCTACCAGGTCCTGGTAGCCGGTGTAAGAGTAGCTACCCGTGATTTCGGATGTGTTCTTTACGACAAACGACAGGAAGTAGAAGTCGCTGCCACCACGGTCGAAGGATACTGTGGAAAACGTTTCGGAAGGACCGAAGGAATTTCCGTCCAGATCAGGACCGGTTGTTGTGTAGGAGAAGCCGTCGCCGAAGTAACCCTGCGACATCGTCACAGCGCTGGCGGATGTGGCAAGAAGCGCGGCTGTCGCGGCACATGCAATATACTTAAACATTTGATTCACTCTCATAAGGTCATCGTCACACCGTGATAATGTGGTTTTTATTCGGCGACTGCAACCGCTGATCGCTGTTTTGCCACATTTTTTCCACGATCAAAGTGATATTTTCATCTAATTCGAGCCTGAGCGGAGCATTGTGCGCGAATTCGAAACAAAGAGGCTATTTTCCTGCCTCATTATTGAGCGCGAGGAAGGCGACCACCGCTTCTTCGAAGGCGCGGGGCTTGTCTGCGTGCAGCCAATGGCCCGCACCGGTGAGTTTCGCGAATCGTGCCTGCGGAAAAAGCGCCTTGATCTGCGGTCTGTGATCCGGTGCGACGTAGTCTGACAGGGCGCCTGTAAGGAACAGAACCGGATTGCCAAACTGACCGTCGAGCGCTGGAAATGACATGATCTTGTCCATTTCAGCTTCGAGCGTGTCGAGGTTAAGGTTCCATTTTTTCTCTTTTATATCAAGAGACTGCGTGAAAAAACTGCGCAGGGCGGGTTCGACGCCCTGCTCGGCCAGCTGTGCCTCGGCATCCGAGCGTCGCGACACGCGCGCCAGATCGACGGCCTTCATGGCCTTGATAAAGGGGAGTTGGCTGTGGCTGTAGGAGACCGGTGCGATATCGGCAACAATCATCCTGTCGACATGTTCGGGCTGGGTCAGCGCGAGCGTCATCGCGGCTTTGCCGCCCATGGAATGCCCCACCACATGCATCGGCCCGCCCAAGTGTTCGATCAGCGCGCCGAGGTCTGCGGCCATTTCCGGATAGCTGTGTGTTTCCGTTTTCGGGCTAAGCCCGTGGTTGCGCAGATCGATAGTAAAGACGTGCGCGCGCGACGCCAACCGTTTGGCAATCACGCTCCAGTTGCGTCCCGACCCGTAGAGGCCATGGACGATCATGACGCGCGGGGCTCCGGGGTCGCCGTATTCGGTGTAACTTAACATGCGCCAAGGGCTAGCGGATTTCGCCCGGCTCTGCCAGAAACAATCGAAGCTGAGGGAGTGGGCACAAAGGCGTCGGCGCGTGGAAGGCACAAAAGACATAGAAGAGCAGGCCGAAGCGGTCACCGCCTTGTTCGAGGCGCATATGGGCATCCGTGCCGCCACGCTGGACGCGGCGGTGAAACGCGCAGGCCGGCGGTTGCCGCGTGGTGTGCGCGCCAAGGCCGGAGTGCTGACCGAGGCGCTGGTGCTGGCGCAGAACCCCAAGCTGGCGAGACGTCTGGATTACTCAACGACGCAGGCCGCCTACCGCGACCTTGTTGCCTATCTGGAAACGCTGGATCTGGCCGAAGAAAAGCGCACCCGCCTGCTGAACCTGCTGGCGGGCATCGCGTTCAATCTGATGGTGGTTGCGGTGCTGGTGCTGATCTGGCTGCGCTGGCGTGGTCTTGTCTGAGGTCTACTGCGTCGGCGCAGCAGTGTAATCCGCGTCGCTGACCTGTTCGAGCCAGTCCACCGATGTGCCATCCAGTTCTTCCTGCAAGGCGATATGCGTCATGTCACTCTCGGGGGCGGCACCGTGCCAGTGTTTCTCTCCGGGTTCAAACCAGACAACATCGCCGGGACGCAGCGAGCGCAGTGGACCGCCTTCGGTTTGCGCCAGCCCCGCACCAGCGGTCACGATCAGCGTTTGCCCCAGAGGGTGGGTGTGCCATGCGGTGCGGGCTCCGGCCTCAAAGGTGACTGACGCGCCGCGCAACCGTGCAGGATCTGGCGTGCTGACCAGCGGGGTGAGGCGGACGTGGCCGGTGAACCACTCGGCCGGGCCGGTGGTGGTGGGGCTGCTGCCGGGGTGGGTGATTTTCATGGTGCTTCCTGAAGTGTTTGTGGGATATCTGCGCCGAACCTATGGGATATCGGGTCTGGCGCAAACCACTGATTGGTGTGCGGCTATCGTGGGTCTGCATCGGACAGCCTGACGTGCAGACAGTGCCGATTGGCTGTGTGCTGGCCATTTATGCTAACCTGTCGGCGACGCAACCGAAGGAAATGCTGAAGCCATGATAGAACCCGGAAAGAACATTGCCATTAAAGTGCCGCTTCATAAATGGGATGAAACCGTCGCTTTCTACCGCGACCGTGCCCGGCTTGAGATTGCAAAGGAGTTGCCGAACAGCACGGGGTTTGTCTTTGGACACATGACGCTGTGGATCGACAAAGTAGAAACACAAAGCCAGGTTGATGTATGGCTGGAGTTTTTCTCGGATGATCCGGGGGGTGCTCTTGAGCAGCTAGGCAGCCCCAAGAGGGACGAGCTTGAACCATTGGACGGTGTGACCGGACACTGGACGTCTGACCCGGCGGGTGTCGTCCTGCTTGTTCGCAACGGGTGATTTCGCCTGGCACTGCCTGTGGGCCCGGGTCTCATGCGTGGCGTCAAGGCAAGGCATCCCTCGGACGGGCCTGTCTGGTTGCGGGTTCAACCTATGGGTCAAAAAAGACCGCTGCGGTATGCAGCGGCCTTTTTCGTTTTATGCCCCGGACACGGGAGGTGTCTTAGAGGTCGGGGTACATCGGGAAACGTGCGCACATTTCGGCCACTTCGGCTTTGACCTTTGCTTCGACGGCGCCGTTGCCGTCTTCGCCATTGGCGGCCAGCCCGTCGACCACTTCGATGATCCAGTCCGCAATCTGGCGGAACTCGGGCTCTCCGAAGCCGCGCGTGGTACCGGCGGGTGACCCCAGCCGGATGCCGGAGGTCACCATGGGTTTTTCCGGATCAAACGGCACGCCGTTTTTGTTGCAGGTAATATGCGCACGGCCCAAAGCCTTTTCGGTGGCGTTGCCTTTCACGCCTTTGGGGCGCAGATCCACCAGCACCACATGGGTGTCGGTGCCGTGGGTGATGGTATCCAGCCCACCTTTGATAAGCTGATCAGACAGTGCCTGCGCGTTGGTGACGACCTGCTGGATGTAGGATTTGAACTCTGGCCGCAGCGCCTCGCCGAAGGCCACGGCTTTGGCTGCGATGACATGCATCAGCGGGCCGCCCTGAATGCCGGGGAAAATGGCGGAGTTGAATTTCTTCGCCAGCGCTTCGTCATCGGTCAGGATCATACCGCCGCGCGGGCCGCGCAGGGTTTTATGCGTGGTGGTTGTGGCCACATGCGCGTGCGGGAAGGGGGAGGGGTGCTCGCCCGCCGCCACGAGGCCCGCAAAATGCGCCATGTCCACATGCAGATAGGCACCGACCATATCGGCGATCTCGCGCATGCGGGCAAAGTCGATCTGCCGTGGAATGGCCGATCCGCCGGCGATGATCAGCTTGGGCTGGTGTTCTTTCGCCAGCGCCTCGACCTGATCGTAGTCCAGCAGGTTGTCTTCGCGCCGCACCCCGTACTGGATCGCGTTGAACCACTTGCCGGATTGGTTCGGCTTGGCGCCATGGGTCAGGTGACCGCCCGCATCAAGGCTCATGCCCAGAATGGTGTCGCCCGGTTGCAAGAGCGCCTGAAAGACGCCCTGGTTGGCCTGGCTGCCCGAGTTCGGCTGCACATTGGCAAAGCCGCAGCCAAAAAGCTGGCACGCCCGTTCGATGGCAAGGTTTTCGGCCACATCCACAAACTGACACCCGCCATAGTAGCGACGTCCGGGATACCCTTCAGCATATTTGTTGGTCATGATCGACCCCTGCGCTTCGAGCACAGCTGCAGAGACGATGTTTTCCGAGGCGATCAGCTCGATCTCGTCGCGCTGGCGGCCCAACTCGTCCGTGATCGAAGCGAACAGCTCCGGGTCGCTCTCTGCAAGAGATTTGGTGAAAAAACCGGGGGCGCGGTGCGGGGCGTTCATGGGGCTCTCCCTGAGAATAGGAACATATCTGGCGCGTCTCTACCCAAAACTATGCCGACGGGGAAGGTTGTAAAGCGACCAAAGCAAGGGTTTATGCGCCTTTCTACCGCGGCCCCTGCCTGCGACGCAATCGCCCGGGCTGGCGTAAACCCCTCCCAAAGCTGGTAAATCATTGGAAGATGTGCTTCTTTCGGCGCATAAAGACCCCGATCGGAAACCAGAATGCCCAGAAAGATCGCATTTACCGCAAGCCGCGCGGACGTGGCCCAGACCGCAAGGGCCGCATTGGTGACCCGCTATGGAAATGTGCCGCTGGCAGAGGCGGATGTGATTGTCGCACTGGGGGGCGACGGGTTCATGTTGCAAACGCTGCATGCCACGCAAGAGCTGTCCGCGCCGGTATACGGGATGAACCGCGGCACCATCGGGTTCTTGATGAATACCTATGCCGAAAGTGATCTGCCGGCCCGCCTTGCTGCAGCTGAAGAGGCGGTCATCAACCCGCTGCGCATGACAGCCACCCGCGTGGACGGCTCCGACGCCAGGGCGCTGGCCATAAACGAGGTGTCGCTGCTGCGGTCGGGTCCGCAGGCGGCCAAACTCAGGATCACCATCGACGGGCGTCTGCGCATGGAAGAACTGGTTTGCGACGGCGCGCTGGTCAGCACACCTGCGGGCTCCACGGCCTACAACTACTCGGCCCACGGACCCATTTTGCCCATTGGCTCGGAAGTGTTGGCGCTGACCGCCATGAGCGCCTTTCGCCCGCGGCGTTGGCGGGGGGCGCTGCTGCCCAAAGACGCGACCGTGCGCTTTGACGTGCTGGAGCCGGAAAAGCGTCCGGTGATGGCCGAAGCCGATGCGCAATCGGTGATGGATGTGGCATCGGTTGAAATCAGGTCCGAGCCTTCGGTGGCGCATCACATCCTGTTCGATCCGGGCCACGGGCTGGAAGAGCGCCTTATCAATGAGCAATTCACGTGACAGTCAAGCCCAGGCCGACATTGCGCGATCCTGCGCCCCGCAGCCTGTGCACCGACTGCGGGGTGTCGCGCATGGAAAACCCTGCGCTTTGCGGCAAGGCCTGCCAGTTCATCGCACCGGATTATCCCGCGCTTGAGCAGCAAGCGCACGGCCGCAATCGTTCGGGCGGCGACGAGACCTTCTTTGGCCCTTTTCAGGCCATGTACCGCGCCCGGATGCAAACCCCGCGCAGAGGCGCGCAATGGACCGGTATCACCACGGCTCTGGGAGCAGATCTGTTGCTGAAAGGCAAAGTGGACGCGGTACTGACCATGATCTCCGACGCCGAGGACAGCTGGCGCCCGCAGCCGGCGCTGGTAACCTACCCTGCCGATATGGCACAGGCGCGCGGCATGCGCATGGGGTATGCCCCGCTGCTTGCCCTGCTGGAAGAGGCTCGCGCGCAAGGCTTTGGGAAGCTGGCCGTCATCGGTATCCCCTGCCAGATCTACGCTCTTCGAGCCCTCGAAGCGCAGCTCGGTCTCGACCGGCTCTACGTGATCGGCACGCCCTGCTCTGACAACACAACAACAGAGAACTTCCACCACTTTCTGTCATTGCTCGACGAAAACCCCGACACCATCACCTACCTTGAATTTCGCGCCGACTTCCGCGTTGAGCTGCGCTTTGCAGACGGCAGCCAGCGCCTGATCCCGTTTCTGTCGCTGCCCATCTCTGAGTTGCCATCCGACTTTTTCCCGCTCACCTGCCGCACCTGCGTCGACTATACCAACAGCCTCGCCGATATTACCGTAGGCTACATGGGCGGCACCGGCGCGCAATGGCTCCTGGTGCGCAATACCCGCGGCGCGGAAATGCTCGAGGGACTGGGCGACAGGATTGTGCTGAGCGCGCCCGACAGTCGCGGAAAACGGGCTAGCGCCGTCAAGGGCTTCATCGCCAACACGGCGCGCGCCGCCGGTGGTCTGCCCCTGCGCCGCATGCCTGACTGGCTGCGTCCCTTGGTGAGCTGGCTGCAGCCACGCATTGGCCCGAGGGGCCTCGAATTTGCCCGCGCACGGGTCGAGATGAAAGCCGCCGAAACCATTTTGCACCTGCGCCGCGAAGCGCCTGCGAAAATGAAAAACATGATCCCGGATCATGTCTGGAACATCGCCGCCCCCTATGGCCTCCAACCGGATGCAGGCGAAACCGGCCCTTCTTTGGTCGATAAGTATCCCGGGGGTGAGGGCGCGCGCCGCGCGTCCGAGGGGGCTGGCCCCCTGTCAGACACCAAAAGCTAGTCCAGCGTGAAAAGGGCCATCCGGTCGCGCAGACCGCGCAGCCGGTATTGGCCCAAAGCAACAAGATCGTCGCGCCGATCCAGTACCGGCTGTGCCACATCTGCCGACACCACGATCTGCTGATCGACATGCCCGCACATGCCCGACAGCCGAGCGGTCGTATTGACCGCCGCACCAATAACGGTGAAATCCAGCCGCGTCGCGCCGCCGATATTGCCGTAGAGAACTTCGCCCCGATGCAGGGCCAGCGTGAACCCCGTCGTAGGCAGGCTGTGTGAACTACGCTCATCATTGATGATCCGCATCGTTTCGCGCAGGGCGACAGTTGCTTCGATGGCGGCAAGGTTGGCATCGGCACAGGTTGCGATATCGAAGATCGCAAGCATGCCATCGCCCATGAATTTGAGCACGTTGCCGCCATGGGCGTGAACAATGTCGACGGCAACCTCGAAATAGGCATTGAGCATGGCGATGATGGCATCGCCCGCCAATTCTTCGGAAAGCTTGGTAAAACCGGAGAGGTCGAAATAACAGATCACGGCTTCGCGCCGCTCGACCGAGCCGCGCACAATATCACCCGACAAAACGCGCAACCCCGCATCGCGGCCCAGATAGGTCTCGGCGATGTCTTTCGCCATCTGGCGGTTGCTTAGCGATTTCAAGGACATCAGCAATGATGGGAGCAACCCCCTGATAGCTTCGAGGTCGCTTTCCGAGTACCCGCCCGCGCCGTCCATGGTGATCGACATCAGACACCCTTCGGGCAATACCGCCGACGAAGCGTCCAAAACGGTGCGGTTGGGGGTGAAAAACCGCTTGAACAGGATGTAGTCGGTCGCGCCGCGCGCCCTGAAATCATCGAAGACCGGAAAACTGAACTCGGGTTCGGGATGGTCCAGCCTTTGCCGCAGTTCGTCCGCCTCTATCGTCAACAGATAAAAGAGCGGGCTTTGAAGCCAGTTTTCAGAATGTGACTCGCGTCTGGGAAAGGCTTCCTGATGGGTGCCTTCCTCCCGCAGCCAGCGGTGCGCGATGCTGCCGAAGGCTGGATTATTGGTGCGCATCGTCACGTGGATGCGGGTGGCCGCGATGCCCGCATCATTAAGCCCGGTCCCGAAGGCCGACAGCAGCGCGTCAAAGTCCTGACCGTCAAGCCCGTCCTGCAAAAGCCGGTCGCGCAGCACTTCGAGTTTTGCAAGGTCAGTCTTGCGAGAGAGTGGCGTGTCAGGTGGCATCGGCTCTCCCTCTTCCGACCTTACCCTTTGGCATAGCCTATGGTCTGCAGCGCTTCCTTGATCTCATCCAGAATGGCCGGGTCGTCAATCGTCGCGGGCATTTTGAACTCCTGATTGTCGGCAATCTTGACCACGGTGGCCCGCAGGATCTTGCCCGAGCGTGTTTTGGGCAGGCGGTCTACCACAAGCGCGCTTTTGAAAGCGGCGACGGGGCCGATCTTGTCACGGATCAGTTTGACGCATTCGGTCGTGATCTCGGCGTGGGGGCGGTTCACGCCGGTGGTCAGACAGACCAGACCCAGCGGCGATTGCCCCTTGAGCGTGTCACTGACACCCACGACGGCGCATTCCGCGACATCAGGGTGGCTGGCAAGCACTTCTTCCATGGCACCTGTCGACAACCGGTGGCCCGCCACGTTGATCACGTCATCGGTGCGCGCCATGATGTAGAGGTATCCGTCCTCGTCGATCATGCCCGCATCGCCGGTTTCGTAATAGCCGGGGAAAGCGTTCAGGTAGCTTTTTTTGAAGCGGTCCGTGGCATTCCACAAGGTTGGGAGCGTGCCCGGTGGCAGGGGCAGTTTCACGGCGATGGCCCCAAGCTCTCCGGGCTTCATCGGATGGCCGGCCTCGTCAAGGATCTGCACGTCATAACCGGGCATCGCAACGGTAGGTGAGCCGATTTTCACGGGCAGAGCCTCCAGTCCAGCGGGGTTGCCGGCGATGGTCCAGCCGGTTTCGGTCTGCCACCAGTGGTCATAGACAGGCACGCCCAAGAGATCGGCAGCCCATTCGATGGTATCGGGATCGGCCCGTTCGCCAGCAAGATAGAGCGCACGCAGGCCGCTGAGATCGTATTTCTGCCGCTCCAGCCCTTTCGGGTCCTCGCGCTTGACCGCACGGATGGCCGTGGGCGCGGTAAAGAAGCTGCGGACGTTGTGTTCGGAAATCACCCGCCAGAATGTGCCTGCGTCCGGTGTGCCCACGGGCTTGCCTTCAAAGACGATGGTAGTGTTGCCGTGAATGAGCGGGCCGTAGCAGATATAGCTGTGGCCCACGACCCAGCCCACGTCTGAGGCCGCCCAGAAGACGTCGCCGGGGTCGACGTTGTAGATGTTTTTCATGGTCCAGTTCAGCGCCACCAGATGCCCTGCGGTGGGGCGCACCACACCCTTTGGTGCGCCTGTGGTGCCTGAGGTATACAGGATGTAAGCAGGGTGGTTGCCTTCGACGGCGACGCAATCGGCAGGTGGGACACCTTCCTGTGCGGCGTGCCAGTCCAGATCGCGCCCCGGGATCAATTTGGCGGTTTCCTGTTCTCGCTGCAGGATCAGGCAGACCTCGGGCTTGTGGTCGGCCATTTCGATGGCCCCGTCGAGCAGCGGTTTGTAATGCACCACGCGCCCTGGCTCTACCCCGCAGGACGCAGCGAGGATCGCTCGTGGCTGACAGTCGTCGATGCGCACGGCAAGCTCGTTCGCGGCAAATCCGCCAAACACCACGGAGTGGATCGCACCAATCCGTGCGCAGGCCAGCATTGCCTCAAGCGCTTCGGGCACCATCGGCATGTAGATGATGACCCGGTCTCCCTTGGTCACGCCTTGTGCCGCCAGTGCGCCTGCCAAAGAGGCCACACGCGTTTGCAGTTCTACATAGGAAATCGTTTGTTTTGCGCCGGTTATCGGGCTGTCGTAGATGATGGCTGCTTGCTCTCCACGCCCGGCAATGACGTGTCTGTCGACTGCGTTGTAGCAACTGTTGACCAGCCCGTCGGCGAACCATTCGTACATGTGATCGCCACGATCAAAGAGCGCTTTCGAAGGCTTTTTATTCCAGTCTATCGCCTCGGCGGCCTGCATCCAGAATGCTTCCGGGTCCGCGAGGCTTGCGTTGTAGATATCTTGATATGTCATGGCTTTTTGTCCCCCTCACGCCGTGTTGCGCCATGGTTACGCCTGCCAAAACGGGAGAGCAACCCCGCTCTATGCCGCAGGGTAGCATCGGGCCGGAAGACACCGGCAAAACGCGTCAGGCGCACAGGTGCCTGAAGCGTTGAAGGACCGCGGAACGATCTAGAACCTGTCGTTCATGCCGCCGAATTGGTAGTTGTTGACCAGAGTTTCAGCGGCGCGTTCACAGTCATTGGGGCTGTCGATACGGCAGGTCGCGGAAACCCCGCGGTAGACCACACTGGTTTGTTCGTACCGGCCTTGCGGACCATCCAGCGTGCGCTGTCGGACCTGATAGCGTTCACCGGCGTTAAAACCTCTTTCGATCACTGCTGTGGATGTTTTTTCATCTACAACGGTTGCACAAGCACTGAGTGCCAGGGCGGCGGCGGGCAGCAGATAAGTCCATTTCATAATATCACTCCTGTCATTCCGTTGTGACACAGAATAGGGCGTCAGAACAGGTGCGACACCGTTTTTCGCTTGCTTCACGCATAGTTGACGTCAAGTTACGGGCAGCTAGCCGTAGTGCGCAACCGGTGTGCCCGCGATGGCGGACATATTGAGCAGGCCGCGTGCGGTGATGGAAGGGGACACGATATGCGCGTGATTTCCCATGCCCATCAGGATGGGTCCCACTTCGAGCCCGCCACCTTTCATCTTGAGGATGTTGCGCACGCCTGAGGCCGCATCCGCATGGGCAAAGACCAGCACATTGGCCGCGCCTTCCATCCGGTTGCCGGGCAATATCCTGTCGCGCAACTCAGCATCCAGTGCGGTGTCGATGTTCATCTCGCCTTCGTAGCAGAAGTCGTACCCGCCCGCGTCGAGCAGGCGGATCGCGCCGCGCAGACGTCCGCCGGTTCCTTCGCCTTTGTTGCCGAATTGCGATTGCGAGCAAAAGGCGATTTTGGGTTCTATGCCAAACCGGCGCACGTGGCGTGCGCAGCCGATGGCGATTTCGGCGATCTCCTCGGCGCTTGGGTGCAGATGCACCTGCGTGTCGGCGATAAACAGTGGGCCGTCTTCAAGGATCATCATGGACAGCGCACCCACCGGATGCAGCGCGTCATTGCCGAGTATCTGCTTGATGTAATTGAGGTGCCAGCTGAATTCGCCGAATGTGCCGCAAATCAGGCTGTCAGCTTCTTGGCGGTGCACCATAACGGCGCCGATCGCGGTTGTGTTCGTACGCATGATCGCCCGCGCCAGATCGGGCGTAACCCCATGGCGCGCGCGCAAAGCGTGGTAGCTTTCCCAATAATCCCGGTAGCGCGGGTCGTTTTCGGGGTTCACAAATTCCACATCATCACCAAGGCTGATTGTCAGCCCGGCCTTTTCGATGCGCATTTGCATGACTTCGGGGCGCCCGATGAGAATGGGGCTCTCGGATGTTTCTTCGAGCATGGCCTGACTGGCGCGCAGCACCCGTTCGTCTTCGCCCTCGGCAAAAACGATGCGGCGCGGCGACTGGCGGGCGGCCTGAAACACCGGTCGCATCAGAAGTGCGGATTTGAATACCGAACTGTCCAGCCGTTGCCTGTAAGCCTGCAGGTCGTCGATGGGACGGGTCGCGACGCCTGTGTCCATCGCTGCTTTGGCCACGGCGGAAGAGACGATGCCCACAAGCCGCGGATCGAAAGGTTTTGGGATCAGGTAGTCGGCCCCGAATGTCATTTCTTCGCCCTTGTAGGCGGCGGCAGCTTCGGCGGATGTGGTTGCGCGTGCCAATGCGGCGATCCCGTCGATGCAGGCCAGTTGCATTTCATCGTTGATCGTCGTGGCACCGACATCGAGCGCGCCGCGAAAGATGAAGGGGAAGCACAGGACGTTGTTGACCTGATTTGGAAAATCCGACCGCCCCGTCGCGATGATCGCATCCGGCGACACCTCGCGGACCAGATCGGGCAGGATTTCCGGGGTGGGGTTCGCCAGCGCAAAGATGACCGGTCTCTGAGCCATGCGTTTGACCATCTCGGGTTTGAGAACACCGGGCCCGGACAACCCCAGAAAGAGATCGGCGCCGTCAATCACGTCATCCAGAGTGCGCAGTTCGGTGCGTTGCGCGAACTCGGATTTGATGGGGTTCATATCAACCTCGCGCCCTTCGTAGACGAGGCCGTGGATATCGCAAAGCCAGACGTTTTCGCGCTTTACCCCCAGTTTGAGCAGCATGTTGAGGCAGGCGATGCCGGCAGCGCCACCACCGGTCGAGACGATCTTGATGTCTTCGAATTTCTTGCCCGCCACGTGTAGCGCGTTTGTGGCGGCCGCACCCACGACGATTGCCGTGCCGTGCTGGTCGTCGTGAAACACGGGGATATTCATCCGCTCACGGCAAATCCGTTCAACGGTAAAGCAATCGGGCGCCTTGATGTCTTCGAGGTTCACGGCCCCGAAGCTGGGTTCCAGTGCGCAGACGATATCGGCAAGCTTTTCAGGGTCGGGCTGGTCCACTTCAATGTCAAAGCAGTCGATACTGGCGAATTTCTTGAACAGAACGGCCTTGCCTTCCATCACCGGTTTCGAGGCCAGAGCACCGATGTTGCCAAGGCCAAGCACGGCAGAGCCATTGGTGACCACAGCCACCAGATTGGCGCGCGAGGTGTAGAGTGCGGCCGTCGACGGGTCTTCTTTGATTTCGAGGCAGGCTTCCGCGACGCCGGGGGAATAGGCGCGGGCCAGATCACGTCCGTTCGCAAGTGGTTTCGTCGCACGGATTTCCAGCTTGCCCGGTTTCGGAAAGGCGTGATAGTCCAGCGCGGCCTGCCGCAGGTTGGGTGTGTCCGACATTCTGTATTTCTCCCCTTGGTTTGGGTAGTTTAACGTTAAACTACCCTATGCAGCCGCTTGAGACCCACCGCATAGTTGACCCTTGGGCAAGTGTACAGTGGGTGTTTACAATTGCATCTGGCAGATTAATGATCCGGGCATCAAAAGCGAGCCCAAAAGCAGCGGAGCGCAGCCATGAACCATCAACCAGACGCACCACCGGCTTCGGACAGCGCCGTCAGCCTGATGCGCGCCTTTCTTTTGTGTTCGGCACTGATTGCGGTTTTCATTGCTGTCGATCTGGCCTTTTTCGCTGATGGCAAGTCTTTCAAACGCGAAGGCGGCGGATTGGAGAACGCCTCTGCCGTTCTTTATGTCGTGGCGGCGGTGGTCTTTTTCGTCACGGCACCGGCGCGTGTTTGGCCGCGGCTTTTTCATGTGCCGGCCCTGATGGTGCTTTTCGCGATGCGCGAAATGGATTTCGACAAGGCGTTCACGCCTGCGGGCGTATTGTCGCTGCGGCTTTACAGTGGTGACGCGCCGCTGACGACCAAGCTGATTGCAGGCGCTGTCGCGGTTTTTGCGGTCTATGTCATTTTACGCAACGTGTGGTTCGGAGTGCGCAGCGGATGGCAGGCATTGCTCGCGGGCAGGCTTTGGCCCTGGTTTGCGATACTAGCCGGAGCGTTGGTTGTCGCGACAAAATCCGTGGACGGGCTTGGCCGCAAACTGCTTGATGTGGGTATTGTCATCTCTGATGACTTGGATGCGGCAGCGTCGCTTTGGGAGGAAGTGGGCGAGGTGTTTATCCCGGTCTGTGCCATTCTGGCCATTCTGGCCTGCTGGCGGGGGGCGCGGGCGTGACTGACATAAAAGCCGAAGTTCGCCTGCCCACGCACGAATTGCGCGACGATATTCCGTTTTTCACCAAGGTTCTGGGGATGCGTATGGATATGATTTATCCTGCGGATGATCCGTCTGTTGCGGTGTTTTCCGGTCATGGGTTGCGGGTGCGGGTGGAAAAGGACGCACCCGACCCACCGGGCACGATCCGCATACTGACCGACACGCCGGATACTTTTGCCGAGGGCCGGACCGAGCTTGTGGCGCCCAATGGCACGCGGGTCGAGATCGTGCCGCTGAATGCGCCGCTGGTGATGCCGGACACGGTGCACAGCTTTGTGGTGCGCCGCCTTGCAGATCAGGCGCCGTGGATCATAGGGCGCGCCGGCATGCATTACCGCGATCTGATCCCCGACCGTCTGGGCGGGTCGATTATCGCCAGCCATATCCGCATTCCCGACGGCGGCCCGGTGCCGGACATGGTGCATTACCACACCGTCGGGTTTCAGCTGATCTTTTGTTACCGGGGCTGGGTTGATCTGGTCTACGAGGATCAGGGCGATCCCTTCCGGCTCCATGCTGGCAACTGCGTGATCCAGCCGCCGGAAATCCGCCATCGGGTGCTTTATGCCTCGGACAATATCGAGGTGATCGAGATCGGCGTGCCTGCTGAACATGTCACCACCATCGACCACGACATGACACTGCCGAACGGCCCTGCAAACCCCGACCGAGTATTTCAGGGACAGCGTTTTGTGCATCATAAGGCGGATGAAGCCATATGGGCGCCGTTTCGCATGCCCGGTTTTCAAAGCCGCGATACCACCATTGCCGAACATACGGGCAATGTCGCCGGTGTTCATGTTGTCCGACCCAAAACGGGGCAGGGCACTGATTGGACAGCGCATGACGCCGATATTCTTTTCACCTTCGTGATGGCGGGGACCATGACCCTTGAAGGCGAAGGGCGCGAACCTTACCGCTTGGCGCCGGGAGATGCCTTTGTCATTCCGCCGTCGATGCGCGTCCGCTACGCGGAAGTGTCCGACGATCTTGAATTGTTGGAGGTGTCTTTGCCTGGCTGCTTTGACACCCGCGCGGGCTGATGCGTTCCGGGCCAAATCGCTTGCATTCCGTCGCGCGGGGCGACACGCTGTCGGGTGTGATATCAAACAGGAGCGCCAATGTCGCTGAAAGAGGCCGCCCGGGCCGTGCGTGAAAATGCGCATGCGCCATACTCGAATTTCAAGGTCGGTGCCGCGCTGCGCGCGCGCAGCGGCGCGGTCTTTGTCGGCTGCAACGTCGAGAATGTGGCCTATCCCGAAGGAACCTGCGCCGAGGCGGGCGCAATTGCAGCGATGGTCGCCGCTGGGGAGACGGAGATCACCGAAGCCTATGTGATCGCGGGATCGCCAACACCGGTCAGTCCCTGTGGCGGTTGTCGTCAGAAGCTGGCAGAGTTTGCCGCAGCAGACGTGCCTGTGACCATGGCGACGACCAGTGGCGTTGAACAGCGCACCACCGTCGGGGCCTTGTTGCCGGGCGAATTCAACGCAGATCATTTGGGCGGCTGAGATGACTGACGCACGTTCTGTCCTGTCGCGCTTGCGGCACGAGTTGCCGCTGTCTCCGGACCATATGACATGGGTAGCGGAAGCGCTCGCGGATGGCGCGCTGAGTGATGCGCAGGCGGGTGCCTTTGCTATGGGGGTTTGCGCGCGTGGACTACAGGAGCCTGAACGCGTGGCGCTGACACTGGCCATGCGCGACAGTGGCCGGGTTTTTGACTGGGCGCTTGACGGGCCGGTGCTGGATAAGCACTCAACCGGCGGGGTCGGCGATTGTGTCTCACTGGTGCTCGCGCCTGCTTTGGCGGCGTGTGGGGCCTATGTGCCGATGATCTCGGGGCGGGGTCTGGGCCATACAGGCGGCACACTTGACAAGCTAGAGGCCATTCCGGGATTTGTGACCGAACTGGATGAGGCGCGCTTTCGTCAGGTGGTTGGCGACGCTGGCTGTGCCATCGTGGGGGCCAGCGCCGATATCGCTCCGGCGGACAAACGTTTGTATGCGGTGCGCGACGTCACTGCGACAGTGGACAGTCTTGATCTGATAACTGCGTCCATTCTGTCCAAAAAGCTTGCTGGCGGGCTGGACGGTCTGGTGCTGGACGTCAAGGTTGGCAGTGGCGCTTTCATGAAGGACATGGCGGCGGCAGACGCGTTGGCCAAGGCTCTGGTGCGCACGGCCAATGCGGCGGGCTGTAAAACAAGCGCGGTCATCAGCGACATGAGCCAGCCGCTGGTGCCAAGCCTTGGTAATGCGCTTGAAGTCGCCGAGGTCATGCATGTGCTCGCAGGTCATGCGCAGGGTCCACTGGTAGAGCTTTGTGCAGCGCTGGGGGGCGTTGTGCTGGCGGATGCGGGGCTTGCGGAAGACGTGCAGGCAGGCGCGGACGCAATTGTGGCCGCGATCCGTGATGGCGCGGCTGCGGAGCGTTTTGGACGAATGGTGTCGATGATGGGTGGGCCGGTGCACTTCGTCGACAACTGGCAGCGGTTCCTGCCCGAAGCCACGGTCGTGCGTGAGGTGACGGCACAAACCGGCGGCTATGTCAGCGCAATTGACGGTGAAGCGCTGGGGTTGGCGGTCGTTACTTTGGGGGGGGGACGCCGTGTTGAGACTGATGCGATTGATCCGGCGGTAGGTATGGGACAGGTGGTGCGGCTCGGCCAGCAGGTGCAGAAAGGCCAGCCACTGGCGGTGGTTCACGCCGCGCGCCCCGATGCTGCCGACCGCGCTGCGCGCGCCGTGCGTGCCGCGATTACTGTATCGCCCGAAACGCTGGAGGCCGTGCCCGCGCTGATCCACAGCAGGGTGGATTGATGGCACGCGCGTTCCTTGTGGTCATGGATTCTGTCGGTATTGGCGGCGCGCCTGACGCAGCAGCCTATTTCAACGCAGACAGGCCCGATACCGGGGCCAATACACTGGGCCATATCGCCGAAGCTTGCGCAGAAGGTCGCGCGGAGGAGGGCCGTACGGGCCCTTTGTCACTGCCGACCCTTGCACGCTTGGGGCTGGCAGATGCGGTCACGCTGGCCAGTGGCATGGTCCCTCCCGGTTTGCCCACGGCGGCAGCAGGTGCCCAGTGGGGGGCTGCCACAGAAGTGTCGCGCGGCAAGGACACCCCGTCCGGGCATTGGGAACTGGCAGGGTTGCCCGTGCCTTGGGCGTGGCACCATTTCAAGAACAAGGAAGAATCGTTTCCCAAGGACGTCATTGCGCGCGTCAGCGCTTTGGCGGGCACCGATGGCATCTTGGGAAACTGCCATGCGTCGGGCACCGAGATTATCGCGCGTTTGGGTGCGGCGCACATAAAAACAGGTCAACCCATTTGCTATACTTCTGCCGACTCGGTGTTTCAGATTGCCGCCCATGAAGAGGCGTTTGGCCTGACCCGTTTGCTGGATCTTTGTGAGGGGATCGCGCCGATGCTGCATGCTATGAAGGTGGGCCGCGTCATCGCGCGCCCCTTCACGGGAAGCGCCGCTGCAGGATTCACACGGACGAAGAACCGCCGCGACTATGCCATCACACCACCCGGGCGCACAGTTTCGGATTGGGTGCAGGCGGCGGGTGGGCATGTCTATGCCATTGGCAAAATCGGCGACATCTTTTCCATGCAGGGCATCGACGAAGTCGCGACAGGCACCGACGCGGAACTGATGCAACACCTTGCTGCACGCGTTACGGACGCGCAGGACGGCAGCCTGACATTTGCCAACTTCGTGGAGTTCGACAGTCTATACGGGCACCGCCGAGATGTGTCCGGCTATGCCCGCGCGCTGGAGTGGTTTGACACTGAAATAGGCGCAGTGATTGCCGCGTTGCAGCCGGGCGATTTGCTGGTGCTGACGGCAGATCACGGCAATGACCCTACGTGGACGGGCACCGATCACACGCGCGAACGCGTCCCCGTTTTGCTGGCGGGGCATGCGCTGCCCGCCTTTGGCATGGGGGACGGGACCGGAGGTGCTTTGGGGCATATGGGTTTTTCAGATGTAGCGTTGCTGGTCGCGCGGCATCTGGGCATTCAGCCAACCGGCTGAGCCTGCGCCACACGGCACCATGTGGTCTTGCCCCGCGGGGCGGGGTTGCGTACACCCGATGACGAACGGGACCAGCTTTCGGAGGCATAACGCATGGCAGAACATCTAACGGTCGTCGACCACCCGCTTGTGCAGCACAAGCTGACCCTGATGCGCGCCAAGGAAACGCCTACGGCGGTTTTCCGGCAGTTACTACGCGAGATCAGCCAGTTGCTGGCCTATGAGGTGACGCGCGGTTTGCCCATGGCCACCAAAGAGATCGAAACGCCCATGCAGAAAATGGATGCGCCCACGCTTGACGGCAAAAAGCTGGCACTGATCTCGATTTTGCGGGCGGGCAACGGTCTGCTCGACGGCGTGTTGGAACTGATCCCGTCGGCGCGCGTAGGATTTGTCGGGCTGTACCGCGATGAAGAGACGCTGCAACCGGTGCAGTATTACTTCAAGGTGCCCGAGGCACTGGAGGACCGTCTGGTGATCGCTGTTGATCCGATGCTGGCCACCGGCAACTCTTCGGTGGCTGCGATTGATCTGCTGAAAAAGGCAGGGGCCACGAACATTCGCTTTTTGTGCCTGCTCGCAGCACCCGAGGGCATCGCACGCATGAAAGAGGCGCATCCCGACGTGCCGATCGTGACGGCAGCGGTTGATGCGCAGTTGAACGATATCGGCTATATTGTGCCCGGATTGGGGGATGCTGGCGACCGGATGTTCGGCACCAAGTAACGCCTATACGGATTTCTTTTGCAAAGGGCTGCGCTGCGTCTTGCCTCAATGGCCGGTTTCGGGCAGGCTCACCCCACATCTTGTGGGGGCAGGTATGAATATTACCAGAAACATCGCGGCTTTCCTGTGTATTGCGGGATTGGGCGGCTGGACGCTTCCGGCGGCGGCTCAGCAGGGATTGCGCCTGCCCGCCGAGGTGCCGCCAGCCAGTTACAGCGGCACGCAATTTGTAGACAGCGCGGGATGTGTTTTCATCCGCGCGGGTGTCGCCGGCTCGGTCACCTGGGTGCCGCGGGTGACACGCGACCGGCGCCAGATTTGCGGATTTGAGCCAACGTTTCCCAGCGCAGCGATTGCCCCTCAGACGCCTGCGCCCGCAGCGACAAAAGCTGTTGAGGTGGTCAACGTGGCACCGGTACCCCGTGCCGATCCCGTTGTGATTGCGCCCGCAGGTGTCAAGCAGCCTGCGCCGGTACCTGCGCCCGCAGCCGTTGGCACAGTTTTCACCGCCGAAACCGCTGCAGCCAAGGGCGTGACCGCTCGGACCCGCGTGCTGCCAAAGCATCTTTACCCATCCTATCAAGAGCGCAAAACCGTGCGCGTGCCAAAGGGCTATCGCCGCGCGTGGCAAGATGACCGCCTGAACCTGCGCCGTGCCGAACAAACCCTCGCAGGGCAGGCACAGATGCGGAAAATCTGGACAGATACGGTGCCGCGCCGGCTGATCGACTAGCCGCCGCAGATGCTTTGCAGCCTTAGCCAGTCCGCGTCACTGAGAAGCGGGGCGGCAGCGGTGCGCGCCATCGGGTCGGCTTCGATCAGGGGCAGGACACTCTCACCGGTCACATCGCGGGCATAGGCATAGGGCGTGCTGCGGACCTGGCGCGCAGCAAATGCCGCCAGCAGAGGGGCATCTGCGGGCACGGTGCGGTCCTGCGTCAGCAAATGGCGCGCATATGTGTCGAGGGTTTCGCTCTTGAGGCTGCCCGTGGTCAGAAGCTGGAAGCTTGCAACTGTCCCGACCGTATCGAGCAGGTCGCGCAACGGGTCCGACGCCTGGGCCAGCACCTGTTCGGCGAGAATGAAGCCCGCCGCCACGTCAGGTTCTTCGAAGTCTTCCACAACTGCGCGGTCCAGCAGAATAATTCCGCCGGGCAAATGCAGGCTGGTGTTCGCGGTCCCGGGCAAGATGGCCAGCGGCCCGCTGCCAAGACGTGCGCGCAGCTTCTGGATCGCGCGCAGTCCGGCCGGTTGAGCGCAGGCGGGGCCAGTCATACGTTCGATACGCGCCAGCAGTTCCGCGCCGATAGCTGCGCGCTTGACCGAAGGCACCACCGATACGGTGTGATTGACCAATGCGCCGGGCAGCCAGAAAAGCGCCAGCACCACCACCAGACTCACCGATGCCGCAAACCCCATCCAGCGCAATCGTCCGGGCCGGGGTCGGGCGCGGTCTACCGCTCGGCGCAGTTTTTCCAGTGCATCGATCATCTGGGCTTCGTCGACGGCAAGTTCGATTGTCTCGCCCGTGTCGCCTTCGGGGTGGAAAATAGCAGGGCGGGTGCCGGGGTTGGCACGCCGGATCGCAGCCAGTGACCAATGGGTCAGGGGCCGGTCCTGCATATCGGAAATGGTCAATGTCGCATCGCCAATCGAGATCACGACCTCGCGCCGCTGGTCTTCGGGCCGCGCACGCCAGAGCGCGCTGCCTTCCAGACGGGCGTATTTCTTCAGGGCGACCATTGGGGCGATGCTGCTCGCATTGTTTTTCTTGCTGCCAAAGGTAGCACGGTGGTCCGGCATGGCCAAGCGGCAGCATGGACATCCCGGGCTGAAGAAACTGCACAAGCGACGTCAGCGGATGCCGGTACGACGGCCCTGCAAGTTTGCGCGTTGACACCGATTGGACCGCAGCCCAGGCAACTTAGCCGATGTCTTGTGCGACCTTGCGGAGTTCGAATTTCTGTATCTTGCCGGTCGAGGTTTTCGGCAATTCCTGAAAGACCACCCGCTTGGGCGCTTTAAAACCCGCAAGCGTCTGGCGGGAAAATGCGATCAGCCCTGCTTCGTCCACCGACGCGCCCTCTTTCAGTTCCACGAAGGCACAGGGCACTTCGCCCCATTTCTCGTCCGGCTTGGCCACGACGGCTGCCAGCATCACGTCCTCATGGCCCATCAGCACACCTTCGACTTCTACCGATGAGATATTCTCACCGCCCGAAATGATGATGTCCTTGGCGCGGTCAGCGATCTGGATATAGCTGTCTTCGTGCTGGATCGCGAGATCTCCGGAATGGAAGTATCCGCCCTCGAAGGCATCGGTCGTGGCTTTAGGGTTCTTGTAGTACCCTTTCATCACCGAATTGCCGCGGATCATGATCTCGCCTTGTGCACTGGCGTCATTGGGAACCTGCGCCATCTGGCTGTCCATCACGGTGATGTCTTCCATCATCGGGAAGGGGACCCCCTGACGCGCTTTGATTGCGGCTTTTGCTTCTGCTTCGTGATCATCCCATTCTGCACGCCACAGGCATTCCGTGACATGGCCATAGGTCTCTGTCAGGCCGTAGACCTGTGTCACGTTAAAGCCCAGAGCCTCGATCTTGGCCAGTGTCGCCGGGGCCGGTGGTGCGCCTGCGGTGAACACCTCAACCACGTGATCGAACGCGCGGCGTTCCGTCTCGGGGGCGTTGACCAGCATATTGAGTACGATGGGAGCGCCGCCGAAATGGGTGACTTTCTCCTCTGCGATGGCGCTGTAGATCGCATCTGCGGTGATGTCGCGGCAGCACACGAGCGTCCCGCCGATCAGCGGCATCATCCACGCATGGTTCCATCCGTTGCAGTGAAAAAGGGGCACGATCTGCATAAAGGTTGGGTGCAGCACCATGCGCCATGTGATGATGGTGCCCATGGTCATGAGATAGGCACCGCGATGGTGGTAGACGACACCCTTGGGGCGCCCCGTGGTGCCCGACGTGTAGTTGAGCGCGAGGCTTTCCCATTCGTCCTGCGGCATGATCCAAGCAAATCCGGGATCGCCAGTGGCCATCAAGGCGTCATAGGTTTCGTGCCGTCCGGAGGCTGCAACGCCGGCAACGGGATCCGCGACCTCGATGATTTCAGGGGGCGTGTCGAGCATCGCACAGGCCGCTTCAGCCAGTTCCAGAAACTGCGGATCGACCAGCACGACTTTCGCCTCTCCGTGCCCGAAGATGTAGGACACGGTATCCACATCAAGACGCGTGTTGATCGTATTAAGAACAGCACCGCAGGCTGGCACGCCGAAATGGGCTATCACCTGAGCGGGCACATTCGGCAGGATGGTCGCAACAACATCGCCCGGCACCACAGCTTTTTGCGACAGGGCAGAAGCAAGCCGAGACACCTGTGCATGCAGCTCCCGGTAGTCAAACCGCAAGTCGCCATAGACCAATGCGGTGTGCCTCGCGAAAACGGTTGTGGCACGCTGAAGGTGGGACAAGGGTGTCAGCGGAACATAATTGGCGTCGCATTTGTCGAGCCCCGTTTCGTCACTCATCCAGCCCATGCGGATATCTCCCGTTGTTATTGGTTTGATATGTCTTTGCGACATCTGCGCAACGCAGTTAGTAAAGTATTACATTTGACGCAATTGAAAAGCGTATCGTATCTAACAGGCGGCGTCGGGAGGAAGTCGGTGATTATATCTCGCGGGCGGGGGTACGTTTTTGTCCATATGCCCAAGACCGGCGGCACTTCGCTGGCCGAAGCGCTTGAGCAGCGCGCGATGCGCGATGACATCCTGATCGGGGATACATCCAAAGCACGACGCCGCAAGAAAAGGCTGCAGGGGTTGCAGGCCAGTGGAAGGCTGTGGAAGCACTCAAAGCTGAGCGACATCGACGGGGTGCTGTCACCGAAGGAAGTGTCGGAGATGTTTACCTTTACCCTTGTGCGCAACCCATGGGACCGGATGGTGAGCTATTATCATTGGCTGCGCAATCAGGAGTTTAGCCACCCGGCGGTCACGCTGTCCAAGGCACAGTCGTTTGGTGCATTTGTAAAGGATCCTACCATCAGGTCCAGTTTTGCCCGTAACCAGGCGCCGCAATACATGACGACGGCCGCAGGGGTCGAATGCTGTTCTGCTTACATCCGGCTCGAAAACTTTGAGATCGACGCGGCGCCGCTTTTTGAACATCTCGGGTTCGACATCCGGCTACCCCATCTCAACCGGTCTGACCGCGCTGCGGACTATCGCAGTTACTACGACGACAAAGCCCGTGCAGCGGTTGGTGAAGCCTGCAAGACGGACATTGAAAGGTTCGGATACCGTTTCTAATCTATGTGTTTTCAGAAGAGGCAGCGCACATCGCGCCGCCCCTCCAGTGTCAATGGCGGTCCAGCCGTATCAGGCAGCCTCGGCCTCTGGACCGAAGCGGCCGTAAAAGCTTTGGTCTTTTTCGGCCATCTCGCGCAACAGTGCGGGACAGGCAAAGCGATCACCAAAGCGCGCGACCAGATCATCGCACCGTTCGGCTGCATAGCTGGCCCCGAGCATGTCAAACCAGCTGAGCGGGCCGCCCGACCACGGCGCAAAACCCCAACCAAGGATTGCACCCACGTCGCCTTCGCGAATGTCCATCAGCACACCTTCTTCGAGTGCCCGCACCGCTTCGAGTGTTTGGGCGAACAGCAGGCGATGTTGCACATCAATCAGATCGGGCTGTTCGTCTGCTGCAGGGTATTTTGCCGCCAGACCTTCCCAAAATCCCTGACGCTTGCCTTTTTCGTCATAGCTGTAGAAACCAGCGTTCGATTTGCGCCCCAGCCGACCCTCTGCTTCCAGCCAGAAAATCACCTCGTCTGCGTAATCGTCGTAACCGTCGCCCATGCCGGCCTTGGTGGCGCGGGCGATTTTGGCACCCAGATCGATCGAGGTCTCATCGGTCAATTGCAGCGGGCCCAGCGGCATCCCCACCAGTTTGGCGGCGTTTTCGATCAGCGCGGGTTCCACACCTTCCTTCAGCATCCGCACACCTTCGTTGACGTAAGGCAGGATACAGCGGTTGGCGTAGAAAAAGCGCGCGTCGTTGACGACGATCGGCGTTTTTCGGATTTGGCGCACATAATCCAAAGCCTTGGCTACTGCGCGGTCTCCGGTGCCCTTGCCTTTGATAATCTCGACCAGCAGCATTTTTTCAACCGGCGAGAAGAAATGGATGCCGATGAATTGCTCTGGCCGCGTTGATGCCTTGGCCAGTTCAGTGATCGGCAACGTCGAGGTGTTGGAGGCAAAGATACAATCCTGCGGGATGACAGCTTCGACTTTTTGGGTCATTTCCGCCTTGACCTTGGGGTCTTCAAAGACGGCCTCGATGATGAGATCGCAACCCGTCAGTGCCTCCAGATCGGTGGTGGCGGTTATCAGGCTGAGAAGCTGTTCTTTTTTCTCAGGTGTTGTTTTCTTGCGGGCGATACCTTTGTCGGCAAAGGTCGCCGTGTAGGCCTTGCCGCGATCAGCCGCTTCCTGCGTCTGGTCAATCAAAACGACTTCGATGCCCGCCTGCGCAGACACAAGGCTGATCCCGGCACCCATCATGCCAGCCCCCAGAACTCCAAGCTTTTTGACCCGCTGGTCAGCCACATCCGCAGGCCGCACAGCGCCCTTTTCAAGAGCTTCTTTATTGATAAAGAGCGAACGGATCATTGCCTCGGAAGACGGGTTCATCAAAATCGACGTGAACCATCGGGCTTCAATTTTCAATGCGGTGTCAAAAGGCACCAGTGCACCTTCGTAGACCGCAGATAACAGCGCTTTGGCCGCCGGGTACACGCCCTGCGTTTTGCCGTTGACCATGGCAGAAGCGCCTACAAAGGTCATGAAACCGGCGGGATGGTAGGGTGCTCCACCGGGCATTTTGTATCCCTTCGCGTCCCACGGTTTGACAAGGTCGGCGTCTTTCGCATTCAGCACCCAGTCGCGCGCGGC
Organism: uncultured Roseobacter sp.; assembly: GCA_947501635.1. Lineage (GTDB taxonomy): Bacteria > Pseudomonadota > Alphaproteobacteria > Rhodobacterales > Rhodobacteraceae > Roseobacter. Next base: position 337,073 of record CANMWT010000002.1, read on the forward strand.
CACCATCGGGTCATCCGACACCTCGTCAATGAGCCCGGCCGCTTTGGCCGCGGCAGGAGCCACCAGCTTGCCTTCCAGAAGGAAGGGAGAGGCTGCCATAGCACCCATCTTGCGCGTCAGGCGTGTGGTGCCACCGGCACCGGGGAAGATGCCGACCATGATCTCGGGCAACCCGATCTTGGCCTTTGGATTGTTCGCCGCAAAGATGCGGTGGGTGGACAAAGGGATTTCCAAGCCGATGCCAAGAGCGGTTCCCGGCAAAACGGTGGCGATCGGTTTGCCACCTTTCAGCGTTTTGGGGTCCATGCCCGCGCGTTCGATTTTGCGCATGATGCGGTGGGCATTCATAATGCCGTCAAAAAGGCCCTGTGCCGGGTCATCGCCCGCCATCTGCTTCATCCTGGCAATGACATTGAGGTCCATGCCGCCCGCAAAGCTATCCTTGCCGGACGTCAGTATCACCCCCTTGACCGCATCGTCGGACAGGGCGTCATCGATCAGACCGTCGAGTATATCCCAAGCGTCCAAAGTCATCACATTCATGGACTTGTTCTTGACGTCCCATGTGATCGTGGCGATGCCGTCTGCATCGGTTTTCATTGTAAAATCAGTCATTTCTTTTCCCTCTTTTCGGGGTCTCAGCGCTTAAACGCGCTCAATAATGGTGGCGGCGCCCATGCCAGAGGCGATGCAAAGCGTGGCCAGTCCCACTTCTTTATCCGCACGCTCCAACTCGTCGAGAAGTGTGCCGATGATGATCGCACCGGTGGCACCCAGCGGGTGGCCCATCGCAATCGAGCCGCCATTCACGTTCACCTTGTCATGATCCACGTCAAATGCCTGCATGAAACGCAGTACAACCGAGGCAAAGGCCTCGTTGACTTCGAACAGGTCGATATCCTTGATGTCCATGCCGTGATCTGCGAGGATTTTTTGTGTCACAGGCACCGGGCCAGTCAGCATGATGGTCGGGTCTGTGCCGATTTTGGCCGTAGCGCGGATGCGCGCGCGCGGCTTGAGCCCATGCCGTTCGCCGAATTCCTTGTTGCCGATCAGAACGGCAGCGGCGCCATCCACAATACCCGAGGAGTTACCCGCATGGTGGATGTGGTTGATCCGCTCCAGATGTGGGTACTTCATCAACGCGACCTTATCAAAACCGGGCATGACCTCGCCCATGGCCTGAAAAGCAGGGTTAAGCGCGCCAAGGCTTTGCATGTCGGTCTGTGGGCGCATGTATTCATCGTGGTCGAGGATTTTCAAACCATTCTGGTCCTTGATCGTGATCACGGATTTTGAAAACCGCTCTTCGTCCCACGCCTGTTTTGCACGGCGTTGGGATGCAACGGCCAACTGGTCCGCTTCATCACGGGTAAAGCCATATTCCGTCGCAATAATGTCCGCGCTGATACCTTGCGGTACAAAGTATTTTTCCATCGCAAGCGTCGGATCAACGGCAATGGCTGCACCGTCACTGCCCATAGCAACACGGCCCATCATCTCCACGCCGCCGGCGATATAGGCTGCACCTGCGCCACCTTTGACCTGATTGGCCGCAAGGTTCACAGCTTCCATCCCGCTGGCGCAAAAACGGTTGATCGCAAGACCTGGGATACGTTCGTCCAGATCGGATGCCAATACAGCAGAGCGTGCCAGACAGCCCCCCTGTTCCATCACTTGCGTGACATTGCCCCAGATCACGTCTTCGACGGCATGACCTTCAAGATTGTTGCGGTCCTTGACCGCATTGAGGGTCTGCGCGGACAGGCGCAGGGCTGTCACTTCGTGCAAGCTTCCGTCCTTGCGGCCTTTGCCGCGCGGGGTGCGGAGCGCATCATAGATGTAGGCTTCGGTCATTTCAGTCTCCTTTTTGTGCAGAAAGCGAGCTGCACGGGTGTTTAAGCGCGGTCTGCAGGTGAGCCGGGCATAAGATCGTATGGGGCTTTCCAGCCGGGTGTATTCGAAAGGCGCGTGAGCCAGGCATCAATGTGGGGCCAGTCACCGCGGTCAAATCCGAATGTCTCCGGATAGTAGAGGTACCCACAGCAGGTCAGATCCGCGTTCGTCAGGCAGTCGCCCACGATCCAGTCGCGGCCTTCCAGGTGCGTGTTCAACACCTCATAAGCGGCCTTCAAGCGGCCCTGCATAAAACCGATGACCTCTTGAGGTCGTTTATCCTCAGGCAGAAAATTCATCAAAAAACGGGTCATACCCGCGGCAGAGCTTAGCTTGTGATTGTCCCAGAGGATCCAACGCAGGATTTCGCGACGCTCATCGGAGTCTTTTCCTCCAAACTTGCCTGACTTCTCAGCGACATAATCCTGGATCACGCCGGATTGCGTAAGGGTCACCGGGCCATCGATCATCACCGGAGCTTCGCCCATGGCGTTCACATTTGCGCGGTATTCCGCAGAACGGGTTTCGCCATTGAAAAAATCGACCTTGACCGGTTGCCAGTCGAGGCCGGACAATTCGAGCGCCAAGGCGGCCTTATAGGCGTTCCCGCTTTCACCGAAGCAATACAATTTGATGGTCATGGGCCTGCCCTTTCCGAGCGCTTGATTGATGGTTCGGATTGGGGGTTTTACACCCCCAAACCCCCGTAGAGTTTATTCGGCAAGATGAGCGAGCGCGTTCATCTCATGTTAACCTTGTCCTACCACCATGGTGTCGCGGGGCAGGCTGGAGAGCCGAGCCGCGTGCAAGGTGACGCTCTGTTTTCGCGGTCGCGGTGTATCGCCGGCAGACGGAAACAGAGCGGAGCTTCCTTGTCATCTTGCCCAAAAAACTCCCGCCGGAGGCTCCCGTCGTTTCAAGATTGTCCGAAGTGGCATTCATTTAGAGCGCCCTCGCAATAAGTTCTTTCATAATCTCGTTAGTGCCACCGTAGATGCGCTGAACGCGCGCATCGGTCCACATCTCCGCAATGGCGTATTCCTGCATGAAGCCGTAACCACCATGCAATTGCAGGCAGTCATCGAGCACCTCGCCCTGCGTGTCGGTGAGCCAGTACTTAGCCATGGCAGCCTTTTCATTTGTCAATGCGCCGCGCATGTGTTCAGCCATGCATTCGTCGAAGAATGCGCGCCCAACTTTAGTTTTGGTTTGGCACTCCACCAGTTTGAATCGGGTGTTCTGAAACTGCGTCAATGGGCCGCCAAAGGCTTCGCGCTCTTTGCAATAGTCAATCGTGCGTGCGACCGCACCTTCCATCGAGCCCACGGCCCCGCAGGCAATGACCAGCCGTTCCTGAGGCAATTGTTGCATCAACTGGTAAAACCCTTGTCCCTCGGCGCCACCGAGGATGTTTTCAGGCGGGATTTCCACATTATCGAAAAACAACTCGGAGGTATCAGAGGCATGCAGCCCAATTTTCTCCAGGTTGCGACCGCGGGTGAACCCTTCCGCCATGTCAGTTTCAACCACGACCAGTGATATGCCTTTCGCACCCTCGGAGGGATCGGTCTTTGCCGCCACCACAATCAGATCGGCATGTTGGCCGTTGGTGATGAAAGTTTTTTGCCCTGACAGGCGGTATGCATTTCCCTCGCGCAGCGCGCGCGTCTTGATGCCCTGCACGTCCGAGCCTGTCGACGGTTCTGTCATTGCCAGCGCGCCGACCATTTCTCCTGAAACCATCTTGGGCAACCACCGGTGTTTTTGTTCTTCTGTCCCGTAGGCGAGGATGTAGTGTGCGACGATGCCGGAATGGATGCCATGCCCCCAGCTTGCCAGATTGGCGCGCGCGCCTTCGATCAGGATGGCAGCCTCATGGCCGAAATCACCGCCTGCACCGCCGTATTCTTCGGGGATCGAGGGGCAGAGCAGGCCCAGCTCGCCGGCTTGTTGCCACGTCATGCGGTCCATCTCGCCCTGTTTGCGCCATGTCTCAAAATGTGGCGCCCACTCGTTGGTGATAAACTGCGCGGTCATGTCCGCGATCATCCGGTGTTCGTCGGTCATCCACTGTGACACATGTTCGGTCATTGCACTCTTCCGTTACTTTTTGCGCGCGTCGAGTTCGGCATTGAACAAGCGCATTCTGTGGCCGAAGGTTTCTTCGTTGATAACGCTGTCGAAATTCTCAAACAGGAATGATAATGCCTCGCCTTCGTCGAGCCCGGCCTCGGACGCAAAGCGCCGAAGACGCCGGTAGCCGTCTTCTGTCATTGCTATGTTGAGGCGGCGGGTCGCGCGGAACCGTTTCGGCATAAGTACGTCCTTCAGAATCTGTCGCGCGCCGGGATGTCGCTGCGACCGGCAGGCTGGAAGTCGGGGCGTGGTAGCTTATCGATTTGCGCAAGCCACGCGGGATGATCGTCGTGGTAAAAGACCATGTCAGGCGCCACCGCAACCTTCGCGCATCCCATGCTGAACCCGAAGGTGCTGCTATCGTTACCGGCATAGTAAAGGGGACTGCCGCAGGTCCCGCAAAACCCGCGGGACGCGATGGCGGACGACTGGTAGACGGCCGGCTTTCCGTGCCAGACCACCCGGTCGCGGGCAACACTGATGAAGGCAGGCACTGGCGCGCCCGTTGCCTGCTTGCACATATTGCAAAAGCACAGGTTCACCTGTCCCGGCCCGGCAGCTACGGTGTAGCGCACCGCGCCGCACAGGCAGCCGCCTTCAAAAGCTGGAATATCCTTCATCAAGTGCTCCCCTCAGAAGTTTGCTACATCCAGCGCCATGACTGGTTCCGCACCCGATTGAATGCGGCTGAGATGCAGTGCCGTAGCGGGCAGTTGCCGCGCCATGTAGTAGCGCCCCGTGGCCAGCTTGGTTTCGTAAAAGGCACTATCAGACGCGCCGTTCGCCAGTGCCGTCCTCGCGGCCTTACCCATCTTGGCCCACATCAGGCCAATGCAGACGTGACCGAACATATGCATGAAGTCATATGAACCGGACAAAGCGTTGTTGGGGTTCTTCATGCCGTTTTGCATGAAATACATACCTGCCGCCTGCAGGTCTTTTGAGGCCACTTTGAGCGGGTCGAGGAAGTCGCGGTCAAAGTCGGCATCTTGCCCCGCGTTGTCTTTGATAAAGGACTTTACCAAATCAAAGAAGGCCATCACATGTTTGCCGCCGTCCTGCGCGAGCTTGCGCCCAACCAGATCGAGGGCCTGAACCCCGTTTGCGCCTTCGTAGATCATTGCGATACGGGCGTCGCGGGTGAATTGCGACATGCCCCATTCCTCGATGTAGCCGTGACCGCCGTAGACCTGTTGGGCCTTGATTGTCATGTCATAGCCCTGATCTGTCAGGAAGCCTTTGATAACCGGCGTCAACAGGGACACGAGGCCATCTGCGGCTTTGTCATCCGATCGGTGCGCGGCGTCAATCATGGTGGCACCCCAAAGGATGAACGCGCGCGCGCCTTCGGCAAAACTTTTCTGATCCATCAGCGCACGCCGGACGTCAGGGTGTACGATCAGCGGATCAGCGGGGCCATCGGGGTTTTTCACACCTGTAACGTCACGGCCCTGCAAGCGGTCCTTGGCGTACTCCAGCGCGTTTTGATAGGCCACTTCGGCTTGCGACAGACCCTGCATGCCGACGCCCAGCCGCGCTTCGTTCATCATGGTGAACATCGCGCGCATGCCTTTGTGCTCTTCGCCCAAGAGATACCCCGTCGCACCATCGTAGTTCATCACACAGGTGGAGTTGCCGTGGATCCCCATCTTTTCTTCGATTTTGCCCACGGCAACGCCATTCCGCTCTCCCAGGGAACCGTCGTCTTTAACCAGAAACTTTGGCACGATGAACAGTGACACACCTTTGATGCCCTCGGGGCCGCCGGTGATCTTGGCCAGCACCAGATGAATGATGTTGTCCGACATGTCATGCTCGCCGGCTGAAATAAAGATTTTCTGGCCGGTAATCTTGTAGCTGCCGTCAGCTTGCGGCTCCGCTTTGGTGCGCATCATGCCAAGGTCGGTGCCGCAGTGTGGTTCAGTCAGGTTCATCGTGCCTGTCCACTGGCAAGACACCATGTTTGGCAGATACGTGTCTTTTTGCGCATCCGTTCCGTGAGCAAGGATCGCCGATGCGGCGCCATGTGTCAGCCCCTGGTACATGGTGAATGCCATGTTCGACGATGAAAACATCTCGCCGACGGCGGTTCCAATCACGCAGGGCATGTTCTGCCCGCCGTATTCCTCGGGCATGTCCAGCCCGGGCCAACCGCCTTCACGCACTTGGCCAAATGCCTCTTTGAAACCTGTCGGCGTCCTTACGACACCGTTTTCGAGTGTGCAGCCTTCAGTGTCGCCAACCACATTCAAAGGCACCAGCACCTCGGACGTGAGTTTGCCCGCCTCTTCAAGAATGGCGGACGTGAAATCAGCTTCCAGTTCGTCGTATCCCGGAATGGACTGCTCTGTTACCTTCAGCACATCGTGCAGAATAAACTGAAAGTCTTTGGTGGGTGGCGTGTAGCTTGGCATGTTCTCTCTCCCTGAAACCTGCGGGCGTGTTGGAAATTACTATGCGGCGTCGTGGCCGCGACGCATCGAGGCGACCATCTCTTCGCCCCACTTGAGTTGTTCTTTGAGGTCCGCGATGGCCTCGTTCAGCTCATCGCGCTGGGTAACCAGATCCGACAGCCTTTCACGTGCAATCTCGACCGAACGGGACAGCTGTGTCTGTTGCTGATCGCCCATGTCGTAGAGGTCGAGCAACTGGCGTATTTCCTCGAGGCTGAAGCCAAAACGCTTGCCGCGCAGGATCAACTTGAGTCGCGCACGGTCGCGGCGGGTAAAGAGCCGCTTCTGACCTTCACGCTGAGGAAACAAAAGCTCTTTGGATTCGTAAAAGCGCAATGTTCGTGGCGTGACCTCGAAAGCGTCACACATTTCCCGGATCGTCATCAACTGGTCTGTCATTTTCTCGTCTTTCTGCATCCTAGCGATGAAAAAATAAGAACTGGATTTGCTGCTACAACAGGTTTGGATGTTTACGTAACCCAGACGTTGCGTCACTTTCAAATGCACTGCCGAATGTACTGCAACATGATCGGATTTGTGTCAAAGCGCTGGCGCGCCTTGCGGCCGTACGCACGCGATTGCGCGCGGAGTGGGCACGAGACGCGCCGCAGGCAAGCCTTGCGGAGAGCTTTATTTTGATAGGGCGGGCGCAGGTTCGGCGGATCGGCCCAGCTTGCCTCCGTCCCAGACGGTGTCATGCAGCCGCGCGTTTACTTGTCCAACGCGGCCTGCGTGTTGTCCCGAATGGTGCGCAGTTCCTCAATCGCCTCGTCCAGTTGTGCACGCTCGGAGGCGAGTTGTTCCAACTGCCCGTCGGCCAGTTTTATCCAGGCGCGCATCTGCGCGTCGGTGCCTTCTTTCTCGTAAATCAAAAGCCACTGGCGAATGTCTTCCAGCGGAAAGCCCCACTTGCGGCCCCGCAGGATTAGTTTCATGCGCGCGCGTTCTCGTGGGCCATAAAACCGTGATCTGCCTTCCCGGTCCGGCTGCAGCAATTCGATATATTCGTAGTATCGCAGCGTTCGCGGTGTGACGTCGAATTCGGCGCACATCTCTTTGAACGTCAAACGGTCCGAAGTCATTGTTCTTCTCTCCCTTGGCGCTAGGCTAGGACGCAATCGCAAAGAGCGCAACAGGGGCCCTTGCTCTTGATTGGTTTCTGAGACGATAAAGAGAAACCGGGCTGGCTGCGGGTAAGGAAGAAGATATGGCAGATAGAGACAAGATCGCACAGCAGTTCATGGAAGCCCTGCCGCACAGCAAAGCACTTGGGATGAGACTGGTCGACATGAAGGACGGCTGTGCCACGATTGACATGCCCTATGATGAAAAACTGGTAGGCGATCCTGAGACAGGGGTGATTCATGGCGGCGCGGTCTCGGCGCTGATGGATACCTGCTGCGGCGCTGCGGCAATGTGCCATCCCAAGAACCTTGGCGGGACCGCGACGATTGACCTGCGCATCGACTACATGCGCGCGGCGACGCCCGGCCAGCGGATCACGGCGCGTGCTGAGTGTTACCATGTGACACGCAGCGTGGCCTTCGTGCGTGCCACTGCTTCTGACGAGGATGCGGACAACCCCGTGGCAGCGGCCACGGGTGCGTTTACCGTGGAGGGCGGCAGATGAGAGCACCACGACGTGCGCCCGAACCGGTTCAGGTGGTCAAGCAACGCCGCGATTCCACCCTGCGCGCGCTGGTCGACGGCGTGCCTTACATCCAGTTTCTCGGGATTGAATTCGAGCGTCGGGGCGACGAATTGACGGGTATCCTGCCCTTTGACCAAAAGCTGATCGGTAACCCGTTGCTGCCGGCGATCCATGGTGGCGTCACAGCGGCTTTTCTGGAAGTGACTGCAATCATCACGCTAAGCTGGACCTATCTGTGGGCAGACGTGGAATCCGGTGCGATTGATGCGTCAGGGCTGGCTTCTGGCGGTATGCCCCGTCTGCCGAAGACGATTGATATCTCCACCGATTACCTGCGCTCTGGATTGCCGCGGGATGCGTATGCGCGGGCGCGCATCGTGCGCGCCGGGCGACGCTATGCAAGTGTCCATGTTGAGGCCTGGCAGGATAACAGGGACCGGTTGTTTGCGCAGGCCACAGGCCACTATCTGATGCCGGACCGCCGTGAGTGAGCCTGCAGCGACTGCACAGGCGGAGATTACCCATCGACGCGTCCTGAAGATTGCGCTGCCGATTGTATTGTCCAACGCGACGGTGCCTATTCTGGGGGCGGTGGATGTGGGCGTGGTCGGGCAGATGGGCGAGGCCGCGCCAATTGGCGCGGTAGGTCTGGGCGCCATTATTCTGTCGACGGTCTACTGGATTTTCGGATTTCTGCGCATGGGCACCGTGGGGCTTGTGGGGCAGGCCGAAGGGGCCGGCGACAAGGCAGAGGTCTCTGCATGGTTGACCCGCGCGCTTGTGGTTGCTTTGGCGGGGGGCGTGTTGCTCATTGTTTTGCAGCCGCTAGTGATCTGGGCGGCACTGGAGTTGGCGCCTGCGAGTGACGAGGTTGAAGGTCTTGCCCGCCAGTATCTGAGCATCCGGATATGGACTGCCCCCGCGGCCATTGCGGTCTATGCGTTGACGGGATGGCTTGTGGCGATGGAGCGCACGGCGGGTGTGTTCTGGGTTCAGTTGACCATGAACGGTGTCAATATCCTGTTGGATCTGTTGTTTGTTCTGGTCTTTGACTGGGGTGTTCCCGGCGTTGCGGCGGCCACAGTAATTGCCGAGATCACGGGGGCCGCGCTGGGACTGTGGTTTTGTCGCGGCGCATTCTCGCGGCCGGACTGGCGGGACTGGCCGCGCATATTCGACCGCAGTAAGCTGGTGAGGATGGCGCTGCTGAACACGGATATTCTGTTGCGGTCGGCCATGCTGATGATCATCTTTTCGTCTTTTGTCTTTCTGGGCGCGCGCTTTGGGGATGTCACGCTTGCCGCCAATGAGGTTCTGATCCAGTTCATGTATATCACGGCCTATGCGATGGATGGATTTGCCTTCGCCGCTGAGACCTTGATTGCGCGAGCCATCGGACGGGGGGCGCGCCGCCAGGTGCGGCGCAGTGCGGTGGTGACATCGGTTTGGGGGGCAGTTGTCTGTCTGACCATGTCGCTGGCGTTTGCGATTTGGGGACCGTGGATCATTGATGTCATGGCCAAAGATCCGGATGTTCAGCGCGAGGCGCGCGATTTTTTGCCGTTTATGGTTGCGGCACCGGTGTTGGGATGTGCCGCCTGGATGCTTGATGGGATTTTCATCGGTGCCACACGGAGCCGTGACATGCGCAACATGATGGCGCTGAGTTTTGCGGTGTACTGGGCTGCGGTTTTTGTTTTGGTGCCCTGGCTGGGCAATAACGGACTTTGGCAGGCGCTGTTAATTTCTTTTGTTGCGCGGGGCGTTACGCTGGGCCTGCGGTACCCGGCACTGGAGCGTCAAGGGAGGGGATGAGCCCGTCTTTTGGGGGCCCGCCCCCAAACCCCCGGGATATTTACAGACCAAAGAAAGGGCTCAGAGCCAGCTGTCGCGGCCTGTACCGCAGGCTTCAGCCACGGTTGCAAACCCTTCTTGCGCAAGACAGGCGTCCAGATCGCGTGCGATTTTGCCAGCCAGTGAGAGACCCCCGTAGACGAGACCAGTATAGAGTTGCACTGCCGAAGCTCCTGCGCGGATTTTTGCGTAGGCTTGGGCGCCGGAGGCAATACCACCCACGCCGATAAGGGGAATGTCGGTCAGGGTTGAAAGCTGTGCGAGAATGCGTGTCGAGCTTTCGAAAAGTGGTTGTCCGGAGAGGCCGCCAGTTTCAGTTTGTTGCGGATCGCGCAGCCCGTGACGCGCGAGGGTGGTGTTTGTGGCGACGATCGCATCGATGCCGGCATTCTGTGCGACACTTGCGATGTCGCTCAGGTCAGACATAGAAAGATCCGGCGCAATTTTCAGAAAAACCGGCGTTGTGCCACGCACGTTCATAACACCGTCAAGCAGACCGGCGAGAGCATCCGCGCCTTGCAGGTCACGCAGTTTTTCCGTGTTCGGCGAGGACACATTGACGGTGGCAAAACTGACGTGGTCTTTCATATGCGCCATGACGCGGGCGAAATCTGCTGCGCGGTCCTCGCTCGATTTATTCGCGCCGAGGTTGATGCCGACCGGCACGGCGGAACGCGCGTTTGACAGGCGCTTGCCGATCGCGTGCATCCCGTCGTTGTTGAATCCGAAACGATTGATCGCGGCGTGATCTTGCATCAGGCGGAACAGGCGTGGTTTGGGGTTGCCGGGCTGAGGCCGGGGCGTTGCGGCACCGACCTCGAGAAAGCCGAAACCCGCTCGCGAAAGCGCCGTGACAGCTTGGGCGTTCTTGTCAAAACCCGCAGCAAGCCCGACCGGGTTGGCCAGATCAATACCGGCCACCGTGCATTTGAGCCGGTCGCTTGTGACTGCTCCGCCTTGGGTGCCGAGCCCCATTGCCACGGCTTTCAGGGCCAGGCCATGGGCTTGTTCCGGGTCCAGACGCTGCAAAAGCTTTAGACCGGCTGTTTCCGCGAAACGCGTCATCTTAAGCGTGGCATCATTGGCTGGCCTCGTCGAGACCAGCGGGAAAGCTGTGTGTGCCGTTGACAAGCGGCAGCGGCTGGGCCCAGGAGACATCCTGCAGGCGCAAGTTGCGGTAGAGATGCGGGAATAGCTGTCCGCCGCGAGACACTTCCCATTTCAGCTCTGCGCCCAGCTTGTCGGCATCCACGCAGACCAGCATGAGGTCTGTTGCGCCTGCGAAGTGTTTTGCGGCTGTTTCCGGGGCTTGTTGCGCGGTGGAGAAGTGTATGTATCCGTCGGCAATATCAATCGGAGCGCCCTGAGTTTCGCCTGCGGCGCGCAGCGCTTCCCATTCACTGGCGCGGAATATCTTGAATATCATCATGGGCGGGTGATGCCTTTTGCTTGGGCAGGGGTCAAGTGTCATCGCGCAGGTGACGCAAGGACAGGGTGCACTGATGCTTTGACAGGGCGGCAGGTGCAGGCCACGATGTGCATATTGGTGTTTCGAGGGGAAAAAGATGAAACGATTCCTGACAGCGACGGCAGCGTTTGCCGTGACGGGCAGCATGGCGGTGGCAGACTACAGCCTGACCATTCTGCACACAAACGACTTTCATGCGCGCTTTGAGCCGATCAGCAAGTATGACAGCGGCTGCTCTGCGGAGGATGACGCGGAAGGCAAGTGCTTTGGCGGCTCTGCACGGCTGGTGACGGCCGTCGCCGAGGCGCGTGCACGCAGCAACAACGCGATCCTCGTGGATGGCGGCGACCAGTTTCAGGGCACTTTGTTCTATACATACTACAAGGGAGCGCTTGCCGCTGAGATGATGAACAAACTGGGCTATGACGCGATGACCGTGGGCAACCATGAGTTTGACGACGGGCCCGAGGTGCTGCGTGGGTTTATGGATGCGGTTGAGTTCCCTGTCCTGATGTCAAACGCGGATGTCACGCGTGAGCCTTTGCTGGCCGACAAACTGCCTAAGTCCGTTGTTATCGAGCGCGGAGGAGAGAAGCTGGGGCTGATCGGTCTGACGCCGCAGGACACGGACGAGCTTGCCTCTCCTGGCGATAACATCACCTTTTCGGATCCGGTTGCCGCCGTTCAGGGTGAGGTGGACAAGCTGACCGCGCAAGGGGTGAACAAGATCATCGTCCTGAGCCACTCAGGCTATGGTGTGGACCAGCGGGTTGCGGCCGAGACCACGGGCGTTGATGTGATCGTCGGTGGGCATTCCAACACGCTGCTGTCCAACACCAGTGACCGCGCGGCTGGGCCTTATCCGACGATGGTCGGGAATACGGCTATTGTTCAGGCCTATGCATACGGGAAGTTTCTGGGCGAGTTGAATGTCACCTTCGATGATGCCGGAAATCTGACAGAGGCTACGGGCGAGCCGCTGATTATGGATGCGGCGGTGACGGCAGATGCCGCGACAGTTGCGCGCATCGCCGAAGCGGCGGCCCCGCTGGAGGAAATCCGCAACCGTGTTGTTGCCGAGACCGCAACAGAGATTGTCGGCGTGCGGGAAGAGTGCCGGGCGCGCGAATGTGCGATGGGCAATTTGATTGCCGATGCCATGCTTGACCGTGTGCGGGATCAGGGCATTGACGTTGCGATCCAGAACGGTGGCGGCATCCGCGCCAGTATTGACGCGGGTGAAGTCACAATGGGTGAAGTACTGACTGTTCTGCCCTTCCAGAACACCTTGAGCACCTTTCAGGTGACGGGCGCTACGATTATCGCAGCCTTGGAAAACGGGGTCAGCCAGCACGAAGACGGGGCAGGGCGTTTTCCACAAGTGGCCGGGATGAGCTTTGCATTCGACCTGTCCAAAGAGCCGGGCAGTCGTATCAGCGATGTGATGGTGGGCGGTGCACCAATTGATCCTGACAAAGTCTATGGCGTCGTTTCCAACAATTACGTGCGCAATGGCGGAGACGGATACGATATGTTCAAAAGCGCTATGAATGCTTATGACTTCGGGCCTGATCTTGCAGATGTCACGGCAGAGTTCATGGCTGCTGGGGGCGCTTACACGCCCTATCTCGATGGTCGCATCACGATGAAGTAGCGGCGCTTGCAGAGGCCGCGGCACAAAACGCGCCGGTCTTTGGCCCGGCGCGTTTTTTTATGCGCTGGTGCGCGCGCGCCGGGCGGTTTATTCTGCTATGCATGTGCGGACGCTTTGCTATTACCCTGCCCACTGATGCCATGGCACAACTTTTCGAGGCGCAACCGGCCAATGATTTGCCTGAGGTGCCGAACTATAACGTGTGCCCGACAAACAGCATCCACGCGGTGACCGGCGGAGCGGAAAGCAACCGTAAACTTGTGTCGATGCGGTGGGGCTTTATCCCGAAGTGGTACAAGAAGCCAAACGGCGGACCGCTGCTTATTAATGCCCGTGCTGAAAGCCTTGCCGAAAAACCCGCTTTCCGCGAAGCGGCCCGCGCACGCCGCGCGCTTGTTGTGGCCTCCGGATTCTATGAATGGACCAAGACACCGGACGATGCACGCGACCCGTGGTACATCAGACCCTCTGACGGCGGAGCCCTTGTTATGGCGGCGGTCTGGCAGGACTGGGTGGATGCACAAGGTCAGACCCTGCGGTGTTGCGCGATTGTGACGACAGCGGCCAACGAGACCATGTCACGGATTCATCACCGCATGCCTGTGATCCTGCGGCGCGAAGACTGGCCTTTGTGGCTGGGGGAAGCTGGCCATGGTGCAGCGCGGTTAATGCAGGCAGCCCCGGAAGATGCGCTTGAGTTTTATCGTGTGGATCGTGCCGTGAATTCCAACAGGGCATCGGGCCCCGACCTCGTCCAGCCGCTGTGAATGGGAACACAACCGGTCCCATCCTGCGATGGGACCATTACTCGTTACCAAACGCGTCAGTCGGCGACGTTCGGTCGAGTGAGATCAAGCTGCCCGGTGATCTTCGTTTCGCTCATGCCGTAGTACGCACCGCCCATATCGGGCTCAATCGTCACCAACAACTCTTCGCCATGGGCAAGGGCGCGTGTGGCCCAGTTGCCCTGTGCATGGAAGATTGCGTGATCGCGGCCGCTCTCGTTGACGAACCGCACGACATCTCCTGCAACGACCGTGGTATTCTGAGGAAAATAGGCACTTTCCAGAATGATCACGATGTGCTCATCCGCCGCGCTGGCAGCAAGTCCGGGCAGGACCAATCCAAAGGTTAACAGGGGAACTCGTAACAGGTTTTTGAGCAGCAAAACAAACAGTCCTATGATTGGTCCCACCCAATCGGCAGATACGAATAATCTATCGATCAATTGGGACAATTAGAGGTCTTGCGGGTGGCGCGCCAGCGGCAAACGCAGACCGTACAGAGTGTTTCCCAACAGCGGATAATTGGCGAAATATGGCAAGCCTGCCCGGATGGAGCGGGCGAAACAAACAAATGCGACGAAACCGAGACGTATGTGACGGGATGTAGGCGCAGGCGCGCGTCAATTGAGGTGCCTGCACGGCAACTTTCCAGCAGTTCACGCGTCGCGGGAATGCCTGTCAGGCCGCATTTGCGGCCCTTGTCATTCGGCGGTGAGGTGCTGATCTTAGCAGGGCACGCGGGGACTTTTGCCTCTTGCAACCCAGTGATAGGGTAGTAGGACTGCAACATTCAGGGAGCGAAGGGGAGAGCTATGAACGTTGAAAGCCCGATTCTGAAAGAAAAGGATGCCCCTGATCTGGGAGCATTTGACTGGTCCGACCCGTTTCGCCTGACCGACCAGTTGGCTGAAGACGAGCGTATGATTCAGGACAGCGCTGCTGCCTATGCGCAGGAAAAGCTGCAACCTCGGGTGATAGCCGCCTACGCCAGCGAGGCCGTCGAACCAGAAATTTTCCGCGAAATGGGTGATATGGGGCTGTTGGGTATCACGCTGCCCGAGGCCTATGGCGGTCTGGGCGGGTCATATGTGTCCTACGGGCTGGTCGCGCGCGAAATCGAACGGGTGGATTCCGGATATCGTTCCATGATGTCCGTTCAGTCGTCGCTGGTGATCTATCCGATCTATGCCTACGGTTCGGAAGCGCAACGCACCAAGTATCTGCCAAAACTCTGCTCTGGAGAGTGGATCGGTTGTTTTGGGCTGACCGAACCCGATGCCGGTTCCGATCCCGCGGGTATGAAAACACGCGCTGAAAAGACAGCCACCGGATACAAGCTGACGGGCGCCAAGATGTGGATATCGAACGCGCCGATCGCAGATGTTTTTGTCGTCTGGGCAAAATCCGAGGCCCATGGTGGCAAAATCCGCGGGTTTATTCTGGAAAAGGGCATGGGTGGTCTGTCCGCCCCGAAAGTCGGCAACAAGCTGAGCTTGCGTGCCTCTGTGACAGGCGAAATCGTAATGGACGGTGTTGAGGTCGGTGAGGAAGCGCTCTTGCCGCATGTGCAAGGTCTCAAAGGGCCGTTTGGCTGTCTGAACCGTGCGCGCTACGGTATCTCTTGGGGGGTCATGGGGGCGGCGGAGTTCTGTTGGCATGCCGCGCGGCAGTATGGGCTTGACCGTCACCAGTTTGGCAAGCCGATTGCAGGCACTCAGCTGTTCCAGAAGAAGCTGGCGGATATGCAGACAGAGATTGCATTGGGTCTGCAGGGCTCGCTACAGGTCGGCCGACTTATGGATGACGCGAAAGCCGCGCCCGAGATGATCTCGATCATGAAGCGTAACAACTGCGGCAAGGCACTGGATATTGCGCGGATGGCGCGCGACATGCATGGCGGAAACGGCATCAGCGGCGAGTTTCAGGTGATCCGACATATGATGAACCTTGAAACAGTAAACACCTATGAGGGGACCCACGACATTCATGCGTTGATCCTCGGGCGTGCCCAGACTGGCGTGCAGGCTTTTTTCTGATCCTGTCTGTCTTGATTCGGTGCAAGACCGTTTCCTGCGCTTCGTTCACACAACTTTACGCGCGTAAACTATCGCTTCTGCTGCGATATGCAGGCCCCCGGATTTTTGAGGGAAAGTTATTTATTTCAGGTGCTTACGTTTTTTTGCACACGTGTGCAAAATTCTCTTGCCAAAATGCCCCTCTGGTCGCTAGCGTCAAAGGCAGCGCAAAAAGCGTGCTGCGCCAGCAGGGGGATCTATGGCCGAAATACAACTGCGAAACGTGAACAAGCGTTGGGGCAGCTTCGTAGGTGTCGACAACTTTGATCTGACCATCGCCGATCAGGAGTTCTTGGTGCTGTTGGGGCCCTCGGGCTGTGGCAAGACGACGACCATGCGCATGATCGCGGGTCTTGAAGATGCCACCGAAGGCGAGATCGTGATTGACGGTCGCGTAGTGAATGATCTGGACCCCAAAGACAGGGATGTCGCGATGGTGTTCCAGTCTTACGGCCTTTATCCGAACATGAATGTCTATGAGAACATTCGCTTTCCGCTGAAAGTGCGCAAGGTGCCGGATGCGGAACATGACGAACGGGTGCGCCGCGCCTCTGCCATGGTGGAGCTGGATGATTTCTTGCACCGCAAACCTGCCGAATTGTCAGGCGGGCAGCGACAGCGGGTTGCCCTGGCCCGTGCAATCGTGCGCGAACCAAACGTATTTTTAATGGATGAACCGCTCTCCAACCTCGACGCCAAGCTGCGGGTCTCGACCCGTGCGCAGATCAAAAATCTCAGCCATGAACTCAAGGTGACCACGGTCTATGTGACGCACGACCAGATCGAGGCCATGACGCTCGCAGACCGTGTCGTTGTCATGAAGCAAGGCAAGGTTCAGCAAGTCGGCACGCCGACGGACATCTATGACAACCCGGCAAACACATTCGTTGCCAGCTTTATCGGCAGCCCCGCGATGAACCTTATGGATGGCGAGGTGTCGGGTGGAACCTTCACCGGCACCAATGTCTCGATCAGCGATCTCAACGCGCCCGATGGCCCTGTGACCTTGGGCTTTCGCGCCGAAGATGCAGCGCTGGCCGAAGATGGCCAAGGGCAGATCAGCGCCCCGATTTACACGATCGAGCTCTTGGGGGATGCGACCATGCTGACTGTGCGCGCGGGTGGACAATTGGTTTCGGTGAAGGCGCACAAGGAATTCCGGGCGGAGATTGGCGATATGATCTCATTCGCCGTGCCGCAGACAATTTGCCACTTGTTTGACAAGGACAGCGGGATGCGGATCGGCATTTCCTGACCACCTTCAAGCCCGGGGTTTCGGGCCAACAAAAGGGTGCAGACTTGCAAGATGCACCCCACCCAACTGCAACAGGGAGTTTGCATATGTTTTTGAAAAGAATCGCACTGGCCGGCGCTGTGTCACTCATGGGGAGTGCGGCATTTGCGGCATGTTCCTATGAGAACGAAGTGCCGATTAAATCGCTGAGCGCGGGATTTGAAGCGTGGAAGGCCGTGACCGATGCAATGGCGGAGTGCGGCAATTTCCAGGCTGAGCTGGATCAGGAGTTCCGCACCAAGCAGCCGGCCGCTTTCGAAGCGAACCCGTCGCTATACCAAATCGGTGGTGTGTCCAACGGCACGATCACCCCGCTCTTGAACGCAGGCACCATCCGCCCCTTGGACGATCTGGTGGAAAAATACGGTCAGAACCTGAGCCCAAACCAGTTGATCCGCGTGAACGGCCAGATCATGGCGATCGCGATGATGGTCAACACGCAACACCTGATGTACCGCTCCGATATCCTGGCTGATCTGGGTATTGAAACGCCAACCTCCTGGGATGAAGTCTACGCAGCTGCTGCGCAGATCAAAGAAGCCGGTGTCGTCGACTATCCGCTTGGCGCGACGATGAAGTCAGGTTGGAACCTCGCACAGGAATTCGTCAACATGTACCCGGGCTTCGGAGGCGTTTTCTTTAACGAAAACAATACGACGGCAGTAAATTCCGAAGCTGGGATGAAAGCTTTGGCCACAATGCAAAAAGCACTGGAATACACCGACCCTGAAGTTCTTGTCAGTGACAGCACATATGTGCAGCAGCAATTCCAGCAGGGCAAAATCGCTATGGCCAACCTATGGGCAAGCCGTGCCGGTGCCATGAACGACGAGGCCGAAAGTCAGGTTGTTGGCAAAGTTGCGATGGCAGCCGCTCCTGTTGCCATGGAAGGCGGTGCGCCTGCGACAACGCTGTGGTGGGACGGTATCGTCATCGCCAAGAACATCTCGGACGAAGAAGCTGATGCCGCTTTCCGTCTCGCGATGGAGGGTCTCGACAGTGAAATGGTGCAGGGTGCCAATGATGCAGCCATCTGGCTTGTGCCCGGCTATGAGCCCAATGAGATTGCCGTCGGAGCGATTGCAACCGCGACTGCAAACCCAGCACCTCCCGCGTACCCATCCACAACTCAGATGGGCCTGTTGCACACGGCATTGGGCAACGAACTGCCTGCTTTCCTGACCGGAGAGCGTGACGCTGCAGCAACGCTGGTGGCAATTGAAGAGGCCTACACAACGTCCGCCAAGGAAGCTGGCGTTCTTCAATAAGCAATTCCGCCGGTCGGGGCGCTGTCCCGGCCGGTACCCCGCCTGCCTGCTTTACCGACCGATACGCTTCTTTCGGTCCGTCAAGCTGGCATCCGCCTGAACAGCCGCAGCAAGCCGCAAGGAGTGGCCCATGAAATTCAAGACCTTCGCAGCCTTTGTCGGCCCGTCCGTCTTTATGATGCTGTTGTTTATCGCCGCTCCGTTGGTCAGCGTGTTTGTCCAGAGCTTTCAGGTAACACAACCGATCCTCGAGCAAGTTGAAGTCGAGACATGTACGCCGGGCTTTCTGACCCAGACCTGCACCACCGAAACCAAGACGATACCGGTGCTGGACGAGAATGGCAAAACGCTGACGGAAACCCGCTGGGTCGGCCTGCAAAGCTATCAGAACGTTCTGCAGATGGACAAGTTCTGGGAGGCCGTTGGCAACGGCAGCTGGAATGATATCATGCAAATCGATTTCTGGAAGGCACTACGCTTTACCCTGTCCTTCACACTGCTGACGCTGCCCCTCGTGATTGGCGTGGGCCTCGCGATTGCTCTGGCGGTGAATAATGCGACCCGCGCCATTCGCGGGCCCATCATCTTCGTGTCGCTTCTGCCCTTCATTATCACACCCGTCATCGGATCGCTCTCGATCTACTGGCTCTTTGTCGGGGATGGTATCCTGACAGCCATGATGGAGCGTTGGACTGGCACCAATATTTCCATGTTTGCCCAGGCCTGGACCATCGAGTTGCTGATGTATTTCTACCGCGTCTGGCACGTGGCTCCCTTCGCTTTCGTGATTTTTTACGCTGGTTTACAAACGGTGAACATGGACACGCTGGAATCTGCCGTGATCGACGGGGCAAGCCGTTGGGAGCGTCTGCGCCATGTGATAATCCCGCACCTCATGCCGCTCATTATCTTCATTGCGCTTATTCACCTGATGGACTGCTACCGTGTCTTCGAAGAGATCGTCGGCTTCCGCAGCCAGGCGCATGTGATTTCCCTGCAGTGGCTGACCTACGACTTCATGACACCTGATGACGCGGGCAACCGTGCGATCAGCCGGGCGTCGGCATCGGCCATGCTGACAATGATCGGGATTGTCTTCCTTCTGATCCTGCCACTGCGCCGTACATGGCGCGACCACAAGGGGAGTTCGCACTGATGTCGACCTCAAAGGCGATGCAGCAGTCTTTCGCGCTGCGCTTCTCTTCAGGCCTGTTTCTGGCCTTCTGGTGCCTGCTCGCGGCCTTTCCGATCTTCTGGATCGCGATCATGAGTTTCAAATCCCCCGTGGACGCTTTTGCAGCCAGCCCGTGGGATGTGATTACCGGCCCGGCGACGCGCGCCAATGGCGATGGCCTCTCGGTACTGGATATCGCGGTGGGGCTTGTAGTGCTCTACTTTGCAATCCGCTGGGCCTTTACCCGCCTGCCGGGGCTGTTGCAGCAGTACTGCCCACCGGGCATGATCGTTCTGGGCTGGGTATTTGGCGCCATTCTCTACGCGATTGCCTTCGTATTGGTGTTCTTCAGCCTCATGCCCCTGATCCTGGGGGCGCTCAACAGCATAGCCGGCCCGCTGGGCACGCCGGTGCTGGGTCTGACAACGCAACACTATGTTGCCGTCTGGGCCGAGAATGAATTCTACCGAAACTTCCTGAATTCGATGCTGGTGACGGCAGGTGTTGTTACAGTATCGCTGACAGTGGGTACGCTTGCAGGTTACGGGCTTGCACGCTCTGGCTCCGATCTGGCGTTCTGGCTTTTGATCCTCGCACTGGTGTTTCGCGCGCTGCCGCATTCGGTTCTCGTTGCAGGCTACCTGCCTGTCTTCATCAATTCGTCCGAAATCCTGCGCCCGATCTTTGGCGAAGGAGCGCCAACGCTCTACGGCCAACCCTGGGCAGTCATCGCCGTTCTTGTGGCGATCAACCAACCCTTCACCATCTGGATGCTACGCTCGTTTTTTCAGAACATTCCCGCCGAACTGGACGAAGCGGCGCGCGTGGACGGCTGCTCGCACTTTCAGGCCTTCCGGCGCGTCATCATGCCAGTGATGTGGCCCGGTGTTATTACGACTGGTCTGTTCAGCTTCCTGCTCGGCTACAACGATTTTCTTGTGACATCGCTTTTGCTCGATGCTCAAAATCAAACAATGGTGCCCGCCATCGCAGGATACTTCAATCGTGAAACCACAACCACCGATCAGGTCGAAGCGGTTGCGGCAGCTGTATCGATTACCGCGCCCCTCTTCCTGTTGGTCATGGTCTTTCAAAGACAAATCGTCAGCGGCCTCACGGCAGGGGCCGTAAAAGGATAAACCGCTCGCTCACTTTGCCCCATAAACTCCCGCCGGAGGCGCATGTCTCCTGCCAAGACCAAAGGTTACACATGAAAGGCAGCCGTCCCGAACAAGCCGTGCTTACCCGAGACACGGACATGTCGAAAACCGAAGAAACACGCGCGGTCATCGAAGGCATGGTCGACGGACTCAACGATCACCGCATTGATGACATAGGCGCATTCTTCGCCGAGAATTTTCGCTGGATGGGCAATCAGGGCTGCGGTACCAAAACCGGGTTGCGTGCGTTTCAGGATAACTGGCAACGCCCGTTTCAAGCCGCTTTCTCCGACAAAGTCTGCGTGGATGAAGCGCGGCTCTACATGGGAGAGTGGGCTGCAGCTTTCGGGCGACAGGAAGCTACGCATTCAGGTCCCTTCATGGGGGTGGCGCCTACCGGTAAGCGGGTCGTCATCCGTTATATGGATTTTTGGAAAGTGGAGGATGGCAGGATCTCGGACAACTGGGTGATGGTAGACTTTCCCCATGTGTTGGCGCAGCTGGGCGTGGATGTATTCAGGGGCGAGGGCTGGGAGGCTTTCGACAGAGGCGAGAAAGAACCGCCGCGCCCCGTTAAGGGAGGAGAATAGACATGGCGATCACGTATCTAAAACGCGGAAAGAGCGATGCAGAGCGCGAAGAGGATGATGCAAAAACCCGTGCTGCAGTGGAAGGTATACTGGCAGATATCGAAAAACGCGGCGACGCGGCGGTACGCGAACTGTCCGAGAAGTTTGACAACTATTCGCCCGCGTCGTTTCGACTGAACGCGGCAGAAATTGATGATTTGATCGCACAGCTCAGCCCACGCGAGCTTGAAGATATCAAATTCGCCCAGGAACAGGTCCGCAACTTTGCCCAGGCGCAGCGCGACAGCATGCTGGATATCGAAATTGAAACGATGCCGGGCGTCATTCTTGGTCACAAGAACATACCCGTACAGTCCGTGGGCTGCTATGTGCCTGGCGGCAAGTTTCCCATGGTGGCATCTGCCCATATGTCAGTGGCAACCGCGAGTGTCGCAAAGGTGCCGCGCATCATTGCCTGCACGCCCCCGTTCAAAGGCAAGCCAAACCCGGCTGTGATTGCCGCCATGCATATGGGGGGAGCGCATGAGATTTACGTCATGGGTGGTATTCAGGCCGTGGGCGCGATGGCGCTCGGGACAGATACGATTGATCCGGTGCATATGCTCGTGGGGCCGGGAAATGCTTTTGTGGCGGAGGCAAAACGCCAGCTTTTTGGACGGGTTGGCATCGACCTTTTTGCAGGCCCGACCGAAACCATGGTGATTGCGGATGAAACGGTGGATGCCGAGATGTGCGCCACGGATCTGCTTGGACAAGCCGAGCATGGCTATAATTCCCCAGCAGTTTTGTTGACCAACTCGCGTAAACTGGCCGAAGAGACTCTGACCGAAATCAACCGTATCCTGACCATCCTGCCCACGGCGGACACCGCGCGCGTCAGTTGGGCCGATTATGGAGAGGTGATCCTATGCGACACCTATGAAGAGATGCTTCAGGTGGCCGACGATATTGCCTCGGAACATGTGCAGGTGATGACTGATCGCGATGACTGGTTCTTGGAGAATATGACCTGCTACGGCGCTTTATTTTTGGGACCACGCACGAATGTGGCCAACGGAGATAAGGTTATTGGGACCAATCACACGTTGCCCACCAAAAAGGCAGGTCGGTATACGGGCGGTTTGTGGGTCGGCAAGTTCCTGAAAACGCATAGCTATCAGAGGATTTTGACTGATGAGGCCGCGGCTGAGATCGGTGCTTATGGGTCGCGGTTGTGCATGTTGGAGGGCTTTGTCGGGCATGCCGAGCAGTGTAATTTGCGGGTCCGGCGGTATGGCGGCGTCAATGTGCCCTATGGCGCCGGCGCGCCTGCGCAAGAGGCGGCGGAGTAGGGGGCTCTGCCCCCCGGTGCGCGGCACCTTCCCCCCGGGATGTATTGGGACCAAAGAAGATATGGATGTGCATTCACGACATAAAGAGGTTCTCGCGCCTTTACGCGCTGCGCTGTATGACTTTGATCTGGCGGCAGTGCGGCGTGTTCTTTTTGATATTTGCGCGCCGGATGTTGTGTTCCGGCTGGCCTATCCTTTTGAGACCATCCAAGGTGTTGACGCTTTTGTCGAACGCGTTTTTGTACCTTTGCAGGCAAGTTGGCCCGATCTGGAGCGGCGCGACTATATTGTGATGGCGGGACCTACGCCGGAAGGCGCGGATTGGGTCGGCTGTGGCGGCTACTATACCGGCGCGTTCATGGCGCCGTGGTTGGATGTTCCGCCGACAGGCCATCTTGCGCATATGCGGTTTCATGAATTCTACAGGTTCAAGGATGGCAAGATCACCGAGATGCAGGCGCTATGGGATATTCCTGAGGTGATGATGCAGGCGCGGGCCTGGCCCATGAGCCCCAGTCTGGGGCGCGAATGGGCGGTGCCCGGTCCTGCGACGTGCGACGGTATTTTGACCGGCGCCCATGATCCGCAGATCAGTACGGCCACCTGCCAGCATATCATCGATATGTTGGAGTATCTCAAAAAGCACCCCAGTCAGGGCGGGCCTGAAGTGATGGAGATGGAACGGTTCTGGCATCCCAAGATGTCATGGTACGGGCCGGCGGGCATTGGCACAGGGCGCGGACAACGCGGCTTTCGTCATTGGCACCAGATACCCTTCCTTAACGCGATGCCGGATCGTGGGCAGTATGTGGAAGATATCGAATACCATTTCTTCGGAGATGGGAGCTATGCGGCGGTGACGGGCTGGCCAGATATGTATCAGAGCATCACGCATGACGGCTGGCTGGGCATTGCGCCCACGGGCAAGAAGATCGAAATGCGCAGCCTTGATTTCTGGCGTCTTGAAAACGGGTTGATCCGCGAGAACTGGGTTCTGGTCGATTTGCTGCATATGTACGATCAGATCGGCGTTGATGTCTTTGCCCGGATGCGGGAGTTCAATAAGGCGCGCAGCGGATTTGATCCTGAAAGCGGGGTGGCATTGTGAAGGTGTTGCCAAAATCTCCGGGTTTCGATCTGGCAGGCAAACGGGCCTTGGTGACGGGCGCATCTTCGGGGATCGGGCTTGCTTGTGCCGCCGCTTTGGCTGAAGCAGGTGCGCATGTTGTTTGTGCCGCGCGGCGCGAAGGCCCCTTGGCAGAGGTTGTGGCTGCGATGTCGCAGGCGGGTTTTTCCGCCGAGGTTCTGGTACTGGATCAGACTGATCTTGTCAGGTTGGAGGAGGTTTTCGCCACGTCCTTTGACGTGGTCGTCAATTCTGCTGGGCTTGCGCGCCACAATGCCGCGGTAGAGACTTTGCCGGAAGACTTTGACGCGGTCATGGGGATCAACTTGCGGTCAGCCTATTTTCTGTCGTCCTATGCCGCACGGGCTTTGATGGGCGCCGGGCGCGCGGGGTCGATCATTCATATTTCCAGCCAGATGGGGCAGGTGGGTGGCATTGACCGCGCTGTGTACTGCGCTTCCAAGCATGGGTTGGAAGGCATGGTAAAATCCATGGCGATTGAGTGGGGCAAGGCTGGTATCCGCATCAACACGGTCGGGCCGACCTTCATTCGAACACCGCTCACACAGGTGACCTTTGAAAACCCCGAACGTCTGGCCTGGATCATGGAAAAGATCAAATTACCGCGCGTGGGTGAAGTCGAAGACATTATGGGTGCTGTGCTTTTTCTGGCGTCGGATGCCTCTGCGATGGTCACGGGCACGTCGCTTTTGGTGGATGGAGGCTGGACCGCAGACTGATGGGCAAAGTAACTTCCCTCGATGTGGCTGAAAGGGCTGGTGTGAGCCGGTCCGCTGTCAGTCGGGTCTTTACACCCGGCGCATCTGTCAGTTCGGCCACCCGTGACAAGGTGCGTAAGGCTGCCGCGGCATTGGGCTATCGTCCCAATGTCCTGGCCCGTGCGATGAATACCGGGCGCAGCCGCATCATCGGGCTGGTGGTGGCTTATCTGGAAAATCAGTTTTACCCCGAAGCCATAGAACGGCTTTCCAAGGCGCTGCAGGCCGAGGGCTATCATGTGCTGGTTTTCATGGCCTCTAACGATGAGGCCGCGACACAGTCGGTTATTGACGAGTTGCTCGACTATCAGGTGGACGCAATCATCGCCGCTTCGGTCGGGCTTTCCAGTGACCTGACGCAGCGTTGTGAAGGGCTGGGCATTCCGATTGTGCTGTTCAACCGGCATCAGTATGATGAACGGCTGACGTCAGTGACGTCGGACAATGTCACGGGCGGGCGCAAACTGGCAGAGTTTCTGGTCGCGGGCAGTCACGAGCGGATCGCACATATCGCCGGTTGGGAAGGTGCGTCGACCCAGATAGACCGCGAGGCCGGTTTCATGGAAGGCTTGCATGCAGCCGGCGTTCCGCTTTTTGCCCGCGAGGTCGGCAACTTCAATTTTGAAACCGCCAAGGAAGCAGCGCGCGCGATGTTCAGCGCAGCAAACAGGCCGGATGCGGTGTTTGTCGCCAATGATCACATGGCCTTCGCCGTCATGGATGTGCTGCGTTTCGAACTTGGGTTACGTGTGCCGCAAGATACTTCCGTCGTCGGCTATGACGATGTCGCACTTTCGCAGTGGCCGAGCTACAACCTGACGACCGTTCGCCAGCCTGCCAACCGGATGGTGGCCGAAACTGTTCACGCACTCATGTCCCGCCTGTCCGGTGAGGATACCGCCCCAAGGCGCATCGCCCTTGACGGGCCTCTGATGATCCGCGGCTCGGCCCGCTTACCGAAGGACCCTTCCCATGCAAGGATTTGACGCGAAATTCAAAGATTTTCCTGACTATATCATCGGGATTACAAAGGAAATCTGGGAGGATCGTGGGATTGCAACTCTGCATCAGTATTACTCGGATGATATTGTGGTGCGCTCGCCTGCCTCGGTCGTTGTGGGCAACCAGAATGTAATCGGTGCTACGATGGCCACTCTGGCCGAGTTCCCCGATCGCACGCTTTTGGGCGAAGACGTGATCTGGTCGGGGACGCCGGAGGAGGGCATGCTGTCGTCGCACAGGTTGCTAAGTACGGCGACACATGCGCGTGACGGTGTTTATGGCAAGGCAACTGGCAGAAAGCTGACCTACCGCATTCTTGCGGATTGCCATGCGATCAACAACCAGATCAACGACGAGTGGCTGATACGCGATCAGGGAGCGATTGTCCGTCAACTGGGATGGGATCCCAAAGACTACGCTGCTGATCTGATCACCAGGGAAGGGGGTGCGGAAAACTGCATTAAGCCGCTCACTCCGCAAACAGATCAGCCGGGGCCTTACAAGGGCAGGGGCAACGACAATGAATGGGGCGCGAAATACGCAGATATCCTGTCGCGCATCATGGGCGCGGATATGGCGGTCATTCCGGTCGCGTATGACCGTGCGGCGCATCTTGAGTATCCGGGTGGTGTAACCGGCCATGGTCACGGTGATGCGGATCAGTTCTGGATGGGGCTGCGTGCGTCTTTCCCGGATGCCGTTTTCCAGATCGATCACCAGATCGGGCGCGATGAACCGTTGATGCCGCCACGGGCCGCGGTCCGCTGGTCTTTGTCTGGCAAACATTCGGGGTGGGGGACCTTTGGAGCACCCACCGGGGCAGATATCTATCTGCTTGGCATCTGCCACGCGGAATTCGGGCCTTGGGGGATGCGGCGCGAGTATGTGATTTATGACGAGACGACGATCTGGAAGCAGATATTGTTGCACACGGGGTAAAAGATGGATCACTTCGGAACATTGATGTTTACCGACGCTGTGCAGCGGGAACAAACCGCGCAAGGTTCCCGCGAGACCTATGCGCGGATGACACAGCGTCCGGCGCCGGTTGGATTAGGCGAGGATGAAATTGCTTTTTTAACCACGCGCACCTCTGTCTACATGGCAACGGTTTCTCAGACCGGTTGGCCTTACGTGCAGCATCGCGGTGGACCACGCGGCTTTATCAAGGTAGCCGACCCTTTGACGATCGCCTTTGCCGACTATCGCGGCAACCGGCAGTTTGTCAGCAAGGGTAACCTAACAACCGACGACCGCGTGTCGCTCTTTGCGATGGATTATCCGCGAAAGGCGCGACTGAAGCTGCTGGGCCATGCCGTCATGCAATCAGCCGAGAATGCGCCCGATCTGGCAGAGCAATTGGCAACTGAAGGGCAAGGCAAAGTTGAACGTGTTGTGACGATAAAAATCGCAGCCTTTGACTGGAACTGCCCGCAATTCATCACACCAAGGTTCGATGCCGAGGAAATGGCGGCCCTTGTCGGCCCCGAGATCACGCGGTTGGAGAACCGTATCGCAGAGTTGGAAGCCGAACTCGCCGATCTGCGTTCATGAAAAGAAAGAGACTGCAATGACACCCCAGGAAATGGAAAGCCGCATCGTTCGCTATGGCGACCTGCGACCTTGTAAAACCGCCTTTATCGATGCCCATACACCGGGCTCGGATCAGAAAGAGAATTTTACGATTATCGGGGGCGGTGTCTCGGAAAGCGCGGATCAGCATGTGCATATCGCCTTGCCGCATGGTTTTAACATTGGCGCCGCAGGGCAACCGCCAAAGTGCCGTAACTCGCTGCATAGCCATCGCACGGCCGAAGTCTTTTTTGTCCTGTCCGGCAGATGGCGTTTTTTCTGGGGCCGATGGGGCGACGCGGGCGAGGTCGTGCTGGAAGAGGGTGACATCTTTAACATCCCGACCGGTATCTTCCGCGGTTTCGAAAACATTGGAAATGATTACGGAATGATCATGGCCATCCTTGGGGGAGACGACGCCGGCGGGGGCGTGATCTGGGCGCCGCAGGTGATCGAAGATGCCGCCGGCCACGGGTTGGTTCTTTCGGAAGAGGGCAAGCTTTATGACGGAACCAAGGGCCAAAGCCTGCCGGCGGGCGTCAAACCGATGCCATTGTTGAGCGACGAGGAGTTGTCGGCGTTTCCAGAACCCTCAACAGCCGATGTGGTGCCGCACTACGTGGCACGATACTGGGACATGGTTGCCCTTTCAGACCGCAAACCGGCCAAGGTTATTGGTGCGCAGGGCATGCTGCGCGACAAGCCGGGCTTTGAGGTTGATATGGTCACGCGCGCTTCTGCGACGGACAAGATGCACAAACATGACCGCCCGTCGGTGCTGATGCCCGTGCGCGGACACTGGCGGGTCAACTGGGAAGGCGGCAGTACGACGCTTGCACCGGGAGATACGATGTCGGTGCCCGAAGAGATCATGCATTCGGCGGTGCCCTCGATGACAGGGAACGCAAGCCTTTTCCACATTGTGGCAACAGATGACGCGCCCGGCGCGACATGGGCGGGAGAATAACATGTCGATCAGTGTCACACATGTAGGGTCGCTGCCGCGCACGCAGGAAGTTGTCGATTTCATTTTCGCGCGGGAGCGAGAGGAACCTTACGACCCTGCGGCTTTTGACGCTGCAATGGCGCGGGCCGTTTCAGACACGGTCGCCAAACAGGTGGCAGCAGGCGTCGATATTGTCAGCGATGGCGAGACGTCCAAGATTTCCTACGCGACTTATGTGAAAGACCGCTACACAGGGTTTTCCGGGGACAGTCCGCGCAACCCGCCGGGAGATCTGAAACTCTTTCCCAGTTTTCTCAAACGCTTGGCGAATGATGGTGGCACACCTAAATATGCACGCCCCATGTGTACCGGCGAGGTGCGTTCCAAAGGGCAGGGCGAGTTGGGCAAGGACATTGCAAACCTCAAAGCGGCCATGGCCGAGCATGGGCGCGCCCGAGGGTTTATGAACGCGGCCTCACCGGGGGTCATCTCGCTGTTTTTGCAAAATGATCACTATCCTACGCGTGACGCTTATCTGGCGGCTTTGGCAGATGCGATGCGCGAGGAATACGAAACGATCGTGGCTGCAGGTCTGGATTTGCAACTGGATTGTCCTGATCTGGCGCTCTCGCGTCATATGTTGTTTCAGGATCTGACGGATGAAGAATTTGTAGCTGTTGCCGCGTCGCACGTTGAGGCGCTGAACCATGCGTTGGCAAATGTACCCGCCGAACGGGTTCGCATACATATCTGCTGGGGCAATTACGAGGGGCCTCATGTTTGTGATATCGGGATGGCGCAAGTCTTTGACACGCTGATGTCTGCCAAGGCACGCTATGTGCTGTTCGAGACGTCAAATCCCCGCCATGCGCATGAGTGGACGGTTTTCCGTGACCGTAGGGCCGACATCCCCGACGATAAGGTGCTGGTGCCCGGCGTGGTCGATACAACGACAAACTTTGTTGAGCATCCCGAAGTTGTGGCCCAACGGCTTGAGCGGTTTATCCCGATTGTCGGAAAGGACCGCGTGATCGCGGGATCGGACTGTGGTTTTGGCACTTTTGCGGGTTTCGGATCGGTTGATCCGGATATCGCTTATGCCAAGCTGCAGTCTCTGTCTGAAGGGGCCGCGATTGCGGCAGCGCGTTGATGGATGACAATTTGCACAAACTGCTGACAGAGGTAGATACCCCGACCGTCTGCAATGCGATCGAGGTGGCTCAGGGCAAACGGGGATTTGCCGCGTTCACCCGCGGGACCATGCTGGCCTCCCACCCGAGCGCGCCTGCGATGGTCGGTTATGCACGCACGGCGCGCATCCGCGCGATTGCGCCTCCGACCGAGCCGCCCGAAACCATCAAGGCGCGCCGCATGGCCTACTACAAGCATATGGCCACTGGCCCGCGTCCGGCAGTGGCTGTGGTGCAGGATCTGGATGTGCCGAATGCGATTGGCGCTTATTGGGGTGAGATCAACACCAATATCCACAAAAGCTTTGGTCTGTCGGGAACGCTGACCGACGGTGTCATGCGAGATCTGGGCGATATGCCCGAAGGCTACCCGGTCGTGGCAGGCTCTGTCGGGCCCAGCCACGGTTTTGTACATGTCGTCGATATCGCCAAAGAGGTCGACATCTTCGGTCTGCCAGTGGCGGATGGCGATCTGGTCCATGCCGACCGGCACGGCGCGCTTGTTATTCCGCCAGAGGTCATTCCGCGACTTGCTGACGCCATCGCGACGTTGCAGCGCTCGGAGCGGATCATTTTTGACGCGGTGAAAGGCAAACGCCTGTCATTCGAAGAGTTCGAAGGCGTCTGGGCGGCCTTTGAGACTTCCCGGACCTGATGCAAGGCAAAGGCGGGCGATCTATTCCTGAATCGACGGTGCGCCACCCTCAAAATTGTTACCATTCACATAGTCGCAGGGTGCGTCCTGCATCTGCAGATGCAACCCGTCGCCGCTATAGGGGTGCGCACGCGCCAGCGCTTCGTCAACTTCTATGCCCAGTCCGGGGGCTTCGGGCGCTTCAATAAAGCCGCCTTCCACGCGAATGCTGCCTTTTATCAAAGCGTCATGAAAAGGGGTTTCAATCGTTTCCGCCATCAGCAGGTTGGGGATGGCGCAGGCCAGGTGGATGTTGGCGGCCCACTCCAACGGGCCGGCATAAAGATGCGGCGCCATCTGCGCGTTGTAGACCTCGGCAATCGCAGCGACCTTTTTCATCTCCCAAATGCCGCCGGCTCGCCCCAGTGCCGGTTGCAGGATTGTCGCGGCACCGGCGCGTAAAACCTGTGCGAACTCGGCTTTGGTGGTCAGGCGCTCTCCGGTGGCGATGGGTATGCGTACCGCCTGCGCGACCTTGGCCATTTCGTCGATGGCATCGGGTGGGATCGGTTCTTCGAACCAAAGCGGGCTGTAGGGTTCAAGCGCTTGCCCCAACCGGATCGCACCGGCCGTTGTGAACTGACCATGCGTGCCGAAAAGAAGATCAGCCTTGTCACCCACCGCCTCCCGGATCGCTTTGCAAAAAGCGACAGAGGTGGAAATGTCGCTCATCGCAGGCATGTGGCCACCGCGCATTGTGTAGGGGCCGGCAGGGTCAAACTTGACGGCTGTATAGCCTTTGGTGACCATCGCCTCTGCGCACTCTGCGGCCAGTTCAGGCGATGTCCAGAACGCTGTCGCATCATGGTGGGGCAGCGGATAAAGATAGGTATAGGCACGGATGCGTTGGTTAATCTTGCCGCCCAGCAAGGCATAGACCGGGCGGTTGCGTGCTTTTCCCAATATGTCCCAACAGGCGATCTCCAATCCTGAAAACGCCCCCATAACTGTAAGGTCGGGGCGTTGCG
Source organism: uncultured Roseobacter sp. (assembly GCA_947501635.1). Taxonomy (GTDB): domain Bacteria; phylum Pseudomonadota; class Alphaproteobacteria; order Rhodobacterales; family Rhodobacteraceae; genus Roseobacter. The sequence continues at coordinate 368,139 of CANMWT010000002.1, forward strand.
TGAAACCCGATGAATAGGCGCGCCGGAACATCAGCTCGATGTCTTCTGGGTTTTCACCCATCATATGCCGCGAGAACACATCCTCGATTACAGCTTGCATCGCTTTCGGGCCGACGCTTGACGCATAGCATTCGCCCCACCCGGTGATGCCGTCATCCGTTGTCAGTTTCACCAGTATCCAGTAACGCCCGCCCCAGCCAGGAGCGGGTGGGGCTGTCACAATAACGTCCAGATCCTTGAGTTTCACAAAACCACTCCTTGCGCTGCGTGTCAGGGTCAGGTTGTCTGCGCTGCGTCTTCAAACAAAATGACGTTCCGTCGCGCAGACCCCGATTTTGTGTCAGCTATTGCTGCGTTGATGTCGTCCAGCGACCAACGGCCCGAGATCAGCTCGTCCAGCTTCAGCCGGCCCTGAGAGTAAAGGTCAACCATCCATGGAATGTCACGCTGGATGACGACATCCCCCATTTTGGACCCGACCATACCCTGACCGAGTGCGGCAAGAACGACCGGCTCGTAAGAAGACATGTCGCCCGAATGCGGCATGCCGACCATGACCACCTTGCCCCCCATGCCCAGATAGCGCGGCGCCTGATCGTAGGCTGGAATGGCGCCGACGGTCACGATAACAGCTTCGGCTCCTTTGCCGCCCAAAGCTTGGTGTGCTGCCTGCCACGGTTTGTTTTGCTGCGCGAGAACGCCGTGTGTCGCTCCGAAGGATTTAGCCATCGCGAGCTTTTCCTCGCTCATATCGACCGCGACGATGCGGCGTGCGCCAGCAATCCGCGCGCCTTGGATCGCGTTCAGACCGACACCACCCGCGCCGATCACAACAACGTCCTGACCTGCCTTCAAACCAGCGGCATTGACCACTGCGCCGACGCCTGTGATCACGCCGCAGGCCACAAGACTTGCAGCGTCCATGGGAATATCGGGGGCGATCTTTACGACCTGAGCTTGGGACACCACGACTTTCTCGGCGAAACCGCCGGTGGCCATCGCCTGATGCAGCTTGCCGCCCTCCATGGTCTTGATCGGCCCCGCGTCGCCGTCATAGGGCGTTTCGCACAGTGTGGGGGCACCGCCTGCGCATTGTCCGCAAGACCCGCAGGCGCGGATCAAGGTGACAATGACGCTGTCGCCCTCCGTCAGGCCGGTGACGCCGTCCCCGACAGCTGTGATGTGCCCGGCCGCCTCGTGTCCGTAGACTGCGGGCAGTGATCCGCCCCATGCGCCCTCGGCGTAAGAAATGTCCGAGTGACAGATGGCGACGGCGGCCAGCTTGATCTCCACCTCGCCGCGTTCGGGCGACCGGATTAGGATATCTTCCACGACGAGAGGCGTGCCAAACCCATGACACACGGCTGCTTTGATCTTTTGCATGGCGATTTGAATGTCCCTGAACGTGTTTTTGTTCCAGTCAGGGTTACGGGATGCGCGTGGCAGTGCAAGCCATAACGCGACTTTTCGTAAGGAAACCTAAGATGAAAACGACGTCCGCGGGGTGTGTCTGATAAATATGACCAGCGCCAGAGTGACAAGCGCTGCAGACAGCACAAAAGGCGCGCCGGGAAAAAAGACTGGCGCCTGCGCTGTAGTGAAGGCCGCAAAGGTGCCAGTCATCACCATCGGAGACAGGATCATCGCAAGCGCACTGATCGAGGTGAGCGCACCCTGCAACTCGCCCTGAGCATCCGCGCCAACCGACCGCGACATGATCCCTTGCAAGGCGGGGGTGATTACGGCCGCCAGGGCAGCCATGGGTACAAGGATCAGTGCAATAGTGCCGCTGGTTACCAGCGCGAGTGCAATAAACGCCCCGATATCAAACAGATGGCCGTAGATGACCGTGCCTCTTTCCCCCAAGAGGCGCATCACCGGCCTGATAAGTCCGCCTTGAACAATGGCGAGCATGATCCCGAAAAGAGCAAGGCTCAGACCGATTGTGGCTGGATCCCAGCCAAAGCGCGCTTTTCCAAAAAAGGACCAGACAGCCGGATAGACGGCAAAGGCGAACTGGTAGATGAAAAACACAAGCAACAGCGATCCAAGGCCTGAGAATTTGCTCAACTGCATAAGGCTGCCCAAGGGGTTCGCGCGCCGCCACTCAAATTTTCGCCGCTTCTCCGGAGGCAACGTTTCTTTCAAAACAAGATAGCCGAATAGCGCATTCAAGCCCGACAATAGCGCTGCGGCATAGAAAGGCGCGCGGGTTCCGAATTCGGCCAGCAGCCCGCCAACAAGCGGCCCCAGAACAAAGCCAATGCCAAAAGCCGCACCAATCAGTCCGAAATTTGCTGCACGGTCTTCGGGGGCAGAGATGTCTGCCATATAGGCATTCGCGGTAGCCTGCGTGGCCGCGGTGATGCCACCGATCGTGCGCCCGAGCAGCAATAGCCATATGCTGCCCGCCACGGCCATCACCAGATAGTCCAGCGCCATGACCACAAGTGACAGCAACAGCACGGGGCGCCGTCCAAAGCGGTCGGACAAGCCGCCCATCACCGGCCCAAAGAGAAACTGCATCACTGCAAAACTGGTGGCAAGGATGCCGCCCCATATCGCGGCGGTGCTCAGCCCGCCGGCACCCACTTCGGCGAAAAGGTCTGGCATCACAGGGATGATCAATCCGATGCCCATAGCGTCGATCATCATGGTCAACAGGATGAAAATGACGGCGGGGCGCATCAATTACAAAGCCCGGACGCGCGCGGCGAAAGCCAGAGCCGTCTGGGGTGCCTGACCCAGTTGTACCGTCGCATCGGTCAGACTGGCTGGCAAGTTCGGATATGCTGCCATGGCCAGCGACAAAAGCGGCTTGCCGCTGGCAAGCGCCTGGGCACAGAGTTCTTTTGTCCGCGCTTGGGCTTCAGGTCGCGGCATCTCTGCGGCGAGCGCGAAACTCAAAGCCTCTGCATGCAGCAGGCCAAGATCGGAAGCCAATGCCGCCTGCATGCGCTCAGGCTGCGGGCGGAGCCCTTCCAACAGGCCAATGGCGATCTCAAGCGATGAGGCCGTGCACAGGGCCAATTGAGGCACCGTCATCCACTCACTGAACCATGCAGCTCCGTCCCGCTGATGCTGATGAACGGCCGCAGTCGCCAGTCCTGCGCGCAGGCTGGCGGCTGACTGTGACAAGGCCACCAGAGCAGATGCGGCAACCGGGTTTTGCTTTTGTGGCATGGTCGAAGAACTACCTGAAGCGGCAAAGGAAACCTCGTTTGTGCCACTGGCGGAAAGCGCAATCAGGGTATTCCCCATCGCACCCAAACTGGCAGTGATCTGTGCCATCCAGTCTGTTATCCGCAAAATTGGGCCACGGTCCGTATGCCATGAGCGTTTGGGATCCCCAAGCCCCAACCCTTCAGCAAGCGATGCGCGCAGGCTGTCGGGGTCATCCCCCAAAGCGGAGGCCGTGCCCGCCGCACCGCTCAGCGACACCCACAGCGATCTTTCGCGCAGCCCGGGCAGGGCCTCAAGCGCATCTGCCAAAGGTGCGCCCCATTGTGCCAGAACGGCCCCCCAGGTCGTTGGTGTTGCAAATTGCGCATAGGTGCGCGCAGGCATGGCTGTTCGCGCGTGCTCTGACGCCTCGTCTGCCAGTGCGATCAGCACGTGTCGCAGCTGCTTTTCGGCAAGGCTCAGCGCTTGGCGCAGTCGTAGCATCAGACCGCTGTCGATTATATCTTGCGAAGTTGCGCCCCAATGCACGAATTGCGCGTGCTCCGGGGCATTCATCTCCGCGCGAAATGCTTCGATCAGTGCCGGAACACAAACGCCGTTCTGACCTGTCGCGCGAGCAATCGCCCCCGGGTCTATCTGGATTTCCAGGCTCGCGCGATGAATGGCAGCTGCGCTGATTTCCGGAATAATGCCGGCCTGTCCCTGCGCCTTCGCGAGGGCTCCTTCAACCAACAGCATCGCGCGCAATGCTGCACTGTCTGAAAAGAGCCGACCAGTTTCTCCGGTCTGGAAAAGATGCGCATAAAGGGGGCTGTCAAAAACGCTGGCGGCCATCAAGTTCTCCGCAGGGCTGTTTCAAGGGCTTGCACCAGACCTTCGGGATCAGCGTAAAAAGGCGAGTGTCCGCAGGGCATGTGCTGTACCTGAGCGGTCGGCCAGTCATGGGTCATTGTCGCCTGAAACTCAGGTGGAATGGTGCGATCATCGGTGCAGATGATGTAGTCGCGAGGCAAGCCGGACAATGCTGCGCTGCCGGCAAATGGCACGTTGGTCGGCGCGGTCGCCTGCGGGCACAGCCGCGCAACCGCACGTGCCGCGATATCAGGCGCACAGTCATGGTAAAAAAGATCAACTGCTTTCTGTGGATCAATGGTAAAGCTGCTACCGTCCCGTGACACCGTAATGGCAGGCAGCACTGGTTGACGGGGTGCCTGCATGCGCATCTGAGCAAGGCTTATGCCTTCTTGCGGGACATAGGCACACAGATACACCAGCCGGTCGACCTGTTCGGGCGCAAGGCTGGCGGCAGCCGCGATAGCGTAGCCGCCCATCGAATGCCCCACAAGCACCGTCTTTTCGGTCATCGCCCCGACAATGGCGCGTGCATAGGCATCCAGTGTCACTATCCCCACTTCGGTCTTGTCCGCGCCGTGGCCGGGCAGGTCGATGGCCCGCGCACGGTGCCCGTCGCGGGCCAGCAGCGGCAAAACATTTTCCCAACACCAGGCACCATGGCAAGAGCCGTGCACCAACAGAATATCAGCCATTCACACCGTCCAGATGCCCTACGCTTTCCAGAAAATCGGTGAGAACGCGCGCATATTCCTCGGGTTTTTCGACACAGGGCAGGTGGCCGGCTTTGCGGATCAGATGAAAACGGCTGCCGGGGATCAAATCGACCGTCTCGCGCACCAGATCGGGTGGGGTCGAGCCGTCCTCGCTCCCGGCAATGCCAAGCGTCGGCAGACGCAAACCGCTGGTCGGCGTAAAAAAGTCGGTGCCGGATATCGCGGCAGAGCAGCCCATGTATCCGTGGTCTTCCTGCCGTGTCAGCATGTTGCGCCAAAGTTCAAGCTCGGGCGAAGAGCGGAATGCCGCGCTGAACCACCGCTCCATCACCGCATCTGCCAGCTTTTCGATGCCGCCTGTTTCAACGTCAGCAATGCGCTGTGCCCAAAGCTTCGGTGTGCCGATCTTTGCCGCTGTATTCGACAAGACCATTGCCCGCACAAGATCCAGCCTTTTTATCGCAAGCCCCTGCGCAATCATCCCGCCGATGGAAAGCCCGACAAACACACAATCGCGAACCTTCAAATGGTCCAGCAAGCGCTCTGTGTCGCTGATCAGCGCGCCCATGGTGTAAGGACTTGGCGGGCAGCTGGACAGCCCGTGCCCGCGTTTGTCAAAGCGGATGATGCGCAGCCCGTCCGGCAAGAGGGGCAGGATCGGATCCCAAAGGCGCATATCTGTTCCCAGAGAGTTTGCAAAAACCACCGCCGGTCCATCATCAGGGCCGTCAATGCGGTAGTGCAGGGCGACTTCTCCGAGTTGTGCGACTTTCATAAAGGTCTCCTTGATCGGGGCGGGGGCTACGCCGTTGCATGACGCGACAGCGCCATCTGAAAGACACCGGCATCTACATTGCCACCTGATATCGTCACGATTACATCGTCACCTGCCAAGGTTTCAGGTCGAAAGAGCGCTGCTGCCAAAGCAACCGCCCCGCCGGGTTCGGCGACGACCTTGAGGTGCATGAATGCCAGCGCCATAGCGTGCAGAGCCTCGTCATCACTGACCACCAGCCCCGGTCCGGCAAGGCGTTGCAGAATTGGAAAGGTAATCTCTCCCGGTGTAGGGGAGATGATAGCGTCGCACAGGCTGCCAGACGTTTGCGCGTTGCTTAGTCTTGTGCCTGCCACAAGCGACCGGGCCACGTCGTCAAAGTTCGCTGGTTCTGCGGGGCGCACACGCATTTCAGGAGCCTCGGCCTCCAAGGCAAGCGCCACGCCCGAGGCAAAGCCGCCACCGCCGCAGCAGACTAGGACATCCGCCCGCGTGACGCCCGCGTCTTTGGCCTGCGCCGCGATTTCCAACCCCGTTGTACCCTGGCCGGCAATTACCTGCGCATTGTCAAAGGGTTTGATCAGCGTCAGGTTCCGCCGCGCCGCGATCTCCGCGCCGATTGCGTCTCTGTCTTCACCCCCCACACGGTCGTAGAGAACTACTTCGGCGCCAAGTGTATGGGTATTGTCGATCTTGGTGCGCGGTGCGTCCTGCGGCATGATAATGACCGCCGCCGTGCCGGCTTGCATTGCAGCTTTTGCGATCCCCTGGGCATGGTTTCCGCTGGAATAGGCGATAATGCCGCGCGCACGCACGCTCGGCTCCAACGCCGAGATCGCCGCCAACGCACCGCGATACTTGAAGCTTCCTGTGTGCTGCAGGCACTCCGGTTTGATCCAGACACGCCGGCCGGCGATGGCATCGAGAAAGGGCGAGTTCAGTAACGGGGTGCGCACCACATGGCCGTCAAGCCTTGTGGCAGCCGCCCGGATCATCTCGATGTTCAACGTAACTTCTCCACCCAGATCTGTAGCGCGGCCACCGCTTCCGGTTCGTCCAGAAAGGGGACGTGACCGCGCCCGGCGGTGGTGGCTGCAATCATGTCAGGCCTGCGCGCCTGCATTTCTGCCAACGTCTCTTTGGTCAGCAAATCCGAGTTTTCGCCCCGGATACAAGCTATAGGCAGGCCTGCCAGTGCGTCGAAAAAAGGCCACAGGTCTGGTGCTGCCTGCGCGCCCTGTTCCTCAACCGCATCGCGCAGCTTAGGATCATAGGTGATATCAAGCCCTTCATCTTTTTTCACGTAGTGCTTGGTTGCCTCTTCCATCCATCGCGAAAATGGCACGCCGGAAAACCCGGGCAAATGCTGGTCCATCGCGCGGGCGGCGGCCACATGATCTGTGTAGGGCGGACGTTTGCCAAGATACCCCATGATGAAGGACAGTCCCTTTGGGTCGATCACGGGGCCTATGTCGTTCAGCGCCACCCCGCTTAGCCGCTCTTTCGCGCCGACCGCCAGACCCATGGCAAGCAGCCCCCCGCGTGACGTACCCAGGATCGCGACCCGGTCAAGTTGCAAATGGTCCAGCAGTTCGATGGCATCGCGGGATTCTACCATCAGGTTGTAGTTGTTCCAGTTGGCGTCCCAGTCCGATTTTCCCCGGCCACGGTAGTCCATCTTGATAAGGCGGGTGCCGCTCAAATGCGGGGTCACATAGTCAAAGTCTGCTGTCGTGCGCGTCAGACCCGGCAGGCAAAGAATTGCTGTGCCGTTACCGTCATCCGTGTAGTGCAATGACAGACCGTCGGAGGTTTTAAACTTGGGCATCACATACCTGCCAGTCGGGGAACTTCGGTGAGGTCACTCAGGATATGCGGTGGGGTCCACGGCAGGCGGTCGAGCGGGTCGCCCGCCCTGTTCACCCAGACCACGTTAAACCCATAGCCTGTGGCGCAGCCGGCGTCCCAACCGTTTGAGGAACAAAACAACACTTCGTCGGGGCTGCAGCCGAACCTCTTGCCGACCAGATCGTAGACACGTCCATCCGGTTTGAAGACGCCGACCGATTCCACCGACAGTACCTCGTCAAGCAAAGCTGCGATGCCGGCAGAGTCTACTGCGCCTGCCAGCATGTCTGGCGAGCCGTTGGAGAGGATCGCGGTTTCGAGCCCCGCGTCTTTCAGGGTGCGTAGCATCTGCGGCACTTCGGGATAGCTTTGCAGTTCCCAATAGAGCGCCAGCAGCCGTTCACGCAGCGCCGCGTCGCCATCATGACCGGTTTTTTCCAACGCCCAGTCGAGCCCCTGTTGCGTTACCTGCCAGAAGTCTTCGTGCGCGTCCGTGACCGCGCGCAGCCACGTATATTGCAACTGCTTTTGGCGCCAGAATTCTGCCAGCGCGGGCCAGCTTTCGGAAATCTGCGCAAAGGCGGGCTCTGACGCGGCCTGTCGGGCTGCGGCGCTCACGTCAAAGAGTGTGCCATAAGCATCAAAGACACATGTGGTGATTGGCATACTGCGCTCCGTTCAGCGGTTTTAGCGCACAGTGTCACGCTGTGCGAGCCGCGAAAAGAGCCAATCGCGGCTTATTTCCGGTTTACTCTCGCCAGCAGGAAAGGCACTCTGCGTGCAGAAACGAAGAACCTGCGCAGATACGCGGCCTTCCACACCCCCTTCACAAACACGATTGGAATTCAGAATGACCGAGGTCAAATCCGGCGATACAGTGGCAATCCATTATACAGGAACCCTTGCGGACGGCTCAACTTTCGATAGCTCCGACGGGCGCGACCCTTTGGAATTTGTCGTAGGCTCCGGACAGATTATCCCCGGTCTCGATGTGGCCCTGCCCGGCATGTCGGTCGGAGATAAAAAGACCGTCGAAATCGCTTCTGAACAGGCCTATGGCCCAGTCAATCCGGAAATGCGACAGGCTGTCCCGCGTGAGGGTATCCCGCCAGAAGTTCCTCTTGAGATCGGTACCCAGTTGCAGATGCAAACACCTGACGGGCATGCCTTGCCTGTGATCGTGGTCGAAGTTGATGAGGCGACAGTCACACTGGACGCCAACCATCCACTGGCAGGAAAAGACCTGACATTCGACATCGAACTGATGCGGGTCGACGCGGCCTGAGGGCCCGGGTTTTGTGCAGGAATCGTCGCGTAAACGGAGTATCAAGACCTCTGCCCTAGGGTTTCGCCTGCCCGCGCCACGTCTGTCGTGGGCATGGTTTGGTAGATGCGGGGCGTGATATTCGTGGTTAGGAACAAGACGAAAGCGGAAACTGGAAACAGGGGCGAGAAGCCACTCTTTAACGTCCTGCAGATTGCCGCGTTGAATGCCGTATTCTTTGTAGGTTTGGCCGTTGTGATGCTTTTGCACGGGGCCGTGTGGTGGGTCGCATTTGGTGTCGCTTGGGGAGCCGCCGCTGTGCTAACCGGTGCGACTCTCGTCATCGCGATCGCGCTGGCCGAACGTGCCGCGCTGAGTGTCGCCGTTTCCGAGCCGGCCCACGACATTGATGCGGCCCATGGCGCGCGTGACGCGCTTGACGCCCACATCCGCATCTGGGATGCGGACCGCTGTGCGGAGTTGGAGGCGGTGCAGGCAGAAATCATGTCAGACGCAGACGCAGCCGCATACGCGGATCGGGCAAACCGTGCAGCGCTGTTGCGCCAGTGGGACGCGGACGCGCAGCAGGATGCAGCGTCGGCCAAACATTCTGGAAAGCGGGACCGCCGCAAAAAACAAGACAAGGATTACAGCGGCGTCGAACGTCGCGCACAAAGGAGATAGCAACCCTGACCTGATCGGGCGACGTTCATATCATTGCTGTAACTGGGAAGAGCCGCAGATACCCTGATCGGCCCGTGAAGACGCTATCAGGTTACGGGCGGTTTACCGGCACCTGATCGTCGGGCATATCGGCTGAAGCCGTCAACTGGTCGCCCTCTAGGTCTTCTGCTGAGGCTTCGACAACGGGTTCGGGAACCGGCCCCAACATGTCTTCGAAGGGTGTATCAACCAGATAGGTAGCGGCGATGGGACGAATTTCTTCAAGACCCTCTGCCAGCTGTGGTCCGAGATCAGGATCCTTCCAAGCGCTTGTACCGATTGCAAACAAAGCTACCGGTAGCAAAACACGCGCATAGGTTTTGGCACGGATGGCACGCTCGCGATACGCGAACTGACGAAGGTCTTTTTTGTTAGCTTCCTGCATCATGACCGCGTTGTCGCCAACCATTGCGGCACCATTAGGGCGCAAATGTGCAGGATTGCGGGCCTTTACAGATTTTCGCTTTGCGGCATGCCGAGAACATGAAAACCGCCGTCTACGCGAATGATTTCTCCGGTGGTGCAGGCCCCGCCATCAGAAGCCAGATAGACGGCTGTGGCGCCAACAGCTTCCAGCGTGGCATTGGACCTGAGCGGCGCATTCTGATCGGTATGCTTGTAGGTGCGCCGCGCCCCGCCGATGGCTGCACCCGCCAGCGTTTTCATAGGACCGGGCGAGATTGCGTTCACGCGAATGCCTTCCGGCCCCAGATCGTTCGCCAGATAGCGTGTCGCACTTTCCAAAGCGGCTTTTGCCACACCCATCACGTTGTAGCTTGGGGTCACGCGGTTCGATCCCATATAGGTCAGCGTCAAAAGAGTGCCGCCATTGTCAACCATCATAGGATGCGCTCGTCGTGCGACTTCGATGAAGGAGTATGCACTGATGTCCAAAGAATTCTTGAAGTTCTCGCGCGAGGTGTGCAGAAACCGGCCCGTAAGTTCGGATTTATCTGAAAAAGCAATCGCATGTACGACAAAATCAATCGTTGGCCAGCGTGCCGCCAACGCGTCAAATGCAGCGTCCAGAGAGGCATCGTCGGTTACGTCGACATCAACCATGAAGTCCGAACCCACAGAGGCGGCAAGCGGTTTGAGACGTGAGCCGAAGGCCTCGCCCTGATAAGTGAAAGCAAGCTCCGCGCCTGCTTCAGCCATCGCCTTCGCGATTCCCCACGCGATCGAGCGCTCGTTGGCAACACCCATGATTAGCCCGCGTTTTCCCGCCAATACTCCTGACATTGCGCCGTCTCCTAGCCCAGATACTTAGACAAGATCATTGACCCGTTGGTCCCGCCGAAACCGAAGGAATTGGTCATCACAGAATCCAAACCGGCATTGTCGACCCGTTCAAGTGCGATTTCAGCAGCATCGAGAGCGGGGTCAAGGGTTTGCACGTTGATGGATCTGGCAATGAAATCATTGTCGAGCATCAGAAGGCTGAAAATCGCCTCTAGCGCACCGGCGGCACCCTGCGCGTGCCCTGTCATGGATTTTGTTGAACTGACGGGGGGTGTATTGCCCTGCACGAAAACGCGGCGCACGGCCTCAATCTCGCCGACGTCGCCCACGGGGGTGGAGGTGCCATGCGCATTGATGTAGCCGACTTTGCGCCCCTCTGGCAGAGTATCCAACGCAAGCCGCATCGCTCTTTCGCCGCCCTCGCCTGACGGTGCAACCATGTCGTGACCGTCGGATGTCGCTGCATATCCGGTTACTTCCGCGTAGATTTTCGCCCCGCGCGCAAGCGCGTGCTCAAGGTCTTCCAGAACGACAATGCCACCGCCCCCCGAGATGACAAAACCATCACGGTCTGCGTCGAAGGCACGGCTCGCCTGTTCCGGCGTATCATTGTACTTGCTGCTCATGGCGCCCATCGCGTCAAAGAGGCAAGACAGTGTCCAGTCCAGTTCTTCACCGCCACCTGCGAACATTACGTCCTGTTTGCCCAGCATAATCTGCTCGGCTGCATTGCCGATACAATGCAGCGACGTCGAGCACGCCGAAGTGATCGAGTAGTTGATGCCTTTGATTTTATAGGCTGTGCTGAGGTTTGCGCTGACCGTCGAAGACATGCACTTTGGAACAGCAAAAGGGCCGATCCTTTTGGTGGCACCCGTTGTGGCAACAACGTTATGCGCAGTCAGCATTGCACTTGTGGATGGGCCGCCAGAGCCCGCAACAAGCCCGGTGCGCGGATTGGATATGGTCTCTTCCGAAAGCCCCGCGTCCGCAATGGCCTGTCCCATCGCGATGTAGGCATAGGCAGCACCCGGTCCCATGAAGCGCAGAGTGCGTTTGTCGATATGCTCCGAGACGTCAATCTTGAGCGTTCCGGCGACTTGGCTGCGGAAGCCATGCTCGGTCATTTCGGGACTGGCCTCGATCCCGCTGGAGCCTTGTTTTAGCGAGGCTAGGACTTCTTCGGCGTTGTTACCGATGGATGAAACGATACCGAGACCTGTCACGACGACACGGCGCATGGCGCACTCCTTTATGTTCTGGGTCGACTTCAGCTCTCGGAGAGCGCAACCTTCATGTCTGTCACCTGATAAATGGTTTCCCCGTCGGCTTCTACCCGGCCATTGGCCACACCCATCGTCAAACGGCGCGTTTGCAGTGCTTTGGTGAAATCAACGTAGTAGGTAAGCAGCTTGCGGTCCGGCCGCACCATTCCTGTAAGCTTGACCTCGCCCACGCCGAGGGCATAACCGCGACCTTGCCAACCGCGCCAGCCAAGATTGAAACCGGTCAGTTGCCACAGCCCGTCAAGGCCCAGGCAACCGGGCATGATTGGGTTACCGGGAAAGTGGCAGTCAAAAAACCAAAGATCCGGCGTGATGTCGAACTCTGCAACCACATGGCCTTTGCCGTGTTCGCCACCGTCTCCGGATATGTCGGTGATACGATCCATCATCAACATCGGCGGTTCGGGAAGCTGTGCATTGCCGGGTCCGAAAAGCTCGCCGCGGGCGCATTTCAGTAGGTCTTCTTTGTCGAAATGTGTGGGGTAATTGGCCATACTGGCGCGTCTCCTGATCGGCATCTGCTCGTGATTGTGTCCCTCTAGCACCGTGCTGACCCGTCCTGCAAGGGGCGGAACATGCTGCAAGTGCACAGGTTTCACCCGCTCAGCAACAGAATGTCGCGCGGTTTACAATTGAAAATCGTTCGCAAAGTCCTTTATATAGAGGGGAAAGAGTAAAAGAGGCTGTAATGACAGATGCGCAACACGACACCGGCACTGCCTGGCTGGCCAAAGCTGGGCTGCGTCCAACGCGACAGCGGGTGACCTTGGCCGCGTTGTTGATCGGCGACGGGCAACATCGCCACGTGACCGCTGAAAGCCTGTTCGCGGCCGCCAAATTGCAGGGCGAAGCGGTGTCGCTGGCGACAGTCTACAACACTCTGCGCGCATTTTGTGACGTCGGTCTTGTGCAGGAAGTCACAGTTGATGGGTCAAAAAGCTACTTTGACACCAACACCCATGACCATCCCCATTTTTACTGGGAAGATGAAGGCAAGCTGACAGATGCGCCTTCGGAAGATCTGGTCATCGCGCAATTGCCTGACGCGCCCGAAGGGGCCGAGATCGCATCCGTGGATGTCGTGATCCGGCTGCGTCGCACGCACTAACCGGCAGGGGGACACCCCGCGTATTTCCTTTTTTTCGAATGTCACTAGCGACGTTGCCGGCGTATACTGGCGTTATGTTCGCCGCTTGCTGCTCTCGCTCAGAACCACTGACCCGGCTCCATAAGCCCCAGATCAAGCAATTGGCGTGAATGCCATTCAAACGGTGCAGAATTGTGCCATGTAAACGTCTGGATATCGAATTTGCTTCCGGGGTTGGATTTGAGGGCCTTGGCTGTACGGAAAGAACAAATCGCGGCGGTCAGGTTGTGATGCCAAGGACAGGCATAGGTGTTGTATTCTTCATCCGACATCGTGTGGTCGCTGTTTAGGGTGAGCCCTTCCTTTGCGCGAAACAGGCTGATCCGGTCGATTTTGCGGCGCGTTTCAGGAACATGTTCCTCGAAGCGCCACCGCAACCCACCAAAGAAGTCCAGCTGACGCTCTTTGGGGTGATTATGATTGTCCGCATCCTTGCGGGCCAGCGCATAGTAACCTGAACGGTCCAGATGGGCGCTATCAAGCGATACCGCGTCCGGGAAACTGGCCAGATCATCCGCGTATAGGTCGACGACATAGGTCAACATCGCGTCCCTGCGTTCTTCTGTGTGGAAAGCGAGCATTTCGCCCACGCTGCGTGTCTCGCAAAACGGGAAAAACAGGTATTCAGCGTTGAAACAATAGTAAATCCACTGGCCTCGAGCTGCGGCAATAATCTTGTTGATCGCGTGTTCTACAGCGCCTTCAGCGGTGACGTCATAGTCGACACGATGGACGACCGTTTCCAGATCTTTCGGCAAATCAAAGACAGGCGGCATAAAGGCTACAACCGTCTTGAAGCCGGTTTGATGGTGGTGTCGCAGGGTTGTTGCGACTTCGACATCGTCTTCGACCATGATAAGCGCAATCGGCCCCTTGGAGAGGGTTGCCCTGCCATTCTGCAAGAACGCATCCAGACTGTGGTAGTGCATCCAGTTCTCCATCGGCGTGATACTGACAGAATCGTGCAATTTCTGGCGCATTGCAAGCCTTGCACGGGCCTGATAGTCAGCCCCCAACACCCCAATCACCGGAACTGTGCCATGACGACGCCTAAGAAGCTTTTCATCAAGACATACGGCTGCCAGATGAATGTATATGACAGCGAACGCATGGCCGAGACGCTTGGCGGTGAGGGCTATGTTCAGACAGAGGTCGCCGAAGACGCGGATATGATCCTACTGAACACCTGCCACATCCGTGAAAAGGCGGCTGAGAAAGTCTATTCTGAACTAGGGCGTCTCAAGCCGCTGAAGGCAGCCAAACCTGATTTGAAGATTGGAGTCGCGGGCTGCGTGGCGCAGGCGGAAGGCGAGGAAATCATGCGTCGTCAGCCGGCAGTTGATCTTGTGGTTGGTCCGCAGACTTACCACCGGCTGCCGCAGATGGAAGCGGCGCTGCGCCAGGGAAAAAAGGCGCTGGATACGGATTTCCCTGAAGAAGACAAGTTTGAAAAGATGAAGTCGCGCCCCAAGGCCAAGCGAGCGCCATCGGCGTTTTTGACTGTGCAGGAGGGCTGCGACAAGTTCTGCGCCTTTTGCGTGGTGCCCTATACGCGCGGAGCAGAGGTAAGCAGGCCGGTTGATCGCGTGCTTTCAGAGGCGCGCGATCTGGCGTCGCGAGGGGTGCGCGAAATAACGCTGCTGGGCCAGAACGTGAATGCCTACCATGGAGCGGGCGCGGACGGGTCCGAAAAAACGCTGGCCGACCTGATCTGGGCGTTGAATGAAGTGGAGGGTTTGGAGCGTATACGTTTCACAACATCACACCCCAATGACATGCAGGATGACCTGCTTCAAGCGCACCGCGATTGCCCCAAGCTGATGCCCTATCTGCACCTGCCTGTGCAATCGGGTTCAGACAAGATTCTCAAGCGGATGAACCGAAGCCATACCGCAGAAAGCTATTTGCAGATCATCGACCGTTTGCGCGCGGCGCGGCCTGATATCCTGTTGTCAGGTGACTTCATCGTGGGCTTTCCAGAAGAAACTGAAGAGGACTTTCAGGCGACCCTGGAACTGATCCGGCAGGTCAATTACGGCTACGCCTATTCGTTCAAATACTCGACCCGTCCCGGTACGCCAGCGGCTGAGCGGGCGCAGGTTGACCCTGATGAAGCGGACGACCGCCTGCAACGCATTCAGGCGCTGATAACCGAGCAGCAGCAAGCCATACAGGCGTCGATGGTCGGAAGAGATTTAAACGTTCTGATTGAAAAACCGGGCCGTTTCGATGGCCAGATGGTTGGCAAATCCGAATATCTGCACGCGGTGCATATCGACGACAGTACCGCGAAAATCGGGGATATCGTGCCCGTGAGAATCACGGAAGCGAAAAGAAACTCGCTTGCAGCGGTCACACGCGAATAAAGGTAAACTTTGCACAATTATGCCAAAATCTCGCCACAGTTGGTCAAGTGGTGCCAGTTGAGCGACAATGAGGGCGATAACTTGCGCGAGGCGCGTTTCAAATTTATTTAGAGTTTCGTAGCCCGATTGTCGCCCGCAAGTGTAAGCGCGGGTGGGGCTGCGCGTTAGATGAGGAATTGGTAATGATTAAACGGTATGCATCCTGGGGCTGGCAGTCCGCGCTTGCGCTCTGCAGTGCCGCGATGATCGCACATGGCGGCGGCGCTGTGGCACAAACTGCATCGCAATCGGGGCTCGACAAGGGCCAGTACATCCCGAATGTCTGGGTAGACCCTGACGGCTGCGAACATTGGGTGATGGACGACGGTATCGAAGGGTATATGACCCCGCACGTCACGCGGGACGGTAAACCGGTCTGCCGCGACGGCAACATCTGCGCGTTGATCAAAACCGATACCTTCTTCGAAACGGACAAATTCGACATTAACACTGATGGTGTCGAACGCCTGACACGGTTTTTTCAGCAGTCGGAGTTTCGGACCTTTTCAATTGCGGGCCACACTGACAGCGTAGCTTCCGACGCTTACAACATGACGTTGTCCCGCAACCGTGCCGAAGCGGTCGCGGCAGTGGCACGGGCTGCCGGCGCGCGAATCTCAAGCGTTACCGGCTATGGCGAACGCAAACCGGCTGCATCAAACGCGACACCAAACGGACGGGCGCTGAACCGTCGCGTCGAAGTCATGTGTGTCAGATGAGGAGCGCGGGAATGTCACGGAACATCATAAGTCTGGCCCTAGTCGCAGTTCTGGTATCGGCTTGCGCCGAAATCGGCCCAAGCAAGGGCGCTGACGACGGCATCATTGACAGCAAGGAACTGACGCAGCTGCGCGCGGGTATCTGGGTTGATCCCAACGGGTGCGACCACTGGATCATTGATGACGGGGTCGAAGGATACCTCTCGGCGCGTCTGGATCGTCGGACCGGCAAACCCGTGTGTTCGGGCATTGCACCACCGACACAGACTGTCGGTGATTTCAAAGGCGGTGCGACGGTGATCATCGGGGATACATTCTGATCCTTTCGTTGGCGAATGGGCCCACCGGCTGCGCGCAATTCGCATAAGCGGGAATTTTCTGCCAAGGGCGCTTGCGCTCGGCGCGGGGAATTGGCACCGTCAGGGCGACTCATACGCGCAAGGAGCAGCATTTGGCGCCCAGTGATCCAAGCCCGACCGATACGTTGACCGCAGCGCCCGGTGGCACCGTGGAATTTCCTGATAACCGTCTGCTAATAGACCTCTGTGGCCCCTATGATGCCAATCTGGCGCAGATTGAAAAAGCATTGAGCGTGCAGATCGTCCGGCGCGGCAATCAACTGGCCGTCGTGGGCGAGCTTGACGCCCAGACGGATGCGATCCGTGTGCTTCACGCGCTTTACGCGCGCCTTGAAAGCGGTCGGGTTGTCGAGGCCGGTGATGTGGACCGCGAGTTACGCATGGGGCCTTTCGACGAGGTGGCAGCGCCGGAAAACGGCGACCAGCTGGAGATGCCCATAGGCAGCAGGGTCGAAATTCAGACCCGGAAAAAGCGGGTCGAACCACGCACGGATGCGCAAAAAGCCTATGTGCAGTCGCTTTTCAACAACGAGCTCGCCTTCGGCATCGGGCCTGCGGGTACGGGGAAAACCTATCTTGCGGTCGCGGTGGGTGTGTCGATGTTTCTGTCCGGTCAGGTCGACAAAATTATCCTGTCGCGTCCCGCTGTCGAAGCAGGTGAACGTTTGGGCTTTTTGCCCGGTGATATGAAGGACAAGGTCGATCCTTACATGCAGCCGCTCTATGATGCGCTTGGTGATTTTCTGCCGGGCAAACAACTGGCGCGCCTGATCGAGGAAAAGCAGATCGAAATCGCACCTCTTGCCTTTATGCGCGGACGTACGCTGTCTAATGCCTTTGTTGTTCTGGATGAGGCGCAGAACGCCACGACCATGCAAATGAAGATGTTCCTCACGAGGCTGGGCGAAGGCTCGCGTATGGTGATCACAGGAGACCGCACGCAGATTGACCTGCCCCGCGGGACGGCCTCGGGTCTTGCTGATGCGGAGCGGTTGCTCAAAACCATTCCCAACATCAGCTTCAACTACTTCACGTCCAAAGATGTGGTGCGCCACCCGCTGGTCGCAGCGATCATCGAAGCCTATGAGGCCGACCAGCCCGCTGGCTGAGCGGATCGTGTCACGGGGGTTGGCGTGGACTTAGACATTCTGGTTGAAGACGACCGTTGGACGTCCTGCGAGCTTGAGGCACTTGCTGGCAGGGCCGTTGCAGAGACACTCGCGTTTCTTGAGGTCGATGGGGAAGCAGTCGAAGTATCGCTTCTGGCGTGCGACGACGCGCGGATCGTCGTACTTAACGGTGAGTTTCGCGAAAAGCCGCAGCCAACCAACGTGCTTAGCTGGCCCGCCGAAGACCTGTCGGCCGACGCAGCAGGCGACCATCCAAAGCCTGCAAAAGCGGGCCCCGACGGTGTTATCGCCCTTGGCGATATCGCGATAGCCTATGACACTTGCGCGCGAGAAGCAGCCGAAATGGGCAAGCCGATCGAGACGCATGTGACCCATTTGATCGTGCACGGCGTGCTGCACCTGTTGGGCTTTGACCACATTGATGACGCGGATGCAGCCCTGATGCAGGGTTTTGAAACCAAAATACTTGGCAAAATGGGTCTGGATGACCCATATAGGGAGAAGTAGGCGGCACTGCCGTTTTTTATTCAGCACAGGACCCAATGGGCGACAACGACGGATCATCTGAGGCAGCGCAACGCGCGCGTGACGAAAAACCTAATTCACAAGACACTGATGCAGCACGACAGGGCGGTTTCTTTAGCCGTGTGTTTGAGGCACTGAACCCTTCCGAGGACGCGGAGGATCAAGCGGAAACGGGCCCAACGCCGGCCCAGTTGCGCACGCATGGAATGATGAACCTGCGTCGCATGCGTGTCGAAGACGTGATGGTGCCGAAAGCTGACATCACAGCGGTACCAGACACAACAAGCCTGAAAGAAGCGGTCGCGATTTTCAAAGAAAGCGGATTGACCCGTTTGCCGGTGTTTGAAGGCACTCTTGATACGCCGGTTGGCTTCTTGCACCTCAAAGACCTGGCGCTGACACATGGCTTTAACGGTGGCGGGCACGACTTTGACCTGCGCGCCATGCTGCGCCCGTTGCTTTTTGTGCCGCCTTCCATGACCATCGGGGTTTTGCTGACCAAGATGCAGGCCGAACGGCGCCATATGGCGCTGGTGATTGATGAATATGGCGGCGTGGACGGGTTGGTCACCATCGAAGACCTCATCGAACAGGTTATCGGCGAGATCGAAGATGAGCATGACGTGGATGAGGGGCTGTACTTCACCGAAGAAAAACCGGGCTGTTATCTGGCACTTGCCAAAACACCTTTGGAAGATTTCGAAGCTGAACTTGGCCGCTCGCTGACTGACCACGAAGAGGTCGACGAGGAAGAAATAGAGACGCTGGGCGGGCTCGTTTTTATGCTTTCGGGACGGGTGCCTGCGCGCGGTGAAGTTGTCGTCCACCCAAATGGTCCCGAATTCGAAGTCATAGATGCAGACCCGCGCCGCATCAAAAGGCTGCGGGTGCGCACCGAACCGCGTTCGGCGTGACCGCAGGGGGCGCGCAGGGGCAGGGGGCCGTTGCGGGGCGTCTGAGCGCACTACCAGTAGCACTGCAGGCGCTTATCGCTGCTATGTTGGGCGCGCTGGCAGCTTTTGGTCAGGCGCCCTATCACCATCCGGTGGTTTTTCTGCTGGCGGTGGCTGCCGCTTTTGCATTCTGGCGGGCTCAGGTGACCCGCCGCGCCGCAGCCGCGGTCGGCTGGGCCTTTGGTGTTGGCTATTTCGCGCATGCGCTGATCTGGATTTTGGAGCCATTTCAGGTGGATGTGGCCCGGCACGGATGGATGGCCCCTTTCGCGCTCCTGTTTCTCAGCAGTGGCCTTGCGCTTTTCTGGGGGGCGGCATTCTGGGCCGCGCGTGTGGCATCGGCCTCGGCAATTGTGTTGGTGTTGACATGGACCGGCGCAGAAATGTTGAGAGCGTATATCTTTACCGGTTTTCCCTGGGCAGGCCCTGCGCAAATACTTGTGGAGGGGCCTGTCTCGCGGTTGCTTGCCCTATTCGGGCCACATGGCGCGACGCTCATCTTGCTGCTTTGCGCCTGGGCGCTTTCTTTGCCTGCAAATGCCGCGCGCAAATGGACTATGCGCGGGGGGCAGGCTGCCCTTTTCGCGGGGCTGATGCTGGCCTTCTACCTGCCGTTGGCGATTGCGCCGGCAACACTGACCGATAATCGCGTGCGACTTATCCAGCCCAACGCGGAGCAACACCTGAAATGGCAACCGCAAAACGCTGAATTGTTTTTTAGTCGGCAGTTGCAATTGACGGCCGCGCCACCGGCAGAAGACGGTCAGGCCCCAAATTTGATCGTTTGGCCGGAGACGGCGATCCCCTGGACGTTGAACACAGCCGCGCCGGCGCTCGCCGAGATCGCCCGCGCCAGTGGCGGCGTGCCGGTGGCGCTTGGCCTTTTGCGGTTCGAGGGAGAGAGCCTACGCAATGCGATGGCGGTTCTGGGCCCGGATGGTGAGCCCCTTGCTGTCTATGACAAGCACCATCTGGTGCCCTTCGGAGAGTACATTCCCTTTGCCCAGCTTGCACGGCGCTTCGGGGTACGGGGGCTGGTCGAGCAGATGTCGGGTTTTTCAGCGGGACCCGGGCCGCGACTGGTTGACTTCGGTGCGATGGGTCAGGCCTTGCCGCTGATCTGCTACGAGGCCGTGTTCGCGCATGAAGTAAACAACGCGCCAGAGCGTCCCTCATTTTTGCTGCAGCTGACCAATGACGCGTGGTTCGGCACGTATGCTGGGCCGCAACAGCATCTCGCGCAAGCGCGAATGCGCGCCATTGAACAGGGCCTGCCGCTGGTGCGGGCCGCCAACACAGGCATTTCAGCAGCAATCGATCCCTATGGTCGCATCCTGTCGAGCTTGCCGCTGGGGCAGGCGGGTTTTGTGGATGCGCAAATGCCCGCGCCGTTGGCGCCCACGCTGTATAGCCGAACGGGGGATGCACCATTTGTAATTCTTTTGGCGCTAGGGCTGCTGGCCACTTTTGCGCGCAGCCTGCGCAGGCCACCCCAAAAAGGCGATTGACCGCAACCCGGTGCCCGCGTAAGCACTTGCGACGGACCACAACGGCTTCCTGACGTGGTCTTCTTGTTTTTGTATTGGAGCATAAAATGTCACGCAAGAATTATACGTTTACGTCGGAGTCCGTTTCTGAAGGACATCCGGACAAAGTCTGCGACCGCATCTCGGATGCAGTGTTGGATGCTTTTTTGGCGCAAGAGCCTGAGGCCCGCGTGGCAGCAGAAACCTTTGCAACTACCAACCGTGTCGTCATTGGCGGGGAAGTCGGACTGTCGGATCAGGCCAAGTTGCACGACTACATGGGCCGCATCGAAGAGATTGCGCGCGCCTGTATCAAGGACATCGGGTATGAGCAGGATAAGTTTCACTACGCGACTTGTGAGGTCACGAACCTGTTGCACGAGCAATCCGCGCACATCGCGCAGGGGGTAGACGCTGCGGCTGACAAAGAAGAAGGCGCAGGCGATCAGGGTATCATGTTCGGCTTTGCCACGAACGAAACGCCCGAGTTGATGCCAGCGCCCATTCATTACGCGCATGCTATCTTGCGACGTCTGGCGGAGGTGCGCAAAGACGGCACCGAACCCACATTGCGCCCCGATGCAAAAAGTCAGCTTTCCGTGCGTTACGCTGATGGCAAACCTGTGGGCGTCAGCTCGATCGTCTTGTCAACGCAGCATGCAGATGAGAGCCAGACCTCTGACGACATCCGTGCCATCGTTGAGCCCTACATCCGTGAAGTACTGCCGGACGGCTGGATCACCGAAGAGACCGACTGGTGGGTCAACCCGACGGGGACTTTTGTCATCGGGGGGCCGGACGGCGATGCGGGACTAACCGGTCGCAAGATCATCGTCGACACATATGGGGGGGCGGCGCCGCACGGGGGCGGCGCGTTTTCGGGTAAAGATCCTACAAAGGTGGACCGATCGGCAGCCTATGTGGCGCGCTATCTTGCCAAAAACGTTGTAGCCGCCGGACTGGCTGACAAATGCACGATCCAGCTCAGCTATGCCATTGGCGTGTCCAAGCCGCTGTCGATCTACTGCGATACCTTCGGCACAAGCGAGGTGGATGAAGCAGCGATCGAGACAGCCATCGGGCAGATCATTGATCTGACGCCACGCGGCATTCGTGAACACCTTCAGCTGAACAAGCCGATTTACCAGCGTACCGCTGCCTATGGGCATTTCGGCCGCACGCCGGAAGCCGATGGCGGGTTCAGCTGGGAGAAAACGGACCTGACCGAAGCCCTAAAGGCCGCGCTGTGATCCGAATGCGCAGCTGCGCTGCACGCCATTTCTGAGCGAACGCCGCAAGGCGGGGTTCGCCGCGAATGTCTTGCACTGTGTCTACCTTTCGAGCCGCCGCGCATTTTTCCTGTTCTGTGCGGGCGCGACCCTGGATGGGCTAACTTTGGGCACATCGGGCGAAGACACGCGCTGCGGCGCGGGCGGGTTGTCGTGCTGTGGCCATCTTGCCCCGACGTTTGGTTTGAAACTTTCGCGTGAGATCATCTTTGGTGATGTAGTCGCTACAGCCGCGTTTCAGCGCCTCGATCGCGATCTCGTTCTGCCCATCGCCTGCGACCATTATAGTCGCCGCATTTCTGTTTTTCGGAGACAGTCGCACCGCGTCCAAGGCTTGCAATCCGGTACCGTCCGGCAGGTTGTAGTCCAGCAGGATCAAATCGAACCTGTCCGCCTCAAGCATGGTGCCCATCGTTTCGAGGCAGTCTGCCTCAACCACATGCGTATCGAGGTCCAGCGTTGCGATCAACCGTTGCAGCCTTGTTCGGTCAAACCGCTGATCGTCAACGACCAAAATGCTGGCAAAATCAGGCAGGACAGTAAGATCGGGCCTGAGCCGCGCGTGTACTTTTTCCAATCTGCTCATCCCCGTCCTTTCGTTGACACGCCACGCTTTGTTTCAATCCTTAAGACGAAGCGATTAATTCTTGGTGAAAATGCTTTGGGTCGAATGGTTGCAGTGCCCGCCGCTGCGCATTAAAGGGCGGCCATGTCCGAAACGAAACGCCCTCATCGCAATTTTTATGGTCGCCTGAAAGGCAAGACACTTAAAGCGTCGCAAAAGACCTATCTTGACGAGGATCTGGCCGCTTTGTCGCCGGGGCCTGTGACGTGGGATGACAACCCGCAGCGGCAGCACCTGGATCTGGCCGGGCGGTTTGGCGGCAAACCGGTCTGGCTGGAGATCGGGTTTGGTGGTGGTGAGCATCTGGTGCATCAGGCGCAGCAGAACCCTCAGGTGGGTATCATCGGCGCCGAACCGTACATCAATGGCGTTGCAATGCTTTTGGGCAAGATCAGGCGCGCAGACGTGGGCAATCTGGCGGTTCATCCCGGTGATGCGCGGGATCTCATGGATGTTTTGCCCGAAGCATCTGTTGACCGCGCCTTCCTGCTTTATCCCGACCCTTGGCCCAAGACGCGTCATCACCGCCGGCGCTTTGTCACGCCCGAGCATCTTGTGCCGCTGGCGCGCGCCCTCAAGCCCGGCGCTGTTTTTCGTGTCGCGACGGATATCGAAGACTACGTCCGCCAGACCTTGCAGGAAGTGCCGAAAGCCGGTTTTGTCTGGACCGCAGAGCGGCCGCAAGACTGGCGGAAGGCCTGGCCTGACTGGATTTCGACGCGCTACGAACAAAAAGCTTTGCGCGAGGGGCGGATACCCCATTACCTGACCTTTATCCGGCGCTGACCGAATGGGCTGGACGCTGGCGCGCCTTGTCGGTAATCCACAGCAACGCCACTTCAAAGATCAAGAGAGCATATGTCCAGCCACGGCACACCTATTCCGATGACCTCTCAAGCGTGCGGCGCCCTCACCGGCTCTGCGGCCGTACCCGGTGACAAGTCAATCTCGCACCGCGCGCTCATTCTCGGGGCCTTGAGCGTCGGGGAAACTCAGATCAGCGGACTGCTCGAAGGTCAGGACGTGCTTGATACGGCAAAGGCCATGCGCGCCTTTGGCGCAGAGGTGACCGAGCACGGTGGCGGAGAGTGGTCGGTCAAGGGGGTTGGTGTCGGCGGATTTGCCGAGCCTGACCAAGTAATTGACTGTGGCAACTCCGGTACCGGCGTCCGGCTTATTATGGGGGCGATGGCGACTTCTCCGATTTCGGCGACATTTACAGGTGATGCATCACTGAACGGGCGTCCGATGGCGCGGGTGACCGACCCTCTGGCCCTTTTCGGGGCGCGCTCTTTTGGGCGTGCAGGTGGCAGGTTGCCAATGACAGTAGTCGGCGCGGAGGCACCAGTGCCTGTCGAATATAAGGTGCCAGTGCCGTCGGCGCAGGTAAAATCCGCCGTTTTGCTGGCGGGTTTGAATGCGCCGGGCAAGACCGTCGTGATCGAAGCGGAAGCCACGCGCGACCATACCGAGCGGATGCTGGCTGGCTTTGGTGCCGAGATTTCCGTGGAAGACACCGCGCAGGGGCGTGTCATCACCCTGACGGGTCAGCCAGAGCTTGTCCCGCAAAAGATCGATGTGCCCCGAGATCCTTCCTCGGCGGCGTTTCCGGTTTGCGCGGCGCTGATCGTGCCGGGGTCGGATGTTCTGGTGCCGGGCATCGGGCTGAACCCGACCCGCGCGGGCCTGTTCACCACGCTGCGTGAAATGGGCGCTGATCTGACCTACGAAAACGAGCGTTTCG
The DNA here is from genome assembly GCA_947501635.1 of uncultured Roseobacter sp. GTDB lineage: Bacteria > Pseudomonadota > Alphaproteobacteria > Rhodobacterales > Rhodobacteraceae > Roseobacter. The sequence goes on from CANMWT010000002.1 coordinate 392,450, forward strand.
AAGGCGGAGAGCCGGTTGCAGATTTGCGCGCGCGGTATTCGCCGGACCTGCGGGGCATCGAAGTCCCGCCGGAGCGTGCCGCGAGCATGATTGACGAGTATCCCGTGCTCTCAGTCGTGGCGAGCTTTGCCAAGGGGCAAACGGTCATGCGGGGGGTCAAGGAACTCAGGGTCAAGGAAAGCGATCGCATCGACGCAATGGCGACCGGGCTGCGCGCCAATGGCGTAACTGTCGAGGATGGGCCGGACTGGTGGATCGTCACCGGGTTGGGGTCGGGCAACGTACCGGGGGGCGCGACCTGCGCCAGCCATCTTGACCACCGGATTGCCATGTCCTTCCTGGTCTTGGGGATGGCGACGCAAAGCCCTGTGCGCGTTGACGATGCGGGGCCGATTGCCACATCGTTTCCCATTTTCGAGCCGCTGATGGCCGAGCTTGGTGCAAACATAACACGCGACAACGTCTGACCCGTGGCGCCGCAGCCTTTCACCATCGCGATTGATGGGCCTGCAGCGGCGGGCAAGGGCACCTTGTCCCGTGCAGTCGCCGAACACTTCGGGTTCGCGCATCTTGACACGGGGCTTTTGTACCGCGCGGTCGGGGCGAAGGTCCTGCTTGGGATGGAGCCCCAAACCGCCGCTGAAACTTTGTCGCCGAGCGATTTGGAAAACGACGGGCTGAGGTCTCCGGAAGTGGCGCAATCGGCAAGCAGGATTGCCGTGATCCCTTCGGTGCGCGCGGCTTTGCTTGATTTCCAGCGCAGCTTTGCCCGCCGCGCGGGCGGGGCTGTTCTGGACGGGCGCGATATCGGGACGGTGATATGCCCGCAAGCCGAAGCCAAGCTCTTCGTGACGGCCAGTGCGGAAGTGCGTGCTATGAGGCGCTACAAAGAACTGTCAGCCCACGGGGCAACCGACAGCTACGAAAAGGTTCTTGCCGACGTAAAAGAGCGCGACGCCCGCGACCGCGACCGGAGTACTGCACCATTGAAACCAGCTGATGATGCAGTGGTTATTGATACTTCCGATATGTCTATTGACGCGGCGGTTGCCGCCGCCATCGAGGTGGTCAAGGCCCGCCGTTCAGGCTGAATTGCTGAGCGCTGCGTTGTGTGACATGATTTTGTTGCGCAAGTCGCGGGCAATGCCAGTTTGAAACGCTCCTGCCAGTTCGGGATCGGTCTCTTGCAGGGCCCTTAGCCGGTGGGCGGGGATTACCCAGTACCGCGAGGGTTCCGCAACAACAGCTGTGGCAGAGGCCGGCGCGTGGTTCAGCACCGACATTTCGCCCACAAAGTTTCCCGGCCCGCATGCGCCGACCCGCTTACCGTTTAGAAAGACGTCGACACGGCCCGACACCAGATAAGCCAGCACGTCAACTTCTTCATGCTCGGTCGTCAGCACCGCACCTTTCGGACCGTCGACCCATAACCCCATGTTCAAGAGCCGCCGCGCATCGGATTTTGAGAGCGTCGACAGGCGCGCCTTGACGAACCGCATTTCTTCCTCGGTGAAGGATGTGCGCCGTTCGATCAGCCATTCGCGGGCAATCTGCACGATATTGACCGTGACCAGAAGTGATTCCCAAAATACGCCAACCGGGTCTTTGAGCCAGATCGTATCATAAGCGATTGCTGTAAATGCGGATGCGATCACAAACATCCGCAGCCACGTCATGGAGCGCATCATCATCGAGATGACAAGCAGCAGATACGACAGATGGCCCACCATGCCGCCGGGTGACAGCGCTGATTCCAGAGTTAGTTCCACTGCGTGCTCCCAGTTTGCTCTTTACAACCTACAGACCCCGCAGGCCCGAATCCAGAAGGCGTTGGTGGCTGTAATCACTAAAGGTTGCTTGGCCTTTGAAGCACAGGCCCGCTAGCTTTGGCATATTCCGATCCCGAAAGGCTCCTACAATGCTGAGAATTCTGTTTGTCACCTTTTGCATCCTGATCCCGTTCGCCGGCACCACGCAGGAAACGCCCGATACGCCCGGCACAATTGAACAATCGCAACCAATGACTCTGGATGTGATGGCCGAGATTATTGCTGCTCTTGATCCCGAAGCCTTGCGTCGCGGCCCAACATTCGAATTTGTCGTTCAGGATGTCCCGGTGATCGTCATTACCGATCCCCGCGCAGACCGCATGCGGGCGATGGTGCCAATCCGCTCGGCCGAAGGGCTCAGCGCTGAAGAGCTGACGCGATTGATGCAGGCCAATTTCGATACGGCACTCGATGCGCGCTATGCCATCGCACAGGGCCGGCTTTGGGGCGTGTTCATACACCCTTTGTCTCCGCTTGAGCCGGGACAGTTCGTATCGGGTCTAGCGCAGACGGTTAATGTGGCTCTGACCTACGGGCAGACATATTCGGGGGGCGCGTCTGTCTTTGGCGGCGGCGACTCCAACGGCATTTTTCAGGACCTTCTCGATCAGCTCGAGCGAAACGGCCAGGAACTATAGCCGGACAGCCAAGCTCAGGTCGCAAAAATACTGGGTTGATGGCGCAAGAAAGAAGAATTTGCCGACAGCAGCGTGATGAGGTCGAGCGGGTTCACCTGTTTGACGTCGGGAATGTCTTCACATGGCGCCCCGATCAGATCAAACAAGGACAGCGTCGTGCTTTCCACCAGCGCCATTTTCCACCCGTCAAAGTGGCGTTGGTCCAATGTACCCTTGGACAAGACTGCAAATGCGCTATGCCTCGGATCGCGCTTGATGCGCTCGACGGTTTCACGCAGTTTGTCTGGTGGCCCCTCAAGGTATTGTAGCACCACGCGGCCTTCGATGTGCAAAAAGCCAGATAGGTTTGCTTTTGCATTGTTGCGCTGGCTCACTTCCAGAAGACCCTTGAGTGCCTCATAGCCCATTGGGGTTTCCAGACGCGATGCATAGAGCAGGTAGTCTAACTTCATGTCGCTCTCCCGGTGTATGCACGTTTCAGGCAGCGCCGTGACAAGTCAAGCCATGCGCCGGAAATTTTAGTGCACGACAGCCGGAATGGCCTTGTCTATATGGCGAAAACGAAAATGACCCCAGCGCGTCAAGATGTCTTGATCCCACGACAAAAGCGCTCTATACGCAGCGCATTGACGAGGCACCCAAGTCTCGCACTCGAGCAAACTGGTCAGGGTCGGTACGCACCGGCCCTTCGTTTGTTTCAGTGTATGGGGGTTTTGAAGATACTAATGCGCAAAAGACCGGCGGAGACAACCGCGCGGCCAGAAACAAAAGCTAGTTAGGAAAACGACGCCACATGGCAAATATGATGGACGAGTTTGAAGCACTCTTGAACGAAAGCTTCGAAATGGACACCCCCGAAGAGGGTTCCGTAGTTAAAGGCAAGGTGATCGCGATCGAAGCGGGCCAAGCCATTATCGACGTTGGCTACAAGATGGAAGGCCGCGTTGATCTCAAAGAATTCGCTGATCCGGGTGAAGCACCCAAAATCGCAGTCGGCGACGAGGTAGAAGTATTTCTGCGTCAGGTCGAAAGCTCCCGCGGTGAAGCGGTCATCTCGCGCGAGATGGCGCGCCGCGAAGAAGCATGGGATCGCCTTGAGAAAGCCTATGCGGATGAAGAGCGCGTCGAAGGTGCGATCTTTGGCCGTGTCAAAGGTGGCTTTACTGTTGACCTTGGTGGCGCCGTGGCCTTCCTGCCCGGCTCTCAGGTTGACGTGCGCCCCGTGCGCGACGCGGGCCCTCTGATGGGTCTCAAGCAGCCGTTCCAAATCCTGAAGATGGACCGTCGCCGTGGCAACATCGTGGTGTCGCGTCGTGCGATCCTCGAAGAAAGCCGTGCCGAACAGCGCGCAGAAGTCATTGGCAACCTGACCGAAGGTCAGACTGTAGACGGCGTGGTCAAGAACATCACCGAATACGGTGCTTTCGTCGACCTTGGTGGCGTAGATGGTCTGTTGCACGTGACAGACATGGCATGGCGCCGTGTGAACCACCCTTCCGAGATCCTCACCATTGGCGAGACGATCAAGGTGCAGGTCATCAAGATCAACAAAGACACGCACCGTATCAGCCTTGGTATGAAACAGCTGCAGGAAGATCCATGGGATCTGGTCGCGGCCAAATACCCACTGGAATCCGTGCACACGGGCCGCGTAACCAACATCACCGATTACGGTGCTTTTGTTGAGCTTGAAGCCGGCGTCGAAGGTCTGGTGCACGTCTCCGAGATGTCCTGGACCAAGAAGAACGTCCACCCGGGCAAGATCGTATCGACCTCTCAGGAAGTCGAAGTCATGGTTCTGGAAATCGACGGTGCGAAGCGCCGCGTGTCACTGGGCCTCAAGCAAACCATGCGCAACCCTTGGGAAGTTTTCGCCGAAACACATCCCGAAGGCACGCAGGTCGAAGGCGAAGTCAAGAACATTACCGAATTTGGTCTGTTTGTTGGGCTGCCCGGCGACATCGACGGTATGGTGCACCTCTCCGATCTGTCATGGGACGAGCGTGGCGAGGATGCGATCCAGAACTACCGCAAAGGCGACATGGTCGAGGCCGTTGTCTCGGAAGTGGATGTGGAGAAAGAGCGTATTTCCCTGTCCATCAAGGGTGTTGGCGGTGACAAATTCGCCGAAGCCGTTGGCGGCGTGAAACGTGGCTCGGTCGTCACCGTGAACGTCACAGCGATCGAAGATGGCGGAATTGAAGTGGAATACGAAGGCATGAAGTCCTTCATCCGCCGCTCTGACCTGTCCCGTGACCGTGCCGAACAACGTCCCGAGCGCTTCTCGGTCGGTGACAAAGTGGACGTGCGCATCACGAATGTGGATGCGAAAGCACGCCGTTTGGGCGTTTCCATCAAAGCACGCGAAATCGCGGAAGAAAAAGAAGCTGTCGAACAGTACGGCTCTTCGGACTCCGGCGCATCGCTTGGCGATATCCTCGGTGCTGCGCTCAAAGGCGACGAATAAGTCTCCACGCGCACCGCGTAAACTTGAAAGCCCCGCTTCTGGCGGGGCTTTTTTTATGGGGTCAGGGTAAGCCTTCGGTTTTGATGTGCAAAACCTCACCGCAATGCTTGCAGTGAACCGCGTCTTTCTCATGCTTGAGCAGACCGCAGGTGGGGCACTCATAGTTCACTTTCGACGGCTGGATAATCGCTCGGGCCAATTGTACAAAAAGCGCAACGCCCACCACCATAATCAGAACAGCGGTCAGCTTGCCCCCGGACGTTTGCGGCGTGATATCGCCATAGCCCGTTGTCGTAAGTGTTGTGACGGTAAAGTACAGGGCATCCACATAGCCTTCCCATCCTGTCGCCTTTTCGACAAAAATCACATGCACCAGTGAGGTGGTGAAAAACACGAAAACAAACAGGTTTACAGCCGCAAGGACAGCTTCTTCGTAGTTGCGGATAAACGTGCTGGCTTGCCGCAGATCACGCATCAGATGGTAAGAATGGATCAATCGCAGCCCCCGCAAAATGCGCAGGAAGGCAAAATTGGCCTGAATAAACGGCGCGAGTACCAGCGATGCAATAACGATGATATCAGCGATGGTGTAGACTTGGCGCAGCACATGGCGCCGGTTTGGCGCAATCCAAAGGCGCGCCAGCAAATCCAGCAGGATGACAAAGCCGATGGCCAGCCCGATGTTTTCGACCGGCGGGGTAAGCGGGTAGGGGGCTGACGCGATGAAAAAGAGGATCGTGCAGGCGTCAAACAGGATCAAGCCATACCGGAACCGCCGCGCCTTTTTGGTCGTGCCGAGATATAGCTCGGTCAGTGATGCTTTGAGTGTTTCCATGGTGGCGTTCAATAAAGTCGCGCCGATCATTCAAGGCAAGCCTTCTCGGTATTCTCGGCACGGCTATGTCAGGGGGGTCTTAGTGGTGGGCAGGTTAAGGTATCGCATCCGCGTAGGGGTCCTGCCAGAGACGACACAGGGGCACCATACTCATGCGAATCATGGGATTTGCTGCGTCGCGGAAATGGCGGCCTGCGCATAGGAATGCAACTTTGACGCAAGCTCTTTCAGAAAAACTGCACAAATACAGAGCCTTCTGTCACAAAAAAGCTGTGCGTATGTCAAAGGCTGGCTTTCCGTAGCCTTCTAAACTTTCTATAGTCCAGATGGGTGCGGGAACGCGCCACAAAAATAACAGGGGGGTGTTGCCATGATCCGTTCCGAGTTGATCCAGAAGATCGCAGACGAAAATCCACATCTTTATCAACGTGACGTAGAGCGTATTGTGAACACGATATTCGAAGAAGTAACCGGCGCCATGTCGCGCGGAGACCGGGTGGAACTGCGCGGATTTGGCGCGTTCTCTGTCAAAAAGCGTGACGCACGCATTGGACGCAACCCGAGAACCGGAGAGACCGTGCATGTAGAAGAAAAGCACGTGCCCTTTTTTAAGACCGGAAAACTGTTGCGTGACCGGCTGAACGGAAAGTCCTGATGCGTTATATCAAATATGCTTTGATCCTGACCTTTGGCGCGGCTTTGATTGCCGTGGCGCTGGCAAACCGTGGCATGGTGTCGATACAGTTGATCCCCAGTGAGGTGGCTGGATGGTTCGCGATGAACCCTCAGGTCGAACTGCCGCTCTTTATTATTATCTTTGGCGGCATTATTGTGGGCTTGTTGGTTGGTTTTGTGTGGGAATGGATACGCGAGCACGGCCAGCGCGCCGAGGCCGCGCGTCAAGCGCGCGAGATGCGCCGGCTGCAGCGTGAAGTCGAAAAGCTGAAGGGCGAAAAGCATCGCGGCAAAGACGAAGTGTTGGCGCTGCTGGACGAAGCCAGCTGACCGACTTGCGCGCCGGCCAATAGCATGGTCAAAGCGCTCGTATGACCAAAGGCGTTTCTGTCAAAATTTGCGGGTTATCTGATCCTGCTGATATAGCTGCGGCGGCCAAAGCCGGTGCAGCCTATGTCGGGTTTGTCTTTTTTGAGAAATCACCGCGCAACGTGTCGTTCGAACAAGCGCGCGCTTTAGCGCTTGAGACCCCGGTCGGGGTGGCAAAGGTCGCCTTGGTTGTGAATCCGGACAACAATCAGCTCGACAGGCTGACGGCGACAGTGCCGCTGGATATGCTTCAGCTACACGGCGCGGAAACCCCTGAGCGTGTCGCGGAAGTGAAAAGCCGCTATGGGCTGCCGGTGATGAAAGCGGTGGGAATCTCCGGTCCCGACGATCTTGCATCGATTGACGTCTACAGCCCCGTGGCGGACCAATTGCTGATCGATGCCAAGCCTCCCAAAGATGCGACGCTGCCTGGGGGCAACGGTCTGGCTTTTGACTGGACGTTGATGCGCGAGCGCAAGTACTGGACCAGGCCGTGGATGCTTGCCGGCGGCTTGACGCCAGAGAATGCGGCAGAGGCCGTCCGCCTCACCGGCGCGCGGCAGCTGGATGTGTCATCCGGGGTAGAAAGCGCGCCCGGCATCAAAGACCCGGCACTGATCGCGCGCTTTGTCGCCGCCGCGCAAGATAGGCAACCGCCGAAACTACTGTGATCCTCTTCACAGACAGGTGCCGCGCTGCCGCTGTATTCTTCTGACCATCGACAACAGTCTTTTATCGGTCCGGTCAGGAGGCAGCAGGATGAAATTTGCATATTGTATAGCATTGGCCGCGATCGCGGTGACGGTGATAGGCGCCTTGACCTAAAGCCCTGTGCAGCGCGCGGGCATGCGTTTTTCGCCTTGTTTCCTGCCTTCTGCCGCGATAGCCAGAACGCTCAACAAAGAACATGGGTGCGCGCGATGGCCAACGATCTTTTCAACTCCTTCATGACCGGTCCGGATGAAAACGGACGTTTCGGTGATTTCGGCGGACGTTTCGTTTCTGAGACGCTGATGCCGCTGATCCTTGAACTGGAAGAGCAGTACGAGCGCGCCAAGACAGACGACAGCTTCTGGGCGGAGATGAATGATCTGTGGACCCATTACGTCGGCCGACCCAGCCCGCTCTACCTTGCAGAGCGGCTGACCGATCATCTGGGCGGTGCCAAAGTTTATATGAAGCGCGACGAACTCAACCACACCGGCGCGCACAAGATCAATAATGTGCTGGGTCAGATCATCCTCGCCCGGCGTATGGGGAAAAGCCGTATCATCGCGGAAACCGGCGCAGGCCAGCATGGGGTGGCCACGGCAACGGTCTGCGCGAAGTTTGGTCTGAAGTGCGTGGTTTACATGGGCGCTCATGATGTGGAGCGTCAGGCCCCCAATGTCTTCCGCATGCGGCTGCTGGGTGCCGAGGTTGTGCCGGTCACGTCGGGGCGCGGCACTCTGAAGGATGCGATGAACGATGCCCTGCGCGACTGGGTCACCAACGTGCGCGATACATTCTACTGCATTGGCACCGTTGCAGGGCCGCACCCTTATCCTGCCATGGTTCGCGATTTTCAGTCGATCATAGGCAAAGAGGTGCGCGATCAGATGACAGCCGCCGAAGGGCGTTTTCCCGATACAGTGATCGCCGCGATTGGTGGCGGATCGAATGCGATGGGGCTGTTCTATCCGTTCCTTGATGACAAGGAGGTTGGCATCATCGGTGTCGAGGCAGGTGGCAAAGGCGTCAACGAAAAGATGGAGCATTGTGCCTCTTTGACAGGGGGGCGCCCGGGCGTTTTGCACGGCAACCGCACCTACCTTCTGCAAGACGACGACGGGCAGATTTTGGAAGGCTTCTCTATCTCCGCGGGTCTTGACTATCCCGGTATCGGGCCGGAGCATGCGTGGCTGCACGACATCGGACGTGCGCAATACGTCTCGATCACCGACAAAGAGGCGCTGGAAGCGTTCCAGCTTTGTTGCGAGCTGGAAGGCATCATTCCCGCGCTCGAGCCAAGCCACGCTTTGGCGCATGTGATGAAGATCGCCCCTGAATTGCCAAAAGACCATATCATCTGCATGAACATGTGCGGGCGCGGCGACAAAGACATCTTCACCGTCGCACGGGCCTTGGGCTTTGAGATGGGCGAGTTCGCCTGAACAGCTGTCGGACCAGTGTAGCTTGCTTGAAAACTGGGTAAATTCTCAGATCACATTTGCCGCTCGGCATGCTGTTTCAGCACGTCGAGCGGTACGATTTCCAAAGCGCGTTGGTGTGTCGCGGCAAGGCTGACCTGCGGCGCGCATCCGTCGTCATGGGCTTGCAAGAAGCGGCTCGCGCAGAGGCACCAGCGGTCTCCGGGCTTGAGACCCGCAAATCCGAATTCCGGACGCGGTGTGCTCAGGTCATTTCCCACGTACTTTGAAAAGGCGAGAAACTCTGCCGTCATGACGGCACAGACGGTGTGGCTGCCCTGATCTGCTGCACAGGTGTTGCACGATCCGTCCCGAAAGAACCCGGTAACAGGATCCGTGCCACAAACCACAAGATCACTGCCCAAAACGTTGATGCTGGCATCCTTTTCCATCTGTCACTCCTTATTCACCGTCTGCGATCGCACGGAACCATGCGATAATCTCGTTTTGGATGTCGCGTTCCCGGAAGTCAGGGTCAGCCGCGGTGAGGGCGATAACGACCCCCGCTGGTTCATTGATATAAAGGTACTGCCCGTAAATGCCACGCCCCATGTATTCGCGTGGGCGTGCGTCCAGTGGTGTCCACCATTGATAGCCGTATCCGTATTCGTTCAGGCCGGTGGGGGCGGAAGCTGTTGTCGATGCCACCACCCAATCACGTGGTACGATCTGCTGTCCCTGCCACATTCCCTGCTGCAGAAACAGCTGCCCGAAACGCGCATAATCGCGCGTTGTCATGTTCAACCCGCCCAAAGCAAAGGCAACGCTGGCACCGTCCGTCAGGTAATATGCGCCGCCCTCTATGCCGAGGGGTCCGATGATTTTTTCCGCCATCAGCTCTGACAGACTTCGCCCTGTCGCGCCCCGGATCACCATGCTCAGAACATGGGTATCAATAGAGACGTACTGCCAGTCTGATCCGGGCGAGGTGAAGGTTTCGGTGAGCCCAACGGCAAAGTCATCCATTAGCCCGCCAAGAGCCAGCACACGGCCCATGCGATTGATGTCGGAGTTGTAGTCGAGGTAGTCTTCGTCGAAGGTCACGCCCGTGGCCATGTTCAGCACGTGGCGCACCGTCGCCGTGTCATAGGCACCGCCTTTCAGGGCCGGCACGTAGTCTGTCACCGGATCGTCCAGCCCGGTGATATGCCCCTCGGCCAGCACCACCCCCGCAAGCGCCGAGATAAAACTCTTTGACAGGGACCAACCAATGCGCAGATCGTCGCGCTCGGTGCCGCGGTAGTATTGCTCGAAGACCAGCGCGCCGTCTTTGAGGATCACGAGTGATGTCACGTGACGCTCTGCCAGAAAGGCGTCACTGCCGCTTGGCAGCATTAGCGCGGGACCTTGTACAAGCGGCACGGACAGAGGGGCGATCTGCAACGGGACATGCAGAAACGCGCGGTCCATGTGGCTAAAGTTCTCCACAATGCGCGACGGCTCGAAAAGCGTGTTCACTGCCAGGAGTCGGGTAACTTCTTCGCGTTTCCAATAGGCCACCACGATGCTGGCCAGAAGCAGGGCAAAAAGCATGCGTCCCAGCCATTTTCCAAAGGCCCGCATCAGTTTGCTCTGTCCCACTGCACCCAGCGTCCGTGAAAATCCGCGCGCCCCAAGGGGAGCCAAAGATCGCCGGGCCAAAGCCGCAAAACCAGCGCCGCGCCTTTTGCGCCTTTGGTGTCGCCGTCGGTTTCGAGCGACAACCAAGCCAGCGGAGTGTCGGCCGTTGCCTTGGCCCCCGCTGCTTCGATCATACTGCGCCCACGATCCTGTGCCGGCTGCGGGAAATATTGCCACGCAACCGTGTGTTGTATGAGATGCACATGACCTTCCGGGGCGCCGTGCAGTCGCGCGTACAGCCAGTCGATTGCATCGCCCTTGTCGATTGGAGCGTCCATGACCGAAGCTGCCGCCCGCGTCAGCGCAAGGCGTTCCGGCTGATCCGGCCATAAAAACGCGGTCATACGTAGCAGATCGTCTGGTTTTTGCGGGTCAAGCGGGTTGAGGTCGACGCCTGCACGACCCGCGATCCGCGGCAGTCGCAGCGGCGGCAAAGCGCCCTGCCAGCGCGGCTGTAGCGACAATACGGGTGCCCGAGCGTACAGGCGGGTTTCGGGAAGCAGCAATTCGAAATGATCCCACATCATATTCAGGCCGCCGCTGGCGCCCAGCTCCGATAGCCAAAGCGGCAGGGGGAAATGACTGTTGACGACAGCCGCCCCTGCCATCAGCGCGGCCGACCGGCGAACCTCATTGGTTTGCGGCGCACTGGTAACCCAATCCAACAGAAAGTCCTGATCTGCGTGCAAGCTGTGGATCACGGCGTCACGCAACTTGTCATCTGTCACTTCATTGGGGGGGTAGACCTCTGCCAGATCGGGGGTGCTACCTTTCAGTACCAACGCATGCAGCCCCCCTGCCAGCCGCAATGGCAAGGAAGCCCCGGCAGGACCAATATCACCGTCAAAGGTGGCGAAGTATCGATCAAGCCTGCTACCGCGCGGCCAGTGATGCGCCAGCATGTCAAAAAGGCGCCCCATGAAAGGCGAGCCCAAGCGGCTGCAACTGATCGACTGGTCTGCAAAGGCGCGGGCCAGTGTCACTTGAATCGGTCCACGAGTTTTTGCAGCGTTGATCTGTTGTCCTCAGCCGGGGCCTGTGTGGCCGTCGGTGGGCTCTGTGGCGCAGTCTCTTTTTGCGCCCGAGGTTTTTGACCGGTGCCCGAGCGCGGCGGCGCGGTGCGTAAGGCCACGGCATTACTGAACTTGGCGGGGTCGCCCGAGGCAAGGAATGGTGCACCGTCACTCACGCCGCGCAACACATCGTCCAGCCAATCCTGATCCGCTTTTGAAAAGTCGTGCAGCACGTAAGACGGCACACGGTCTTTGTGTCCCGGATGCCCGACACCAAGCCGGACACGGGCGTACTCAGGCCCGATATGCGCATGGATCGACCGCAAGCCGTTATGCCCCGCGTGTCCGCCACCGGTTTTGAATTTCACTTTGCCGGGTGCGAGGTCAATCTCGTCGTGAAGCACGACAACATCCGAAGGGTCCAACTTGTAAAAGCGCATGGCGGCCTGCACCGATTGGCCGGAGTTGTTCATGAAGGTCTCCGGTTTCAGTAAAACCGCGCGGTCTGAGCCGAAACGCCCCTCGCTGACGCTGCCTTGATGTTTGCCGCGCCAGGGTGCGAAACCATGGTCTTCGGCAATCCTGTCCAGCGCCATAAAGCCGATGTTATGCCGGTGCCCCGCGTATTTCGGCCCCGGGTTGCCCAGCCCGACGATGAGTTTCATACCTGTTGCTCCGTTAACGTGTTGCGATGCAGCATAGCGGAGCTTGCCCCGAAACGAAATACGGGGCCACAAAGGGCCCCGTATCAATAGTCGGAAAGAATTCCGGCTTATTCTTCAGTGGCTTCCGCCTCTGTTGCTTCTTCGCCCTCTGCGCCGTCTTCGTCGGCTTCATCGTCAGAGGAAGCAAGGCCCGCAGGTGCGGAGATTTGCGCGATCACAAAGTCGCGGTCGATCGTAGGCTTGGCGCCTTCGGGCAGGTTGACGGACGAGATCGTGATGTTGTCGCCAATCTCCATTTCGGAGATGTCGATGGTGATGTGATCGGGGATATCGCCCGCAGTCACGATCAGTTCGACTTCAGGCCGGATCAACGTCAGCACACCACCTTTTTTCAGGCCGGGTGCCACATCTTCGCCGGTAACTTCCACCGCAATAAAGAGGTTGATCTTTGTAGTCCGACGCAGGCGCATGAAATCGATATGCGTGGGCAGGTCCTTTACCACATGACGCTGCACATCACGGCAAATTACACGCACGTCGTCGTGGCCTTCAACTTTCATGTTGAAAAGGGTCGACTTGAAGCGACCGGCACGCAGCTTTTTGATCAGCACGTTGAAAGGGATGTTGATGGGCAACGGGTCAACATCACCACCAAAAACGATACCAGGAACCATGCCATCGCGGCGTGCCTGACGAGCGGCGCCCTTGCCTGTCCCCGTCCGTTCCTGAGCGACAAGATCCGGAATTTCTCCAGCCATTGATACTCTCCAATATGTAAGGGCAGGGATCCTCCAAGGCTGTATCCCCGCGTGAAGCCGCGCGTATAGACCGGATTGCCTGTCATGGAAAGTGCTTTTTCACGATGCCGCTCTTGTGGGTAAGCAGGGCCCGTGTCACGCATGCTTATGGCCTTCATAAATGACAAAAAATTGTCTCGCAAACCGTTGGCGGGTTTTCTGGTGATCGGATGCGCCTGGGCTGCGTGTTTTGCGCAGATGCCAATGATCAAAGCAGGCATTGGCGCCTCCGATGCGGAATTGGGCGCAGGCATCCTGATCGGCTCTGCGGGGGCGTTGGCAGCTATGTGGCTGGCACCGCTGGCCAACCGTATGGCAGGGCGTTGGGCTATGCCCTTGGCGGCCTGTTTGACCGCAGTCGGCATGTTAAGCTTAGGAGCGGCACCGGGTATCGTTTATTTTACACTTGGGATGATACTCGCCTCTGCGGGGTCGGGGGTGGTGGATGTGCTGGTCAACGTGCGGATATCAGAGATCGAGGAACGCACGGCCCGCAAATTGATGAACCTCAATCACGCGCTTTATTCGTTTACCTATGCGGGTGCCGCTGTGACAACCGGAGCCTTGCGCGAACTGGGGTGGACACCCTTTGAAATCTTCCTTGGTCTGGGCTTTGTGATCGCTGTGTTGGCGATCTTTTCGCTTGAGACGCGCCAACCCAAAACGATCGTCACTGACCTGCCCGCCAGTGAAGGCTTGTCGGTCGCCTTTGTGACGTTGGCGGGGTTTGTCGTGATGGTCGCCTTTTTGATGGAGGCGTCGGCTGAAGGATGGTCTGCGCTCCATTTGGAGCGTACGCTTGGCGGCGGCGCGGCACAGGGGGCCATGGGGCCTGCGATCCTTGGGTTGACCATGGGGATCGGCAGATTGATGGGCCATGCGATTGCCCACCGCATCTCTGAAATGACACTGATGATCGCCGCGTGTCTGTTGGCCGCGTCTGGCCTCGTTCTCGCAGGCGTGGCACCTAGTCTGTCCGTGGCCTACCTGGGATTTGGCCTTGCCGGTTTAGGCGTCTCTGTCATCGCGCCGCTGACCCTCGCTTTGGTAGGGCGGGTGGTGCCGCAAGACGCGCGCCTTGCAGCGATCAGCCGCGTTTCGGTCGTGGGGTATGGCGCATTTTTTCTGGGACCACCGCTGATGGGTTTCACATCGGAGTTCTTCGGCCTGCGCGCGGGCTTCATTGTGGTGGCAGCCATTATGGTGGCCACGGCACTGTTTTTGCTTCCGGCACTGGGCCGGAGTGCCCATGCACATCCTAAACGCGAAAGTCCAACCGACCGCCCGCAGACATAAGTTGCGCATAAAGCTCGAATTCCTCGGGCCGGGCGGCTTTCAGTACTGTCAATGTTGCCTCCGACAGCGGTGCGTCGATGGGGGGCGATACGTTTTTTTGCTTCAACGCGACCTCAAAGCCCAGACGCTGGGATAAAAAGGCGAGAAACGCTGGCTGGTTTTCATAGGCAAACAGATGGTCCACCTGTACCCGACCTTTGCTGTCGGTCAGGAAATTATGCTGGCTGCCGATGTTTGCGAATTCCGGCGGCGATTCAGCCGCCACGGCGAGGACGAAGGTGTCAAAGGTCATGCTGTCGGTAGATCTTGGCTGGCCGGCAACTTCGTCTCGCCGACGGTACTTGTACCAGCTTCTGATCTGGTCAACCGGATCGCGCATCACGGCGACGGTTTCTGTCTCAATGCCGAAGGTCTGTTCCAGAAACGGGGCGACCTTGGACTGGAAGCGGCGCGCATTCATGTGTTTGCGCCGTTTGGCAAACACGATTTCCGCACGCGGGCGCAGCGCCATTTCCACGGCGGTAGACCCTGTCTTGGGCACTGCCAGGTAGGTCAGCCTGCTTTCCGCAAAAATCAGCATGAGTGCGTGCGCCTTCCTGTCATGGCTTTTGCCACCGCCCCTCGAAGTCTTCCGGTATCAGCAGGTTGTGACGGCTCAGATCGGTGACTTTTGTCTCCCCGCACAGCGCCATGGTGGTGTCCAGCTCTTTGTGAATAATCTCCAGCGCTTTAGTGACGCCTTGCTGGCCCATCGCGCCCAGCCCGTGCAGGAACGCACGCCCGATGTAGGTGCCTTTCGCCCCCATCGCCAACGCCTTGAGCACGTCCTGACCCGAGCGGATGCCCCCGTCTATATGCACTTCAACCTGATCTCCTACCGCGTCGACAATCGGGCGCAGCATACGGATCGAGGACAACGCGCCATCCAACTGCCGCCCGCCATGGTTTGACACGATGATCGCATCCGCGCCCATCTTGGCTGCCATGCGCGCATCTTCCTCGTCGAGAATGCCCTTGATGATAATCTTGCCGCCCCATTCTTCTTTGATCTTGGCGACCTTGTTCCAATCAAGCGAAGGGTCAAAGCTCTCTGCGGCCCAAGTGCTGAGAGACCTTGGATCGGAGATGCCGTCGATATGGCCGATGATATTGCCGAACTCTCGGCGTTTTGCGCTTAGCATTTCGATGCCCCACGCCCATTTGGTCGCAAGGTTTGCCATGGTCTTGAGCGTCAGTTTCGGCGGTGTCGAGAGCCCGTTCTTTATGTCCTTGTGTCGCTGGCCCAGAATCTGAAGATCAAGCGTGATGACCAGTGCAGAGCATTTTGCATCCTTGGCGCGTTGAATAAGTCGGCTGACAAAATCCGTATCGCGCATCATGTAAAGCTGGAACCAGAACGGTTTGGTTGTAAAGCTCGCCACGTCTTCGATGGAATTGATCGACATTGTGCTTAGCGTGAAGGGCACGCCAAATTTTTCAGCAGCGCGTGCGGCTTTCATTTCCCCGTCGGCGTGCTGCATGCCTGCAATGCCGATCGGCGACAGGGCCACCGGCATGGTAACCTCTTCGCCGACCATGCGGCTTGCCGTGCTGCGGCCCGTCATATCAACCGCAACTTTCTGGCGCAGGCGGATTTTCTGAAAGTCACTGACGTTTTCGCGGAATGTCTGCTCCGACCAGCTGCCCGATTCGGCGTAGTCGTAGAACATGCGCGGCACGCGACGTTCATGTAGCTCTTTGAGGTCCTGAATATTGGTGATGACCGGCATGTATCCTCCCGCGCGGTTGCCCGATGTGACCTAGCAATCTCCGCAATGGAGCGCAATCTGGGAAAATCAGCAAGCCTCTTGAATAGTGCGATATCGAACTATTTAAAGTGCGATATCGCACTATATGAGGGAGATCCGATATGACAGTTTCAAGACGCAAGTCCATCGCAATCATTGGGGGCGGATGTATCTTCGCCGCGGCATCAGGTGCCGGCTATGCGGTCACACGCAAGCCTGGCAAGGCCTACGAGCCTTGGGATAAGGCCGGGCGCTACGACGATCCGCGCATGCGTGCGCTCAGCTATGCCTTGCTTGCGCCCAACCCGCACAACCGACAGCCTTGGGTGGTGGACCTGTCCACTGCAGATACCGTTACGCTTTATGTGGATACCGATCGGCTGCTACCGCACACCGATCCGTTCAACAGACAGATTACCATTGGATTGGGTTGTTTTCTCGAGGTCATGCGGCTGGCCGCTCTGGAAGAAGGGCTCGCGGTTGCAATCGATCTCTTCCCCGAAGGTTCAGACGTACAGGCGCTCGATGGCCGACCTGTCGCGCGATGCAGTTTTTCACCAACCTCCGCACAACCTGACCCGCTTTTCCAGCAAGTGCCTTTCCGTCGAACCTTGAAAGAGCCCTACGACATGACCCGGCTTGTACCGCGTTCAGCTCTCGAGCGCGTCGCCGCGGCAGCTATCCACGGCTCTCGCATAGGGATCACGGATGATAAAGACGAGGTCGCCGCCTTTTGTGACCTCTCGGCCGAAGCTTTCCTGATCGAATTTCGCACCGAACGCACATACAAAGAAAGCGTTGATCTGTTTCGCATCGGGCACAAGGAAGTTGACGCAAACCCTGACGGTATCGACCTGTCGGGACCCCTTTTCGAGACCCTGCGCCTGACGGGGCTTTTCACCCGCGAGAATGCAATGGACCGCGATGGAATGAGTTACAAATCCGGCGAAGCGATGGTTTTAGCCAATGTCACGACAGCGGTGGCACACCTGTGGCAGGTCACGGCAGACAACAGCCGCCAAAGCCAGATACGTGCCGGGCAGGACTGGGTACGCATCAATCTGGCCGCCACGGCCGAAGGCATCGGGTTACAACCGCTTAGCCAAGGCCTGCAGGAGTATCCCGAAATGGCGGAAATTTACGATGCATTGCATGAAACGCTGGCTCCGGAAGGTGGCACCGTGCAAATGTGGTGCCGTCTGGGCTATGGTCCTGATGTACCCGCCAGCCCGCGCTGGCCATTGGAGGCCAAAATACTGAATGCCTGACCGTAAACATGCCAAACTCTTTGAACTGTTCAACGAGATCGGCATCATCGAACAACTCAGCCGCGCGTCTTTGGAAGCGCGGTTGCCCAAGGGGCTGATCGCACCGCATTTCACGGTACTCAACCATCTGGTACGCCTAGGGGACGGGCGCGCGCCCATCGACATGGCCCGGGCTTTCCAGGTCCCCAAAACCACCTTGACCCACACCCTCAAAGGGCTCGAAGCGCAGCAGCTGATCGAAATGCGGCCAAACCCCGAAGACGGCAGATCAAAGCTGGTTTACCTGACAGAACTGGGCCGCAGACTCAGGTATGACACGATTGCAGCCATGGGCCCCGATTTTGAGCGTATCGCAGAGGGTGTCGATACCGCAGCGCTGGAGCGGATTGTGCCTGTGCTACGAGATCTGCGTGTCTTTCTGGATGCAGACAAGAACCGCGCGCTGGCCAGGTCAGACTGAATGCGCGCCGTCTGACAGCGACTTCACGAAGGCCAGAACGTCCGGCACGCTGTCGCCCTTGGCGATTTTACCGACGATGGCCGATCCGACAACGACACCGTCAGCCACTTCGGCAATCGCGCGCGACTTTTCGGGGGTGTTGACACCAAATCCGACGATTACCGGCAGCCCGCTTGCTGCCTTGATCCGCGCGACTTCGGGGCTCACATCGTCAGCCTGTGCTTCGGCTGATCCGGTGATGCCGGTGATCGAGACATAGTAGACAAATCCTGACGTATTCTGCACCACGCGCGGCAGCCGCTTGTCATCGGTCGTGGGGGTCGCAAGACGAATGAAGTTGAGACCCGCGGCCTGTGCGGGCAGACACAATTCGCTGTCTTCCTCGGGCGGCAGGTCCACGATGATAAGCCCGTCAATACCCGCCTCTTTCGCCTCCTTGAGAAAGCTTTCAACACCGCGGCTGTAGATCGGATTATAATAGCCCATCATTACAATTGGCGTCGTCTGGTCGTCTTGGCGAAATGCGCGGGCCAGCTCCAACGTCTTGGAAAGTGTCATGCCCCCCTCAAGCGCACGCTGTCCCGCCAGTTGGATTGTCGGGCCATCTGCCATCGGGTCGGTGAAAGGAAGGCCCAGTTCGATGATATCGACCCCTGCTGACGGCAAACCCTTGACCACTTCCAATGACGTCGCGAAATCCGGGTCACCCGCCATGACATAGGCGACAAAAGCCTTTTTGCCTTCTTGCGCCAGCGCGGCGAATTTATCATCGATACGTGTCATCCGGTGCACCTCTTGGGAAATCTGAACTCACATGCCTAAAATACAGGGGGAAATCAATGCACCAATCGCACTGTCACCGGTTCAATTGCCGTAGGGGGTATTTTTTCGCACTATTCCCCTCAAATTCCGTTCGGCATCGCCCCATATGGGTTTCATGAACTACGTACTTGCCATACTGCTGCCACCGCTTTCGATCTTGCTGACGGGGCGTCCGATCCTATCGATCGTTGTGTTTCTGTTCTGGGTGCCCGCGTTGATTTTTTCGGGTGGGTTGACGCATCCGATGTTCGTTTTGCTCGCTTGGGCGATTATCTTTCACGCACGTGAAGACAGACGAGAGCGGTTCTGACCAAAGGGACCTTGTGTTTTCGCACCAACACCCATAGGAGAAGCGCCAGCTAAAAAGGGGCGCTGTGATGGGTTTCAAAATGGGCATCGTGGGTCTGCCAAATGTTGGCAAGTCCACACTTTTCAATGCGCTGACGCGCACGGCCGCCGCACAGGCGGCAAATTTTCCCTTTTGTACGATCGAGCCGAACGTGGGCGAAGTCGCTGTACCCGATGCGCGGCTGGACACACTGGCAGGCATCGCCAAGTCCAAGCAGGTGATCCCGACACGCATGACTTTTGTGGATATTGCAGGGTTGGTTAAAGGAGCGTCGCAGGGCGAGGGGCTTGGCAACCAGTTTCTGGCCAACATCCGTGAAGTTGACGCCATTGCGCATGTATTGCGCTGTTTTGAGGATGGCGATGTCACCCATGTCGAGGGTCGGGTGGATCCCGTGGCCGATGCCGAAACAATCGAAACTGAACTGATGCTGGCAGATCTTGAAAGCATCGAAAAACGTCTGCAGAACATCGTGCGCAAGGTACGCGGCGGCGACAAGGAAGCCGTGCAGCAGCAACGCCTGATGGAAGCGGCCAAGGCCGTGCTGGAAGACGGCAAGCCTGCACGTGTCGTCGACGTAGACGGCGAAGATGCCAAGGCCTGGAAGATGCTGCAGCTGCTGACCACAAAGCCCGTGCTTTACGTGTGCAACGTGGGCGAGGCCGAAGCGGCGGACGGCAACGAGCATTCTGCCAAAGTTGCCGAGATGGCCGCCGCACAGGGCAATGCACATGTCATTATCTCTGCGCAGATCGAAGAAGAAATCAGCCAGCTGGAAGACGACGAAGCGGCAATGTTTCTAGAGGAGATGGGCTTGTCCGAGGCCGGACTAGACCGCCTTATCCGAGCGGGATACGAGCTTTTGCATCTGGAGACTTACTTTACCGTGGGTCCCAAGGAGGCGCGCGCCTGGACGATCAAGACGGGTACGACCGCGCCGAAAGCGGCTGGTGTGATTCACGGCGATTTCGAAAAAGGGTTCATCCGCGCCGAAACGATCGCCTATGATGATTTCGTCGGTCTGGGGGGCGAACAGCCCGCGAAGGAAGCGGGTAAGATGCGCGCGGAGGGTAAAAGCTACGTCGTCAAGGACGGCGACGTTCTTCACTTTCTCTTCAACACCTAATCGTCGCTCATCACGCGGTCGGCTTTTTTGCGCACCAAAACCGAACGCAGATCGTGCATGGCCAAAAGCAACGCGTCTGTGACGTCTTCCAACTCGCTGTCCGTCGCCTTGGATTGCGCCCATTGCGTAGTCAGGTTCAGGTGGTCGATGGCGCGGTGTATGTCGTCCAGTGCACGGGAAGCCAAAAGGCCGCGCCGCTGATCCATCCAGGCCTCTATTTCAGCCCTGTCTTCGTCTGACAGCTCCCGACCGCCCTGCGGCTTGATCTCGCCGTTACGGATGTTGACCACCGCGATCTGGTCCATGTCGATGCGTCGCTGGCGGTTCATTGTATCGACACGAAACACGGCCGCGCCATTTTCGCGTACTCTGAAGTAATATTCGGGAAGTTCCGTCATAGGTCTCCGTCAGCGCAGCTTGGCGCAAAAATCCTGAATGCGGCTGCAGGCTTCTTTGAGTTGCTCATCTGATGTGGCGTAGCTTACCCGAAAGTTGGGGCTAAGTCCGAAGGCTGCCCCGAACACCACGGCCACGCCCGTTTCTTCAAGCAAAGCGGTTGCAAAGGCTTCGTCCGTGTCAATTGTAGCGCCCGCTGCCGAGGTCTTGCCGATCAGCCCCGCAATTGAGGGGTAGACGTAGAAGGCACCCTCTGGATTGGGGCAGACCACACCGTCAATCTGGTTCAGCATGGACACGACCAGGTTGCGCCTGCGCGCGAATTTCTCGTTGTTTCTTGGTATGTAGTCCTGTGTTCCATTCAAAGCCTCCACGGCGGCCCATTGCGATACGGAACAGGGGTTTGATGTGCTTTGAGACTGGATTTTGCGCATGGCGCTGATCAGTTTCTCGGGACCCGCCGCGTAGCCGATCCGCCAACCCGTCATGGCATATGCTTTGCTGACGCCGTTGACAGTCAGAGTACGGTCGTAAAGCGCGGGCTCCACTTCGGCCGGTGTGCAGAAGACAAACCCGTCATACGCCAGATGCTCGTACATATCGTCGGTCATCACCCAGACATGGGGATGGCGCAGCAAGACATCCGTCAGCGCCTTGAGTTCGGCGTGGCTGTAGCCTGCGCCGGTCGGGTTGCTGGGGGAGTTGAAAATCAGCCATTTGGTTTTGGGGGTAATAGCCGCTTCCAGCCCTTCCGGCGTCAGCTTGAAATCCTGCTCCAGCGTCGCGGGTGCAATCACGGGCTCACCTCCGGCAAGCAAGACCATATCTGGATAGCTGACCCAGTAGGGGGCCGGAATCACGACTTCATCACCGGGGTTCAGCGTCGCCATAAGGGCATTGTACAGGATTTGCTTGCCGCCTGTGCCGACGCTGACCTGAGCCGGGGTGTACGCCAACCCGTTGTCTCTGCGTAATTTGTCGCAGATCGCCTGTTTAAGCTCCGGAATGCCATCTACGGGCGTATACTTGGTCTTGCCAGAGTGGATGGCTTCGATCGCTGCATCTTTTATGTTTTGAGGCGTGTCGAAGTCAGGTTCTCCGGCACCAAGTCCGATGACATCGCGGCCCGCGGCTTTAAGCTCGCCCGCCTTTGTGGTTACAGCGATGGTAGGAGACGGTTTGACACGCGCGAGCGTCGTAGACAGGAAATCCATGGGGGCCTCGGTTTGATAGAACTCAGGCGTTCATAGGGGCGCGCGAGCGTCCAATCAAGCGTGATAGCGCCAAGGAGAGTGCAAGATGGATGATATCAAAGACTGGTACGGGCCAGAAACAGCAACCTTCGGCGACCGTCTGGCCGCAGCGCGCGAAATGTCGGATATGACCCAAGCCGAACTGGCCCGTCGTCTTGGTGTGCGGGTGGCCACCTTGCGCTCATGGGAAGACGATCTGAGTGAGCCGCGAGCCAACCGTCTTTCGATGATGGCGGGGCTGTTGAACGTTTCGATGATGTGGTTGATAAACGGTCAGGGCGAAGGGCTGGACGCGCCGCTTGAAGAGGCGGCACTTCCATCTTCGGCGTCGGAAGTTCTGAACGAGTTGCGCGAATTGCGAACTGACCTGTTGGCCCGCGTGGAACAGATGGGCCGTCTGGAAAAGAAACTGCGCATGGCACTGAAGGAAGAGGCAGATGGCGGAACTGCATGAGCACCGGATCAAACGCCTGAAAATGCGTTCTATGCGCCGTGGGATCAAGGAAATGGACTTGATCCTGCAGCGATTTGCCGAACGGCATCTGGACGGTATGCAAGACGCGGGGTTAACGCTGTATGATGAGATGCTCAGCGAGAATGACCATGACCTTTATCAATGGGTTACGGGTCAAGTTGAAGTGCCGGATCACTATGCCGGCCTGATCGAAAGCATCATTGCCGACCTGCCCGAAACGAGCAGTACGACCTGACTGCGGCAGGTTTTTTCAGCTTTTAACGAAATATTGGGCTTTCGTCCGCATGTTCCGTCGCAGTGAAAAACGTCGGAGCGTGTTTATGAGTATTCTGGACCCCATCAAATCGGAAGGCATGCCTTCCACGCACAGCCAGGGATTCATGGTTGGTTATCTTGAGGCGCTGTCGCTGGTCGAGCGTTTGCACCGTCTCTTGCTCGACGTCATCAAGGATGAGTTTGAGCGTGTCGGTGTGTTGGAAATCAATGCGGTTCAGGCGCTGCTTTTGTTCAACATCGGTGACAACGAGGTCACCGCCGGCGAATTGAAAAGCCGTGGCTACTATCAGGGCAGCAATGTCAGCTACAACCTTAAGAAGCTGGTAGAGATGGGCTATATGCACCACCAACGTTGCGAGATTGATCGCCGATCAGTGCGGGTAAAGCTCACTGACAGGGGCTGTAAGATTCGCGACGTTGTATCTGATCTTTTCTCACGTCATGCGGATGGGCTGCAGCAGAAAGGCGTTCTGGGGCCGGAGGGTATTGACGACATCACGCGGTCGCTCAAACGGATGGAGCGGTACTGGACAGATCAGATCCGTTATATTTACTGAAGGCGGCCGATCACCAGACCTTCCAACTCTCGTTTTAGCTTGCGCGTCATGGCATCTGCGTAATCCTCAAACCCGAGGGATGTCTGAACAAAAGCATCGTCGCCGATAATGACTTCGGCCCGAAAGTAAGAAGAAAGTTCACCGATTTCGACCTGGCGCGCATCGCCGGATGCAGGGGCATCTGATCCGATGACGAGCGCGTTGATCGTCACACCCTGCGTATTGATCGCGTCTTTAACGTCGCGCGGACGCGGACCAAGGTTTGATTTGCCGTCACCGGAAATGTCCAAAGTGTGCTTCCAGCAGGCACTCTGAAGCGCTAACTGCGCCGCACCGAACTGCATTGCACGGCCCAATGCCGTGCCGGGGGCCGCGCCGCGCCGCTCCGTTTGTGCGAGGGCCACGCTCACTTCGGTCAGCGTCTGACGATTGGCAATAGACGTCCATGGCACCAGAATATGCTGGTCGTCCGGACCGCTCCATTCGAAAACCAGTACCGATACAGGGGCATTGGGCATTGCCATCAGTGTGTTGACAATGTCGGGGTGGTTCAGCGCGGTTACCAGGCCATCGAGTTGCAGGCGGTACTCGCGCAAGTCGACAGACCCCGATACGTCAAGACCCAAAGCCAAAGCCTGTCGACAACCCGCGTCTGAGACCGTGGCAAACAGGCTGAGAAAAGCCGCAGAGAGTACGCGGGCTGCACGCATTACAACCCTTTCGGGTCAGTGCCCGCGCGCAGCAAACCCATCACGGGCGGCGTCAGCTCCCGCTCCAGTTTGCGCCGCATTGCCCGTTCATAGTCTTCAAAGCCGTTGGCAATTTCGACAAACGCGCCCGGACCCCGAATAACCTGCCCCTTGTAAAAGGCAATCAGGCCGGTTTCTGCCTCATAGTCTGCCCCGTTCACGACCAGACCATTTACCGTCACCCCATCAAAGGGGAACTCCGCATAGGCCTGTGCGGGGCTGAAGCCTTCGTTGTTCTGGCCGTCACCGGCCAGATCCAGCGTTTTGGCCAGACAGGCGGGCCCGCGTTCCAGCATGCCGGCGCCATAGCCCAAAGCATAGCCCATGGCCGTGGGGAAATCGTTGTGGCTGCGCTTGCTTGCGGCAAGCGCCTCTGCGGCCCCGACGAGTTTGGCGCGGCTGTCGATCACCGTCCAGTCCAGCAAAACTTCCTGATTGTACCGCCCCGACCACTCGTAAACGGCCAGTGCGACAGGCAGATCCGACGCAAAAAACGCAGCTTCCACCTCGGGTGAAATCAGTGCAGCGACAATTCCGTTGCGCTGCAGCGCGTCCTCTGCCGCATCGACGGAGCTTGAAACATCCATTGCAAGCAAAAGTGCCAGTCGGCACTCTGCCGCATCCACCGCCGCACCGCCAACCGCAAGCGCTATGAAAAGAGCGCCCGTCTTTACCAATGCCCGGTGTTCTCCATGCTGGCCCAAGGCTCCGCCGGTGGCAGGTCTTCCCCTTCCTGCAACAATTCTATGGAAATGTTGTCGGGCGACCGCACAAAGGCCATATGACCATCGCGCGGCGGGCGGTTGATGGTGACCCCGTTGTCCATCAGATGCTGGCACACTTCGTAAATGTTAGAGACACGATAGGCGAGATGCCCGAAGTGCCTGCTGTCGCTTGGCAACCCGTCGTCACCATCCCAGTTGTAAGTTAATTCGATCGGGCATTCTTCCTGACCCGGAGGGGCCATGAAAAGAAGGGTAAAGCGACCACCCTCACTGTCCCAGCGACGCGTCTCTTTGAGGCCCAGCAATTCGTAGAACGCAATTGATTTTTCAAGGTCTTTCACCCGGACCATTGTGTGCAGATACTTCAATGCCATCTGGCTCTCCCATTGTTTGTTCGTTGGCTCAAACCTAGCACGCTTGGCGCGGCGTACCAGAGCGATTGCAGCAGGGTTCCATCGGCAGTCGGATTTTTCCGGATTTTACACTATATAGCTGTTCCGCCTTTCGCCATGCCCAGATATAGTGCCATACGACTCACGCCTTTGGAAAGGAACGCTCATGCCCCTCAGCCCCGAACAAGCTGCTGAAATCAAAGAGCTTCGCGACAGTCCGCAAGCGACTTTGCGGGCCGTTTCGCCTGGAATGGAGCAGCACCTTTATGAGGCAAGAGAGGTGCTGGATCACGGATTTGTGCGCGTGATCGACTATATGGGCGATGACGCAGCGATCTGTCAGGCGGCGCGCGTCTCCTATGGCAAGGGCACAAAATCAGTACAGAATGACGAGGGACTCATCCGCTATCTCATGCGGCATTGGCATTCCACACCGTTCGAAATGTGTGAAATCAAATTGCATGTCAAACTGCCTGTCTTCGTCGCGCGTCAGTGGATCAGGCACCGGACCGCGAATGTAAACGAGTATTCGGCGCGTTACTCTATTCTTGACCGGGAATTCTATATCCCCGCGCCTGAACACATCAACGCGCAAAGCGTGGTCAACAATCAAGGGCGCGGAGGCGTTCTGGAAGGCCAGGAAGCGGCACGCGTGCTGGAGATTCTCAAAGCCGACAGCAACCGCTGCTATGACAACTACGAGGCAATGATAAGCCAGGACGGTCAGGATGGTCTGGCCAGAGAACTCGCCCGTATGAACCTGCCCGCCAACGTCTACACCCAATGGTACTGGAAGGTCGACCTGCACAACCTTTTCCATTTTCTGAGGTTGCGCGCCGACAGTCACGCGCAATATGAAATCAGGGTCTATGCTGACGCGATTTGCGAAATGGTGGCCGATTGGGTGCCGGCGGCCTATCGCGCTTTCGAAGACTACCGTCTTGGCGGTGCGACACTATCCGGCAAAGCGATGGAGTGCATCAAACGCATGATCGCGGGGGACGAGGTGACCCAGGAAACATCCGGCATGAGCAAGGGTGAATGGCGGGAGTTTCAAGGGCTGTTAAACGCCCCGTCGTAAAGGCCGTCCAACCGATCGGAAAAGATGGTGCGGGCTGAGACAGCCCGCACCCGTATTCAGCATTTCTTGTTACCTTTGCCGTTGCCGTTGCCTGTGACAGTGCAACCTGATGTTCCAGTGTCGCCACCGGTATTTGTGGCGGTATCACCGCCCGTGCTGGCCGTTCCGGTGTCGCCGGCGCCTGTATTCGTGGTATCGCCGGTGTCACCGGTAGATGTTGTGTCGTCGGCGCTGGTGGTTTCAGTTGTTCCGTCGGTACCGGCGTCCGATGGATCCGGGCCCGTGTTTTGCGTCGCGTTGTCATCTGTGCTTGTCGTGTCCGAAGCTGTTTCTGTGCCACCGGTGTTGGTGTCGTCGGCTTCTGTACCGGTCGTGTCGGTATCTGCAGTTTGCGTCTCCTCACCGGTGTTGGTTTGGTCGTTGTACCCTCCTGTGTCAGTGGTTTGAGTACCACCGCCATCAGTTGTACCGGTATCGGTCTCGCCCTCAGCTTCTTTTCCATAGACCGAAGGTGGGCCGCTGCCGTCAAATGTGTGGTTGGGGCCACCGCTGGTGAAAGTCGTGCCCGAGTTGTTGACCATCACATTTGCGCTGGTCCGCATTTCGGCCAGCATGAAAACGCCAAGCGTTGCCAGAAATGCCGCACCAACAACGAAATCAACAGTTGTGACACCGCTTTCATCCTGAATGAAATGCCGCGCGTTTCGCTTAGTTCCGTCGAAGCGGGGCAGAGAAATACCTTTGATAGCTCGCAACATTGTCAAATTCTCTCATAAAGTTGTACCAATCACCCAGCCTGAACGTACATGCCGGGTGTGGTCGCAAAAGGGAGAAAGTAGGGAGACTTCACCGCGAAAGTTTGGCTTGAATCGGGCGCTCTCACTTTTCTGGAACCAGTCGTCAGAAATACACCCGATTGGTGCGCGATACTGGGTGGTTTCGTCGCAAAAACCGACGCTCAAGCACGCAGGTGCTTGTTCGACACTCTCAGGAAAACAGAAAAAATCCGGTCAGAGTAACTTCAGATCGCTCGCCATCTGACGACCGTCACGTCCTTCGGCCAATTCAAAACTGACCTTTTGGTCGTCAGCAAGTCCGGTCAGTCCGGATCGCTCAACGGCAGAGATATGCACAAAAACGTCTGATCCACCGCCTTCGGGCGCAATAAACCCGTAGCCTTTGGTGGTGTTAAACCATTTCACGGTGCCTGTAGGCATTTTTTCCGTGCCTCCTTCTAAAATTAGCTGCGATGCCTGACTGATGGCACCACAGTTATTCCGCATCGCTCCATTTCCAGTCTGAGCATTGCACAGGTTAAAGATTGTACTTCGCCCTGAAAAATCAAGCATAAGGCGATGCAAAGCGGTAAATTCTGGATTAGGACATTGGTGAAATGGGGAAAAACTATGCAACTTTTCGGTCTGAAGACATGTGACACTTGCCGCAAGGCGTTAAAATCTCTGCCACAGGCGGAATTTGTGGATGCCCGCGCGCAAGGGGTGCCCGATACGCTTCTTTCTGCTGCGCTTGCGGCTTTCGGTGATGGGCTGGTAAATACGCGCTCTACAACCTGGCGGGGCCTGAGCGAGGCCGAGCGTGGGCAAGATGCTTTGTCGCTCTTAAAAGCGCACCCCACACTTATGAAAAGGCCCTTGATTGTTGAAGGTGACCAGATGTGGCTGGGCTGGACAAAACAGGTTCAGACCGAACTCGGCGCGATCTGAACCTTCGCTTTTCAAGCGTCGAGGCGACGCTTCAGTATCGTGTCGACAGATAGTGGGCCTGCGCCCTTTACGACCAAAACCAGCAGCAGGAAAACCCAAAAGGCGCGTTGGTCCAGGATCAGGCTGTCGGGGATTTTGTCGAACCATGCGCCCAGTGTCTGCGGGTCTTCAAGGCGTCCGTGCCCGATCAGGTCGGTCGCGGATTGCACGATCACAAACCCGATCATCCCCAGCGCGGACAGCCGTGTGGCGAGGCCCAGAACGATCAAGGCCGGCAGAACGAACTCTGCGATCGTGCCGCCTGTCACCACAGCCCAATGAAAGAGCGTCAGCTGCGACGTGTCGTATGAAATCTGCTCCATTACTCTGGGAAAGATTTGCGCATAGGCACCGACAGACGGCTGGAAAATGCCAAAGAGGCCGTCGCCAAGTTTCGTCAGGCCAGATACCCAGAAATACATCAGCAAGGTTCCGGCAAAGACCAGTCTGGCCAGTGTAGTAAGCAGCCAGTCCGCACGGGAGAGGCGGTCGGTCAGTGCGGTATAGAGGGTAATCATGGTGTTTCCTTTGTAGTATAATCAACGAGCGCTTGCGCATTCAGAGCCAGCGCCAGAGAAGCGGTCAGATCAAAATCCGGATATATCTCAAGGATTTCGGACGTGGCGGGGCCCAAGGCGTGCCCCGAATTGAGCTTGTCCAGCCAGTCGGCCATACCGGGGGCAAGCAAATGGGGCTGCGGATCGAACTCCGGTCTGGCGACCAGAACATCTTGTGCGATGGCGCGAGGCTTCGGCGCTGAGGGCAGCATGTTGAACGCCCAGATGTCATACAGGGGCCAGACTGACCGCAGTAGCACAGCCGAGGGGGCAAGCGAGAACCGTGCTTGCATCACGCGCTCTGGGTCTTGCAACTCTTTGGTCGCGACGGGCGGCGCATCTGCGGCGTGGTACGACCTGCGCATGGCAAAGTCGAGCTGTGCGCAAGCGCTTAGATACCTGATGTGCTGCAGCGGTTCGAACCCGTCGAGAAATTCGGGGAAGTCTTTGCCGTAGAACATCATCAGCGGTGACGTGGGCGGATGCGCGCGCACATAAATCGCTGCCAGCTTGCCAAATGTCTCTGCGCCAAGCAGCTTGCGTACCAGCGGAAAGGCAGTCGCCAGAGCTTCTGAAAGAGAGACAACAACGTTGTTGCGATAGACCGAGAACCGCGTACCGGCCGCGTCGCCCTGCGCATCAAGCAATCCCGAAGGAACGGGTTGCTCCGCATCCAGCAGGGCCTTGCGGAAGATGTCCTGAGAAACTGTCATTGTACCGGCGACAAGGCGCGGGCAGCACGCATCGCTTCGTCGCGCAGGGTGGGCCAGTCGGGTACGTCATTGTCCCATTCGACCAGAACCGGCCGCGCACCAGTGTGCGCGAGCGTATAGTCAAGCAGGGCCCAGACGGGATCAACGACCGGTTTGCCGTGGCTGTCGATCAGCAACGGAGCACCCGCATCATCGGTGTCTTCATCATGCCCGCCCACGTGGATTTCGCCAACCGCTTCAAGCGGATAGGCGTCAATGTATCCTTGCGGCGAATACCCTAGATTGGTGGCTGAGATAAACACATTGTTGACGTCCAGCAGCAAGCCGCAGCCGGTACGCCGCACCAGTTCGGCCAGAAAATCTGTCTCGCTCCAGGTGCTTTCGGCGAAAGCCAGATAGCTTGAGGGGTTTTCCAGCAGCATCTGCCGGCCCAAAATGTCCTGCACCTGATTGATATGTGCAGCGACGCGCTGTAGCGTCGCGTTTGTATAGGGCAGCGGCAGCAGATCATTCAGAAATTCCGCACCGTGCGTGGACCACGCAAGGTGCTCTGAAAAGCTGGCAGGTTGCGTGCGCGCCATAAGTTCTTTCAACCGCGCAAGGTGGTCTGCGTCCAGCGCTCCTTCGCCGCCGATGCTCAGGCCGACGCCATGGACAGACAGGGCAAAACGCTCTTGCAATGCGCGCAGTTGCGCATGGGGCCGCCCGCCATCACCCATGTAGTTTTCTGCATGGACTTCCAGCCAGGCCACAGGCCCAGGCGCATCCATCAGATCGGCAAAATGCTGGGGTTTGTATCCGACGCCCGGTGCGGGCGGTAGCGTGTCAAAACGGGGCGAGGTATCAAGCATCGGGGCTCTCCGGATCTAGCGGTCAGCCGTATCGGTGGGGCATGCATCCGGCGGGGTGACCGCCGGACGCCAGATTGTCAGGGTTATGCCGGCAAGTCGCGGCTCAACTCTTCAAGCGAGCCTTTGCGCTCAGTGCCATCCGCCATATTCGGAAGCTCGATCTCGGCGCAGGTGCCTTTGTCGACGAGCGTCCAGGCGTTGCCCTGATAGTCGACAGTGGATGTTCCCGCGCATGTTGTGCCGGGCCCTGCCGCGCAGTCGTTGGCGCCAGCCAGCGAGACGCCATAGCATTTCTCTTTTGCGGCCGCGTCGGCTTGCGTTGTGCTTTGTGCAACGAAGGCTGCTGCAACTGCGCTGGCAAGGGCCACTGTTTTCATTGTGTTGGACATGGTTTCTTCCTCTCTTGGCGACCTGTCGGTCAGTGATGGGGTAAATGTAACAAACCTCGGAGGACATACCATTCACGAGGCTGTGTGTCACATCCACGTCAGCGGGATGTGCGCGAAACACCGTGATTCACCAAAAACCCTGCCGAAATGTTTCAATTCCGGCAGGGTCGCAGACTGGATACGTGATTTTGGCGGCTTTTGTTACAACAAGTCCGGCGGCGTCGCTTCCCGTCCAAGTGCCTGTGTTACAGTCTCAAGGCTCTCGACGGTGGTTTTCTTTTCGCCAAGTCTCCGCACGGTAACCGTGCGTTCTTCTACCTCGCGCGCGCCAACAGCCAGAATGACCGGCACCTTGCCGACAGAATGCTCGCGTACCTTGTAGTTGATCTTTTCGTTGCGCAGGTCTGCCTCGGCGCGGACGCCGGCCGCCGACAAGGCGTTGACCACTTCCATCACATAATCGTCCGCATCCGAAATGATCGACGCCACGACGACCTGACGCGGGGCAAGCCAGAAAGGCAGTTTGCCCGCGTGCTCTTCGATGAGGATACCGATGAACCGCTCGAAAGAGCCAAGGGTCGCGCGGTGCAACATGACGGGGCGGTGTTTGCCGCCATCTGCGCCGATGTAGGTGGCGTCCAGACGTTCGGGCAGGACAAAGTCCACCTGATGGGTCCCGCATTGCCAGTCACGCCCGATCGCGTCTGTCAGCACGAACTCCAGTTTTGGCCCGTAGAACGCGCCTTCTCCGGGGTTGAGTTCCGGCTCAATCCCGGCCTTGCGGGTGGCTGACAGCAGCGCGGCCTCTGCGCGGTCCCAGACTTCGTCGGAACCCGCACGGGTTTCTGGTCGGTCGGAGAACTTTACTTTGAAATTCTCGAATCCGAGGTCGCGGTAGATGTCGGACAGGAAGTCGATGTAGACAGCGGTTTCACTTTCGATCTGCTCTTCGGTGCAGAAGATATGCGCGTCATCCTGCGTAAAGCCGCGTACCCGCATGATCCCGTGCAAAGCGCCCGAGGGCTCATACCGGTTGCACGACCCGAATTCAGCCATCCGCAATGGTAAATCGCGATAGGATTTGAGACCTTGTTTAAATATTTCCACGTGGCATGGGCAGTTCATAGGTTTTAGCGCGTTCACGGCCTTTTCACGCGCATGTTCCTCGTCAACCTCGACGATGAACATGTTCTCCTGATACTTCTCCCAATGCCCGGAGGCTTCCCACAGTTTGCGGTCCACAACTTGGGGTGTGTTAACCTCGACATAGCCACCTGCGCGCTGCCTGCGCCGCATGTAGTCCTGAAGCTCGGTGTAGATGCGCCAGCCATTGGGGTGCCAGAACACCTGACCCGGGGCCTCTTCCTGCATGTGGAACAGGTTCATCTCGCGGCCAAGTTTACGGTGGTCGCGTTTTGCAGCCTCTTCCAGCATGTGAAGATGCGCCTTGAGCTTCTCCTTGCCGGTGAACGCAACGCCATAGATGCGCTGCAACATCGCGCGATCACTGTCGCCGCGCCAGTATGCGCCCGCGATCGACATCAGCTTGAAGGCATCCCCCGGTACCTGTCCGGTATGTTGCAGGTGAGGCCCGCGGCACAAATCCTGCCAGTGGCCGTGCCAGTACATCCGCAAGGGCTCGTTACCGGGAATGGCTTCGATCAGCTCTACTTTGTAGGGCTCGTTGTTGGCCTCGTAGAATTTGATCGCGCGGTCGCGCTCCCACACTTCGGTGGTGACTGGGTCGCGCCGGTTGATGATCTCTTTCATCTTCTTTTCGATCACACCAAGGTCTTCGGGGGTGAAGGGCTCTGCGCGGTCAAAGTCATAGTACCAGCCGTCTTTGATAACCGGACCGATGGTTACTTTGGTATCAGGCCAGATTTCCTGCACTGCGCGGGCCATGATATGCGCAAGGTCGTGGCGCACAAGTTCGTTGGCCTGCTCTTCGTCCTGCATAGTGTGAATGGCAATACTGGCATCTTCCGTGATCGGCCATGCCAGATCGTAATGCGCGCCGTTCACGGTCGCTGAAATGGCCTTCTTGCGCAGCGAAGTGGAAATGCTTGCAGCGACATCGCCTGCAGTGACGCCAGCATCATAGCTGCGCGCGTTGCCATCGGGAAAAGTAAGAGAGATCTGGGCCATCACGGGCGCTCCTCGTCGGTTTGGCGCCTACGAGACGCCCGGTTGCGAAACCACCCGAACGACTGGCTGTCGCATGTGCACAGCGGCAGGCCAGCACCCGGATGGGGATATAGGCTGTCTATTGCCGCGTGTCCGTTTGGGATGCAAGTGCTTCCCTTCAGGACTTGGTCAGCGTTGTAAAAATACCTGACCGCGCGCGGCAGGGCTAGGCGGTATCAGGTCACAACGACCCATGTTTTCATCCCCGACGCCTGATGCCCCAACATATGGCAGTGCATCAACCATTTTCCGGGATTGTCAAAGACGCAGAGGATGTCGCGGGTTTCTTGCCGCTGTAACAAGGTCGTGTCGCGGAAAGCGCCAAGGCTTCCGTCGTCGCGTACTTCGTGAAAGTGGTGGCCGTGCAAGTGTATGCCGTGCGGAAAGGATGTATCGTTAACAAGCGTTATGCGCACGGTCTGCCCCCGCTGAAACGTCTGCCACGGCACATCGGTCAAGCCTGACACACCATTAAAGCTCCAGATGTCGTCGCCTTCATGCGCCCCGCCCATGGCACCGCCCTGCATCTTCAGCGTCACGCTGTGATCTGCCACAGCGGCGGGGGCGGTTATCACTGCGGCAGGCAAAGGGCCGATAGGTTCAGTGATCGGCGACGGGTTTTCGCCCTGCAGTGCAATTTCTCCAAGCGGGTAAGGCTCCTGCCGCGTCGGAAAGACGAAAGCTACCGTGTCTTGAACATCGGCGATGATATCGACACGTTGCGCGGGCGCGATCAGCAATGACCCGATCTCTTGCGGTTCGGGCAAGGGCATGCCGTCGAGCGCCACGATTTTCCCCTCGATCCCCGCAATCTCCAGTGGAAAAACGCGGGCCGTCGCCACGTTGATCAACCGCAAGCGTACACGGTCGCCTTTGCGCACAGCGCCCGATGACGCGATGACCCGCGCAAAGGTGCCAAGGCGTCCGGCGTGGGAAAAATCGTGGCGGTTGCCGAAATCCTCGATGATTTCGCCCGTGCGCTCGATCCGCCAGTCATCGACCATGACCGTGATGTCCTGATCGACAGCAGGAGGGTTGCTTTCTTCGACAATGAGCGGACCGTATAAACCGCGGGCCACCTGCTCCCATGAACGGTTGTGCGAATGATACCAGTATGTCCCCGCATCGGGCAGCTTAAACCGGTAGTCAAAGCTTTCGCCACTTTCGACCATGGGCTGCGTCAGGTAGGGCACGCCGTCCATGGCGTTTTCAATCCTGATCCCGTGCCAATGAATGGCCGAGCCCTCATCAAGCGCATTTTCAAAACGCATTTCAAGCGTGTCGCCCGCGCGGTAGCGCAACTCCGGCCCGGGACTTGAGCCGTTGTATCCCCACAGCGCGGTTTCCCCGTCGCCTTCCGGCAAAATCTGAGCTGTCACAGGGGCTGCTCGCAAAATGGCTGGCGCGCCCAGCACTCTGTGCGGCAGACAGGCCAGCGCTGCGGCGGTTGTCAGAAAGTGGCGGCGTGAAAGGGGCATGGCATCTCTTCTGTTTACTGGTCGCGTGCCAGTCAGTTCTTGGTGGTGCGGGAAAACCTTCCCGTTGATCGCGCAGCGGCGCGGTTTATTCCAAAGTCCGCGCTGAGTGCCAGCGATATTCCAGAAAGTAGTCAGATAGACCGCACAAGCAAGCGAAACCGACCTCCCCCAAGCGGCGCAGAGATGGCCCATGCGCTACCTCGAAGTCTTACGATACGAAACGCGTGCTTGCAAAAACGCTCAGGTGCGACATTCGGTATACCTAAGAATACGTTGACTGCGACACCCTACATGCTAAATCCGACATGTTTCCAATCGGAAACGCTGCACAGGAGAATGCGCGATATGCCACGCTATAATAAGACGTTCGAGCTGAGTATTCATGACGTGGACCTTATCGAGGAGGCGCTGCGCGCGCGTTCGCGCGAACTGTGCAAGATGCGGCGCGCTCTGTCAGACGAAAACCCTGCTAACATGGAATCCATTCGCGTGATCGAGGGCGATCAGCGCGAAAACGAAGAGTTGCTGGGCCGTCTGCACAACCAGAAAATCTTTTACCGCCCAATAGGTGCCACGTACGTCGGCGGCTAACGGCCGGACCGGCTGAAAAGGTGCAACAGAGGCATTTGGCACGCATGTCCCGACAGCCGAAAATTACTGACAGCATAGCGGATTAATTTGCCGCTGGGGGATTGAAGGTCGCGTCCGGCTTGCGCATCATCGCGCGAAAAGAAGGACGCGCAGATGCAAGACCCAAGCTTTTTCATGACGCCACAGGGGCGCCGGCTGGCCTATCACAAGACCCCGGGCAGCGGTCCCTGCATTGTCTTTCTGGGCGGGCTCAAATCTGATATGGAAGGCACCAAGGCAGTGCATCTGGAGGCCTGGGCCCAAGCATCGGGTCGCGCCTTTTTGCGGTTTGACTATTCGGGCCATGGACAATCCTCAGGCACATTCGAAGAGGGTTGCATCGGAGACTGGGCAGAAGACACTTTCGAAATTCTGACGGCATTGACCGAAGGCCCGTTGGTGCCGGTGGGCTCTTCTATGGGGGGATGGCAGGCGCTCTTGCTGGCAGGCCGGCTTGGCGCGCGGATCGCAGGCATGGTAACGATCGCCGCCGCGCCGGATTTCACCGAAGACGGTTACTGGGCGAGCTTCACCCAAGAACAGAAAACACAGCTCGAACAGAAGGGTTTTGTCACGATACCGTCGGACTACATGGAACCCTATGTGATTTCCAAACACCTGATCGAGGATGGCCGCCAAAACCTCGTGCTCCGCGATCCGCTGGTGTTGGATTTTCCGGTCCGCTGCCTGCAGGGTACCGCTGACACGGCGGTCAGTACCCAGACAGCGGTGCGCCTGCTGGAACATGCCCAAAGCCCGGACATGCAGTTACTGCTTGTCAAAGACGCGGATCACAGGTTTTCGGATGGCCCTTGTCTGGGCCTGATCGAACAAGCCGTTCTTGATGTGATCGCAGCGGCTGGCTGAGTGTTTCTGGGCCATGGGCCGCCCGAGCTTAAAGCCCGAAGGCAAGAGTGAAAAGGCGTAACCAGTGAACAAGAACGAACAAGCACTGCACAGACGAAAAGCCGAGGTTGCGGAACCTCTGGTGCTCTTGCCGGGCATGATGTGTGACGCGCGCCTGTTTGCGCCGCAGACCGCTGCACTTTCGGGCGATACCTGTGTGATCAACGCACCGATCACCCAAGGTGACACCGTCGAAGAGATCGCAGCGAACCTGCTGAAGCAATTGCCGGAACGCTTCGCTCTGGCCGGGCTGAGCATGGGAGGCATTGTCGCGATGGAGGTTTTGCGCCGCGCGCCGCAGCGGATCACACGTTTGGCATTGATGGACACCAATCCGCTGGCCGAAACACCGGCAGTGGCTGCAGGGCGCGAACCTCAGATCGTCGCGGCCAAGTCGGGACGTCTTCGCGATGTGATGCGTGACGAGATGAAACCGAAATACCTAGCGCCCGGCCCCGGGCATCAACAGGTTCTCGATGTGGTGATGGAGATGGCGGAAACGCTGGGGCCTGATGTCTTTGTGCGTCAGTCGCGCGCGCTGCAGCGCAGACCGGATCAGCAGGCGACCCTGCGAAAATGTCGATTGCCGACGCTCGTGCTGTGTGGCGCGCATGACGTGTTGTGCCCGGTCAAGCGGCACGAATTCATGGCCGAACTCATCCCTCAGGCGCAGCTGGTCGTTTTGCCGGATGCGGGGCATTTGCCGCCCCTTGAGCAGCCGCAGGAAACCACGCAGGCGCTGCGTCACTGGATGGCGCAGCCATAAGTTTTACGCTAGCTCAGGCCGCCGCGTTTTTGTTTGCCGCTTTCTTGGACTTGCGAGGCTTTGGCGTGCTGCTTTCCACCTCAACCGCTTCGGGCATTGCCTCGTCTTCGCCGCTGTTTGCGTCAATGAAGTCGAGTACCAGCGGGCGGATGTTGCGACGCCAGCTTTTGCCGGCAAAAATACCGTAGTGACCGGCGCCCTCTTCAAGGTGGTTTGCCTTCTTGTCATCGGGCAGACCGGTACAAAGATCCAGCGCGGCGACGCATTGCCCGGGCGCCGAGATATCGTCTTTCGATCCTTCAACGGTTTTAACGGCAACGGTCGTGATCTTGCCAATGTCGACTTTCTTGCCCGCGACCACAAATTCGTTTTTTGCAATCTCAAGGTTTTTGAAAATCCGCTCAACGGTGCTTAGGTAAAACTCTGCCGTCATATCCATCACGGCCAGATACTCGTCATAGAAGCGGTTGTGCTTGTCATGCTCTTGTGCGTCGCCCTGTGCGACGCGCGTGATCTGGTTCACGAAAGCTTTCGCGTGGGTTTCCATATTCATGGAGATAAACGACGATAGCTGCAGAAGGCCCGGATAGACCATCCGCCCAACGCCAGGATACTTAAAGCCGACGCGCTGGATCATCATTTCCTCAAGCTGACCCATAGTCACGCGGCGCCCAAAGTCGGTCACATCCGTGGGTGTGGCGTCCGGATTGACCGGTCCACCGATCAACGTCAGGCTGCGGGGCTGGGCGTCCGGATCTTCCTCGGCAAGATAGGCCGTCGCTGCAAGGGCGAGAGGGGCCGGCTGACACACCGCAATAACATGCGTATCAGGGCCCAACTCGCGCAGGAAGTCGACCAGATACAGCGTATAATCCTCGATATCAAACTTGCCGGCGCTGACGGGAATGTCGCGGGCATTATGCCAGTCGGTGATGTATAGGTCCGCATCGGGTAAGAGGCTGATGACTGTGGAGCGCAGCAGTGTGGCATAGTGACCCGACATCGGCGCAACCAGCAGCACTTTGCGTTTGGGCGCGGGGCGGTCGGCGACGACAAAATGCAGCAGGTCGCCAAAGTCTTTTTGTACAACGATTTCAGTCGAAACAAGGTGATCCTGTGCGTCCTGTGAGGGCACGGGGGGGATATTCCAGTCCGGTTTGACGATCATCCTTTGGAATGTACGCTCAGTTACTTCGCCCCAAGCGGTCATCCATGAAAAAGCAGGGTTTGGTATTAGCGCAAAGGCAGGATATGATCCCATTGCAAGCGCTGAAGCGCCAAGCCATTGGTTAGTATTACGGATTGTTTCCATCAGGTCGTACGTCATCATATAACGCATTGAGGGCGCTCCTTATCAAAAGCCCGGGCATACCGAGACAGTCAGTCGCATCGCCCCCTGAAAGCCATCGACGTAATGCTGCAACTGCAAACATAGGGAGGAAAGGTTCGGATGACAACAGAAAGTGACACAAGCGTTGTCCCGAGTGGTGAAACTCTTGAGAAAATGACACAGAATCTCAAGAAAGTTGAAGAACTCTCAGAGCGCCTTCAGCGCGTGCTTGTAAACAAGCAAGGACACAATCCAGCACTCGACGGGCCGAATCAAGAATTGTTCGGCCGTGCCGCTCAGGCGTATTGGGCGGAGATGGTGAACAACCCCGCCAAGATCGTAGAGCACCAGATGTCTTACTGGGCGGATACAATGAAACATTTCGTGGATGCCCAGCATACATTGTCCAAAGGCAAAATAGCGGCGCCCCAGAATCCCGGACCCTCTGACAGAAGGTTTTCCAACCCGCTTTGGGATACGCATCCGTATTTCAACTACATTAAACAGCAGTACCTTATTAATGCAGAGGCGCTGTCAAATGCGGTAGAAGGTGTGACGCATCTTGATCCGATTGAGAAAAACCGCCTGAGCTACTTTGCCAAGCAGATCATCGATATGATGTCGCCCACGAACTTTCTGGCGACCAATCCCGATGCGCTGGAAAAAGCGATCGAAACGGAAGGCCAGTCGCTGGTGCAGGGGCTTGAGAACCTCATCAGCGATCTTGAAGCCAACCGCGGTGAGATGGTTGTCAGGCTGGCAGATGAAAAAGCGTTCGAGCTGGGCAAGAACATCGCCACGACACCCGGCAAGGTAGTCTATCGCAACCGCATGATGGAGTTGGTGCAATACGAGCCGACGACAGAAGAGGTGTACCGGACGCCTGTCATTATCTATCCGCCGTGGATCAACAAATACTATATTCTGGACCTCAAGCCTCAGAACAGTCTGGTCAAATGGCTGGTCGAGCAGGGGCATACCGTCTTTATCGTATCATGGGTCAATCCCGATCCCACTTACCGCGACATAGGAATGGAGGACTACATCAAAGACGGCTATCTGGCTGCCCTGCGCGAAGTCAAAGAGATCACCGGTGAAAAGCAGGTCAATGCGGTTGGTTACTGTATTGCCGGGACAACCCTTGCGCTGACGTTGTCCTTGCTCAAGCAGCAGGGCGACAAGTCGATCAAATCCGCCACCTTCTTTACAGCGCTCACGGACTTCTCTGATCAGGGCGAGTTCACGCCCTTCCTGACCGATGACTTCATTGATGGCATTGAAGCTGAAATCGACGACAAGGGCGTTTTGCCGTCCGTCATCATGGCGCGCACCTTTTCCTTCCTGCGCTCCAACGACCTGATTTATGGCCCCGCGATCAAGAGCTACATGATGGGACAGACGCCACCCGCGTTTGATCTTCTCTATTGGAACGGCGACGGGGCCAACCTCCCCGGCAAGATGGCGCGGCAATACCTGCGTGGGCTTTGTCAGCGCAACGAACTGGCAGACGGAGGCTTTGAACTGATGGGGCATAAGCTCAAGTTGTCCGACGTGACGGTACCGATCTGTGCCGTGGCCTGCGAGACCGACCATATAGCGGCGTGGAAAGACAGCTACCGCGGCATCCAGCAGATGGGTTCGAAAGACAAAACATTTGTAATGACTGAATCCGGCCATATCGCCGGTATCGTGAATCCGCCGACCAAAAACAAATACGGGCACTACACAAACTCCGACATGAAGCTTGACTACAAAGACTGGCAATCCAGCGCGGATTTCCACGAAGGGTCCTGGTGGCCGCTGTGGGGCAACTGGCTGAAAAAGCGGTCCGGCCGCAAGGTAAAGGCCCGTATTCCCGGTGATTCGACGCATCCGGTGCTTTGTGAAGCTCCCGGCACCTATGTTGCGTTGAAGGCAACTCTCTGAAAAACAATGCAATTCTGCACTGCAGCATTTTTTTGTGCTGCAGTGCAGAAAAATGCTTGCAATGCCGCACTGCAGCATCTATATATTTTCCAGACGCAACGAACCGGGATGATCTCGGAAGGCGACGAAAGGAAAAAGACTATGGCAAAGACACCTGACATGACCGCAATGTTCAAAGACGTTATGGGCTCGTTCCCAGTAGATGCATCCGCATTTGAAGACGCGTTCAAAACATCCGCGACTCTGAACGAGAAACTCTCCGCTGTTGCACTGACAGCCGCTGAGAAATCCACAGATATTTCGAGCAAGTGGGCTCAGGAAACACTCGCCAAGCTGGCTGAGATGTCCAAAGCAAAAGCAGAGCCTGCAGACTACGCAAAAGCAGTAACAGACTTCGCTTCCGCTTATTCTGAATCCGCTGCAGAGCACATGGCCGCTTTCGCCGAAATCGCGAAAAAAGCACAGATGGACACTGTTGAGCTGATGATGGCCGCAGGCAAAGACATGAGCGAAGACGCACAGGCCGCCGTTAAGAAAGCGACCAACGAAGCGACTGCCGCTGTCAAGAAAGCTGCGAAATCCAGCTAAGATGGGTATCTCATTTGCGCCAGATCCTCCCTGACAGGCGCAATGATACGAGGGCGGGCTTGCAAAAGCTCGCCCTTTCTTTTTGGTGACCAATAGCTTAAGCTGCAATGCAGCGCTAATTTTTGGGAGGAACCCCGTGGCTGAAAAACAAACCCCATTGCTTATCAAGCGCTATGCCAGCCGCCGGTTGTACAACACCGAGACGAGCGACTACGTAACACTCGAAGATATCGCCGGTTTCATCCGCGAAGGCCGTGAAGTTCAGATCGTTGATCTGAAATCTGGCGACGATCTGACCCGCCAGTATCTTCTTCAAATCATTGCAGAGCATGAAAGCCGCGGCGAAAATGTACTGCCCGTGGATGTGCTGAATGATCTGGTGCGCAGCTATATGACACCCGGTGCCAGCGTGGTGCCACAGTTCCTGCAAGCCTCGTTTGAGATGCTGCGAAACGGGCAAAGCCAGATGATGGATCAGATGACCGCGATCAACCCGATGGCCAAGATGCCCGGGTTTGAAATGATGCAAGCGCAGCAAAAAGCCTTCATGAAGGCGATGACGGGTGGTCTGGCAACACCATCCGGCTGGGCCAGCCAAGAAGAGACCGAAGCAGAAGAAGCAGCACCAGCAGAGGCGGGCGAAGACCTGGACTCGATCAAGCAGCAGCTCTCAGATCTGCAAGACAAGCTTTCCAAGCTCAAATAACCAGAGCCGTCACAGCCCGATGCGGTCGCGCATGGCGTACCAGGTCATTGCGAGGATCAAAAGCGGTGTGCGCAATGCGCCGCCACCCGGAAACGCCGGCGTTGGGACACAGCCCATCAGGTCAAACCCGTCGTCCTGACCTTCGATCGCCTGCGCCATCAACAGTCCCGCGTGCGTGGCGGTGCCAACCCCGTGACCAGAGTAGCCTGAGGCAGACAATACATTGGGCGCTACGCGCGCCAAATAGGGAAACCGCTTCATCGTGATGCCCAAAGTACCGCCCCAGGCGTAGTCAATACGCACATCTTTAAGGTGTGGAAAAACGATCTGCATGGGTTTGCGCACAACCGCCGCGATGTCTTTGGGGAATTTGTAGCCATAGCTCTCGCCCCCGCCAAAGAGCAACCGGCCGTCCTGCGAAAGCCTGAAATAGTTTACCACAAAGCGGCTGTCTGCCACTGCAACGTCTTGGGTCAAAACCTCTTTGGTACGCTCCCCGAGTGGCTCAGTCGCCACGATGAAGTTGTTGATCGGCATGACCCGCGATGTCACCGTCGGCGCGAGGCCCGACAGGTACCCGTTGCAGGCCAGAACAACATGATCTGCCACCACTTTCGCGTCTCGTGTTTCGACCGTGACGGTGCTGCCGTGGGTGAGCTTGGTAACCCGCGCGTCTTCGTAGATATCAACACCTGCAGCGCGCGCCGCCCGTGCGAGACCAAGAGCATAGGCCAGCGGATGCAGGTGCCCGGCCCCTTTGTCCAAAGCGCCGCCCTTGTAGTCGGGCGAGGGGCAAAGCGCAAAAAAAGCATCCTCGCTCAGTGGTTCGACGTCGGCGTAGTCGTATCTCTTTTGCAGGTGTTCAGCATACTCATGCAGCGCCCCCGCCTCGTTCCGGTTTGACCCGGTCCAGGCGATGCCGGGCTTGAGGTGACAGTCGATGTCGTGCTTTGACACCAGACTGCGCACAAGCGCCTTGGCCTCTTCGCCCATGTCCCACAGCGCACGCGCGCGGGTGTCCCCGACCATCTTTTCCAACCCGATCTGATCGACGCGTTGGCCACTGCCCAACTGCCCGCCATTGCGGCCGGAGGCGCCAAACCCCACGCGTTGCGCTTCCAACAGCACCACGCGCCGTCCTGCCTGCGCAAGGTGCAACGCCGCAGACAGGCCAGTGTAGCCGGCACCGACAATGCAGACATCCGCGCGCAGCTCGCCCGCCGGCGCAGGCAGAGGGTCAAGAGGCGTCGTCGTTGCTGCGTACCAGCTTTGCGGGTAGGCCCCGCGCTGGTCATTGGCATAAAGCAAATCCATCATGGCAAGCAGCGCTCAGACGTTCATCAGCAGGTGCTCGCGTTCCCATGGCGAAATCACCTGCAAGAACTCGTCATATTCGGCACGTTTCACAATCGAATAGACGCGGGCAAAGTCGTGACCCAGCACTTGATGCAGCGCGGTTGCCTCATCGAACATATTCAGCGCGGTGCCCAAAACGCGCGGAATGTCCCCCTCGCCATCATAGGCGTCGCCCTTGAACTCCGGCTGGGGCTCTTCTGCGCGCGTCATCCCCAGATAACCACAGGCAAGACTGGCGGCGATCCCAAGATAGGGGTTGCAATCCATACCGGCCAAGCGGTTTTCGACCCGACGCGCGGCCGGGCTCGATATGGGAATACGGATACCTGTCGTGCGATTGTCGCGACCCCAGTTCAGGTTGATCGGCGCGGCGTGATCCTTGACGTAGCGGCGGTAGCTGTTGACGTAAGGTGCAATCACAGCCAACGCGTCGGGCATATGGTTTTGCAGGCCTGCGATAAAATGCCGGAAGGCGTCTGTCTCGCCGCCATCCTGTGCGGAAAACACATTGCGACCGGTTTCAACATCCAGCACCGAATGGTGAATATGCATCGCGCTGCCGGGCTCGTCTTCGATGGGTTTGGCCATGAAAGTTGCAAAGCAGTCATGGCGCAACGCGGCTTCGCGGATAAGACGTTTAAAGTAGAAAACCTCGTCTGCCAGTTTGACGGGGTCGCCATGCAGCAGGTTGATCTCAAGCTGGCCCGCGCCACCTTCTTGGGTGATCCCATCGATCTCAAAACCCTGCGCCTCGGCAAAGTCGTAGATATCGTCAATCACGGGGCCATATTCGTCGACTGCGGTCATCGAATAGGCTTGTCGCGCAGCCGCCGGCCGACCAGAGCGCCCCATCATCGGCTTGATCTCATGTGCTGGATCAATGTTGCGCGCGACCAGAAAAAACTCCATCTCAGGGGCAACCACGGGCTCCCACCCTTTGTCGCGGTACAGCTCGCACACCCTTTTAAGCACATTGCGCGGGCTGAACGGAACCGGCGTGTCATTGCGGTCATAAGCGTCATGGATCACCTGCAACGTCCAGTCGGCCGTCCACGGCGCGGCGGTTGCGGTCTGCATGTCCGGTTTGAGGATCATGTCCTTTTCGATGAAGCCATCGTCGCCCGCAGCTTCCCCCCAGTCGCCTGTGATGGTCTGGTAGAAGATGCTGTCGGGCAGATGGAAATAGTCCTGCCGCGCAAACTTCGATGCAGGCACCGCCTTGCCACGCGCAATGCCCGGTAAATCAGAGATGATGCACTCTACTTCGTCCAATCGCCGCCCGGCGAGGTAGGTCTGCGCGGCTTGCGGAAGTTTCTGCGTCCAATCGGCCATCAGGCCCTCTCTTTCTTGAAAAACTCAGCCATGATCTTGGCGATTTCCATTCGATCGTCCTTTTGATCCAGTTTGCGCCGTGCCTGCGCCAAAAGCGTCTCAGGCACCACACCTGCGCCACGGGTCTCGATCAGGTTTTCGATAAACTCCGCGCCGTATTCCGGGTGTGGCTGGATCGTCCAGATGCGGTCGCCATAAAGAAGGCCTGCGTTCTCGCAAAAGTCTGTGCTGGCAAAGACCTCGGCGCTCTCAGGACGTTCTACCACCTGATCCTGATGCCAAGCGTTGATTGCATAGGTGCGGCCGTTCATGTGGTAATCCGTCAAGCCGACCGACCAGCCATTCGCAAACTTTTCCACGCGCCCGCCCATGGCCTGCGCGATGACCTGATGGCCAAAGCATACGCCAATCATCGGCACGCCCGCGTCAAAACAGTCCCGCACAAAGTCTTCAAGCGGTGGTATCCAGTCGTGCGGCTCGTATGCGCCATGCTTGGAGCCGGTGATGAGCCAACCGTCTGCGGCATCGACGCTGTCAGGAAAGACACCATCCACCACGTTCCACGCGGTCACTTCAAACCCGTGCCCGTCCAACAGCCGCTCAAAATAGCGGTCATAGGTGCCGTTATGCAATACATTGTCCGGCGGATGGCCGGTATTCAGGATGCCGATCTTCATAGCCTACACCGTGTCCAGATAAATGCTGACCTGCTCTGCTGGGGTGAGTTCTTTCATATAGTGCATCT
This sequence comes from uncultured Roseobacter sp., assembly GCA_947501635.1. Taxonomy (GTDB): domain Bacteria; phylum Pseudomonadota; class Alphaproteobacteria; order Rhodobacterales; family Rhodobacteraceae; genus Roseobacter. The sequence continues at coordinate 436,782 of CANMWT010000002.1, forward strand.
CCTGACGCTTGGTCAGAACAAAGTTCCTGATAAGATCGGCAGGAAAGATGCGGGCAACTTCAGGGTCTTTTTCGAATACGTCGACAGCCGTTTTCCAATCCCCGGGGATTTGCGGCAGATCAGCCGCATAGGCGTTGCCGGTGATCGGGGCGGGGGGGTCTTGTGCGTCTTCGATCCCGTTGATTGCCGCGCCAAGCACAGCAGCCATCATCAGGTAGGGGTTTACATCACCACCCGAGACGCGATGTTCGATGCGACGCGCGGCGGGATTACCCGACGGGATGCGGATCGCAGCGGTGCGGTTTTCATAGGCCCAACTTATACCGGTGGGGGCATGGCTGTCGGGTACCATACGGTCAAAACTGTTGGCGTGCGGCGCGAAAACAAGTGCTGAGCCAGGCATCGCCTTCAGGCAACCCGCTACCGCATGGCGTAAGGTGTCGGTCCCGTCCTCGCCGCCGTTGTCAAAGACGTTGTTACCGTCATCGTCCAGCACTGAGAAATGGATATGCAAACCGGAGCCTGCGTAATCCTCGTAAGGCTTGGCCATAAAGCTGGCGGCAAATCCGTGTTTGCGGGCCATCCCCTTGACGAGCATCTTGAACAACCACGCATCATCCGCCGCACGCAGCGCGTCATCGCAGTGCATCAGGTTGATCTCAAACTGGCCCAGCCCGGCTTCTGAAATCGCGGTATCCGCGGGGATATCCATCTCTTCGCAGGCATCATACAGATCGGTAAAAAATGTGTCGAACTGATCAAGCGCCCGCAAGCTGAGAATTTCGCCGGCTACACGCCGCTTGCCGGACCGTGGCGAAGGGGGGACCTGCAGCTTGCGCCCTGAATCGTCGATCAGAAAGAACTCCAGTTCGACCGCGCAGACAGGCGTCAGTCCGCGCGCTTTGTAACGTTGCAACACCGCATGCAGCGCGTGGCGCGGGTCCCCTCCAAAGGGTCTGCCATCTTCGTGAAACATCCAGATCGGCAGCAAGGCCGTTGGTGCGTCCAGCCAAGGCATGGGCATAAAGCCACGCTCGGTCGGTTTCAGAACGCCGTCGCGGTCACCGCTTTCCAGCACCAAGGGGCTGTCGTCTATGTCTTCGCCCCAGATGTCGAGGTTGAGCACCGACATCGGAAACCGGGTGCCATCCTCCACCACTTTGTCTGCATAGCGCGACGGTACACGTTTGCCCCGTGCTTGACCGTTCAAGTCCGCTGCGGCCACGCGGATTGTGCGGACCTGAGGGTTTTTACGAAGCCAGTTTTTCATAACTCACCGGTTGTTGCGGCTGGCGACAGGTATGCTGCATGCCTTCCTTGCGGCCAGCGTCGCGGACAATTTGATCAAATTATCGATACTACCGGATCAGGTTCGGACGCAACCTTAATTTGGGCTTGAGGTCTTGTGGCAGGTGTTTGTTCAACCGGCTGTTCACCAGACCGAAAACACCGACGATCACCAGTGTCAGAAGGATGAAGTAAAATGCCAGAATGGGGTATGGTACAAAGGGGTTAAAGGTCTTGTCGGCAAAGTAATTCGCGTAATAAAGCGCATCGCCCCGTTGTTGCCACGCCGGGAACCCCGAAAAGAACACAAGCGCAGTGGCGTGAAAAAGGAAAATCGCCTCATTGGTATAGGCAGGCCAAGCCAGACGCAGCATGGTCGGCCAGATTACCCGCCTGAAACGCGACCAGCCGCTCATGCCATAGGCGTCTGCCGCTTCGGTATCACCCTTCGGGATCGACAAAAGCGCACCGTAAAATATTTCGGCTGAATAGGCCGCCGTGTTCAGGAAAAGAACAATCAAGGCGCCAAGCCACGCTGCGGTGAAAGGGTCAAAGATTGGCGAGACGTTCTTGAGGTTCAAAAACAGAAAATAGCCAAAGAAGAACTGGATAAACAGCGGTGACCCACGGAACACGAAAATGAACCACTCAGACGGTTTGCGCAGCAACCGATTGGAAGACGCTTTGCCCATCGCCAGCGCAGTGGCAAGCAAAAAGCCCAAAATCAGGGCGAATACACCGAAATAGATGTTCCAGATCATGCCCGAGCCGATCAGCGTAAACTGTTGACAGAGGGTGAAATCTTCACGCGGCAGCAACCGTTCTCCGATGCCGACAGCGCGCAACCCATAGTCTTGTATCGTTTGCCAGCAAGACATCAGGCCGCCGCCTTTCGCTGGGCTTCGCCAGCAGCGGTGGCCTGTCCGTGGGTGAGGCGGGCCATGATCCGGTCGAGCACGATTTCAGAGACACGCGTAAAAAGCAGGTAGAAGACGAGCAGGGCCAGAAAATACCACATCCGCCAGTCACCATGCGGATAATCCGTAAAGCGCGGTGTCTTGGTGCCGCCCAGTTCTCGCGCCCAATAAACAATATCTTCGACGCCCAGCAGGAACAAAAGCGGCGTCGCTTTAATCAGCACCATCCACAGATTTGACAGGCCGGGCAGGGCATAAACCCACATCTGCGGAACCAGAATGCGCCAGAAGGTCTGACGCTGTGTCATGCCGTATGCCTCTGCAGTTTCAAGCTGCGCCCGTGGGACCGCACGCATGGCGCCGAACAACACGTTAGCGGCAAATGCGCCAAAAACGATCGCAAAGGTTAGCACCGCCAGAGAAAAGCCGTAGGTCTCGTGCACCCATTGCGGCGCTTCGCCCAAAGGCATCTTGGCCGCCTGACAGACCACAAAATCATTGCCCTGCCGGATCGGTTCCGACCAGTCGGGGCACAACGCCTTGTGACGCAGGTATTCGATCGCCTGATCCAGCGCGATGACGAAAAACAAAAAGAACGCAATGTCAGGAACGCCGCGCACAACCGCGATATAGCTTTTGCCGAACCACCGCATCGGCGGGAACTCGGACCGGGCAGCTGATGCGCCGGCAAAGCCGAAGGCTAGTGCGACAGGCGCGGTAATGGCCAAGAGCAACAGCACCGTTAGCACCGACCAATAAAGCGACATGTGCTTGCCCGTGGTCAGGTAGCACGACATCCACTGCCAACCGGACAGGACGCTGGGGTCTGAGCAATAACTGAAGATGCCGGGCCTCGTTCAGGTTGGCCGGCGCGCCCTGATGACGCGCCGGCTCATGTGGATCAGAACTGTTCCAGATCGGGCAGCCATTTGCCGATCAATGCGTTCAAAGAGCCGTCTTCCTTCATGGAACGGATGGCTACGTTGAACTTTTCCTTCAGCTCGGTGTCGCTTTCGCGCAAACCAAGGCCGATGCCGCCGCCGATCATGACGTCCTGCTCAAGCATCATCAATTCGGAGTCTGCGTTTGCAAGCTCCGACAAAAAGGCTTTGTCGGCCAGAACTGCATCCGCTTCGCCGTTTTTGACCGCAGCTACCGTTTCTTCTGGGGTCGCAAATTCAACCAGCGTGGCACCGGAAGACGCGATGTAGCTTGCTTGAATCGTGTTGGCTTGTGCTGCGATTACACCACCCTCAATGTCGGCATCCATCGACGTCGCAAGATAGCCCGAAGGGTCAGGCAGCGTGTATTGCTCTGAAAAATCAATTACTTCGTCGCGCTCGTCTGTTACGGACATGCCGGCGATGATGACATCATAGTTGCCGGAAACGAGGTTTGGAATGATGCTGTCCCACTCGTTGGTGACCCACTCGCAGGTCAGTTCGGCACGCTTGCACAACTCGTCGCCAAGCTCGCGTTCAAAGCCGTCGATTTCTCCCGCATCGTTCAGGAAGTTATACGGAGGGTAGGCGCCTTCGGTCCCCATGCGGACCGTTTTGCCATGACCGTCGGCCAGCGCAACACCGGCTGTCAGGGCCAGTGCAGCAGTCGTAAGAATAAGGTTTTTCATGTTCATGCTCCCGTTTGTTTTTTTTGGGGGTTTTACGCGGCGTGGGTTGCAGATAGGAACCCGCGCAGACGTTCTGATTTGGGCGCACCGAAAAGCGTTTCGGGCGGTCCTTCCTCTTCGATCAGACCCTGATGCAGAAAGACCACGTGGTCGGATACATCAGCAGCCAGTTTCATATCATGTGTAACGATCATCATTGTTCGGCCCTCGGCAGCGAGGTCCTTGATAACTCTGACCACCTCCTGTTCCAGTTCCGGATCAAGGGCAGAAGTTGGTTCATCAAACAGCAGCGCTTCGGGCTCCATACACAGCCCGCGGGCGATGGCGGCGCGCTGTTGCTGGCCGCCCGATAACTGCGCGGGGTAGACATCGCATTTGTCCCCGATCCCGACCTTGTCCAGATAGCCGCGTGCGGCTTCTTCCACTTGCGCGCGGTCGCGTTTCAGCACGGTCACCGGCGCTTCCATGACATTCTCAAGGATGGTCATATGAGCCCACAGGTTGAATTGCTGGAAAACCATGCTCAGGTTCGTGCGGATGCGCAGGACCTGATCGGCATCTGCCGGGCGCCGCGCGTGCCCTTCGCCTTTCCACAAAACGGGTTCGGCCTTGAAGAGTATGTCGCCCTGCTGGCTGTCTTCCAGAAGGTTGCAGCAGCGCAAAATCGTCGACTTGCCAGAGCCGGACGATCCGATCAGCGATATGACATGGCCTTTGGGTGCTGCAATGCTGACCCCCTTGATGACCTCCAGTGCGCCATAGGCTTTATGCAGGTTCCTGATTTCGATGACCGGAGCTTGGGTGTCCACGCTAATACTCTATTCCTGTTCAGTGACGTATAAGGGCGCAATATTAACCTTTTTGCAACGCGGAAACCGACAATTCATGCGCTTGCAACGCTAAATTCAACTGTGAGGATTATTTGAGGGGCGTGCCCGCCGGGATCGGCAGGGCGAGATAGGCGTCAGCTTCGATGCGCAGGATGCGGCGGATCATCAGGCAGGTGCGATCCTCCTCTGAGAGGGCTGTGAGTGCCTGTTGCATTGCAGACAGCAGCGCGTCTGCATTCTCGTGCACCGCTGTGATGTAGGGCAGGCCGGGCGTGGGGGTGGTGGAATCAAGAATGCGCAAGTGCTGCGTCGCATGAGTATCGCGGTCCAGCAAAGCCCATGTCACCGCATCGATTGCGGCAATGTCAGCACGCCCGTCTGCAACGGCCAGCAAAGAGGCATAGTGGCTGCCAGTATCAAGGGCGCGGCCAAAGCTGACACCTGCGCCTGCGCTTTGCAAATGCTCTTGCACCGCGGCCCAGCCGGACTGGGATCGTACATCGTTGCGCGCCAATATCGCACCATCGAAGGCGTGCAGTGTGTCCCTGGTATCATCCGCACGGACAACCAGATGCGACCTGTAATAGCCGGGCGGGCAGTGCGGCAGGTCGAAATCAGGCGTCCCGACCAGATGCACCTTGCCATGCAACGTGCTGCGATAGGGCAGCCCGCAGGTCTGTGACAGCAGCAGGTCTGGACGCTGCCAAGTCTCATGCGGATCGCAGCCACGGGTCAGTTGTGGCGGGCCCATGGCATATGCACCGCGAATGGCTTTCCAGAACCGGTCATTTGCATCACGCATCCGAACCGTTTCATACATCGGAAAGCTTGCAATCATTTCTGTGCCGAAACACCTTGCCGGGCGAGGGCGCTGTCGCGGTCGCTAATGCCCAGAAAGCTCGTGGTCATGCGAACAAGCGCGTCTTCCTCTTTCGCCCGTTCCCCATCTGCCAGCACAACCTCCCACAAGGCTTTGACGACCGAGAGCCGGTCTTCATACGGGACCGCGTCTTTGATCGCGCGTGTGAACCGGACTGTGTCTGGTGCTTCGGCTTCAAGCGCCTCGGCCTCTTCGCGCAGGGCGCTCACGGCACCGGGGCCAAGGCCATAGCGCCCTGCATTGATGCGGTCGATGCGGTCTTTTTCCCCGTCGCTGTAATCGTTGTCAGAACGCGCAATGCGGACCAGCAAGGCAGTCAGGGCAAGGCGCGCATCCTCGTCGGGCAGCGCGTCGGTTTCGGGCGCCGTGAGGCGTTTTAGAAATTCTCCAAACATAAGCCGCATATAGTCAGCTTTGCTGAATGTTCCAATATCATTTGTTGTTGACGGCGGCATCGCGCGCGGCGGCAATATCTTCGTCAGTCAGCCCCAGCGCAACTTCAATATCTTGGAGCATGTTTTCCTCGCCCTCGGCGATCTTGCCATCAGCGAGGGCGATGCTCCACATCGCATCTGCAAGGTTTTTGCGTTCGGCATATGCTACCTCGTCGCGCAGAATGCGCGCGAATTCGGGTGTGCCGGGGGCATGGCGCTCCAATGCCTCGCAGGTTGCACGCAATTTGGCGGCATCGAGCGGTTTGAGGTTGAACGTGCTCGACAGAATTCTGTCGATCTGCCCGACTTCCGAGGCGCGGTACTCCTTGTCGGCAAGCGCAATGCGCACCAGCAAAGCGCCCAGAGCGAGTTGCGCGTCCGGCTGGGGCAGGGGTTTCGGATCAGGTTTTCTGCGGGGAAAGAGGCGTTCAAACATTTTTCGATCTCAGCTGAGGTCAGGGCTTTTGCCAAATTTCACGTTATCGAGTGCCAGCCCCTGCGGATCATTGTTTTCCAGCAGCACACCGGCGATATCCGATGCCCCGTTACGCCTTACGAAGCCGAAATAGTGTTCTCCGACCGGCGGCAGCGAGAGTTTTTCGATCAGCTTTCCGTCGCGTGCCAGAAAAGTGACTTCGGCCGTGCCATGTTCGCCGCCGCGCAACTGAAAAGCAAGGGCGGACTGGTCCTCGTCAAACAGGAAGGCGATGGCTCCCTCTCCTTGCGCGCGCCGCTTGGGAAAACCCGCCGGGCCGTAGCCGTTGAGGATGTTGTTACCGTCAAAGAAGACGACCGACAGGTTTTGCCCCGGCATGCCGGGCATCACAGTAAGCGGGGGCAGTGCGCCGCCGGTAATCCGGTCATGATCTCCGTTCGTTTCTGCCGTTTGTCCCGCAAATCGTTCCCCGAAATGCGCGCCATCCATAATCAGGACGTCCTCGACACTCCGGCCAGGCCCGCGGCTCGACCGGGTGTCGTCGAAAGTTATGATGCGGGGCAGGGCCAGTGTCTCGGGGTCCACCAGACAGACGGCCCCGTCACAGGCCGTGGCGGGGGCGGCCGCGGCAACTGCGATGCAGGCAAGGAAAAGGCAGGTCGGACGCATGGTGCCAGTGTGGCACGACAAACAGCATTCTCAAAGATTCTGTTGGCCGGTTTTACGCAGTTGTGAAGACCGCGCTGATCTCGGCGGCCGCATCCTGCGTGCCAAAGGGCGGGCGGACGACGAACATACCGGATCCGACCATCCCGTGGCCATCTTTTGCCGGCGGAAACAGAACCTCATGTGTGAAGCTGTCGGGGTGCTGCTTTTGCAGTTGCGCGCGCATTGCCAGATGGCGGCTGTCTTTGAGTATCGGGTACCAAAGGCATAAAATCCCGACATTCCAGGCTTTTGTGAGCTTTTCAAAGTGTTTGGGTATGGCCGTGTAGTCGTTTTTCACTTCATAGCTCGGATCGACGAGCAGCAAGCCGCGCCGGGGCGTGGGCGGACACAGCGCGTAGGCCGTCGAAAAACCGTCCTGTTTGTAAAACCTCGCATTTTGTGCCGGAATGGCCTGCTGGAGGCGCGCGAACTCTCCCGGGTGCAGTTCCGCGAAATGCATATTGTCCTGCGGGCGCAGAATTGCCGCAGCGACTGCGGGCGAGCCAGGGTAGGCGTTGCCGCCGTGACTGTGTTGAAACCGCGACACCGTTTGCGCGTAGGGATGGTCAGCATGAAACCGCGCGTGCAGCTTCACGACGCCCTGCGCCGCCTCACCAGTCTTCCGGGCGTCAGGGTCGTCCAGATTATACGTGCCGCGCCCCGCGTGCGTCTCAATATAGCAAAGCGGTTTGTCCTTGCGTGTCAGGTAGCACAACATCCAGGCCAGCAGGCTGTGTTTGTGGACATCCGCGAGATTTCCCGCGTGAAAACTGTGTTGGTAACTGAGCATAGCCTCCCTTTACCGGATTGGGGCGCATGTTCAATCGGGAAGGGGCGAAGCCATAACGTCCACGGTGTTTTCATTTTCGCTAGCACGCTCAAAAAACACAGACCCTCTGGGGTCTTTGGCCAGATCCGCAGACGGCGCAATGCGCGCTAATGTATCGGCCCAAAGACCATAAGCGTCGCGCGCCGAACGCAGGCACTTTTTAGAAATGTTCCCAGCCGTCGTCTTCGAAAGCTGAGGTGTCTTCGGCCAGATTGCCGGTTGCGATTGCGCCGGTGGCGACAGCTGCCCGGGAGGACGCATTGTCAGTCGATGACGATGACAATGACGCTGTCGATGCGCGCGCGCGTGATGTGTCTGCGATTGCGCGCGCCGGTGTCGACGCCAATCGAAACCCGTCCATAGCTTTGGCCAGCTGGTCTGCCTGATGCGCCAGAGACTGCGTCACCGCGTTGGTTTCCTCAAACATAGCCGCATTCTGCTGAGTGACACTTTCAAGCTGTTGAATTGCGTCATTCGTTTCGGAAATTCCGACCGCCTGCTCTTCTGCCGATTGCGCGATGACTGACACATGATCGGCGATGGCTTGCACAGCGGTTTGTATCTCTGTCAAAGCAGTGCCTGTGTCCTGCACCAGACTAACACCGCTGGCCACATGCCGCCCGCTTTCAGCGATTAGACCGCCAATTTCGCGCGCGGCCTCAGACGACCGGCGGGCCAGTTCGCGTACTTCAGAAGCGACCACGGAAAACCCGCGCCCGGCTTCACCTGCGCGCGCGGCTTCGACGCCTGCGTTCAAAGCCAGCAGGTTGGTCTGGAAGGCAATATCCTCAATGAGCTGTACAATTTTCGAGATCTGTCCCGAAGAGGCCTCGATCTCGGACATGGCGGCGATGGCGTTGTTGACGACAACGGTTGAATCGCCCGTTTTCGATTTGGCAGCATCCACCGCACCGGTTGCATCACGCGCACTTCCTGCGGCGTCTTTCGAGTTGTCAGCGATTTGCGATATCGCAGCAGAGGTCTCTTCCAGTGTTGCCGCTTGCGATTCAGTGCGTTTCGCAAGACTGTCTGCTGCCTGTTCAATCGTGATCACATCCGTGGCGATCGTTTGGGCATTTTGGCTGACCAGGGCCATGGCCCGCTCCAGCCCGTCTCGCGCCGTATTGTAGGTGTGCCGCAGTTCTTCATAAGCGGGGGGAAACGAGTCTTCAATCGAATGCGACAGGTTCCCGCGTGCCAGCTGTCCCAAAGCATCGCGCAGCGTATCTACAACAAGATGTTGCTCAGCCTCTATCTTGCTGAGGTTTTCCCGCTCTGCGGCTTCTTGTGCGCGTGCGTTTTGATCCGCTTCAATGGCTCGTGCGGTTTCCGCTTCTGCCGATTTGCGAGCCTCCTCGGCTGCTTGATTTGCCTGTTTGGCAGCTTCCAAAGCAGCGGCTGATTTGGTTTTCTCTTTTTCCGCGCGGGCGACAGCTTCGCGCGCTTCGGCCTCCGATGCTGAGATGGTCGCATGCGCGGCAATCGATGCCTCATGCGCGCGCAACCTCGTCTTGAGCGCAGACCATAAAACCGCTGCCTCGGCCACCACGATAATGCCATGCACGGCTGTGCGTTGCAGATTGGTTGCCAGATCGGATGACGGGTAAACCAATGCTGGCATGGCAACGGACAGACCCAGGTGGTGCACTGCGATAACGGCGGCGGCTGAAAGGATGACAACAGGTTCCGACAAAACCATGCAGGCCGCAAGGAGCGCGAAGAACAACATATGCGCATCCAGTTGCCACGGGTGCCCAGACAGAGCGGCCGTGATGCAGATGGCCTGCCCGATCAGCCCGAAGGCGACGAGAATTCGGCCCGATACGGTGTTGTTGCGTGCACCAGCGGCAGAGGCGAGTGCAAAACAAATGGCGCCCAACGTCACACCCAACACAGAATTCCCGGCCAGCCATGCCGAGATAGTGGACAACGGCACCATGGCACAGGCACCGATCGCCAAAGCAGTCGCGGATTTGCGGCGCGACTGCTGCAAGGCATCCTCTTGGGTTGTATGTGCATTCGTCATATCGTCACTCCGCAAAATCGGGATATCAATGTGCCGTCTGCCACGGCCCAGGCACCGTTGGCTCTTAAATCGTTCGCAAAATCAGGATCATCAGAGAGAGCAAGCGTTCCGAATACGCCGGAAAAAGGTCCAATGATGCGTCCGCCGCTTTGCACAACCAGCGTTTCAACGGACACGGAAGGGGGCGCGATAACCAACGCGATACCCCCGGGCGCAGGCGTGGAAGCTGTCAGCGACAACAGCGGGCCTGCGCAGAGCGCTGTACCCAGTACAAAAGCATGTGTGGATAGCGTCATAGAATCCCCGTTGATCGTCCATCAAGGGATACCGCAACTTTCCTAACGCGAGACTAAAGGCGATTTATCGGTGTGTTGTGGTAAACGCATCGTTAATCTGAAGGCGCGCAACCCAGAGTGCCGTTCTCCAGCCAATGCACCGCTTCGGGGTCGGCCACGCGCGAAATCCGGTCACGATATGCCGCGACTTCCGCATCTGACAATCGCCCGACCCACTTGTTGCTTGTGGCACTGTGAAAAAACTGGCTTTCGTTCTTGAAAGCGCCCTGACCGGGGGGGCGCTGGTCATGTTTGGTCACTTCCTTCATCGCACCGAAAGACGTCGCTGCAACAATCTCCGCGACCAAAGCATCATCGCAGGTGATCCCAAGTGCTGCGGCATAGCGCCTGATTTGCCCCGCCGGATCGGCCTTCAAATCGGCGTAGTGAAAGAAATGAATGTTTGGCAGATGCGCATAGGCGCTGAAACTGCGGTAGTGCTGGAGATAGGACGCCAGCGTCAGGTCATCGGTTCCGGCATCCGTTGCCGGTGCTGTCAAGAAACGCTCAAAGGCTGCGCCGGGCGCATCGGGGTACATGAAATCCAGAATATCAAAAACCATGTTAGAAACATGTTTTTCCATGGAGAAATGAACATCCACGGGGTGTCGGTAAACTGTGATGTAGGTCAGATCAGGATCATAAGGGATACCGTCAAGGGGCGTGTGTGACTTGATGCAGCGGCGGTGGGGCTGCGCGTCGAGCATTTGCTTGGCGGCAGCCTGATCGCGAAACCCGCAGTCCAGCCAGACGGAGTCCCGCCAGACCGCGCGATCCGTCACGGCACTGCCATGCAGCAGCATCATCAAAATCGCCTGGCTCCACGTCGTGCCGCATTTCGGCGGCGTGCTCAAAACCACATCACCCGGCCGCCGTTCGAAATCTGCCCAGATACGCGTATCTGTGACGGGGCCGATATAGTCGCGTCTATGTGCCGGTTCTGTGGTCATGTGCATGCCGTGCCTTTGCCGCGCTGTCCTTGAAGCCTAACCCGGCAGCCATCAAAAGGTTAAGTTCAAAAACAACTCGGGTGAATACACCCAAAAGGGCCAAGAGTACAAAGTGGACCCGGGCAGAGATGCCGTACCGACCGGTGCCGGCACGTCACACCAGTCGGGAGTTATCCTTGGCCGCCCGCACGAAATCCGCAAACAGCGGGTGGGGATCAAAAGGCTTTGATTTCAGTTCGGGGTGGAATTGCACGCCGATAAACCACGGATGGTCCGGCCATTCCACGATCTCGGGCAACTTGCCATCCGGTGACATGCCCGAAAACACCAATCCCGCTTCCTCAAGCTGGTCGCGATACTTGATATCAACTTCGTAGCGGTGGCGATGCCGCTCGTCGATGGCTGTCTTGCCGTAAATCTCCGCCACGCGGGACCCGTCCGCAAGCGTGGCATCATAAGCGCCAAGGCGCATGGTGCCGCCTTTGTCGTCTTCGACCTTGCGCGATACCTTGGCGTTGCCCTGCACCCACTCCTTGAGGTGGTAGACCACCGGCTCAAACCGCCGCTTGCCCGCTTCATGGTCAAACTCTTCAGAGCCCGCGGATTTGATGTTGGCCACATTGCGCGCCGCTTCGATCACCGCCATCTGCATGCCAAGGCAAATCCCCAGATAGGGAACCTTGTTTTCGCGGGCATATTGCGCCGCCTTTATCTTGCCCTCCGTGCCGCGCTCCCCAAAGCCGCCGGGCACCAAAATCGCATGAAACCCCTCAAGGTGAGGGGCCACATCCTCAGTGTCGAAAATCTCTGCCTCCACCCACTCAACTCTGACCTTCACCCGGTTGGCCATTCCGCCATGGGTCAACGCTTCGGCAATGGACTTATAGGCGTCTTCCAGTTGTGTGTACTTGCCCACGATGGCGACTTTGACCTCGCCTTCGGGGTTGTGGACACGGTCCGACACGTCCCGCCAGACGCTCAGATCGGGCTTTGGTGCCGGCGAGATGTCGAAAGCGTCCAGCACCGCCTGATCCAGCCCCTGTTCGTGATAGGCAAGCGGCGCGTCATAGATTGTCGAAAGGTCATAAGCCGCCACCACCGCTTCCTTGCGCACATTGCAAAACAGCGCGATCTTTTCACGTTCCTTGTCCGGAATGGGCTGTTCGGACCGGCATACAAGGATATCCGGCGCAATCCCGATCGACTGCAACTCCTTGACCGAGTGCTGCGTCGGCTTGGTCTTCAACTCTCCCGAGGCCGCCAGATAGGGCAGCAACGTCAGATGCATAAAGATGCACTGCCCGCGCGGTTTGTCATGGGTGAACTGGCGGATGGCTTCGAAAAAAGGCAACCCTTCGATGTCGCCGACAGTGCCGCCGATCTCGCAGAGCATAAAGTCGACCTCATCATCTCCGATCGCGATAAAGTCCTTAATCTCGTTGGTCACATGCGGAATGACCTGAATAGTCTTGCCGAGATAATCGCCACGCCGCTCTTTTTCGAGCACAGTCGAGTAAATCCGGCCAGATGAAACGGAATCGGTTGTCCGCGCCGCCACGCCTGTGAACCGCTCGTAGTGTCCAAGATCCAGATCCGTTTCGGCCCCATCATCGGTGACAAAGACCTCACCATGCTCGAACGGGGACATGGTGCCCGGATCGACGTTCAGATAGGGGTCAAGCTTGCGCAAACGCACTGAAAAACCCCGCGCCTGTAAAAGCGCGCCAAGTGCCGCCGATGCCAGACCCTTCCCAAGCGAAGACACCACACCGCCAGTGATGAATACGTACCGTGCCATGTCTTGATCGTCTCCCGTGCATCTTCGCAGATTGAATTGAAATCCGCATTGTCGGGCTGCTGAAAGTCGCAACGCCACGGGATTTAAGCTTATCAGGATTCGGTAGCCGAGTGCAAGAGCGCGCGCAACATGCTGTTAGCCGGTAAACGCGCCCCTCTAGGTGTTGTGTCGCGTTTATTCCAGCGTCGGAACCAGCGGCGCATTCTCATCCGCCGAAGGCGGCAACAACAGATCACCCGCCGGCAGCGCTGGCGCATCGGGCGTATCCGACGGTGGTGGCGTCACGCCCAGACGGTCGATCACTGAAGATCCCGAGGCATTTTCCGCGGCAAAGATGGTCAGGGTGATCGACGTGCAGATAAAGGCAATTGCCAGAATCCACGTCAGCTTGCCAAGCGCCGTTGCCGCCGCACGACCGGTCATGGCACCGCCACCGCCGCCGCCCATTCCCAGACCGCCACCCTCAGACCGCTGCATCAGCACCACGGCGATCAGGCCGAGGGCAAGAATGAGGTGGATGATAAGGACAACGTTTTGCATGCAGGGCCTGTCGCGTTCGGTTCAGCTTTCGGGGTATCTAGGCAAGTTTGCCGCCCCCCGCAAGGGAGGAATAGCACCGAAGACACCAGAGCCGTGCCAGCGCGCTCGTCTGGCCACATCCCATGCAGGCGCGATACAGCAATGGCCCAAGCAAAGACCGCCACGCAAAAAAAACGTAGCGGTCTGGCAAAGCATCGTATTCTCGCGCAAGCTCTAAGAGGGATATCCTGGAATTGAGGCGCTATAGGTCAGCTTTCGTCCATAGTACCACAAGTTGCTCCATTGCCTGAGACAAAGTTTCAGTTCGATTTTGCAGGGTTACACGTTTTCCGATTCTGTCGCGACGCAGCGTTCCGAGCCGCACAGAAGGGCTGGACAAGCCCGTGTCGCTACGGTCATGTTTATGCCATGCCGCACGACCACCACGATCACGATCACCCCCATGCGCTCCTGCCGCCGGACCCTGCACTCCGGGTCAAGGCGCTCGAGACTGTTCTGACGCGCAAAGGGCTGATCGACCCGCAAGCGCTCGACGCCATCATCGATACCTACGAAAACAGGATCGGGCCCCGCAACGGTGCTGATGTGGTTGTCCGCGCCTGGACGGACAGCGCCTTTAAACAAGCGCTTTTGCAAGATGCTACCGCCGTGGTGTCCAAGCTGGGCTACTACGGCAGACAGGGCGAACATATGGTCGTAGTCGAAAACACCGACCAGACACACAATATGATCGTCTGCACCTTGTGCAGTTGCTATCCTTGGCCACTTCTCGGCATTCCACCGGCATGGTACAAATCCGACGCCTACCGCGCGCGCGCGGTGCGCGAACCGCGCAAAGTCCTGAGCGACTTTGGCGTCAGCCTGCCTGAAGACACGGCCATCCGCGTCTGGGACAGCACCGCCGAAATCCGCTATCTGGTCCTGCCACAAAGACCGCCGGGCACCGAAGACATGTCCCGGACCGACCTTATGTCACTGGTCACCCGTGACAGCATGATCGGTACCGGCCTTGCGCGCAGCCCCGACAAGGCCGGCCCGTGACCCGTGTGCACGATATGGGGGGGCGCTTCGGCGACGGCCCGGTCCAGCCTCAGGCGGATGCCCCCGTCTTCGAACAGGACTGGCACGGCCGGGCACTCGCCGTAACACTCGCTGCGGGCGCTCTGGGCCAGTGGAACATCGACGTGTCGCGTCACGCCCGTGAACGCCTGTCCCCCAAAGACTACGCACGCTTTTCCTATTACGAGAAATGGATGTCGGCGCTGGCTGACCTGCTGGTGGAAACCGGCGTGCTGACGCAAGAAGAACTGCGCGGCGCCGATCCCGCACAAACTGCACTTGCCGCACGAAAACTGACTGCATGCAAGGTGCACGAAACCCTCGCCGCTGGCGGGCCCGCAGACAGACCAAGCAGCATCGCGCCGCTTTTCCAGAGAGGAGACCGGGTCAGAACCCGCAGGATTGCCACCAACCGGCTGGTCGATGGCGGACACACAAGACTGCCGCGCTACGCGGCCGGGGCCACGGGCCATATCCTGCGCTACCACGGCACCCACGTGCTGCCCGACAGCGCAGCCCACGGTCTGGGCGATGCCCCCGAACCGCTCTACGCGGTGGCATTCCGCGCCGATCAGCTCTGGGCCAACCCCGAACACGCCGAAGACGAAGTCATCCTCGATCTGTGGCAAAGCTATCTGGAGCCCGCGTCGTGACCCGCCCCGACCCTGTCTTCAGCGAACCATGGCACGCACAGGTCTTCGCCCTCACCGTCCACCTCAACGAAACGGGTCATTTCGCATGGCCGGACTGGGCCGCGGCCTTCAGCAAAACGCTGGCTGCAAACGGTCTGTCCAAAGAGCTCGACGGCGGCGACGACTACTTCACCGCATGGCTGCAAACGCTCGAAGGTTTTCTGGATCAGGCCGGCATGACAGACGGTGCCGAAGTGGCACAAATCAAGAAAGCCTGGGAAACCGCTTATCTCACCACACCTCACGGCGCGCCCGTGAAACTCCCCGGCTAGGCTTTCGGCCTGCGGGTTAACCCCGCCTTATTGAGAAACCGCCGCCACGCGCCCTTCGCCGGCAGCACGGCTGGCAACACGGGCCGCCCGCGCATGGTTTTTCCCGCCAGACGGTCAAACTCATGCACGTCAATCACCCGCTCGGCACAGCCGCACCCCTCGCCCAAACCGACCTTGGTATAGTAAAAGGTCTCAAAAGACTTCGCTCTGACCGGTTTTCGCATCCCACACTATCCTATTCGTCCAGATCATCCACATCAGTCTGCCCCGTCACGGCACGACGCACATGGCTCCACCCCAACCCAATGCCCAACACCGCCGACAGTGCCCCAAGCGCCAACCAGATGTTCAGGCTGTCATTATCCAGCGCCAAAACCCCCAAATCATAAAGCACCCAGATCAACGCCGCAAAAATCGACAGAATCAACACCACGCCCACCGCACCGATCGACCGCAGCGTCGCGCGCAAAAAAATGATGTAGCCCACCAGCAGGATCAACCCCGCCAACACCGCCACCGACAGGTTCGCGGCACCATAGTCCTGCACCCAGACAACATAATTGTAAGCCGTCGGATTGAACGTCACCGCCAAAAGCACAAAGGCCGCCAGCCAGCGTGTAACCAATCCCATATCCAAACCCTCCCGGCCCCGCCGTTTCTTTGGTCCAGAAATATCCCCGCCGGAGGCAGAAAGTCCATGGCCCGGAATTATCCGTCCGCAGCACGCAATCGCCATTTTTGTGGTTTCGCCTCAGGCATTGGCTCGCTATACGGGCGCGGGCTTCAACCGAAAGCAAAGGATCATCCATGGCAAACGTCGTCGTCGTCGGCGCCCAATGGGGCGATGAAGGAAAAGGCAAGATCGTCGACTGGCTCTCGGAACGCGCCGATGTGATCGCGCGCTTTCAGGGGGGGCACAATGCGGGCCACACGCTGGTGATCGATGGCAAGGTCTACAAACTCAACGCGCTGCCCTCGGGCGTGGTGCGCGGTGGCAAGCTCTCGGTCATCGGCAACGGCGTCGTGCTCGACCCCTGGCATCTGGTGCAGGAAATCGAAACCATCCGCACACAGGGGGTGGATATCTCGCCTGACACGCTGATGATCGCCGAAAACACCCCCCTGATCCTGCCCATCCACGGTGAACTCGACCGCGCCCGCGAAGAAGCCGCCAGCAAGGGCACCAAAATCGGCACCACCGGCCGGGGCATCGGGCCCGCCTATGAGGACAAAGTCGGCCGCCGCTCAGTCCGCGTCGCCGATCTGGCCGATCCCGCCACACTCGAAGCCCGCGTGGACCGCGCGCTGCAACACCACGACCCGCTGCGCCGCGGCCTGGGGATCGACCCCGTGGACCGCGACGCCCTGCTGGCGCAACTGCGCGAGATCGCGCCACAAATTCTGGCCTATGCCGCACCGGTCTGGAAAGTGCTGAATGAAAAGCGCAAGGCCGGCAAACGTATCCTCTTTGAAGGCGCACAGGGCGCCCTTCTGGACATCGATTTCGGCACCTACCCCTTTGTGACCTCTTCCAATGTGATCGCAGGGCAGGCTGCAACGGGCGTCGGGATCGGACCGGGCTCCATCGACTATGTGCTGGGCATTGTCAAAGCCTATACGACACGCGTCGGCGAAGGCCCCTTCCCGGCAGAGCTGGACGACGCCGATGGCCAACGCCTCGGCGAACGCGGCCACGAATTTGGCACCGTCACCGGCCGTAAACGCCGCTGCGGCTGGTTCGACGCGGTGCTGGTGCGCCAGACCTGCGCCACATCCGGCGTGAACGGGATCGCCTTCACCAAACTCGACGTGCTCGACGGATTCGATACGCTGAAAATCTGCGTGGGTTATGATCTGGACGGCCAGCGCGTCGACTATCTGCCGACAGCGGCGGACCATCAGGCGCGCTGCAAGCCGATCTACGAAGAGATGCCCGGCTGGTCGGAATCAACCGAAGGCGCGCGCAGCTGGGCAGACCTGCCGGCCAATGCGATCAAATATGTGCGCCGCGTCGAAGAGTTGATCGACTGCCCCGTCGCCCTACTTTCCACGTCACCCGAGCGTGACGATACCATCCTCGTCACGGACCCCTTTGCTGACTGACGGAGAAACCATGTCTCTGAGCTACAAAGCGCGCCGCCGACTGGCCCTCGTGATCCTGCTGGTCGGGCTGCCGGTATATATCATTGCATCGGTTTCGGTCATCACCTGGCTGGAACGACCGTCGATCTGGGTGGAGCTGACCGTCTATGTGGTGCTGGGGGTCTTCTGGGCGTTGCCTTTCAAATTCATTTTCAAAGGCGTGGGGCAGGCGGACCCCGATCAGCCGGACAGTTGAGCCAAACGCAAAACGGCGCCGCCAAGGCGACGCCGTCTGTCTGGTTTTTACCAGGTCTTAGCCCGCAGCGCGATGTCCGGGCTTGTAGCCGATCCCCTCAGAGGCGGTGAAACGCCCGCCCTTGATCTTTTCGATCTTACCAGTGCGCAGCAGTTGCCCGAATGACCGCAGCCCGTCTTCGCGGCTGAAGTCCCCGCAATCCGCCTGACGCACACGCGACATAAGTTCCGGTCTCGAGAACTGCTCATGCCCTTCGACATAAGACAGATAGGCCGCGGCCGCTTCCAGCAGTTCGGGCAGCGACTCTGCCCCGCGTTCTGCGGCATAGGCGGCAAAGCCGTCGCCCTGTGTCTGCGGCTCCGCATCCTCCGCCGTGGCGGCAACCCGGCGCGGCGCAATCGGGCCGCGGGATGAGGCTTCATCGGTGTCAACACGCTGCTCGGCCACCAGCTTCAATGGTGCGGCACGCTCGTCCGCAGGACGTTCCGTGCGGTGCTCGCCCGTCATAGGACGTCGGGGTTTTACAACCTCCGCGAGATCGCTGCGGTAAACCTCGGCCTCTTTTTCGACCTTTTGCGCCTCATCGACCATTGAATGGTCGGCAAAACGCGCCGCGACGGCAGCCCGCAGATGGGCAAACGCGCTCCGGCGTGTCTTGCCCTCTGGCTCCTGCATCTGCTGGTCGGCCTCAGCCATCAGCCGCGATACGTCTTCGCCGGCCTCTTCGTCAATCTCGGGCAGGCTCTGCCGCGACACGATTTCCGGGGCGTCGGCCTCCGCCAACTCGCGGTTCAGCGCCTCTTCGTCTTCGTCGCTCAACGTGGCATTCGAGGAAAGATCGGCGTCTTCATACTCTTCCAGATCGCCCGATGCGAGTGCTGCTTCCACCTCGTTGCGCGCAACTTTGTGCGCAGGGGCATCCGCCGCGTCATCCTCACCGGCACCCTCACCGAACAGATTGTCCTTGCCCTCAGCCTCATCGCTGACCGCTTCTATCCGCTTCAGGATATCGTCCAGATCTTCCGCGTCTTCATCAACGATCGCATCGTCTGGCGCGGTGGAGGGCTCCAACTGGTCCTCGTCCTGCTCGAAGGCCTCGACGATGTCCTGTGCCGCTTCGGCGACCACGTCGCGGGGGGCGTCGAACGCACTCTCTTCGTCCTTGAACGCCGCATCCAGATCGGCAAAGTGGCCCGGCGCGTCAGCGTTCTCGCTGTCTTCCTCGTAGTCGGCAGACAGATCATCCTCTTCCTGCTTGGATACGACGGCGCGGATCCGCTCCAGCTTGTCAGCAAATGACGCCGTGGGCACCTCTGGCGCGTCGGCTTCCACCTCTTCGATGTCCTCTAAACTCTCTTCATCCGGCACCGCTGCAAGCGCCGCGTCCTTACCCGCGGCGCTTGGCGATATAGAGCCGGTAAAATCCACAGCGGAGATCGTCTCCTCCGTGTCATCAGAAGCGACATCAGTCGTCACGCTCTCCGCAAAAAAGGCCGCAACATCATCGCTGGCCCCCGGCGAGACGCCAGCTACCGGAGTGGCGGCAAACGGGGCTTCAAACGCGGCGTCCTCGCCGGTTTCATCGGTGTGATCGGGGCTATCGCTGCCTGCTTCAACGCGCTCTTGCGCGGCGTCAGAGCTGGAATAATCGGCTGCTTCGACCAGTGTTTCGACACTCTGAACGGGGGCCTGCGGCGCAGGCGGGGTGTCCATCAAGGGTGTCGTGACCGGTGCCGTCGTCTTTGCGACCTGCGCAGGTTGCTGCGCCGGCTCTGCCATCTCTTCATGCGCCTTGAGCATGATACGGCCTTCATGTTCGTGGGCTTCCACACGCCGCGATACTTCCCGCTCGGCAATCCGCGCCAGCATGTCTGCGTCCGGCTGTGGGGGTTCTGCGCCGAAATAGCGATCATCCGCCGCCAGATCACGGAAGTATTCCGCGATTGCTTTCATGGTGTCGAAGGAGTCGTCAAACCCTTCCAGCGTACATGAAAATGTCCCATAAGAGACCGTGAGAATCTTGTTGTTATTCATCATCGGATGCTCGTCCTCTGCGTAATTTCAACAAGATGTCTAACATTTTAGCCAAGTCCAAAGGGGCCCGAATCTGTGATTTTAATGGTATCATTTCATGGCGATATTGTGTCTTGTTTCAATGGTTGGCGTTAGTCTCCTGTGAAAAACGCAATTATTGAGACACATGAACCTGTTACCCTTATCGGAGGCGGCACATGCACCGCTGCTGATATTGAGACCGCACGCGCCATAGCACCCACTACCGTCGCCGCCGACAGCGGTGCCCATATGGCCTTGAAACAGGGCGTGCCGCTGGCCGCGGTGATCGGAGATATGGATTCTATCTCCAATAGCGCCCGAGCGCAAATTCCCAAGGCCGCTTTCCACGAGATCGCCGAACAGGACAGCACCGATTTCGACAAGGCCCTGCGTAACACCCTGTCGCCGCTCGTTGTCGCCGCTGGTTTCAGTGGGGGACACGTCGATCACACTCTGGCGGCTTTCCACACACTGCTGGCACATTGCCACCGTCGGGTGATCGTGCTGGCAGAGCAGGATATCGTGTTTTTGTGCCCGCCTCACCTGGCTCTGGCGATGGCGCCGGGTACGCGGGTATCCCTGTTCCCGATGGGCCGGGTCCGGGGCACATCACGCGGGCTCAGGTGGCCGGTCGACGGGATCGGCTTTGCACCGGGCCTGCGCTCGGGGACATCCAATCAGGCCACGGGTGATATTGATCTTACAATGGACCGGCCAAACATGCTGTGCATCCTGCCGCGTGCCCTTATCCGGCAGGTTGCGTCTTGTTTCCTTGCGCCAGATCCACCCGCGCTATGGCCCGTTCGCGCAGAATAACGTAAAGACCCGCCACGATCGTGACCGCGATGCCGACTGCGGCAACCGGGTTCGGCAAATCGCCGAAAACGATAAATCCCAATACGGTCGCAAAGGGAATTTCAAGATACTGCATCGGTGCCAGCGTCGCCGACGGCGCATAGCGCAGCGACCATGTCATCAGCAGATGCGCAACAGTGCCCAGAACGCCAATGCTCAAAAGCAATGTCCACTCAAAGCCGGACACCTGTATCAACTGCAGTTGCGCAACCTCCGATAGCTGAAACAACAGCAGTACGGGCAACATGATAACGACCGCCATGACACCGCTGACGGCCTGCAGACCGATAGGGTCCGTCTCTTTGGCAATCTGGCGCGTGACCAGCATGAAGAGCGCAAAGTTGAAGGCGACCGCCACGGGCAAAAGCGCAGGCCAGCCCACCTCGGCGAAACTGGGCTGCACAATCAGCAGTGTGCCCAGAAACCCGACGCCGCAGGCAATGATCCGGCGCGCGCCCACTTCTTCTTTAAGCGCGCATTTTCCAAGGATCAGCATCATGAACGGCATCACAAAGGCGATGGCAATCGCATCGGCCAGTGGCAGATACTTCAACGCCGTGACCATCGTACCAATGCCAAGGATATGCAACACGGTGCGCACAAATGTCAGCGTGGTGATCCGCGGTGTCGTCCGCCACGCACGCCCCGTCATCCAAACCAGCGGAGTCAACAAGACCGCCTGAACGGCAAATCGGATCAAAACAAGCTGCCCGATGGGCACCGTCTGCCCAAGTATTTTCGCGACCGCATCGCCAACCGGCGCGATCACACAAAATCCAAGCATCAGCATAATGCCCAAGAGGGGCCGGTCTACGGTCATTCCGTGACCCTAGGGTGCCGTGCGAGTCTTTGCAAGCAAAGGTTGTACTGGCCGCTGGTGGATTTTCGCGCGCGCTAGCAGTTTGGAATGTTCACAGCCAGCCCGCCCAGAGAAGTCTCTTTGTACTTCTCCGACATGTCCAGCCCGGTCTGCCGCATCGTCTCGATACAGGCATCCAAAGGAACAAGATGCGTCCCGTCACCCCTGAGCGCCAGTGATGCGGCCGAAACCGCCTTGATGGCGCCCAGCCCATTGCGCTCGATACAAGGAACCTGCACCAGCCCCCTGACCGGATCGCAGGTCATGCCAAGGTGATGCTCCAGCGCAATCTCAGCAGCGTTTTCAACCTGAGCGGGTGTGCCGCCCAGAACGGCGCACAGCCCTGCAGCCGCCATCGCCGCCGCTGACCCGACCTCGGCCTGACACCCGGCCTCTGCGCCAGAAATCGACGCGTTGAATTTCACCAGCCCGCCGATGGCCGCCGCCGTCAGCAGGAAATCCTCGACATGGCTTTCCGAGGCCCCCGGAACATGGTCAAGATAGTAGCGCAACGTGGCCGGCAAGACACCGGCAGCCCCGTTGGTCGGGGCCGTAACAACCTGCCCGCCGGCGGCGTTCTCCTCGTTCACCGCCATGGCATAGACGCTCATCCAGTCATTGATGGTGTGCGGTGCATTCAGGTTCATACCGCGCTCCGCCATCAGCGCCTCGTAAATACCCTTTGCCCGTCGCTTGACCTTCAGCCCCCCCGGCAACACGCCGTCGCTGGTCAGACCACGCTCGATACAGTCATTCATGACCTGCCAAAGCCGCGCGGTTCCTTTTGACAGCTGCGCCGCACCGCCGCGTGCGGCTTCATTGGCGCGCTTCATCTGGGCAATGGATTTTCCCGAAGCCTGCGCCATCTCCAGCATCTGTGCGGCGGATTTGAAAGGGTAGGGGATGGGCGGACCATCCTCATCGGTGTCTTTTCCTGCGGCGAGCTCGGCTTCGGTCATGACAAAACCGCCGCCAATCGAATAAAACACCTCCGACAGGGTTACATCGCCCTGTGCGTCCCTGGCACGCAACACCATGCCGTTGGCATGACCCGGCAGCGCCGTGTCGTAGTCAAAAATCAAATCTGCCTGAGGATCGAACCGCAAAGGGGGCAAGCCATCGACCTCGATGGTGCTGGTGGCGCGTATCTTGGCAAGCGCGGCATCCGCAAGGGCTGCGTCATAGGTTTCAGGATGAAACCCCGCCAGCCCGAGAATCGTGGCGCGGTCGGTGGCATGGCCCACACCGGTAAATGCCAAAGACCCGTGCAACGACGCCTGCACGCCGTGGAAGGCAAAGGGGGAACGGCGCATCATGTCCAGAAACCGCGCCGCAGCCACCATCGGCCCCATGGTGTGCGACGAAGACGGCCCGACGCCGACCTTGAACATATCGAAGACAGAAAGAAACATGGCCGTGACCCTTTGTACGCATTGCTCCGTTCTAGCCATACACCCAATGCAAGGTGGTGTGAAAAGCGACCTCGCCGGGTCAAAAACGCATCAGACGGGCGCATCTGCACGGCCCATGTGCACCTTTTGTGTCCCGGCGGCCCGTCTCTGTTTTGTAATAAATCAGAATCGGTCTCGCACCTTTGCGGCATGTTTTCTATAAGGCGTGTGAGCACACTCAAGGAGCGCGATATGTCCTCAGAACTCTCCCCCATCGACAAAGCCAAATTCGTCAGTGCGAAGCACGCCGCTCAATTCGTGGAAAGCGGCATGCGGGTGGGGCTGGGCACAGGCTCAACCGCGGCATGGCTGGTGAAATGCCTCGGTGAAAAAGTGCGCGACGAAGGTCTGCGGATCAAAGGCGTGCCGACATCCACCCGCACCGCCGAACTTGCGCGCGATGTTGGTATAGACGTCATCTCGCTGGACGAGGCAAAGTGGCTGGACCTGACGATTGACGGGGCGGACGAATTCGACGGCGAACTCAACCTCATCAAGGGCGGCGGCGGTGCTCTGCTGCAAGAGAAGATCGTGGCCACAGCATCGGATCGCATGGTTGTGATCGCGGATATCGGCAAAGAGGTCGAGACCCTCGGCGCCTTCCCATTGCCCGTAGAGGTGATCCCCTTTGGCTGGCAGACCACACAGGCCCTTGTCGAGGAGACGCTGGTCTCCATGGATGTGCTGGGCCGCGACAGCACGCTGCGGATGAACGGAGAGGTGCCCTTTGTAACGGATGAAGGCAATCACATCATCGACCTGCACCTCAAGCGCATCGGCAACGCGCGCCAGTTGGCGCTGGTGCTCAACCAGATGCCCGGCGTCGTCGAAAACGGTCTGTTCATCGATATCTGTGACACGGTTGTGCTGGGCTTCGGCGACGGCAAGGTCGAAATCCGCGATATCACCGACGGCACCGTTGAAACGGAACGGTTCGATTTGCAGGAAAGCGAAAATCTTTTCAGTGACTTGACCAAATGATGCGCAGCAAGCCGTAAACACGCTTTGGTGAGCGCACGCCACAGGGGCTGGTCAAACCGCTCGCGCTGCTTAGATCGGCAGCCCTGCACGGCGTAACATGACAGAAAGGCCCGCACTATGACGACATTTGACTACGATCTCTTCGTTATCGGAGGAGGATCTGGCGGGGTGCGCGCGGCCCGCGTCGCCGCGGGCGAGGCAGGTGCAAAAGTGGCACTGGCCGAAGAAGACCGCTACGGCGGCACCTGTGTGATCCGCGGCTGCGTGCCCAAAAAGCTGATGGTCTTCGCCTCCGAATATGCCGGCATGCCGGATGAGGCGCAGGCCTACGGCTGGGGCATCCAAAAGGGCAGTTTCGACTGGTCGTCTTTCAAGACAAAACTCAACGCGGAACTGGACCGGCTGGAAAAGGTCTACCGCAACCTGCTGGCGGGCTCTGGGGTTGAAACCTTCGACGCGCGCGCCCGCGTCTCCGGCCCGCATGAGGTGACCCTGTCCACGGGCGAGACCAAATCAGCCAAACATATTCTTGTGGCCACGGGCGGCCGCCCGGTCCGGCCCGACCTGCCCAATGCTCACCTTGGGATCGTATCCGACGACATCTTCCATCTTGATGCACTGCCCAAATCCATCCTGATCGTGGGCGGCGGATACATCGCATGCGAATTTGCAGGCATCCTCAACGGCTTGGGGGTTCAGGTGACGCAATATTACCGCGGCGCTCAAATCCTGCGCGGTTTTGACGACGAGGCGCGCGGGCTGGTGGCCGAACAGATGCGAGAACGCGGCGTGGACCTCAAGGTCGGCACCAACATCCTCGAGATGGCCCCCGCCACCGAACACGACCCCGAGGCCGAAACCGGCGCAATGGGCGGCACGGCGCAGGAACGTGTCGAACTGACCCGCATGCACCAGAACACCACCGCTCAGCGCGGCCCGATCTGGGTCAAGTCGACCAGCGGCTCGGAAGGCGTGTTCGACATGGTGCTCTTCGCCACCGGCCGTGATCCCAATACAGCGGATATGGGGCTTGAAGATCTGGGTGTCGGCATCGGGCGCAGGGGCGAGATCGAGGTGGACGACTTCAGCCAGACGAAGGTGCCTTCGATCTATGCTATCGGCGATGTCACCAATCGTGTGAACCTCACGCCGGTCGCCATCCGCGAAGGCATGGCCTTTGTCGAGACGGTCTTCAAAGGTAACCCCACCGCCGTGGATCACGACCTGATCCCCTCGGCGATCTTCACCCAGCCCGAGATGGGCACCGTCGGCCTCAGCGAAGAGGCGGCGCGCGATCAGGAACCGGTCGAAGTCTATTGCACGTCGTTCCGCCCGATGCAGACCGCTTTTGCCGGAAAGGCCGACCGCGTGCTGATGAAACTCATCGTTTCCAAGGCGACGCGCAAGGTTCTGGGCTGTCATATCGTAGCACCCAATGCAGGCGAAATGATCCAGCTGGCGGGTGTGGCGGTAAAGATGGGCGCAACCAAAGAAGACTTTGACCGAACGGTTGCAGTTCACCCCACAATGTCGGAAGAGATCGTAACAATGCGTTCTCCGATGCGCACGGCTTGAATTCCGTGCAGGGGAGCGTACCTATGCACTGGTTTGATCGTGAAGTGACGCGGTTTAGAAGGGAAAGAATTTAATGGCTGGCAACAATGGCGGCCCCTGGGGGGGCGGCGGAAATTCGGGCGGTGACAGGCCGAACGGTGGTTCGGGCGGCGGAAATCGTGGATCGGGGGGCGGTGGACCGCGCGGTCCGGGCGGCGATGGTCCGCAGATTCCGGAAATTGACGAGCTGGTCAAAAAGGGTCAGGAGCGGCTGCGCGTCCTGATGGGCGGCAAAGACGGCGGCGGGAATAACCGCGGTGCCGGCGGTGGCGGCGGCGGCGGTGGTCCCGCTTTTACCCGCGGCACTGTTGGGCTCATCGCGCTGGGTGCCGTCGGCGCCTGGCTGATGGCCAGCTTCTATACAGTAGCACCCGAAGAACAATCGGTTGAACTGTTTCTTGGTGAGTACTCCGCAACCGGAAACTCCGGTCTGAACTTTGCGCCTTGGCCACTGGTCACCGCCGAAGTGCTGCCGGTCACACGCGAACAGACCGAAGATATCGGCGCGCGTACCGACAGCGGCTTGATGCTGACCACGGATGAAAACATCATCGACATCGACTTTCAGGTGGTCTGGAACATCAACGATCCTGCGAAATACCTGTTCAACCTTGCGGAACCTCAGGAAACCATCCGCGCCGTGTCGGAATCGGCCATGCGCGAAGTGATCGCGCGTAACGAGCTGGCGCCCATCCTCAACCGCGACCGTCAGGTCATCGCGGATGAGGCAGAGCAATTGATCCAAGCAACCATGGACCAATACGACAGCGGCATAAACATCGTGCGTCTCAACCTCGACAAGGCCGACCCGCCGCGAGAAGTTATCGACAGCTTCCGCGAAGTGCAGGCCGCGGAACAGGAGCGCGACAGGCTGGAACGTCAGGCGGACGCCTACGCAAACCGCGTTACCGCCGGGGCGCGTGGTGAGGCGGCCAGTAAACTGGAACAAGCCGAAGCCTACCGCGCACAGCAGGTGAACGAGGCCGAAGGTGAGGCCAGCCGCTTTACCTCTGTTTTGGAAGAATACTCCAAAGCTCCCGAAGTGACCCGCAAACGTCTCTATCTTGAGACGATGGAGCGTGTACTTGGGGATGTGGACAAGATCATTCTTGAAAACGAAGTCGGCGGGGGCGGTGGCGGACAAGGCGTCGTGCCGTATCTGCCGCTCAATGAACTACGCCGCTCCGGTGGAGGAACAAACTGATGAAAGCGACCAAATTTCTTATCCCGCTTGTGGTGATCGCAGCCGTTGGTGTGCTCAGCTCCCTGTTCATCGTGGACGAACGCGAAAAAGCGCTCGTGCTGCAGTTCGGACAGATCAAATCCGTTAAGGAAGAACCCGGTCTGGCATTTAAAATACCGTTTATTCAAGAGGTTGTGAAGTACGACGCGCGTATTCTCGCCTTGGATACGGAAGTGACCGAGGTCACGCCGTCGGATGACAGACGACTGGTTGTAGACGCTTTCGCCCGCTACCGT
Organism: uncultured Roseobacter sp.; assembly: GCA_947501635.1. GTDB lineage: Bacteria > Pseudomonadota > Alphaproteobacteria > Rhodobacterales > Rhodobacteraceae > Roseobacter. Next base: position 464,037 of record CANMWT010000002.1, read on the forward strand.
ATCTCTGATGTGGTGCAGTTCCGTCAGGCGGTCGGTGTCGGGGGGCTGCGGGCTGCCGAAGACCGTCTTGAAGGTATCCTGAACCCGACTATTCGTGCGGTTCTGGGTTCGGACGGTGTGACGTCGAACACCATCCTGTCGGCAGACCGGGCCGAATTGATGGAGCGGATCACCAATCAGGCGCGCCAGCGTGCATTGCCGCTGGGTCTGGAAGTGGTGGACGTACGTCTCAAGCAGACAAACCTGCCGGATCAAAACCTTGACGCGACCTTCGCGCGGATGCGTGCGGAACGCGAGCGTGAGGCCGCCGACGAGATCGCGCGCGGTGAGGAAGCCGCGCAACGGGTCCGCGCTCTTGCCGACCGGACTGTGATCGAATTGACATCGGACGCTACTCGCGAAGCCGATATCATTCGCGGTCAGGCCGATGCGGAACGCAACGCGATCTTTGCCGAAGCCTTTGGGCGTGATCCGGAGTTCTTTGAATTCTATCGGTCGTTGACGGCTTACGAACGCGCACTCAAAGGTCAGAACTCCACCATGGTGTTGTCGCCTGACAGCGAGTTCTTCAACTACCTGCGCAGCGATCAGGGTTCCCGTTCCGTCGAGGGCGAGCGGTGAGCTTTGTTCTTCTGGCCTTAGGGTTGGTGATGATTATCGAGGGGCTGGCCTATGCGCTGGCCCCTTCGCTTATTGAGCGGATGCTCGAAATGCTGCGGTCTCTGCCGGAAAGCGCTGTCCGGCAAATGGGATGGCTGATTGTCGTGACAGGTGCCATCCTTGTCTGGGCTGCCTGGCAGATCGGCGGTTTTTAGCACCAAGTGCCGTTTCAAAGCCCCGGGTTACCCATGGGTTACCTCACAAGGAGTTGAAACAACGCGCGGAGGGCCCATCTTATCCTTGCAGGGCTGCAGCCATATATGCAGTCTGACCAAACGCCCGGTACTGCATTGCAGTGCAGGTGCGCCCTGCCGAAAGGCAAGACTGTACTTCAGGAGACGACGCATGAACCCCAAAGCGGTACCCATGTCCATGACACTTTCAAGCAGCGTTCAACTCAAAATGCTGATGGTCGCAATCTTAGCGCTGGCCTTCGCGGTCCTTGCACCGGCGAATGCCTTTGCACGGCCCGCCAGCCTCGCGCCGTTGGCCGAACAGATTAGTCCGTCGGTGGTGAACATCACCACATCGACGACGGTTTCGCGTCGCACGGGACCTCAGGGCATCGTGCCGGAAGGCTCTCCGTTTGAGGATTTCTTCCGTGACCGCAACAACGGCCCGGAGGGCTCTCCTAGACGGTCGTCCGCGCTGGGCTCCGGTTTTGTGATCTCCGAAGACGGGTTTGTCGTGACAAACAACCACGTGATCGAAGGCGCTGACGAGATTCTGGTTGAGTTCTTCAATGGCGAAGAGCTGAGCGCCGAAGTTGTCGGAACCGACCCGAACACGGATATCGCGCTGCTGAAGGTGGAAAGCGACGGGCCGCTGCCTTTCGTGTCTTTTGGTGACAGTGACGAGGCGCGCGTGGGCGATTGGGTAATTGCCATGGGTAACCCTCTGGGGCAGGGCTTTTCCGTCTCTGCCGGTATTGTGTCGGCCCGTAACCGCGAGCTGAGTGGCCGGTATGACGACTACATCCAGACGGACGCTGCGATCAACCGCGGCAACTCTGGCGGTCCGCTGTTCAACATGGATGGCGACGTCATTGGCGTGAACACTGCGATCCTGTCCCCGACAGGTGGGTCCATCGGTCTGGGCTTTTCGATGGCGTCGAACGTCGTGACGCGGGTGGTCGACCAGTTGCGCGAGTTCGGTGAAACCCGTCGCGGCTGGCTTGGCGTTCAAATTCAGGATGTGACAGACGACATGGCAGAGGCGATGGGTCTGGCATCTACAGATGGCGCGGCGGTCAATGGTGTGCTTGAGGGTCCCGCAAGCGAAGCGGGCATTGAAATCGGTGACGTCATCATCAGCTTTGACGGCAAAGATGTGGAAGACACCCGCGATCTGGTCCGGCAGGTCGGCAACACACCCGTCGGCGAAGCCGTGCGTGTGGTCGTGCGCCGGGGCGAAGAGACAAAGACCCTTATGGTGACACTGGGCCGGCGTGAAGACGCCGAGGCCGCGACGCCTGCCGTGGCACAGGCCCCCGCAGAGGACGTGCCCACATCGACAGAGATGCTGGGACTGACCTTGTCGGTGCTGGATGACACCCTGCGCGAGCAGTTGGGCACCGGAGCCGACGCCGAGGGGCTGGCCGTCACGGAAGTAGATGAAGCCTCGGAAGCCTACGAAAAAGGTCTGCGCGCAGGGGACGTCATAACAGAGGCGGGACAACAGAAAGTTGTCACGATTGCCGATCTGGAAGACCGTGTCGCAGCCGCGAAAGAGGCCGGCCGCAAGTCTTTGCTGCTGCTGGTGCGCCGCGCAGGCGACCCGCGCTTTGTGGCGCTGTCGCTGGCCGAGTAAGACACCCACTGGAGTTAGATAGAAAAGGGCGCTTTCCAGCGCCCTTTTTCATGGGCTGTGGGCAGTCGGCAGGGGCGGGCATATGCTGCGGGCAGGCACCGTGCACGGCTTTACGGGGACGTTGCCACAAGCCGGTCCAGCATTTCGGAAAGATCCTCGATCTCTTCTGCCAGCACATGGGTCACGGAATGCGCCCGTTGAAGCCGGCCGGTCACCCGCAGCATGCGCCCGGCGACGACAGCGCGGCGGAATTTTTCGTAGATATGCCGCCAGACAATAATGTTTACCACGCCCGTCTCGTCTTCGAGCGTCAGAAAGATGACGCCCTTGGCGGTGCCGGGGCGTTGGCGGAGAATCACAAGCCCCGCGACGGCAATTCGCGCGTTCAGCGGCGGCAGGTGCAGCTGCGCTGCTGTCGCGCAGGCCGGGGGGCGTGGCCAGTCGGGGGCGGCTTGCGCGGAGGGCGGAGACGTAAAGATTTGCATGAGAACAAATATAGAACAAAACGATGGAATAACAATCCTGCACCGGAGGGGTCGCAAAATCTCTCGATGCGCTCTATATGGCGTCCGAAGACATCCAATCACTGCAAGAGGAAATCAGGGACGTGGCCAAGATCACATATATCGAACACGGCGGCAAAGAGCATGTTGTAGAGGTCGCCAATGGCCTGACCGTCATGGAAGGCGCGCGCGACAACAATATCCCCGGCATCGAAGCCGATTGCGGCGGTGCATGCGCCTGTTCCACCTGCCATGTCTATGTGGATCCGTCCTGGGTCGAGAAATTGCCGGCCAAGGAAGATATGGAAGAAGACATGCTGGATTTCGCCTATGAGCCTGATCCCGCGCGGTCCCGCCTGACCTGTCAGCTGAAAGTCACCGACGCGCTGGACGGGTTGGTTGTGCAGATGCCCGAAAAGCAGATCTGATGCCCGCCAAGGCGCGGCGTCTGCGGTGGCGCGGGTGGCAAAGCTCCGCCCGCCGAGCGCTGCTGGCGGCGTGCCTGTGGCCACTGGTGGCGGGTGCCGCGCAGGCCTGTGCGTCGATGGATCTTGTGTTTCAGGGCAAAGTCCCGGGCACGCTGGTGGCACTCGACGCGCCTCAGGTCAAAGCCGCGCAGGGGTTTCAGGCGTGGTACGCCGATTTGACGCCACGCTACGGCCATGCCGTTTTGGGCGATGGGCTGGAGCCTGCGACGCTGGGCGTCTGGACCCATGCCAATTCAGCGTCTTGCGGCGTGAAGGTCACGCTGGACCCGCCGCATGTATTCGAGGATGTAGCCCCCCGCCTTGCAGACCTTGATGGCGACGGCCTGCCGGAGATCATCGTGGTGCGCAGCCACGAGGCCTTGGGCGCGCAGCTGGCTGTCTACACGCTGGCGCCGGATCAGCTGTCGTTGCGGCTGCTGGCGACAACGCCTTACATCGGCACCCGCTTTCGCTGGCTGGCGCCTCTTGGCGCTGCCGATCTGGACGGCGACGGCGCGATGGAGCTGGCCTATGTGGACCGCCCGCATCTGGCAAAAACCCTGCGCATCTGGCGCTTTGAGGCGGGCGCATTGCGCGAGGTTGCAAGCCTTGCTGGTGTGACCAACCACCGGATCGGTGAAGTCGATATCGCGGGCGGCATCCGCGACTGCGGGCAGGGGCCGGAAATGATCCTGTCGGATGCTGCGTGGTCACGCCTGCTGGCCTTGCGCTTTGCACAGGGCGAGATCACGGCAAGGACATTGTCGGACGACACCTCACGCCCCGCCTTTGCGCGGGCCATGGCCTGTCAGAGCGCCGACTGACGCCGGCGCGGCGCGGAGTTAGTCGAGCGCGCGCCAGCCGATGTCGCGGCGGCAGAACCCTTCGGGCCAGTCGATCCGGTCAACCATGTCATAGACGCGCCGCTGCGCAGTTTCCAGATCGCCCGCCCGCGCGGTCACAGCCAGAACGCGCCCGCCTGCGGCGATATACTCGCCGCCCTGCCGCGCGGTCCCGGCGTGGAATACCATGTTGCTGCTGTCTTCGGGCAGTGCGTCGAGGCCACGGATAACCGCGCCTTTCTCATAGCCGCCCGGGTAGCCTTTGGCCGCCATGACAACGGTAAGCGCGTGATCCTCGGCCCAATTGACCTGTGCGCCCTCAAGCCGGTTTTCGACCACGGCCTGCATCAGATCGAGCACCTGCGCGCCCAGACGCATCATCAGCACCTGACACTCCGGATCGCCGAAGCGGACGTTATACTCGACCAATCGCGGCTTGCCGTCTTCGATCATCAGGCCAACAAAGAGCACACCCTGATAGGGGGTGCCGCGCCGCGCCATTTCGGCCATCGTGGGTTTCACGATTTCATCCAGTGCGGCCTGGGTCACGTCGGGTGTCATCACCGGCGCCGGAGAGTAGGCCCCCATGCCGCCGGTATTGGGGCCTGTGTCCCCCTCGCCGACGCGCTTGTGGTCTTGCGCGGTGCCTAGTGGCAGAACGGTCTCGCCATCGCAGAGCACAAAGAAGGACGCTTCTTCGCCCGTCATGAATTCTTCGATCACGACCTCGGCACCTGCGGCGCCAAAGCTGCCGCCGAACATGTGCTCCAGTGCGTCCATCGCCTGATCCGCGGTTTCGGCGATGATGACGCCCTTGCCCGCGGCAAGGCCGTCGGCCTTGATCACGATCGGCGTGCCTTGCGCGTGCACATAGGCTTTGGCTGCGTCGATATCCTTGAAGTGGGCGTAGGCCGCAGTGGGCGCGCCGGCAGCGTCACAAATGGATTTGGTGAAGGCTTTGGAGGCTTCGAGCCGCGCGGCAGCAGCGCTTGGCCCGAAGACGGCAATGCCCGCGTCGCGCAGACGGTCGGCGACGCCTGCGGCAAGCGGTGCCTCGGGGCCAACGATCACGAAGTCTATGGCATTTTCATCTGCAAAGGTTGCCACTGCGCCGCCGTTTTCGATATCGAGCGCTGCACATTCGGCAATTTCTGCGATACCGGCGTTGCCGGGGGCTACGATCAGCCGGTCGCATTTGGGGTTTTGCTTGACGGCCCATGCAAGGCTGTGTTCGCGCCCGCCGCTGCCCAGAATAAGAATGTTCATGGTCGGCGCTCCTGATCTGCTTGGCCTTCGCTTCAGGGCGTTCTAAGCTGACCTTCAACCCGTGACAACACCCGGAAGCCGAATGGACCTGCTAGACGACCCAACCCCCGGTCAGAACACCCCTGAATATACCGTCAGTGAAATATCCGGAGCGGTCAAACGAACCCTTGAGGGTGAGTTCGGGCGGGTCCGTGTGCGTGGCGAAGTGAGCCGCGTGGTCAGGGCACGTTCGGGGCATATGTACTATGATATAAAGGACGACCGGAACCAGTTGGCCTGCACCACGTGGAAGGGTCAGGTGGCGCGGCTTGGCGTGATCCCCGAAGAGGGGCTGGAAGTTGTCGTGACAGGTCGTATCACCGCATATGGTGCGCAGTCCAAGTACAACATGAACGTGGATGAGGTGGCAGTCGCGGGCAAGGGCGCCTTGATGGCGTTGCTGGAGAAGCGCAAAAAGCAGCTGGAGGCGGAGGGGCTTTTTGATCCGGCGCGCAAGCGGCCGCTGCCCTATCTGCCGGAGGTGATCGGGGTGGTGACGTCGCCCTCGGGGGCGGTGATCCGCGATATTCTGCACCGGCTGCGGGATCGGTTTCCGCGCAAGGTGCTGATCTGGCCTGTGGCAGTGCAGGGCGAGCGGTGCGCACCGGAAGTGGCGCGCGCCATTGCGGGTTTTAATGCTTTGACGCCGGGCGGCGCGCTGCCGCGTCCTGATTTGCTGATCGTGGCGCGTGGCGGTGGGTCGGTCGAGGACCTTTGGGGGTTCAACGAAGAAGTTGTGGCGCGTGCGGCGGCAGCCTCACAGATCCCGCTGATTTCCGCGGTGGGCCATGAAACCGACACCACCTTGATCGACTATGTGTCGGACCGGCGCGCGCCGACCCCGACCGCAGCTGCCGAGCTTGCAGTGCCGGTGCGCCACGAGTTGATTGCCTGGGTCGAGCAACAGGATGCCCGGATGCGGCAGGCGCTTAGTCAGGGACTGTCGCGGCGCGACCAGCGGTTGCGGGATATGGCCCGCGCCCTGCCACGCCCCGACACCTTGCTGGAAACTCCGCGGCAGCTTGTGGACACACGCGGCGCACGGCTGGCCCCGGCACTGATCGCGGGGGTGCAGCGGCGCAAGGTGCGTCTGGCGGATATCAGCGGGTCGCTGAGACCTGCGACGTTGCGGGCGGTCGTCAAGGGCGACAGGCAACGGCTTGAGACCTGTGTCAGCCGTTTGTCGCCCGCCTTGGCGCGGGTTGTCACCGCACGCCAAGACCGCTTTGCCGTGCAATCGTCGCGCTTCAGGCCCGAGGCTCTGCGGGTGGATCTGGACCGCAGGGCGGAGCGCTTTCGCGACGTGGTGCGCCGGCTGGCGGATGCGGGGCTGCGCAACACGGCGGCGCTGCGCGAGCGTATCGACGCGGCCGAGCGATTGCGCCGGACCTTGGGCTATGAGGCCACGCTAGAGCGCGGATTTGCAGTGGTGCGCAGCGACGGCGCAGTTGTTACCGACAGCAAAACGGCCAAAGCGGCGGCGACGCTGGAAATTCAGTTCTCGGACGGGCGGGTGACTGTCGGGGGCAAACCGGCCGCGCGCAAGCCGGGGGCCAAGCCGTCCGATGGCGAACAGGGGTCGCTGTTTTAAGGGATCAGACGCCGATTTCGGGGCCGAGGCAGATCATCTCTTCGTCTGTGTCCTGCGCTTCGTAGAGTTCGGTCGCGTTTGGCAGGTTTTCAAAGCGAGCGATCAGGCGGCCGCCATGGGTGTGAAACGCCCAGCACTGCGGTTCGGGGTTGTCCTCATAGACAAAGCAGATCTGGCCTGCGTCCTCGTACCAGAACCCGTCCTTGCACTGGCCGTCCAGAAATGACCAGCGAACGCGCTGGTTTTCGAGGTAGACTTCAGCGCCGTAAGCTTGACCATTCTGCCCGTAAAACAGGGTCTTGCCTTGTGTGTAGGCATCGAATGCGCGGCCATCCATCGGCTCTGCTGCTTGGGCAAAGGTGCTGAAGGCTGCGAATGCGGCGGCGGTGGCGGGGCCTTGGAGACGGTTGAACATATGCCTTACCTCGACAGTGCGGGTTGCGGGAAATCTGGTGCTTGGGCCGCGGGGGCCGCGCGGTCGGTCTGTGTCCACCGGGCGACGCGCGGGTCCATCATATGCCGCCAGAGCGGCGGCACCAGCGCGATGGCCGCCATAACCGGCATGGAGCGCGGCAGAACCGGCATTTCGTCTGGCTGAAGTGTCAGATCGACAAAGCTGCGGGCCGGGCGGATGTGATGGTCTGAGTGGCGCGGTGCGTTCATCATCAGGGCCGCCGAATAGGGCTGTGGCGCGTTCCAGCTGTGCGCGATGCCCATCGGCTCTGGTTTGCCATCGGGCAGGATGCGGCGCCGCAGCCCATAGTGCTGGACATAGTCCGAGAGCAACAGTTGCATCTGCGCGTGGCAGGCGACGACAAGCAATGACAGCAGGCCAGCCCAGCCCCCCAAAACCACGGCCAGCGCCAGCGTTGCAGCTGCGCCCGTCAGGTAGAGGGTGTAGGGGTGCACGCCGGTCCTGAGCGTGCCGCCGGTTTGGCGTCGCCTGCTTTCGGCGCGCCATCCTTCGACGAATTCCGCCTTCAGCGCGTGTACATAAAAACGATAGAACCCGCGACCCATTGGGGCAGAGCAGGGATCGGCCACGGTGCCGGCGTGGATGTGGTGCACCAACAGATGCGCCGAGACATGCTGCCCGTTAAGCAGCGAGCAGTACATCGCTGTGCCCAGCCTGCGGGCGCTGCGCTGCGCGCGGTGGATGAGCTCATGCGCGCAGGCATTCGACACCTGCCCCGCAAAGAGCCCGCATGCCAGAACCAGACACAGTTTCTGGCCGGTATCGAGCGGGCCGTTGCCCATGGCCCAGACTGTCGCCGCGAGGCAGGCGAAATGCGCAGCACCCACGGTCCACGGCAGCCAGTTCACCAAGGCGGCATGTGCCTCGAAACCCGGGCCTGCGCGGTCCATGGCAAGCACAAGCACCGTCATCGCAGCCAGCGCGGCCAGCGGCCAGATGCCGCCCAGAAATGCGCCTGCCAGCAAAAGGCCCGCAGGCAGCAGGCTGGCGGTGGCAAAGAGCGTTATGGCGGGTCGTAGGGTCATGTTAACCCTCTGTTTACCTCTTTGCGCCGCCAGCTCCAAGCGCCGGCTTTCGTTGCGGTTAATGACGTAAGTTTCGGATCAGACACAGATGTGTCGTTTCTGGCGTCCAAACAGGACCGGTTTGGCGCTATCGTGGCGCCATCCTGCCTGCTAGGTCTGGATGGCAAGGGGAATGACCCGCTGCGTGGCAGGCGGACAGGGAGAAGACGCGATGGCACTTGATAACGGCAAGAAGGCACAGGCTGACGGTGTGTGGAAATCCGGCGCGGGCAAAGGGCGTCGCCATACCAAGGGTCGGCAGCTGAGCGATGATGCGCTTGCCGAGGTGCGCGCGCTGCTGGGTGCCGCCCCACGCCGCGCCGATCTGCTGATCGAACATCTGCACAAAATTCAGGACGCCTATGGGCATTTGTCAGCGGCACATTTGCGCGCGCTGGCCGAAGAGATGCGGCTGTCCATGGCAGAGGTGTACGAAGTCGCGACCTTTTACGCGCATTTTGACGTGGTCAAGGAAGATGAGACACCGCCGCCTGCGCTGACGATCCGGGTATGCGATTCCCTGTCCTGCGAGCTTGCCGGCGCGCAGGCGTTGAAATCAGCGCTGGAGAGCGGGCTGGACCGGAAAGCGGTACGCGTGTTGCGCGCGCCCTGCATGGGGCGCTGCGACACCGCACCGGTTCTTGAGCTGGGGCATAATCACATCGATTTTGCCACTGTCGAGAAGGTCGAAGCGGCGATCGCCGCCGGCGATACGCATGCAAAAATTCCCGACTACGAGGATTTCGACGCCTATGTAGCGCAGGGCGGGTACCAAACGTTGCAGGCGTTGCGCCAAAACGGTGATCCCGAGGCGCAGAAGGATATCGTTCTGTCCTCCGGTTTGCGCGGTCTGGGCGGAGCGGGCTTTCCGGCGGGTAAGAAGTGGGAGTTTGTGCGCGCCGCCGAGGGCCCGCGCTATCTGGCGGTCAATGGGGACGAGGGCGAGCCGGGCACCTTCAAGGACCGGTACTATCTGGAACGCACGCCGCATCTTTTCCTTGAAGGGATGCTGATTGCGGCCTGGTCGATCGAAGCCGACACCTCTTTTATCTACATGCGCGACGAATATCCCGCCGTTTTGGAAATTCTCAGGCGCGAGATTGCGGCACTGGAAGCTGCGGGGATCGTACCGGCGGGGTATATCGATCTGCGGCGCGGGGCCGGCGCCTATATCTGCGGCGAAGAGAGCGCGATGATCGAGAGCATTGAAGGCAAGCGCGGGTTGCCACGGCATCGCCCGCCCTTTGTGGCGCAGGTGGGGATTTTTGGCCGCCCCACCTTGGTCAACAACATCGAAACGCTTTATTGGGTGGCGCGCATCTGCCGAGAAGGGCCGGAAGTGCTGTCGTCGGTTGAAAGGAACGGTCGCTTCGGGCTGCGCAGCTACTCGGTCTCGGGTCGTGTGGCCAAGCCCGGAGTGTACCTTTTGCCGGCTGGCTCAACGATCACCGATGTGATTGACGCTGCGGGCGGCATGTGTGACGGCCATGTCTTCAAGGCCTACCAGCCCGGCGGCCCGTCTTCTGGGTTGCTGCCGGCGAGCATCAACGATGTGCCGCTGGATTTTGACACGTTGCAGCCTTTGGGCTCTTTCATCGGGTCGGCGGCGGTCGTGGTGTTGTCGGATCAGGATTCGGCGCGGGCTGCGGCGCTGAACATGTTGCGGTTCTTTGAGGATGAAAGCTGTGGACAATGTACGCCGTGCCGTGTGGGCTGCGAAAAGGCCGTCAAGCTGATGCAGGCGGACCACTGGGATCGTGGCCTGCTGGAAGAATTGAGCACAGCGATGGTGGATGCGTCGATCTGCGGGCTGGGGCAGGCTGCGCCCAATCCGATCCGTCTGGTCATCAAGCACTTTCCGGAGGAAATCTGAGCCAAAGCGGCGCGGGCCTTTTGTTTCGGCTGAAATCCCCTTAGATGGGCGGTGACCTAAGACGAAGCAGGCCCGATATGGCGTTTTTCAAAAAGCTCAAAGACCGGTTGTTCAAATCCTCCTCGAAGATTGACGAGGGGCTTGAGGCGATTGTCGAAGACGGTGGTGTTGAAGAGGCGGTCGCACCGGAACCCGCGCAGCAAACTGACCTGCCGCCGCAGCCGCAGCCTGCGCCATCTGCACGTGACGCGGCGCCTGTCGAGGCAGAGAAGACACCCGCGCCAGTTGCACCTGAGCAGCCTCCCGCACCAGCGACCCCACCTGCAGAAGCGCCAGCACCGACCGAAGAAACGCTTGCGCCTGAACCGCAACCGGACGATTTTCCAGAGCCAGAGCCAGAGCCAGAGCCAGAGCCAGAGCCAGAGCCAGAGCCAGAGCCAGAGCCAGAGCCAGAGCCAGAGCCAGA